>JAWXCB010000078.1:0-109650 GCA_034440455.1 Chitinophagales bacterium
TGGCTGCGTTTCAGAATGCAATTCCTGCTTTCCTATTTCGATTTTCAACCAAAATTCATTTTTATAAAAGTATAAAAGGACTTTTTGAGGGACGACTAACTAAATGCCATTACACACGCGCAAAGGGGACTTTTCTAATTGATAATTCCTAATTCCTAATTTTCACCCCATGTCCTCCCCTATCCTTACCCAAGAACATGCTGCCGCTGACGGCAAGATTTTTCAAATCACGATTAATCGTCCTGAGGTTTACAACTGCATCAATGGCGAAGCTGCTGCTTTGCTGCTTGATGCGTGGAAACGCTTTCGGGATGATGCAAGCCTTACGGTTGCCTTGCTGCATGGTGCCGGGGAGCACTCGTTTTGCTCGGGCGCTGATTTGAAAGCATTGAACGAACTCATCAACCTCAACGCTGATAAAGCAGAAAAAGAAAAATACACGCGCGAAGGCACAGGACCGATGGGCGGCACGCGCATCGTGCAAACGAAGCCGGTGATTACCGTTTCGCAGGGCTATACTTATGCAGGAGGGTTAGAATTGTTTTGCCACGGGCACATCCGCATTGCAGAGGAGCAAGCCACCTTCTCCGTTGCGTGCAGAAGATGGGGCGTGCCGCTTGCTGACGGTGGCACTATTTATCTGCCAAGGCTTGTTGGCAACGCAAGCGCGCTACCCTTAATCATCACGGGGCAAAAGATAACTGCGCAACGCGCTTATGAACTCGGCTTGGTGTGGGAAATGACGCAGAAAGGCAAAGGCTTGGACCGCGCCTTTGAATATGCCCGCCAAATCTGCGACCAGCCGCGCGATGCCCTCATGGCTGACCTCGCCTCTGCCCTCAACGGTGCACATCTTTCAATGGAGGATGCGCTGCAATTAGAAGCAAGCGGCATCTATAATGTGGTGCTGGGCGAAAGCATTAAGAAAGGAGTGGAAAGGTTTGTGAAAGGCGATAGAGGGTGGTTTAAGTAAATGAATTTTTCAATCGCATCACAGCGTATCCAAACAAATACTCTGCTGCCTGATTTTTCGTTTCCTTTAAAAAATTTCATGAAACTGCCCCTCTTCCTCTTTGCAGGCTGTTTAACACTATCCTCCTTTGCGCAGGAATCTGAAAAAACAATTCATGTCTTTGTCGCGCTTTGCGACAATGAATTTCAGGGTATCGTGAAGGTGCCTGCGCAACTTGGCAACGGGAAAAGTCCGGCTACAAATCTTTACTGGGGCGCACTCTACGGGGTGAAATCTTATTTCAAAAAAGATGCAGACTGGCAATTGGTTCAAACATTCCGCAACCCGGAAAAGTATATTCTTGAGCGGTGCATTTTTAAGCATCCCTCTGAGGAAATATTTCTTGTTGCGGATGCGTATGATGGCGAGTATATGAACCGCTGTGTGAATGATTTTTTAGAATCTGCCGCAGGAGGACAACAAAAACAAATCATGCTGGAAGATGATACAGTCTTTGCAGGAGGAAATGCTGAACTACTTTGCTTTGTCGGACATAATGGGCTGATGGATTTCTCCCTTGATAAATATCCCGTAAGAAAATCAGATGCCGAGAAGGATGTAATCATCTTAGCCTGTGTAAGCCGGAATTATTTCGCGGAGCCACTCAACTCAGCAGGCGCTCATCCGCTGCTATGGACTACAGGGCTGATGTCGCCTGAAGCATACACGCTGGAAGCAGCTATTGCGGGCTGGATACTCAATGAAACTGCCGAGCAAATCCGAACACGCGCGGCTGAAGCATACAATCAATATCAAAAGTGCGGCATCAAAGGCGCGAGAAACCTTCTCGTTACAGGGAAGTAAATGCTTGCGCCTGCCAATCGTCCAATGATTTAATCAGCTAATCTTAAATCTGTTCATTATCGGGAAGGCTGCGGTATTGCCATGAATTACTTTTAAGAAAAAATTATGGCAAAGCCGGCTGTTAAAAAGATAGACATTGAGAAAATAGCCGACCTCTATCTCACCCGCTTCAAAGGACAGCCCGATGCCATGCGGCTCGTGATGAATATGCTTGCTGACAACCTCACCAACATAGACAAGCTGAAAGAACAAATCATCAAACACGAATTCAGCACGTTCATTGCAAAACCGAAAGCCAACAAGACTTCTATCATTCAGCAGCTTGCGGAAACATACGGGATGAGCAAGAGTAAGGTGGTGGAGATAATTAAGAATGACTAATTACCAATTACGAATTAGTAATTAATAATTGGTAATTAAATCATCACTCCTGCACTTTTATTTTAGCATCTTCAGTGATGCCGGAAAGAATTTCGATGTTGATGCCATCTGATAAGCCTGTTTCGATTTTTTGCTTTTCAAATTGCTGCTCGCCTTTTTCCACCTCTACGAATTTCTCTTGTTGTTCAAATAAAATATCACGCTCCTGGATGGCAAGTACGCTGTCACGGCTTTCGAGGATGATGTCGGCATTGGCGCTGTAGCCCGCGCGAATCATCGTGCCTTCAAAACCCACAAGCGCTGCCTTGATTTCAAACTGAATCGTGCCTTCCTCGTCTATTCCTTTTGGCGAGATATATTCCAGCTTGGCGTTGAACTTCATTTCCTCAATGGCGCCAACGGTAATTTGCAAATCCATGCCCGTTTTTATTTTGCCCACTTCTGATTCGTCCACCTTGCCTTCAAAAATCAAATCAGTCATATCGGCAACGGAAGCGATAGATGTGCCGCTGTTAAATGTATTGCTCTGAATCACCTGCTCGCCTTCCTTCACCGGCACGGCAAGCACCATCCCCGAAATGGTTGACTTCACCAATGTCGTTGTTTGCGTTTGCTTGTTCGACACGCCTTGCTTAATCAATTGCAGGTTGTTTTCAGCAGCCGACACTTCTTCCTTTGCGCGCTCCATCTCAAACAAATAGGTGTTGTATTCGGCTTCCGAAATCACTTTTTCATTAAACAGCATTTCGCGCCTTTCTTTTTCCATTGTTGATTCCGTGAGGCGAATCTTTGCCTGATTCACCCCGCTTTCCGCGTTGCTCAGCGTGACATCATCTGGAATCACTTTAATCTTCGCCACCACTTCGCCCGCCTTTACGATTTGTCCCGCCTCAACAAACAGCTTTTCGATGATGCCCGAAATCTGCGGCTTCAGTTCCACTTCCTTGCGCGGCTTAATGGAGCCGTTGGCAACTGTTTTGCGCACTATATCCGTGCGGACGGGCTGCGTGATTTCATACACCACCGGATCTTTATTGCTCTTTTGATAAAGGAAATAGCCCACATAAATAAAGAGCGCGAGAACAGAAACAATACCAAGCGTAATAAAGACATTTTTCATACGTGCAGGTTAAAAACGCAGGCAAGTTATTGGATATTCGGCAATCGTTTGGGGTTTATCGGTGAATAGCCGACAGATGGCAGAATGTAGTCGTCAGTCAAATGGCGACAAACGACAGATTTGAGAAGTCAGCAGGCGGGGTAGCGTAATTGAATCGCTCCGATTCACTACGGAAATTTACGTGATCCAAAATGTGAACGAATATGTTAACTTGTTAATAATGAAAACTTTTTTTTCTGCTGCTGGTTTATACATTTGCCATGTAACTTTTCATACTATGAAAACAAAACAATCTTCCAAGCCATTAAGAATTACTCTTCCATCAGGACAGGTGTACAATTTCAATATTGCCGCTGGCAAGCCTGAATCTGAAGTGCAATACATTTCAGAGCAAATGAAGCAGTGGCTGATGAAAACTTTTGAGCGCTCGCAGAAATCATAACGCGCAGAAGCGATAAGTATGCCCAACACCTTGTGGATAATTCCAATAAGCAATAGAATGTGCTATTTGCTAATTTTTTCACAATTAATATTTTTTGCCATGATAAATACCAAAGAAGAATTAAAAACACGCATAGCGAATGTTGAAACATTCGTGCAGGAATGGTTTGCAGAGCATCCTGATGTGCGCGCAGTGTATGCCAAAGAACTGGGTGATTATATGCAGGAGAAGAAAGTGATTAGCCCGAATGCAAATCCACAAAACGCACTGGTCTATTCGCTGAAGAGAAGTTGGGAGCGGAATGAATTAGCTGCGATAGTGCCTTCCGCCCGTCTTTATGGCTCCAAGTGGATTTTTGCGCGTACTGAACATGATGAGCCGCTACCAAAGGAAAATTTGCGCATGGCAGCCATGCGCAAGTTCAACCTGAGTGAAGAGGAGACCTACTTACGGTGAAAACTTCCGCACAACATCTTCTGGACAGCTCGTCATCAGCTTCGTCTCCCAGAAATCTGAAGGGCTTGTGGCTTTAGTGAACCACTCGCTGACACGAATCAGTGGCTGAAGGAAGTCAGAACGCGCCAATCATCTCTCACGTTTGCAATACTCCCGGATTAAAGCGCTTTGTTGCAGGGGCGTGGTTGGCGGCTTCGATGCCGGTGGCAAGTACGTTGCGCGTGGTTTTTGGGTCAATAATTTTATCAACCCACAATCGCGCTGCGGCATAATAAGGCGTGGTGGTGCGGTTGTAGCGCTCGGTGGTTTCGTCAAGCAGTTTCTTTTTTTCTTCGGCAGTCACCTCTTTGTCTTTGGCAGAGGCAAGTTGTATTTGCAGCAGCGTACTGGCTGCCTTCTCGCCTCCCATCACTGCGAGCTTTGCCGTAGGCCACGCAACGATGAGGCGCGGGTCATACGCTTTGCCACACATGGCATAGTTGCCCGCGCCATAAGAATTTCCCATGATAACGGTGAATTTTGGAACCACTGAATTCGCGACAGCATTCACCAATTTTGCACCATCTTTAATAATGCCGCCATGCTCGGAGCGTGTGCCCACCATGAAGCCGGTGACGTCTTGCAGAAACACAAGCGGAACATTTTTTTGATTGCAATTCATAATGAAGCGAGCGGCTTTATCAGCCGAGTCGGAATAAATCACACCGCCAAACTGCATTTCGCCTTTTGCATTCTTCACGATGGCGCGTTGGTTGGCAACGATGCCGACTGCCCATCCTTCAATACGCGCATAGCCGCAGAGAATGGTTTTGCCATAGCCTTGCTTGTATTCATTAAATTCTGAATTGTCAACGAGACGCTGGATGACTTCGAGCGTGTTGTAAGGCTTTTTATTCCCTTCGGGAAAAATGCCATAGAGTTCTGTTTCATCAGCCGCAGGAGGCGCGGACGCGATGCGGTCAAAGCCTGCGGAGGCGGGCTTGCCGAGCTTGTCAACGATTTTGCGGATGGTATCGAGGCACTCTTTATCGTTCTTGCATTTATAATCCGTAAGCCCCGAGAGTTCGCTTGCGGTAGCTGCGCCACCAAGCGTTTCTTTATCAATCTCCTCCCCTATTGCCGCTTTCACCAAATAAGGTCCTGCAAGAAAAATTGAGCCTGTTTTTTCAACGATTAAAATTTCATCGCTCATAATCGGCAGATACGCACCGCCCGCCACACAACTGCCCATGATGGCGGCAATCTGCGTGATGCCCATTGACGACATCACCGCGTTGTTGCGGAAAATACGCCCGAAGTGTTCCTTGTCAGGAAAGATTTCATCTTGCATGGGAAGGTAAACGCCCGCGCTGTCAACGAGGTAGATGATAGGCAGGTGATTCTCCATCGAGATTTCCTGCGCGCGCAAATTCTTTTTCGCTGCAATGGGAAACCACGCGCCCGCCTTCACGGTGGCATCGTTTGCAACGACCACGCACATCCTGCCCGATACATGCCCGATGCCCGCCACCACGCCACCCGCAGGACATCCACCCTGCTCTTCATACATCTCATGCCCGCAGAATTCACCAAACTCAAGAAACGGTTTGTCTTTATCAAGCAAATGATCTACGCGCTCGCGCGCTGTCAGTTTATGCTGGTCATGCTGCTTCTGGATATTCTTCTTTCCGCCACCGAGATAAATCGCGCTGAGTTTTTTATTCATGCTTGACACCATCAGCTTCATGGCATCATCATTCTTATTATATTCGAGCGTATGTTTCATGCTTCTCTTTCTTTCATTTGATAGGGGCACAAACATAAAAAGAAATCAGCCAATGAGAGGCTGTTTAAGGTTTGCAGTTTACAGTTTTCGGTAAATGACCGCATCGGCTGTTTCATAATTCTCAATTTCTAATTCGTAATTCTTTTTCCAAACTTATTAAGAAGCCATTAATCTTATCCACATTTTTCTTTAGTTTCTACCAATTTCGTGTGCATCATTTTGCATTTTGTCAAATTGCCATACCTAAATATTTTCTATGTTCTTAAAGAGATTCTTGCAAATAATCCTTGTTTCTGTATTCTGCACCACAAATTTTTATTCTTTTGCCCAAACACCGGCAGCAAATCCAAATCTTTCTCCCACCTGCCCGATGAATATTATTTTCATCATGGATGAATCAGGCTCTATCGCAGGATTTGGCAGCGGCACAACAAATATTACTGCGTCAGTACGCAACGCTGCATCAGGCGTGCTTAATTCGCTGGTAGGCACAAACGCGCGCGTAGCCATTGTTGAATTCAACACGCGGGCGCGCAGGGCTTTGGTGAATGGCAGCACCGCCTACCAAACAATTGATGCGAGCTCTGTCGCGCATTTTCTCAATTACATCAACGACAACAACACCAGCCCCGAAGACACGCACTATGACCCTGAAGATTATCTGGGCAACACACAAAATGCTTTTACCAACTGGGAGGATGCGCTGGAAAAAGCAAAGGCGATTAATACTGCCGAAGGTGTTGCGCAATTGATTCTTTTTTTTACAGATGGCGTTCCCACTGCTTACAACAATTCAAGCGGAGGCGTATCGCAAGGCTCTACTGCTGCAATCAAAACAACATCGCTCAATGAAGCGATAGGAGCAGCTAATCTCGTGAAGGGACAAGGCTCGCACATTTTTGTAGTGGGGGTTCCCAATCCGATTCTTCCTGAAGCAAATGTAAAGGGCATCTCAGGCGCTGACCGCTATCCCGATTTGCAAGCTAATTTCAATTTAGGCGATTACAGCATTTCTTCTTCGCAAACCTTGCAAAATGATTTAACGAGAATCGGGCAGTTGATTTGTCGCTCAGACTTGCGCCTTGCAAAAAGCATCAACGCGCAAACAACCTGCGCAGGCAGCAACGTAACCTTCACGCTCACGCTCACCAATGACGGAGCATTGAACGCAACGGGAGTTGTAGTAAAAGATTTTCTGCCAAATGGATACTCCTACACGAGCAATAATGGCGGGGCTTCCTATGCAGCAGGAACAATTACATGGAATGCCAGCAGCATCAATTATTTGCAAATTAAAACATTGCAAATCAACGCAACGGTGAATGCTTCGGGTGATTACAAGAATGTTGCAGAGGTTACAGCAAGCGACCAGACTGATGGCGACTCTTCACCCAACAACGGTGTGACAACGGAAGATGATTATGCTTCTGTTACCCTCACTTCTTTTTTGAACTGTGATGACGGAAATCCCTGCACGGAGGATGGATGTGCAAACGGCATCTGCACGTATTCAGGCGGAAACTGCAATGACAATAACCCCTGCACAGAGGATGCCTGCATCAACGGAGAATGCGTGAACACTCCAAAAGTGTGCGATGATAACAATGCCTGCACAAATAATTCTTGCGTAAATGGCAATTGCATCTATCCTCCCATTAATTGCAGCGATGGCGATAACTGCACGGTTGATGCCTGCGCGAACGGGGTTTGTTCGCATACACCGTTTTCCTGCGATGATAGCAATCCCTGCACCATTGATATCTGCGCGGGAGTCGGTTGCCGCTCTGTCGCTATCAATTGCAATGATAGGAATGCCTGTACAATTGATGTGTGCGTGAACGGCATCTGTCAGAACACGCTTATCAATTGTGATGATGCCGACTTCTGCACCACGGATGGCTGCTTTAGCGGAGGTTGTTTTCATAATCCGATTCCGGGATGCGCGAATCCCTGCGATACCGCAAACTGTTTTGATGGCGATTCCTGCACAATAGACCTTTGCGTAAATGGAACTTGTTTTTATACCCCGCTTGATTGTAATGACAATAATCAAAATACGATTGATGAGTGTTATCAGGGACAATGCATTCATATCTGCAATGACAATAATCCCTGTACCATTGATACTATCATCAACGGTGTTTGCACCACCATACCTTTGTGCAACGACAATAATTCCTGCACTGCTGATGCATGTGTAAATGGAGTTTGTTCAAACATTCCCATTGATTGCGATGATGGCATAGCAGGCACTGTTGATGCCTGCGAAAACGGAACATGCACACATACGTGTGATGACCAGAACCCCTGCACAGGAGATGTTTTAGACAACGAAACGTGCGTATTCACTTTAAATATCTGCAACGATAATAACCCCTGCACGGTGGATGCCTGCATGAACGGTATTTGCTCCAACACTCCGATTATTTGCGATGACGGCAACCCGAACACAACAGACATTTGTGTGGATGGCATTTGCGTGAACACGCCTGTTGATTGCAGCGACAATGACGCTTGCACGGTGGATGCATTGGTAAGCGGCAATTGCATTCACACACCACTCAATTGCGATGATGCGGATTTCTGCACTACGGATGCCTGCGTTTCCGGTAATTGTGTTCATACGCCAAATCCCTGCACAGATGCGGATTTATGTACAACGGATGGCTGCGTAAATGGCAGTTGCACACACGAGCAAATTAACTGTGATGATAATGACCCCGTAACAATTGACGCATGTGTGAACGGTGTATGTATTCACACGCCTTTGGTTTGCGGAGATGATACGTTGAAAATTATTTTCGTGATGGATGAATCCGGCTCTATCGTTGGTTCGGGAGCGGGCACTACAAATATCAGCGCACAGGTGCGCAGCGCTGCTGCCGGAATTTTAAATGCGCTTTCAGAAACGGGAGCGCATGTTGCCATCGTTGAATTCAGTACTACTGCGCGCAGAGCTGCCGTTGGAGGTTCTACTTCTTTCCAGCCGGTGAACGCTCAATCTATCAACTATTTTCTTGATTACATCTATGATGTCAACTCAACGCCTGACATCAATCATTATGACCCGGAAGACTATCTCACCACGCAAAGCAACACATTCACGAATTGGGAAGATGCGTTGCAAGAAGTTCAGGTTGTTAACTCAGCGGAAGGTCCAGCGCCTCTCGTGTTGTTTTTCACCGATGGTTTGCCTACTGCCTACAACACAGGAAGCGGAATTATTACAGGCACCACTGCGGCAACTACAGCCCAGGCTTTATCAAAAGCTGATGCCGCTGCTGCCGGAGTGGAAGCGCAAGGCTCGCACATTTTCGTAGTAGGCGTTCCCAATCCGGTATTGCCCGAACTGAATGTGCAAGCCATTTCCGGTTCGAAGCGCTACCCCGATATTGAGCCTGTTTTTACTTCTGCTGACTATTCGATTTCTTCATCGCAAACATTAGTAAACGACCTTACTCAAATCGGCTTGCTGCTTTGCCGCACCGACATCCGGTTGACAAAAACAGCAAACGTAACTTCTACCTGCAATGGCAGCACGGTGGTGTTCACTGTTGCTGCTTCCAACAATGGGCTTGAGGAGGCATCTGGCGTTGAAGTGAAAGATTATTTACCGAATGGCTACACCTTTGTGAGCCACAACGGTGGCGCATCTGCAACAGAAGCAGGCGGTGTTATTACGTGGAATGTAGGCGCACTTGGAAGTTTTCAAACAAAAGCATTGCAGATTACTGCAATCGTAAATGCATCAGGCAATTATAAAAACACAGCCCAAGTAACGGCATGTGACCAGCCTGATGCGGATTCAACTCCCAATAATGATGATGGCGACCAAAGCGAAGATGACGAAGCCTCCGCTACAATTCTTGTTGATTGTGATTGCAATTTGAAAGTATCAAGCCTTACGCTGATGTGGGAATGCACACTTGGTGAAATCGGAAACCTCTTTGATGGAAAAGTGATTAACCGTGATACGGTGTGCCGCTTCAACATTCGCGCTGACTTGTGCCAATTGCCTGTTGGAAGCGTGAAGTTTGTAATGAATGGCTCTGCCAAGATTGAAAACACGGGACCATTCGCCTACTTTGGCGACCAACCCGCAGGTTGTTACAAAGCATGGATTCCAAATCCCGGAAATTATACGCTCGTTGTCACTGCATACAGCAGGGCAAATGCAACAGGCGCAGCAGGAATTCCGCTCACCGTGCATTTCACAGTTGTTGCCGGACAGAGCAATGCCGCCTGCCTCGCAGCGCCAACTGTTGATTGTGCAGGCAAAGTAAACGGCACAGCTTCGCTTGACGGATGCGGTATTTGTTCGGGAGGCATAAGCGGTCACGTTGCCAATTCAGATAAAGACAATTGCGGTGTTTGTTTTGGAAACAACAGCACCTGTTGTACAAGCGATGCAGGCTGCAATGACAATAATCTTTGCACTTTAGATAAATGCCTGTCGGGCAATTGCTTTTTCACTGCGCCAAACATTGATGACGGCAATGCCTGCACACAGGATTTGTGCAATGCTCAAACAGGAGTTGTTTCACACACTCCATTAAATTGTAATGACAACAATTCGTGTACGGCTGATAATTGCGATACACAAACAGGATGTGCTTACATCACTCAGCCCGGTTGCTGTCAAACTGCTGCCGAGTGTAATGATAATAACCCTTGCACAGTTGATGCGTGCAGCAGTAACGAATGTACGCATACCGGAGGTGGAGGCAGCGGCAGTCCTTCTTATTTGAAAGTAGTGAATCCCTCCGCAAGCTACCGGAAAACAAGAATCGGCTATTCTTCAACGGGATTATTTTCACCAAAGTTGAATGTCGTAGCGGGAGGCAATAATCAACTCTGCATTACATTGAAAGATAAAAGCGGCACTGCGCAGTGGAATAAAATAAAAGTGAAACCCCAAGGAGCGAGTTCGCCCATTATTTATTTAGGAAGTTATGTCCCTGCCAATCCGGGTAGTAATTATTTCACCGTTTGTATTCCATTAAGTGTTTTCACAGCAAATAATTTTACACAACTCACCAACATTGAATTTCAACTCAATAATGCAGCAGCCTTTGAAATTCATATTCAGAAGATTGAATTTACGGGCGGCACCACTCCATTTCTGTGGTTTGGCGACCAAAAGACGGACAACTTCCATGACGGAACTACCGGAAGTTCAAGCGAGTTGATTACGACAACGATTGTAGGTCAACCTTGCGGCACTCCGAAATTGTCAGGTGAGGAGTTGAATATCGTTGAAAATTTCATTCCTGATTCAGAAGAAGCTGCGCTTCATGCTTACCCCAATCCCTTTTCGGATGGCGTTATGATTTCATTCAGCACACCTTCATCCGAAAGGGTGAAACTCGAAATCGTGAGCATGGAAGGAAAGCGCATCGCAGTATTGTTTGATGGAACTGCTGAAGAAAATGTGCTCCAGCAAACTGAGTTTCATGCCGGTGAGCTGGCAAATGGAATGTACTTCTACCGATTGATTACTGAATCAGGAAAAACTTACAACAGGAAGTTACTGTTGATGAAATAATAGCCCACGCAAGCAGAAAGAATTACTTCGGCACTTCAATAATATACATCTGGTCAAAAGCGAGCGTGTCTTTTTGCACAGCATCAATAAATTGAAAACGAATTACTCGGCTATGTTTTCCTGCTGCAAGGTTTTCTAATTTACCACATTGAGCATTCATAAAGAGCGTGATAGGTTGCTCCACACCCGATTTCAAATCAAACCTGTCTGTTTGCGGATAGTAAGGAAGCTCCAATCCTGACTCAATGCAAGTAGCTTTGAAGTTGAGTTTCATGGGTTTGTTGCTGTAATGCACCACAGAAAAATTCATTTTCACCCAGCCATCATCAGGCAGCGTTGATTTTAAATCAGAAGAAAAATCAAATACAAGGGAAACAAGCGAATGCTCATTTTTAGATGAGATGCTTGAAGAAAGCGCGAGCAGCAGAAGGAGCAGAATTTTCATAGAGAAATATCCTGCCGGTGTTGTACGTCAAAACAGTGACGAGGTTTTCAGTAATACAAGTAATCAAGACCGTAGCCGTTATCTCCTTCATATTCTATTTCCCAAAGTTGCACTTCCAGTGTCCTGCCTTTCTTTTTGTATTTCCAATAAAAAGTTTCTTCTCTGAATTCGCCCGGTCCGTAGAGTTTATCAAAATTGGCTTTGACGCTGTTGAATGATTTGTTTGAAATTTCCCATGAACCGAGATAGGTTTCAATGGATGCGCTGGTAAGTTTTCCCTTCGGAAAATCGAAGGAGATGTCGCCAAAATCCACATTATCTGCACTGAGATAAACAGAGTAAGTAACAAAAAGCGAATCTTCCTGAAAGATGTCGGCAGACTTAGCCATTTCCCCTTTCACTTTTTCCCTTTCCATATTCGGCTTGAAACCGTAAGGGAATTTCCCTTTGAGATTAAGCTTCATTTCAGTGACAAGATTATCAAGCGGAATAGTTCGCAGCTGCGCAAAAGAATGATTTATCTGAATTGTAAGCGCACAAACTGCAAATGCAGTTCTTAAAAAGAATGTTTTCATACTTGAAGATTGATAGAGAACTAAAAGTAAGCTGAGAGAAGTGAAGGCGCGTGTTTATTTCTCCACCTGCTCTTTAAGTTTGAGTAGTTTGTTAAACGGATTATCCGTGGCGGTGGTATTGGCAAGCCAGTCAGGAATGCTGCCACCCGGATCGGAGTGACTGGTGAAGATAATCTGCACCTTGTTGTTCTCTAAAGGAATAATTTCCCACGAACTTATTGACTCCGGAATGCGCACGATGCCGTCTTTTGCAGGGATATAATTCGGCTCTCCAATAGCTTCAAGCATCACTTTGCCATCGGGCGATAGTTTCACTTTATACTTCGTTACCACATCGCGATTGGAAACAGGCCACGGAGCAAGCGCTTCGTAATAAACATAAAATTCATTGTCTGAAATTTTCTTAAGCGTTCTGCTAATTTTAATGCGATCCATCCACTTCCAGTGATTTTCAAAATCCAAGAGCAGATTAAGCACTTCTCTTGTATCGGAATTTACCACGGCAATGGCGCGTGAATCCTTCATGTTGGAAGTTTGCGTTTTTCTTGTGTACACCTTCACGCCATTCTTGTCGCGTTCCAATTGCCAACCGTCTTGCGCAAAAAGCAAGGGGAAACTGAAGAGGGAAAGGAAAAAAAAGATAAAAAGGGTACGTTGCATAACTGCGTATTTATTCGTAGGAAAATTCATACTGCTGTTGTTTGCACTTATGGTAATTCACAAAGTTACTAACAATTAGAAATATGCAGAAATAACATTCCCAAACCCGTTTGGTTTAAACTCTACTTTTGTTTACACCCATGAGCAATTTCGATTTTTCTGAAAATCATCGTCTTCATAAGTTCACTCCACCTTCCATAAAGGCTATAGAGGATTTTGCCCGTCCCATGCAATTCTATTTTCGCCCGCAGTATTTCGGCATAGATGAGGTGGATGCAGCAAAACCTGCGCTATACGTGACGAACCACACGATTTATGGAATGACGGACGGCTTGCTCTTCGCCCTCGAATTATACAAGCGCAGAAATATTTTCCTCCGCCCGCTGGTTGACAACATGCACTTTGAAGTTCCCGTTTGGAAAGACTGGATTTCAAAGATGGGCTTCGTGCGCGCCAGCCGCGACAATTGTTCCGCGCTGATGCAGGCTGATGAAAGCATTCTTGTTTTTCCGGGGGGAACCCGCGAAATATGTAAGCACAGAGGAGAAGCCTACAAGTTAGTGTGGCGACACCACGTTGGGTTTTGCCGCATGGCAATTCAATATGGCTATGATATTATTCCTGTGGCGCAGGTGGGTGGCGATGATGCTTACAAAATCATTGCCGATGCCGATGATATTATGAAATCATGGGTAGGACGTTTTCTGCGCGACACTCCGTTCGTAAAAAAATATCTTCATGGTGGCGATTACCTGCCTCCTATCACCACCGGCTTGTTCGGCATACCTGGATTGCCCAAACCCGTGAAATATTATATCTCGTTTGGCGAACGCATTGACACTTCACGCTTCCTGAACAAGTTTGACGATGATGACAACCTTTGGCAATTACGCGATGAAGTGGAACTCGAAATGAACAAGCAATTCATCACACTGATTGAATACCGCAAGAACGACAAGAAAGGGTTATTGAGTTTACTTACCTGAGCAAGCCTTTGCTTACTTGCCCATAAACGGCATCTTGGGAAGCGCCCTGCCGGATGATGTCATCTTGGTCATGGTTTTCATCATCTTGCGCATCTCATCAAACTGCTTCACGAATTTGTTTACATCCGAAATGCTGTTGCCGCTGCCATCTGCGATGCGTTTTCTGCGATTACCGCTGAGTAATTCCGGTGTTGCCCGTTCTTGCGGAGTCATGGAAAGAATAATGGCTTCTACTTTTTTGAACGAGTCGTCATCAATATCAATATCTTTTGCCATTTTGCTCATGCCGGGAATCATGCCCATCAGGTCTTTGATGTTCCCCATCTTGCGGATTTGGTTGAGCTGCGAAAGGAAATCATCAAAGTCAAACTGCTCCCGCCTGATTTTCTTTTGAAGTTTGGCAGCCTGTTCAGCATCAAATTGTTCCTGCGCTTTTTCTACGAAAGAGACGATGTCGCCCATCCCCAAAATACGCTGCGCCATACGGTCGGGATGAAATACATCGAGCGCGTCCATCTTCTCGCCCGTTCCAACGAACTTGATGGGCTTCTTCACTTCATATTTGATAGAAAGGGCTGCGCCACCACGCGTATCTCCATCAAGCTTGGTGAGCACCACTCCATCAAAGTTCAAACGCTCGTTGAAAGTACGGGCAGTGTTGACAGCATCTTGTCCCGTCATGGCGTCAACCACAAAAAGGGTTTCGTGGGGCTTGGTGTTCTTCTTTACGTTTTCAATTTCCTGCATCATCTGCTCGTCAATCGCAAGGCGACCGGCAGTGTCAATGATTACAGTGTTCACTCCGGTTGCCTTCGCATGTTGAATGGCGTTGGTGGCGATTTGAACTGCGTTTTTGTTTTCTGGCTCGGAATAGACCTCAACTCCAATCTGCTCGCCAAGCACTTTCAACTGCTCAATAGCTGCGGGGCGATAGATGTCGCAGGCGACAAGCAAAATCCTACTGCCTTTTTTTGTTTTGAGATAATTGGCAAGTTTGGCGGAAAAAGTTGTTTTACCTGAACCCTGCAAACCCGCAACGAGAACAACAGATGGCGTTCCGGTAAGGTTGATGTCAACAGCCGAACCGCCCATGAGTTCGGTGAGTTCGTCCTTCACAATCTTCACCATCAATTGCCCGGGGGAAACTGCTGTGAAGACCTTTTCACCAAGCGCTTTGTCTTTTATCTTGTCAGTAAATTCCTTGGCTACTTTATAGTTTACGTCAGCATCCACCAGCGCTCTGCGGATTTCCTTGACGGACGCGGCAATGTTGATTTCGGTGATTTTGCTTTCGCCTTTAAGTGTCTTTAAGGCGCCTTCAATGCGTTCGGTTAAATTTTCAAACATGACTATATAAATTTTCGGGTTCTTTTGCTGCTTTAATAAAAGCCCTCAAATTTCGACAAAATATAGGTTTTAGGAAAGACTGATTTAGCTTTGCGCCACTTGCAGCACTTGACTTCACATCGTTTAAAAGCGCTTTTTACTCCTATTGCATTGGGTTATGCGGCTTTCTTTGCGCTCCTCTTATTTTCCGTTTTGTTTTACCTTGAAAGAGCCTGCTATGCGGATATTGCCTTTCAGATATTTGAAATCATTAACTCAAAAAATGTCGCCTACCAACTTGACCGGTTTGGGGCAGCGCTGATTCAAATTTTTCCGCTTGCAGCGGTGTTGCTGGAGTTGCCTTTGAAATATGTTCTTTTAACTTATTCGGTTGCTTTAGTTGCGCAAAATCTTTTCTTTTTTTGGCTGTTGCACAAATTTTTCCGCCAAAAAGAAATTGCGCTGGTTCTTGCGCTTTTTTGTGTTTTAATGGTGACAGAAACATTTTATTGGGCAACCAATGAAATCAAACAAGGCTTTTCCTTCAGCATTTTGCTGGCGGGAATTATCGGGGCATTGCCTCTTGAAAATTTTAAGGGCATCCGCAAATTCAGTTTGATGCTGTTTTATCTGTTGCTGATAATCATCACTGTTTTTCTGCATCCTTTGGTGGTGGTTGCTGTTCTCTTTGTGTTAGGTTACACCGCTATTCACGCCAAGAAGTTTTTCAGCCAAACAGCGCTTTGGGGATTGTGTTGCGTGGCAATCATTTTAAGCGTAAAATATTTTTTCCTGCCTGTCGCGCCCTATGATGCGGAACAGCTTTCCCTGAGAGAAAATTTTGTCGCTTTTTTCCCCAATTATATGTCGATGCCCAGCTTTGAAAAATTTCTGGATTACTGCATAAATGACTGGTATCTCTATGCAATCATCCTTGTTGGAGTAATCGGTTTTTATGTATGGAACAGACAATGGCTGAAATTGGGCTGGCTGTCGGCTTTTTCACTTGGGTATCTGCTGCTGGTAAATGTTACACACCCCAACTCAGAAAAAGTATTCATTGAGTGCTACTACCAAGCGTTGGCAGTATTTGTGCTTTTCCCCTTCGTAATTGAATTGTTGCCGGTTCTGCCGGTGCGTTATATCCTACTCATAGTCACGACAATTTTTTTTCTGCGCATAAATACGATTTACCACACGCATCATAAATACTCCAAAAGGCTAACTCATATTCAAAAAACGCTTGCCACATTCATGGGGAAATTTGTAATTCCAATAGAGTCTTTCCTGATGCACAAAGAAATGATGACATGGGGAATTCCGTATGAGTCTGCAATGCTTTCAAGCGCGCAATCGCCTGACAGTTGCAGGTCATTTGCCGTGCTCAGAGATGTGTCAAAAGTAAATGAAAAGGAGAGTGAAAAAATATTTTACACGGTTTTCGATGTAGCAGATTATGCCAACTTAAATCCGGTTTATTTTCGTCCGGCAACAGGAAGTTACAGGATACTTACGGAGACGGAAATTGCACAATTGCATTTGTCAGACAGACAAAAGCACTGAACATTTCTCTCAGAACTTTTTTTATTCTTTGCGGTTGGAAAACCTTACGCGCCCAAATACCCTTTCAGAAGCATGTTTCTTGAGGTAGAGCGCAACCTGTTTATGGCTTTATCTTTTATTTGCCGCACCCGTTCGCGGGTCAATTCAAATTTATCGCCAATATCTTCAAGCGAAAGGCTGTGGTCGCAGCCAATGCCAAAGTAGTATTTCACCACCTCGCGTTGCCTGTCGGAGAGCGTAGAAAGCGAGCGTTCAATTTCCTGTCGCAGGGATTCTTTATAAACCAATTGCGTGTCTGTATTTTCACAATTTTCATTTTGCAGCACATCAAGCAGCGAATTATGCTCTCCTTCAACGAAGGGGGCATCCATGGAAATATGGCGGGCGGCAACTCCCAATGTAGTGCGCACTTCTTCGCATCCGATATGCAACAAATCGGCAAGCTCTTCGGGAGAAGGCTCGCGTTCATATTCCTGCTCTAAAGAAGAAAATGCTTTGTTGATTTTGTTGAGCGAGCCTACTTTATTTAAAGGCAGCCGTACGATTCTCGATTGTTCCGCCAACGCCTGAAGGATAGACTGGCGAATCCACCACACGGCATACGAAATGAATTTAAAACCCCTTGTTTCGTCAAAACGCTGGGCGGCTTTAATAAGTCCTAAGTTCCCTTCATTAATCAAATCGCTCAACGACAACCCCTGGCTCTGATACTGCTTCGCCACTGACACCACGAAACGCAGGTTGGCTTTCGTGAGTTTTTCCAACGCTTCCTGATCGCCTTGCTTAATCCGTTTGGCTAAATCCACTTCTTCTTCAGACGCCAGCAAGTCAACTTTACCTATTTCCTGCAAATACTTCTCTAATGACTGGCTTTCACGGTTGGTGATTGATTTCGTGATTTTTAGCTGCCTCATGCCTGATAATGTTTTTTGTAGTTAGGAAATGGTTGGATTTATGGAGGAAAAATGAAAATAAACGGGGTTTCTAAATCTTGCGTTCAAGGTATCGGAAGCGGGGGCCAGAGTCAACGAAAAAGCCAGAAGTTTTCTTCCGAGATGTGATGCGGGGGTAATGTGCATACTTTTTCGAAGGTAGTTGAACGAATTTAAGCCGTAAATTTTGAAATAAGTAAAATTTCTTTTTAATTGCGGACGATAACGAAAAAGTTGACTAATATTCCCCCGGTATGGAAAAAAAGAAAGAAAAGAAAACACCAAAGCAAAAGCCCAAGGTGAAAACAGCAGTGAAAAAAGCGCCCGCAACAAAGAAAGTTGCCGCGAATAAGGTTTCTCCAAAAAAGGAAACTGCGAAGAAGATTATGAAACCAACTGCTAAAAAACAGAGTGTTGAAAAAGCGAAGGCAGTGAACCCTGTTGTTAAAAAGGAAGAAATGGTGAAAGCCAAGCCCGTTGTTCCTGCGAAGCCTCTGTCGAAAAAGGAGCAAAAAGAAAAGCAAAAGCAGGAAGCATTAGCGGCAAGGGCAAGTTCCGGTTTCATTCCGCCACATAAGCGACCAGCTTTTGTGCCCCCGGTTGAAAAGCCGAAAGGCTCCCCTACTCAGTTGAGCATGGCGCTGGAGGAAGTGAAACAGGCTATCTCTTACAAACCACGTGTTACACGTTCAAAGAGCGGCAATCTTGTTTATCAAATAGAATACACCATCCGCTCTTCGCCTACTATTCTCTATGAATTTCTTACCACACCATCGGGGTTAGCGCAATGGTTTGCTGACAGCGTGGACATCAATGGGCATCAGTGTGATTTTGAATGGGAAGGCTATGTGGAATCAGCAACAATCATTGACTCCAGCGAAGATGTGTATATCCGCTACAAATGGGATGACAGTGATGAAGATGAGTATTTTGAATTCCGCATTTCAAAAAGTGAAATCACGGGCGATACGATTCTTACCGTCACTGATTTCGCTCCGGAGCGTGATATGAAAGATGAAAAACTGCTGTGGGATAGCCAGATAAAATTGCTGGTGCAGCAGGTGGGCGGTTAGCAGAGTAAGATGAGACAGACTACGAAGTCAAAAGACTTCGCTCTATCTTAAATCACAAGAGCCTCTTCGGAACTCTTGCGATAACCGGGGGATCCATTGTCAGCTAAATATGACTTTTATACTCCTTACCAATATGCAGGGAATAAACCCATTAGATATATTGACTTGGATGGGGCGGAAGAATTTGGTAGAGTTGAGTACTCTTATAACGGAATTATGTTTTTTAACCAGACAGGCGCGTTATTGAATAGCAGAAAAGCTATTGATGCTAATGGTCAATCAATTAAGACAGGAGTCATAGTTAATCAAATTAATTTGAATCAAGCAACTTTAGCCACGTTTTCGCCAGCTACACTTTCCAACAATAATCCAGAAGTTATGATAGGCAATAACACGTTAAAGACAAATTGGATCTCTTTTCAATTCAATGCGGGCATAATTACTCCAGCATCTGCAAATGATCCCAATTATGGAACATTAGGTTTTGACAGTACTATTGCACAAAATATGAGAGCGACTCCATGGGCCGATTCGGATTTAGCAGGAGCGAGTAGAACGACTCAGAGCATATTTTTTCCTATGAACACTCAGGCGAATTTTCCTACTGCCTAAGGAACGTTTGCTGATGTTCAAAATGCTTATAATACTAATCAAACTTTTAGAAATCAAATTGATATTGTAGCGACTTTGTTATCTAACTTCCCTAATTCTACAATTAACATAACAGGGCAAACCGATGTGTATCCTGCGCCAAACTATAGAACTATTTATGGAAACCTTGGACCTCAGGTTAATACTACTATTGGACAAACTGGAAATGTTCCACTTTCTTTTGATAGGGCCCAATCAACCTTATTATTTATAGAATCTCAGATACAAGCGCAAACTGGAAATGTAAATTTCAGATTAGGAAATCGTGCTACAGTTGGCGGGAATGGGGCTGCAAATCCCCAATTCACTAACCTACAGGTCCGCAACAAAGTGCACCAGACAGAGCCGTTCAGATTAATATTAGCAATGAAAATCAGTGAAAGATCATTTACTGTTTTGTATAATAGTATTCTCGTTCTCCTCATGTATCAAGGGGAAGGTTGAGTATGAGTATTATCCTACTGGAAATATTATGTGGGAAAAAAGATACCATGATGGCAAACTGAATGGGACAAGAAAGGAATATTACATGAATGGTAAATTAAAGTCTAAACAAACATTTAAAAACGGAAGGTGTGACGGAATCGTTGAAGAGCTTTACGAAAATGGTGCAATAAAAGCTAAGTATTCCTTTACAACGAAGAAGTGTTAAAAGACTTTTTTGAAAAGTATTCAGGTAACGCAGACAGAACCATACTTGACCCGATAATTGATTCAGCAGCTCACATATTCAAATTTAATTTAAACATTGACAAACAAATTGATTTTAAAATCAAGGTAAAATCGTTTTTAAGAACTTACAGTTACTTAGCCAAACTGCTTGACTTTAATAATTTGTATTGGGAACAACTTTGGTGGTATCTGAAATACTTATTGCCTAAACTAATCATTGACGAAAATGAAGACCTTGCACAAGGTATCATTGAATCAATTGATATGGATAGTTACAGACCTGCTAAACAAGGGACAGAAACGATTTTATTGGCAGCAGAAGAAAGTTATGTAACTCCTATTCCTGTAGGCGTTGGTGGTGGTAAATCGGAACCAGAGTTAGACACATTAGAAAATATTCTGAACGCTTTTAATCAGCGTTTTGGTGACATTGACTGGACTGACAAAGACAAAGTGAATGAGATATTAACGCAACAAATTCCTGCGGATATGAAGGCTGAAGGCAAAATAATGGATGCAATAAATACATCGCCTGACAAGCAAAACGCAAAAATATCTTCCGACAAAAAAAGTGGAAGAATTGATGCAACAGTATTTATTTACACAGACCGAAATATTTAAAAAGTTCTCGACAGATAAAGATTTTGAAAGGCGGTATAAGGAATTTATATTCGACACATTGTGGACACAACAAGGTAAACAGCCACCAATAAATCTTTGACGCAATTTGCAAGCACAATTAAAAACCACACAAGCCAACACACGACCAAAGTTTTTAATAGAGCTTGCAAAGCCGATCCAAAAGAAAAATTGTTTTTAAAAAATTTCCAACGCTTCAAAAAAAATAAAAAACTCAACGCACAGCCGACACACAATGACACGACAACTCAACAACGACAATGGTTTACAAGCACGATGGACAAGAACGCCAGCCCCTAATCGAGTAGCCCGCCCCGCCACCTGTCGGTGACGGGGTGAGGCTCTCACACCACTATACATGCGGGTCATACGATTCAGGCGCGAGTCAATTTCTCACATTCATGGAAGCACTTTGCGTCAGTGTCTTTAAAACGGATAGCCGATTGCAAGATTGAAGCGCATGTTTTCGCGCCTCCACGGGTCGCCTCCCTCCGGTTTTTTGTAGCCCCAGATGGGCCAGGTTGCTTTGCCGTTTGCAGGCTCGCGCACTTTTATACCGGTGTCGAAGCGCAACACAAAATAGCCGAAATCAAGGCGCACTCCGAAGCCTGTGCCGATTGCAATATCTGTCCAGAAGTTGCCGATGTCAATGTTTGCACCGGGGCGAGCCGTGTCCGCCTTGATAATCCAGATGTTGCCCATGTCGAGAAAGAGCGCGCCCTTGAAAAATTTATAGATGTCAAAACGATACTCCGCGTTTGCCTCCAGCTTGATTTCACCGGTTTGGTCAAAGAAAAAATTATCTTCTTCATACACATCCGACAATTCAAAATTGTAAGAACCGGGACCTATTGCGCGGATACGCCATCCCCTCACGCTGTTTGCCCCGCCTGAGAAAAATTGTTTGATATACGCGAGCGACTGTGAATTGCCATAAGGCTTGCCGATGCCGCCAAAGATGCGCGTGACAAGCTGCGTTTTCTTATTAATTTGAAAATAATTTTGAGTTCGGAGTCAATCAGAAAAAACTGCGAATATTCTATGTTAACAATTTGATAGGGCGGTTGTTTTCCGTCATTGAGATGCGCCAGCCAGTAGCCTAAATGAAGCGCGTTGCCCGATGTGTTGATTTTGCCGGAATAATAATAGTAAGCGCGCCCGCGGTGAATCGGTTGGTTTGACCAGATGTAGTTGAAGTCCATTCCAAGAATGAGTTGCTGCGTGAAACTGTTGCGCAGCGAAGGGCTGCTGTTTACGATGTCGAGAAAATTCTGCGTGGTTTCGATATTCCTAATGAGGTTGATTGCAAGCGGGTTGAAAATAAACCGCTTGGTGGTTTTCTTCCGCCACTCATAGCCAAATGCGAACGTAGTGGTGTTGGTGCTGTAGTAATCTATTCTGCGCAGAAACTCGTTTCTGAACGAAAGACGTGATTTCGGATAGGCATTCTTCGAGACTTTCTTCACCCCTATCGGCAGCAGGAATTTGTTGAAATATAAATCGAATTTGAAAAGCAGGTCAACGGTGTTAAAAAACTTTTCACCCTTTTCAAGATTTGATTCAAAACCACCGGACACGCTGAAGCGGAACAACTCCGTGCCTCTGAAAATATTTTTATTGCCGTAAGAAAGCGTGAGTGAAGTGCCAAGGTTGAAGTCGGTGTTGTTGTTCGCTTCAAATGCGATGGACACCTGCTGCTTCTTTGCAGGCGAAAGACTGACGTAGCAATCCAGATAATTTTTGTCGTTGATTTTTTTATCCACATAGCGCAGCGTGATATATTTAAACACGCCCAGGTTTGAAAGATGCCCGATGGTTTGCGTGTGATATATTTTGCGGTAGAGCGTATCGCGCCCAAAGTGGATTGCCGAAATCAGAATGCGCGGGCGATAGCGCAGCTTCTCGCTGAGAAAATGAAATTCACGCACATCCACCGTATCGCGCGTGGCGCCAAGTTTCGATTTATCCGTTGAGTAATCGGTGATGACATAGATTTGGTCAATATGATACACTTGATGCTGGGAGGAATCAGTGGGCGGGTTGATTTTCACGAACAGGTCAAGCTCCTGATTGCCCATGCTGCTGTCGAGGTCAAAATACACGTATTCGCGGTTGAAGAAATAATAGCCGTTGTCGCGCAGCACATCCGAAATACGCTCGCGCTCTTTTTTCATTTCTGCAACATCAAATGGCGATCCGGAAGATAAGTATGTTTCTTTTTTTTGGGCGTTAATCAGGCTGGTGATGCGGCTGGTGTCATTAGGGAAAACTACTTTTCGGATGCGGTATAAATCGTTTGTGATAACCTTGTAAGTGAGCGTTGCCTTTTTCTTTTTAATGACTACCGCATAAGAAACCTCTGAATAGAAGTAGCCTTTGTTTACTAAATAATTATTCAGCAGCACAAGCGATTTTTCAGCCAGCAGTGAATCATACAGCACGGGCGCTTCTCCGGCTTTGTTGCGCAGCCAGTCCCTGAATTTATTTTGCTTTCTGCGCGTGGAGATATTAAAAAACCACAGCCTGATTTTAGCAAGTCCGATAAATTTTTTATTGGGCTGCAACTGCGAGATGCCGGCAAGTTCCCGTTTAAAATCACCGAGTTGTTTGATTTCTTCTTTCGTTTCAATTTCTACTTTATTCGCTTTGAATAAAGCTTGATCGTCTTTTAAAAAACGGGTATTAAAGCAGCCGGAATTGAGAAATAGTGTTGGAATTAAAAAAAAGATGAGGAATATTGCCTTGAAACGTCCGCTCATGTTAAGCAAAGCGCAAATTAAATACATCCAATCGTTGCAGCAGAAGAAACTTAGACACACGCATTATGTGTATGTGATTGAGGGTGAGAAAATGATGCAGGAGTATCTGCAAAGCGATTATCCTCTTGACAACATGTATGCCACTGAAGAATGGATAACAGAAAATCAGACGCTGCTTCGCAAGAAAAAACTCACGGCTGTTGAAGTAACAACCCGCGAGTTGGAGCAGATTTCTTCACTTACCACACCTAATAAAGTTGTTGCGCTTGCAAAAATGCAAGCGATTCCATCGCTTAAAGCGATGGAATCGCTCCTTGTCAAAGGGTTGCACCTTGCCTTAGAAAACATTCAGGACCCTGGTAATCTCGGCACCATCATCCGCACTGCTGATTGGTTTGGCGTTGACAGCATCATCTGTTCTGAAGATTGCGTGGATGCTTACAATTCAAAAGTGGTGCAGGCTACAATGGGTTCGCTGGCGCGAATAAAAATTTATACCACAGAGCTATCCTCGCTTTTTGAAAAATCACCCCTGCCCGTTTATGCGGCAACACTTGAAGGTGAAAATATTTTCAATCAAAAACTTCTGAAAGACGCAATCGTGCTGATTGGAAACGAGTCGAAAGGAATCTCAGACGAGTTAGCGCAATTGGCGCACAAGAAAATCAGCATCCCGCGCTTCGGAAAAGCGGAATCGCTGAATGCGTCCGTTGCGGCTGCGGTGATTTTGGCGCTGTTCAGAAAAGGATAAAAGAAAAGGGAAGGGAATTCAGATGCCATGGCATCCGCGCATTAAAATCTTATTGATACTCAAGGATTTCCATTGCCGTTGGCTTCAGCCAACGGATATAAATGTTGAAGCAAGAGGGCTTTAGCCAAAATCAAGTAGAATTTGGCTAAAGCCCGTTCTCTTTGTATCCTTATTCCGTTGGCTGAAGCCAACGGCAATGAAAAAACAGCTTACAATTTTAATGCGTTGCCCTAATCCAGATGTTTAGAAAAACGTCTGCGCATACCACATCATGCGAATGCCGAATGCTATCAGCACGATACCGATAACTCTGTAAATGTTTTTCAGAGAGTCAGGGCGAATGAATGCTTTGAGCCGATGCGCAAAAATCACTTTGAGTATATCGGTGGTGAAAATTCCGAGCAAAACCGCTGATAGAAATAAGAACAAATTCAGCGTGACTCCATATTCTGCGCGCGCAACACCGATTACCCCAACCCACACTAAAAAGACAAATGGATTCACAAAATTTACGAGAAAGCCTTTTGCAAAGAATGCGGTGTAATCTGCCGCGCGGGGCAACTCACCCGATTCGGTATTCACTTTTGGAAACAACAAGTATTTTAATCCCAAACCGAATAAGATGAAACAGCCCGCTATCGCCAATCCAAGCTGATTCTCCGGATTTTTAAAAAATGGAATTGCGCCAAATGAACATAATACCACGCACAGCAAATCGCTCGCAATTATCCCTGCCGCAACCGTCATTCCACCGGCAATGCCATATTTCAACGTGCTTTTTAGAACGGTAAAAAACACAGGACCGATAAAAATCACCATTGCCAATCCAATGCCATAGCCTTTCAGAAATGCCATTCAGCGAAATTGCGGGAATTGCGGCAGATCGTAAAGTGCGTACCTGTAATTGCGGCTTTATGCCGGAATCCCATTCGTAAAAAAAGTGGGCTGCCGGATCCACCTGAGGCGGACCGGCAGCATCCCCTATTCTAATTTTATCAGCGGATTGCGGCATAAAGCCGCAATGACACGAAGGGAATTTGTAACTTGCCTCCGAAAATTATTTCCATGAGCCAAACCGCATCTATGCCTGCTGCAATCACCCAAACCGACTTCAATTTTCCGAATCAGAAAAGCGTATATCACGGAAAAGTACGCGATGTATATAACATTGACGACCGTTATTTAGTAATGGTGGCGAGCGACCGCATTTCCGCATTTGATGTCATTTTGCCAAAACCAATTCCGCACAAAGGTCAAGTGCTGAATCAGGTTGCCACTAAATTTTTAAAAGCCTGCATTGACATCTGCCCAAATTGGTTCATCGAATCACCCGACCCGCAGGTGGCGATTGGTAAAAATTGTGAGCCGATTAAAATCGAAATGGTGATTCGCGGTTATCTCTCCGGTCATGCATGGCGCGTTTACAAAAGTGGAAAGCGTGAACTTTGCGGAGTCACATTGCCCGAAGGGTTGAAAGAAAGCGACCCACTCCCCCAGCCTATTATCACGCCCGCAACAAAAGCCGATGAAGGGCATGATGAAGACATTTCAAAAGAAGAAATTCTGAATCGCGGCATCGTAACCGAAAAAGAATGGGAAACACTGGAACGCTACACCCGCGACCTGTTCAAGCGCGGCACCGAGATGGCGGCAGAGCGCGGCTTGATTCTCGTTGATACAAAATATGAATTCGGAAAGCATAACGGAATGATTTGCCTGATTGATGAAATCCACACGCCTGATTCATCACGCTATTTTTATGCAGAAGGATATGCAGAAAGACAAGCGCGTAGTGAAAAGCAAAAGCAACTCTCAAAGGAGTTTGTGCGCGAATGGCTTATCGCCAACAACTTTCAGGGCTTGGAAGGACAAGTGATGCCCGAACTCACAGATGCTTTTGTAGAAACCATCAGCAGCCGTTATATTGAACTCTATGAAACATTAATGGGGAAAAAGTTTCAGCCCGCTTCGTATGAAAATGTAATGCAGCGGATTGAAAACAACGTGACAACTGCATTGAAAAAACTTCCCTGAAATTGGGCGGCATGAAAGAATACTTTTTTCAATTTCTGCGCTCTGTCGAAGGCAACGGCTATGAAGCGTTGCTTGCAGCAGGAATTTCCAACCTTATAGCACAGTGGATAAAAACCGCAATCGTTGCTTTCAGAAAAAAGAAATTCAACCTCTCCATTCTCTTCTCTACCGGAGGAATGCCTTCAAGCCACAGTTCAACTGTTGTGGGACTGGCAACATCGGTCGGGCTGATAGAAGGATTCAGTTCATCTTCGTTTGCCATTGCCGCTTGTTTTGCAACCATCGTGATGTATGACGCGGCAGGCGTGCGCAGAGCAGCAAGCAGGCAGGCAGTTGTATTGAATCAAATCATTCAGAATTTATTTCAAAACCATCCTGAGATGAACAAGGGCAAGCTGAAAGAACTGCTCGGACATTCACCCACCGAAGTGATTGCGGGCGCAGGGTTGGGAATTGTTGTAAGCATCGCCTTTCGTTATTGGCTGAATGATGTGCTGCATCATTAATGGTCTTTCCCGATAATCCTTTTAAATTTGCGCAAAAAATAACACGTATGAAAAACTTCGCCTGCCTCTTTTTTATTGCTTCGCTGCTTTGGTCCTGTTCGCAAGGAACACAGAATGCAGAAACAACTGCAACTGCCGCTGACTCAACCAGCGCACAACCTGACTCAACTGCCGTACCCGTTGAAGAAACCAAATCAACTGCCGGTATTGAGACCTTGCAAATGGGAATGAAAGCCGACACGGTAATTACTTTGTTGGGCGAACCAACTAAAATTGACACCCTCAAATCAGATCCAAAAATCTCTGTGCAGGAATGGTGGTATGGCGATAATCAGAAAGTGCGCCTCATTCAGGGGCAAGTAAACCGTGTGATAAGAGATGTGGCAGGAGAGCAAGCCCTCCTAAAAGAATTGGTTGACGCAAAGAAAAAAGGAGATGAAGCCGAAGTGAAAAGACTGATGGAAAAACTGACGAAGAACGACCTGAAATAAATCTCTTTGTGCAATTCAACGCCAGCGAATTAAGCCGCCTCATCAGGCATCGCAGAAGCATTCCTCCCGAACAGTTTGATCCCACAAAAAAAGTGGATGACTCCCTCATTGAAGAAATGCTGGAGAATGGAAACTGGGCGCCCAATCATGGACTTACTGAGCCTTGGCGGTTTGTAGTCTTTTCCGGCAATGGATTAAATCAACTCGGTTTGTTTCAGGCTGATCTTTATCGCAAGTTGACACCTATCGCTGATTTCAAGCAACCGAAATATGACAAGTTGTTGCAACGCCCATTGCTTGCATCGCATGTAATTGCTGTCGGGATGAAAAGACAGAAAAGCGGGAAAATTCCGGAGGTGGAAGAAATTGAAGCAACCGCGTGTGCCGTGCAAAACATGCTGCTCACAGCGGCTGCGCACAATGTGTCAGGCTATTGGACAACAGGCGGGGTAACTTATGATGAGGAGGCAAAGACCTTCTTCGGATTAGAAAGCGCGGATAAACTCTTAGGTTTCCTCTACATCGGCTTTCCGTTGAAATGGACGGAAGGAAAAAGACACCCCATTCAGGAAAAGGTGAAATGGGTGCGTTGATTTCGCCTTATTTTTGATGCTCATTAAAATTATTCCATGAAAAGTATAATCCTCCTCATGCTTGTTACTGCTGTTTCATTTGCGGGATGCAATAAGAAAACTGCGCCTGAAACTAAAGTTGCTCCCGCTGCAAAAACAACCACAGAAAAGAAACCCGCAACATTGGATGAATTGAAAGGCAAGCCCGTGCAGGCAAAAGAATTGCCCGCTGATAAGAAAGAAGCTGTGATG
The DNA here is from genome assembly GCA_034440455.1 of Chitinophagales bacterium. Classification (GTDB taxonomy): domain Bacteria; phylum Bacteroidota; class Bacteroidia; order Chitinophagales; family CAIOSU01; genus JAWXCB01. Next base: position 28,413 of record JAWXCB010000078.1, read on the forward strand.
AAAACAACTTCTGAAGTTAAGGATGCTTTATTAGAAGACGGCAGCTACAAATCTTACTATGAAAGCGGCTATGCAAAACACAACTCAGGCGATTTTCAAAGCGCCATCAATGATTTCAGCAAGAGCATTGAATTGAATCCTGATTATTCTGATGCGTACAATTTCAGAGGGATGTCCAAATACAAATCGGGCGATAAATCAGGCGCTTGCAGCGATTGGAAACGCGCTGTTGAATTAGGAAATGGAGGAGCAAGTGAAATGGCGCAGCGGTATTGCCAGTAAACTCAAATTTTACCCAACTCATCTTTCGCCCGCGCTACTCTGCGATTGTAATCTTCGATATACTTTGAGGAAACCGGCTCTGACGGTGGAATCGCTACTTTGAGCGGGTCAACCTGCACGCCATTCTTCCAAAAGCGGAAGCACACATGCGGACCTGTTGCCAATCCGGTGCTGCCCACGTAGCCAATCACCTGTCCTTGCGAAACTTTTGTTCCGGGCTTCATGCCGGTTGCAAATTTTGACATGTGCAGATATTGCGTTGAATAGGTGCTGTTGTGGCGCACCTTTACGTAGTTACCATTGTTCTTTGAGTATTGCGATTCTGTCACAATTCCTTCTCCAACTGAAAGGATAGGTGTGCCGGTTGGTGCGGCATAATCAACGCCAAGATGCGGGCGGTAGGTTTTCAAAACGGGATGCAGTCTATTCTTTGAATACTTGGAAGATATTCTGCTGAATTTCAAAGGAGCTTTTAAGAATGCCTTACGCAGGCTGTGTGCATTCTCGTCAAAATATTCTCCGTAAGTATCCGCATCAGGATTGTAATAGAAAGCATAGAAATCGTTTCCGGCATGATTGAATACGGCATCAAACACGCGGTTTACTCCGGCAGGCTTTCCTTCTACTAAGCGCTGCTCATAAATTACTTTGAAGTTGTCGCCCTTTTGCAGGCGATAGAAATCAACTACCCAGCCGAAAATATCGGCAAGTTCCATCCCTACTTGCGGGTCAATGTTATTATCAGCAAAAGATTGATAAAGTGATGATTGAATCGTGCCGCTTGCTGTTTTTCTTTCAAAGGTTACTTCTTTCGATTCCATGTATACGCTGTCGCGGGTGAAGTCATAAACGACATAATCAACGTCATCTAACTCATACACGAAATAGAAAGGCTTTCCACTATCCTTCGATGAAAACAAGTTGTAGTGCCTTCCTGCTTTCAGGCGCTTCACATCAAACACCTCTTTATACTTCACGGAAAGATTGTGCAGGTAGCGCTGGTCTAAGCCCTGGCTGCCGAGAATATCTCCGAAATATTGTCCCGACTTTATTTTATGACGCGCAACGTCATAATCATCGGCAATCAGCCCGAACTGCATGTTCACCGGAGCCGCCACGATAGTCGCTTGACTTTCAGGCGGTGGCAGTTGTTCATTAAATGACAGAGTGTTTTTCGCGCTGTATGAAAAATACAAAATTGCGGCTGCGCCCGCAAGCGCGAACAGAGTTGTGGTTATTTTACCCAGTGCCATGATTTCTTTTTAACGTAAATCCCCCCTGGATAGTAGAGTGGGTGTGTTAAAAGATTCATACGGATAACTTTAAACATTGTTAACTTCGACCGCAAAATACTTATTTAAATGGAAATTTTATCAGAACGTATCAGCAAAATGAGCGAATCAGCGACCATTAAAATGGCGCAATTAGGCAGGGAGCTGAAAGCCAAAGGCAAAGACATTATTAATCTCAGTCTTGGCGAGCCTGACTTCGACACGCCTGAGCATATCAAGCAGGCGGGCATCAAAGCGATTAACGAAGGCTATACGCATTACTCACCTGTACCAGGTTATCTGGAACTGCGCAAGGCGATTTGCGAGAAACTGAAGCGCGATAATGGCTTAACTTACACGCCCGAACAAATCGTTGTTTCAACCGGAGCAAAACAGTCGTTAATTAATGTAGTGCTCTCGATGGTAAATCCGGGGGATGAAGTGATTGTGCCTTCTCCGTTTTGGGTAAGCTATGCTGCGATGGTACAATTGGCTGATGCTACGATGGTGAACATTCCCACGAGCGTGGAAACGGATTTTAAATTCACTGCTGCGCAATTAGAAAAAGCGATTACTCCGAAAACGCGCATGATTATTTATAGCTCTCCCTGCAATCCTTCGGGAGCGGTTTTCTCAAAGAGCGATTTGGAATCGTATGCGAAGGTGTTGGAAAAGCATCCGAATGTGTTTGTAGTGAGTGATGAGATTTATGAATACATCACGTACAGCGGCAAGCACGAAAGCATCGCGCAGTTTGATGCGATTAAAGAACAGGTTGTTGTGGTGAACGGCTTTTCAAAAGGCTTCGCGATGACGGGTTGGAGATTAGGCTACATTGCTGCTCCGCTGTGGGTTGCGAAAGCCTGTGATAAGATGCAGGGACAATTTACTTCCGGCACTTGTTCCGTTGCGCAGAAAGCCGGTGAAGTGGCAATAAGCAGCGACCTCACTCCTACTTTCAAGATGCGTGATGCCTTCCGCAAGAGGCGCGACCTTATTATCAGCCTGCTGAAAGAAGTGCCTGGTTTCCGTGTGAACGTGCCACCGGGAGCGTTTTATGCGTTTCCAGATGTGAGCGTTTACTTCGGAAAAACTTATGATGGCGATTTGATAAAAGACTCTGATGACATGGCGATGTTCCTGCTGAAAGTAGGCAATATTTCCACTGTGGGCGGAAAATCATTTGGCGATGATAATTGCATTCGCTTGTCGTATGCCTGCTCGGAAGATACTATCAGAAAGGCAGTGCAGAATATTAAGAATGCGCTTGCGCAGTTGAGTTAATGTTTAGCTCACCTTGCACTTCTTACAATTTCCAATTAAGTTGCCTGCTTTAAAGAATATTAATTACACTTTAAACTCTGCCTACTTTTTGGTATTAACCATTTTTGCTGCTTGTAATTTACAGCATGATGATCAGAATAAAATCAGTGAAAAAGAAATTAAGGAAGTAATCTCTAAACTAATTCAAGATAGTTCCATCCAAAACTTGCTTATTGATAGCTCCAGTGCGCAGTTTTACAATAAACAAGCAGTTGAAAGTTATAAAGCAGGAAATTATCTTGATGCAATAGCTAATATTAACATTGCAATTGAGAAGGATAGATATAATTCAGAGTTCTACTTTAATCGAGGCGTTTTTTATCAGAGTTTGAATAACTTGGACTCCGCATTATTGGACATGCAAAAAACTGCTGTATTAAATCCGAAAAAATGGGAAGCTATTCTTCAAATGAGTTATCTCAAGTACATGAAGGACGACTATAAAAACGCGCTCATAGATGTTGAAAGAGCAATAGAAATTAATCCCAAAGCGGGATATGCCTATTTCTTGAGAGGAGAGTTAAAGAAATTATCAGGCAATAAAAAGGGCGCATGTGAAGATTGGGCAATTGCGCAACAATTAGGCGAACCAGATGCAACTATAAAGGTCTTAGTAGAATGTAATTGAGACAATATCTATCTATGGTTAAACTTTCACTTTCCTCCATATTCATTTCCGTCAATTGAAGTCCCCTAACCTCCCCGAAATCTTCAAACGCTTCACAAGCATCAATGCGCTTGTGATTGGTGATGTGATGCTCGATACGTATTTATATGGTAACGTAAGCCGCATGTCGCCTGAAGCGCCTGTGCCGATTGTAAATATCAACGATGCTGAAAGCAGATTGGGGGGCGCTGCTAATGTAGCGCTCAATCTCAAAAGCCTTGGCGCGGGAGTAACGATTTGTTCCGTGATTGGAAAAGATGCCGCAGGCAAAAAGCTGTTGCAACTGCTCAAGAAGAATAAGCTGAACAGCGCTTCCGTGGTCGCCACAAGCAGAGTTACCACGGAGAAGACGCGTATTCTTAGTAAGAACAGCCAGATGCTGCGCTTCGACATCGAAACGGAAGCCGACCTCTCTGCCGGTGATGAAAGTGAACTCCTGAACAGCATTCAAAAAGAGATTCACACAGGGAAATATCACGTAGTTATTTTTCAGGATTACAACAAAGGCACACTCACGAAAAAGGTGATTACCGACACCATCGCCCTGTGCAAAAAGAAAAAGATTCCTGTTGCCGTTGACCCCAAGAAGCGCAACTTCTTTGAGTATCGCGAGGTCACGCTCTTTAAGCCCAACCTGCGCGAACTGTCGGATGCGCTCGAAACCACCATTGATGCCGCAAACATTGCCTCGCTGAACAGCGTTACGCAACTGCTGCACAAGAAATTGCAACACCAATTCACGCTGCTCACACTTTCGGAAAAGGGCGTGTTTGCGAGCAATCATAAAGACGCGCAAATCATCCCCACCACTACCAAGAGTGTTGCCGATGTATCGGGCGCGGGCGATACTGTTATTAGCGTTGCCGCGCTGTGCCTCGCTGCGGGCATTGATTATATCATACTAAGCAAGCTCGCCAACATCGCAGGTGGCGTGGTGTGCGCTGAGGTGGGCGTGGTGCCTATTGATAAGAAAAAGTTTTTCGAGAAAGCACAGGAAATTCTAAGATAGCATCGTCATTGTGAGGGAGAAATCCCGCTCGTGCGGAAAAGCAATCCCCTCAATCAAAACGTCATTTAGAGCACAACGAAAAAATGACCTTGAATCAAGGACTTTATATGCCATTTTGTTAAAGCCAAAAATTTGCAAGATTCATAACAGTTCGATAAATCGAACGGCAATGAAAATAAGCTACTCTCAAATTCACTGCCGTTAGCTTCAGCCAATGTAACCGGAATGACCATACGAAGGGCTTTAGCCTATCTAATTATTTTAGTTTTGTAAGCAATGAACTTATTTTCTTCTGTCCGATTAACCATTGCAATCAATTTGTTTCTTGTTTTGGGAATTGTCTTCGTGCTCAATTCCGCTTTGAATTACAAGAATTATACACTTGAAGAAAATGGCAATTGGGCAAGCGCGAAGGCTGATTTGAGAGGGCTGAACGGGGTGTATGCCTGCTTGTTTACAAAAACAGCATTGAGCAAAACCGCCTCAATATCGCTGCATGGCTCGGATACCAGGAGTTGTTGTATAACGAGGAGATAAATCCGGGTAAGATTTCCTTTCGCTATCTCTCTCTTTTCAATGCCCCGTTTTCACTTATTCTTCAAAAGTCTGACTCGGTTTCTTATGGAATCTATTTTAACTATAAAACAGACAGCGCCAGTAGTTACTTCATTGCTGACAAGGAGGGACAATTTTTACACAAAGAGGTCTTTCACGCGAATGTTCCTCACGGAAAACAAAATTGGAACGAAGTAATTGCAACGCGCTTCGCAGATTCAATAGCGCGGAGCATTAACGGCAAAACCTATTTGCGGACTTTCTGCAAGCTACAACCATCGGGGCGCTTGGGCTTCAGAGGCGGAAATAAGGATGTATTTATTGATGACCTGACTATAATCGAAGCAGAGGGTAACAGGATTATCCATGAAAATTTTACGCCTCTTTTCCATTTGAACCGATTGTCTTTGTTATTCATTGCGATGTTTGGCGGAAGTCTATTTTTCCTACGAAACCCCTCGATGCACTCATTGCTTAAAGTGATTCATCTTTCTGCCTTGATTGGAGTTGCCGTGTCTTATTGGTTTTACTTCTTTTTTTTATCAGACCGTTACGAGATAGATGCCAATAATATTGACTGGCATGGTAAACACGTTGGCTATGATGATATTGAGGTTGTTTGCGACCGGATAAGCCGCCAACATCCGTTGGATGAACACAAACCTGTGATTTTGTTTATAGGATCTTCACAAACATGGGGAGCGGGAATGACGCGACCTGAGAAAGCTTTTCCGGTAAGGATTGAATCAAACCTGCGAAGTCACATTAAAGACTCTTCCATTACAATACTTAACGGAGGAGTTTGCGGCTTCACTTCCGGCATGGCTTACGATTGCTACGCATGTGAATGGCGCGAACACAATCCCCTACTCACCGTTATTAATTTGTCCACCAATGATTCGGATACGCTTCTCTTTCAAGAGAACAAGCGCAGATTTCTTGAGTTCAACCAATCAAGGGGAATTAAAACACTGCTGATTGCCGAGCCAAATGATTATCCCGACAATTTTCAGGAAACGAAACATCGCATCATGAAAGTTGCAGGCAACAGGTTTAATGTAAAAACAGTATTCGCGCAATCATACATGGATAGTTGCGTTGAAAATGGATTTGTTTGGTGGGATTATGTCCACATGACGGACTACGGCTAACGCGCATTTTCAGAATATCTTACACTGGAAATAATAGAAATAATAGAACAGGATAGTTTGCTTCTAAAATAGAATTCGTCTCCTAAGTCTTGTAAACGGTACTGAAAAAGATTGTTTTCTCACACCGCTGTAAAATTGTATTTTGGGGTTGATGAACCTCGACCAACTTAAATATCCCATCGGCAAATTTTCACGACCGACAACGATTACTACTCACGACATCACACAATGGATTACGGAAATTGAAATGCTTCCTGCGCAAGTGCGAACAGCCGTTGAATCGCTGAATGACGCGCAACTTGACACGCCTTATCGCCCCGAAGGATGGACGGTGCGGCAGGTAGCGCATCATTTACCCGACAGCCATTTGAACAGCTACATCCGTTTCAAACTTGCGCTCACAGAAGACAATCCTACAATAAAGCCGTACATGGAAGAACGCTGGGCAGAGTTGCCCGATGGAAAAACCGCCCCGATAGCAACGTCACTTGACTTATTGGAATCGCTGCACAAGCGCTGGGTGCAAACACTGCACAACATCACCCCGGAGCAATGGCAGCGAACTTTCTTTCATCCTGAAAGCAAAAAGGAATTTCCGCTTGATGTTGTGCTTTCCATTTACGTCTGGCACGGCAAGCATCATCTTGCACATATCACGGAATTAAAAAAAATAATGGACTGGCGATGACATGTGGCAAAGGAACCTTTCCTTATTCCTGACAACTAAGAGCTATCAACTAATCACCAACTACTCCTCATCATAATAAATCTCGGTGATCTTCTTGGTGTAGAGTTCTTCGTAAAGTTCATGAATCAACCCGTCAGACAAGCCGATTTTCGGGACAAAGATTTTATCCATCTCCGCCCATTTTGAAATTGCAAGCACAATCTCCGATGCGGGAATGATTACATCTGCGCGGTCGGGTTTTAAACCGAGCTTCACTACCCTATCGGCAAATGAATATTCAGAGATGTGAGCGTAAGCTTCTTTTATCGCTTTGCGGGTAAGCGAGTGGTCTTTGTTGTTGCCGTAGAGTTTATACAACTTGTTGATGTTGCCTCCGGTGCCAATGCCATAAATCGGTGTATATTTTTCAGCAAGGTTTTTCACGAATTTTTTCATCGCCTCCCAGTCTGATTCTTTTATCCGCTTGTTTATCATCCTGATAGTGCCGATGGCAAATGATTGCGAAGCGATAATTTCTTTTTTATGGAACAAAGAAAGCTCCGTGCTGCCGCCACCGATGTCAATGTATAAGTAGGTTTTATCCATGTCGAGTTGCTCTTCGACATGGTTTGAATAAATGATTGAAGCCTCACGCTGCCCGGTGGCAATCTCAACTTCAATTCCTGTTTTCTCAAATAGCTCCTGCACAATCTCTTTTCCGTTTCGCGCTTCGCGGATAGCTGCGGTAGCGCATGCTTTATAGCCCTGCACATCATTCACCTCCATCAGATATTTGAATGCAGTAATTGTTTTGATGAGATTCTGCGCGCGCGCTACAGAAATTTCACCAATGCTGAACGTATCTAATCCAAGCCGCACAGGAACACGGATTAAAGATTCTTTTTTAAAAACGGATTCAGTCCCGCTTTCAAATACGTTTGCAAAAAGCAGGCGCACTGCGTTGGAGCCGATGTCAATAGATGCGAAGCGCAAAGTGAGTTATAATTTAAAAATTTGAAGTTCCGAATGTAGCGCAAAACTTCTGATTCAACTTAATCAGGTTACTCCCATGATGTGGGATTTCAACAACGGATAAACTGTTTCAGGCAAGAGCCGGAAGCGCTTTCTTCTGCTTCAGGTAATTATAAATTTCTTCCTGCGACCGTAGTGACTTTTTGGTATTGCGCTTGTAGCGGTTGTGCTGTTCATCATCAATGATACGCGCCTTTACGTTGTCGTTGAATTGCATCTCAAAGATGTGTTTCAGCTCTTGTTGCAACTCTTTATCATAAATCGGACAAGCCACTTCGCTGCGATGATCGAGATTGCGCGTCATCCAGTCGGCAGAGCTGATGTAATATTTTTCATCGCCACCATTGCAGAAAACATAGCAGCGGGCGTGTTCAAGAAACCTATCAACAATACTTACCGCTTCGATATTTTCACTTAATCCTTCCTTCGCGGGAATGAGCGAGCAAATGCCCCTGATAATCATTTTAATCTTCACGCCCGCCTTACCTGCTACGTATAGTTTTTTTATGATGTCGGGGTCAACGAGCGCATTCAGCTTGAGCAGGATGTAAGCCGGTTTTCCTGCTTTAGCATTTTTAATTTCATTACTGATTAACTTGTACAAACGCTTGCGGTTATCAAATGGCGCGACAATCAAATGTTTATATCTGCCCGCTTCGAGGTTGTTATTAAAAAATTCAAAAAGCGTGGCAACTTCTTTTGTGATGCGCGGGTCAGCAGTGAACAAGTTGTAGTCGCCATAAATGCGCGAAGTTTCTTCATTAAAATTTCCTGTGCCCACGCTGGCGTAATAAACAGATTTGCCTCCCTGCTTGCGCGTGATGAGACACAACTTTGCGTGTACTTTCAGTCCTTTCACGCCAAAAATCACTTTGGCGCCTTCTTCGGTAAGGCGGTTTGCCCAATAAATATTTGTCTGCTCGTCAAAGCGCGCCTGCAACTCCACCACCACCGTTACTTCTTTTCCGTTTCGCAGCGCATTAATGAGCGCATTCACCACCATTGATTCTTCAGCAACGCGATACAACGTGATTTGAATGGATTTCACTTTTGGGTCAATAGCTGCTTCGCGCAAAAAATCATTGAAGTGATTAAACGAATGATAGGGATAATAAACCATCACATCGCGCTTATCAAGTTGCGTGAACACGCTGACATTCGGCTTCATATTACGATGCGCAAGGGAGGGCAGCGCGGCATACTTTCCGCCTTTAATACCGAAGTCAGGAAAGTTGATGAAATCGCGGAAGTTGTGGTAGCGCGCGCCCGCGATGATATTTTCTTCTTCTGTGAGATGCAGGTTTTCAACGATGAAACTGAAAAGGTCGGTAGGAATCGTTTGATCGTAAATCAAACGAACAGGATTTCCCACTTCGCGTTTTTTTAATCCTTTTGAAATGCGCTCGATAAAACTTTTCGACACGTCATTATCAATATCCAACTCGGCATCAAGCGTTACTTTGATGGTGTAGGCTTCAATCTTGTCAAATTTGAAAATGTAAAAAATGTCGTGCAGGTTATAACGGATAACGTCATCAAGCAAAATGAAAAACTTCTTCCCGTTTTTTTCAGGCAACACGAAAAAACGCGGAATCACATCTGTGGGAATTACCAAGAGCGCATACCTCACTTCGCCCGTGTCTTTGCGCGAAAGCTTGATGGCATGATAAATTGTCTTGTCATGCAACTGCGGAAACTTGGAATGCGGACTCAGCATGATAGGAATGAGCGTAGGGCGCACCTTTTCATGGAAGTAGCTTCTTACGAATTCGCCCTGCTCGGCATCCAGCGTTTTTTCATTCAGCTTATAGATGCCGTGTTTTCCCTCAAGTTCTGCTATGATTCCTTTGTAGATATTATCGAAACTAACATGATGGTCAGTCGCGATTTTCTGAATCTGCGTGAGAATAGTTTTCGGAGAACCGCCCAACACCGCTTTCGGTGAGCCGTCATATTTCAGAATGCGCTTGATCGTGGCAACGCGCACACGAAAAAACTCATCAAGATTATTGGAAAAAATTCCAAGAAAACGCAGACGTTCCATAATCGGCACACCGGGGTCATTTGCTTCCTGCAATACGCGCTCGTTGAAAGAAAGCCAACTTAACTCGCGGTTGATGAATTTCTCGCCTTTGCTATTCAATTTTTTGTAACTCTTAAAAGCAAACCACCAGCGTGAATCACTGAACGGTCTGTCTTTGTCCTTTGCCATCATAGCTCTTTGAAATCTTTACGCCAACTTCAGGATAATCAGTGATGAATCCGTCCACTCCCAAATCAATGAGTCTTTTCATTTCTAAAGAATCATTCACCGTCCAGGGAATCACTTGCACTCCTTTTTCCTGCGCTTCTTTCATCAAAGTATCTGTTACCAACTTGTAATTGGGACTGTAAATTTCAGGTATAAAACCCAATGTATCCAAGTGCGCGGAAAATGCGCCTTCACTGACAAGCAATGCCAGACTGATTTTACCATCAAGTTTCAGCATTTCCTGCAAAGTCCGCACATCAAAGGATTGCACCGTTGTTCTATTTTCAATTCCGTGTTTTTTCAATTCATCCAGCAGTAACTTCACAAATTGAGCTGGCGCAGGATGATAAAGATTATCGCCTTGCGATTCAGTCTTCGTTTCAATGTTGTAAAAAATGGGAGGAAGTTTTCTGCTCTTGACAATTGACTCAATTGTATCAATCACTGCTGAAAGAAGCGGCTTTGTCACTGCCATTACTTTTTGCTGCGGGAAACGTGCATTGCCTCTGCTACCGCAATCATACTTTGCTATCTCTTCATAACTCATCCTGTACAGATTGAGATTCATCTGATCTTCCTCAGTCACATGCCTGCCATCGGGATGGGAACAAATTTCAGCCGACATCCACGGCTCGTGTGAAACAACGAGTTTGCCATCAGCAGAAACAACTACATCCATCTCCAGCGTTTTCACGCCTGATTCCAGCGCGAGAATAAATGAAGGAATGGTATTCTCCGGTAAATAACCTCTTGCGCCACGATGACCTTGTATGTCCATGTATTCAATCTGTTCAGGGGAACAACCGAAAAAAAGTGAAGTGAATAGTAAGGGGAGATAAACTAAACGCCACATGAAACCTTTATCCTGTTTGGCATCCAAGATATGAATTCCAAAACAAAATGGATGTTAAGAAAAAAGGGAGTCCAACAGAATGCCGGAATCCCTTTTTACTTGTAACCCCTTGGGGATGCCGGAATAAATCCGGCAAGAAATCAAAGCACCACCAACTTCTTCAAATATTGGTTGCCATTAATCGTGAGCCTCACAAAATAAACGCCTTTTGCCAGATTTGAATCAAATGATTCGCGGTGTGTGCCCGGGGCTTTATTTCCGCTTGTCAGAAGATTTGTTTTCGCTCCTTTGTTATCAAACAGTTCGATTGAAACTGTTGCAGTATTTTCAATCGTGTAGCTCACTGAAAAATCCTCAGATGTCGGATTCGGTGTAAGCATAAAACTTACTTCATGAGCGGGAAGCGTTCTTGCAGAAACTGTAATGCAAACATTTCCGGCAATCGTATCAACAGAAACTACGCCCGTTTCAGGCGCGCCTGCAAGAATCCATGCGCCAATCAATTCAATCGTAGAGTCTGGCAGTTTGATAAAGTTGCCCATGTTATCTTCTATGTTCGGCATCGGGTCGCCTTCCTGAGGATCCATTTCCAAAGGACCAACAGGGCAATGCGCTATTTTACGAAACAGGAAACTGGTTGTAAGCGAACCCGGGTCAACGAGCAGGTAGCCGCCATCAACAGTGTCGGCATAAGGGTTAGTAGGCTCCATATTCACCAGCATATCATACAAAGCGTCTGCTGTAGTATCAGCATTAAAAATCGGTTTTGTGGTATCACCATGGCAACCGCTCACTGCGGTGCAACTGGTGTTCATAATGGTGTAAATACGTTGCCAGGTATCCTGCGCCTGCGCTGCATCAATACTGAATAGCAAATAACAACCTGCGAGAAAAGAGAAAAAGTTCTTCATAGTGGTAATTGGGTTTTTTATTTAGATGGGAAAAACGGTTTTTAGTTGCAGGAGCAAAATAAAGATAATTGCTGCACTTCCTCGTATTTCTAAGTTCTATTGGGCGAACGACACTTCATCTCCTTGTCATTCCGGCTTTATGCCGGAATCTCCTCGAAAATAATTTTTCGGGATGCCGGAATCCCGCATGTGCGGAAGCATGTCATCGCCTATTTAGAAAACGAAAGGGTGTAGGACAATTTGCACTTGCTCGTGCGGTTGCTTGGGTAACACCACCTATTTGATACCCCTTTGTATTTCCCCTAAAAGGGAGAAAGCCTCGCACGTTGCAATTTGTCCTACATCGAAACTAAACATCTGTTAAGCATTTGATTATTTTTAGGGAAAGAACCATGAAAATTGTTTTGCTTTTTCTTTTCCACGTAACGCTTTATACAGTTCGCGCACAACCCTGCTTTCCCGACAGCAGCATTAAAATAGTTGTGCTTGGCTCATCAACTACTGCGGGTGTTGGAGCGTCTGTTGCAGACAGCGCATGGGTGAATCGCTATCGCGTCTATCTGCAATCTTTCAATCCAAACAATGATGTAATCAATCTTGGCATCAGCGCAACGACCACTTATCAAATCATGTCTGATGGATTTGTGCCGCCCATTGGCAGACCTGCTCCAAATCCGAATAACAACATTTCAAAAGCTATTGAACTCCAGGCGGACGCGATTCTCGTGAACATGCCCTCCAACGATGCGTTTTTCGGGATTGATGCCGAGACACAGATGAACAACTTCAAAGCGATTGCGCACAAAGCTGATTCTGCCGGAATTCCCATTTGGATTGGCACCACGCAGCCGCGCAACCTGCTTCCGGCACAAATTCAAACTCAACTCTCTGTACGCGATTCCATCTTCAGCTATTTTGGAAAAAACGCAATTGATTTTTGGACAACTATCGCCAACACAAACAATCTTCCTAATCCGCTTTACGATTCCGGTGACGGCATTCATCTGAATGACGCAGGGCACAAGATTCTATTTGAAAGAGTGGTTCATAAAAACATTCCGACTCAAATCATGGATACTTGCATGACTGTCGGGATGCCTGACCAAACGCGAATAGAAATAAAAATTTATCCAAATCCAAACAATGGCTCATTCACAATTTTTTCAGGCAACGAACGGGCATTAGAGAAAGCAGAGCTAAGTGTGCTTGATTTATCAGGAAAAGAGATTTTCTATTCGCGGATAACCACGTATGAATTTTCGATAACCTTACCTGAAACCACTTTGCCGGGTGTTTACTTGCTTCATTTAAATAGCAAAGGTTCTTCTTTGCGAAAACTAATAGTTGTTCTTGATTAAGCTCGCTTACTCCTCATTAAATCAGTCCCGCTTTCGCACCCTGTTCGGTTAAGGATGCCTACTACATGCAAAATGACATAGCATTTTGTCACGCGCGCTGCCGTCTGTCCCCTCGTCTTCCTCGCCTTTCCACAATTGCAAATAAATTTTTCCTCCTATTGCGTTCTTTTTTCTTGAAAATCTTTCAATATTTACACCCAAACCCATTTCAACACAAAACAACTCAACAATGAAAAGGAACAACAGCTGTTGCCCTACAGGGCTTTTTCGCAAGGTAATTGCCTGCTTGCTCATCCTGATGACGACAGGCATTTTTTTTAATGCGCGGGCGCAAACGCCCGCAAATGATGATTGTTCGGGAGCGATTCCGGCAACATGCGGCAACATCTACTCCGGCTCCAATGAATTTGCTGCGAGCGATGAAACGGCAGCAGGCGACTGCGGCACCATCGTGAATTCGCCTGGCGTTTGGTATTTTATTGACGGTACAGGCGATGTGATTACCGCCAGCCTTTGCACAAACACTGCCTTTGACTCGAAGCTTTCTGTCTATGAAGGCTCGTGTGGCGCGTTGGTGTGTGTAACGGGAAATGATGATTTCTGTGGCGTACAGTCTGAAGTAGAATTTACTTCAACTCCCGGCACTACTTATTATGTGTTGGTGCATTCCTTTGGCGGTGAAACAGGTACGTTTGACCTCGCATTTACCTGCGAGCCGTCTTCGCCCGTTCCTGCTAACGATATATGCGAAGATGCCGTGCAGGTATTTTGCGGAGAAGTGGTAATTGGCACTACGCTCGGTGCAACTCCTGACGGCACTCCTGATTGCGGCACTACCAACACGTCTGCTGGCGTGTGGTATTCCTTTAACGGAACAGGCGATAATATCACAGTAAGCACATGCGATAATGCTGACTTCGATACCAAGATAAGCGTCTATACTGACGGATGCGGATTTTTCACCTGCGTTGGAGGAAATGATGATGCTGCGGGTTGTGCGGGAAATACTTCTGAACTGAGTTTTACTTCATCACTCGGCAATCAATATTTGATACTCGTACATGGATTTAGCAGCCAAACTGGTGATTTCACATTGAGCATCACCTGCACAGTTGGTGGTGATAATGATGATTGCTCAAGCCCGCTGCCTATCACCTGCGGTGAATCACTCAATGGTTCTACTGCGGGCGCAACAGTTGACGCTGCACCCGATTGTGGCGCATCCGTAACAGCTCCCGGAGTATGGTATTCCTTCACAGGTACAGGCGAGCAGATTACACTGAGTACCTGCAACACTGCGGCTTATGACACAAAAATCAGCATTTATACTGATGGCTGCGGCTTGCTCACTTGCGTAGCTGCCAATGATGATGGCGCTGGATGCGCGGGTTTTACATCCACCGTATCCTTTGTTTCCATTGTGGGAACTGAATATCTCGTTTTAGTGCATGGCTTTTTTGCAGAAGAAGGCGACTTCACGCTTTCAGCATCCTGCTCGCCTGCCATTCCCGCACCGCCAAATGATGATTGCGCTGACGTAACAGCTACCGCTATCGCAAACGGATCTTCAGAAACTTTCACAGGAACTACTTTGGGCGCAACTCAGGATGCTGCTGAAGCAACCGAGTTCGGCTTCAATATCGTGTGGGAAGCATTCAGCGTGAGTGGTGTTTGTAATAATATTGAAATCAACTATTGCGGCTCCGTGTCGCCTACGTTCAACATTTTTGCAAGGCTTTATCTCGGATGCCCAACGGGAAGTTCTTTCCTCGAAGATGCTACCGGAACACCCAATGATTGCGGTGATGGAAATACCCGTTACTTCTTCACCAACATTCCTGCGGGCACTTATTATATCCCCATATTTGCTGATGCTTCGTTCCTCAATCCTTTGGGCGACTACACCGTTACCGTAACCTCGGAAGATTGTCCGCCCGCGTCACCCAACGACCTTTGCAGCGATGCAATCGCTATCTTCTGCGGTGATGTGGTTTCGGGAAATACCTTCGGCACCACCGTTGATGCAGTGAACAGTTGTGGCGGCACTCCCGTTACCGCTCCTGGCGTTTGGTATAGCTTCACCGGCACCGGTGATTTTGTTACCGTGAGCACCTGCGGCACAGCAGAATATGATACGAAGCTTACAGTATATACCGATGGCTGCGGAGTGTTAAGTTGCGTTGCAGAAAATGATGATGGCGGTGGATGCGCGGACTTCACTTCTTCCGTTGGATTTCTTTCAGTGCCCGGTGAAGAATATCTTGTATTGGTGCATGGATTTGATGCAGCCGCAGCAGGCTTGTTTGATTTATCCGTAACCTGCATTGAGGACTTACTGCCGAATGAATTGTGTTCAGATGTGGTTCCCGTTGAAATCGCAAGCGGCACATCTGCTACCTTCACCGGCACCACCGCAGGTTCCGTAAGTGACCCTGCCGACAATGCTGAGTTTGGATTCAAAGTAGTGTGGCATGCCTTCACCGTAACGGGCGCATGTAATGTGATTGAAGTCGCATATTGCGGTTCGCTTTCACCCACGTTTAACATCTTCGCAAGCCTCTATCTGGGTTGCCCTCCGGGAAACACCTTCATCACGGATGATGATGGTCAGCCCGATAATATTTCCTGCGGTGATGGCAATTTTGTTTACACGTATAGCTTCGCGCAAGCGGGAACATATTACATTCCTGTGTTTGCTGATGAAGCCTTCCTCGACCCCCTTGGCGACTACACCATAACTGTTTCAGTATCAGACTGTCCACCTGTTGCACCTAATGATTTATGTGAAGATGCAATTGCAATCGCTTGCGGTGATGTTGTGACCGGAAGCACCTTCGGTACAACGGTTGATAATGCCCCGACTTGCGTAACGACAAACACATCTCCCGGCATTTGGTATTCATTCACAGGCACAGGTGATTTTGTTTCCCTCAGCACTTGCGGCTCTGCAACCTTCGACACGAAAATCAGCGTTTTCACAGGCGGCTGCACAGGCTTAACCTGCGTTACCGGAAATGATGATGGAGCAGGCTGCACAGGCTTCACCTCAACAGCAGGCTTCGCATCAGAACTTGGAGTTGAATACCTGATTCTTGTGCATGGCTTCCTGAGCGAAGCAGGCGCGTTTGATTTAGCAGTTACCTGCTCGCCTATCACGGTTGCGAATGATGTATGCTCCGGTGCAATTCCTGTTGCCTGCGGACAGGTGGTTTCCGGTTCAACAATTGATGCTACACCGGATGGTTTGGCAGCTTGCGGAACATCCATCACTGCTCCTGGCGTATGGTATTCTTATGCAGGCGATGGGAGTTTAGTAACGGCAAGCTTATGTAATGCTGCAAATTTTGATAGCCAGATCAGCGTATTCTCCGGTAGTTGCGGTGCGCTCACCTGCGTAGGTGGAAACGATGATGGCTCCGGTTGTGCTTTGACTTCTGAATTCTCCTTTGTAGCTGAAGCCGGAACTGACTACTTTATTTTAGTACATGGCTTTTTGAACCAATCAGGATTGTTTGACTTATCTGTAAGCTGCGCAGCTCCCCTGCCGAATGATAATTGCTCCAGTGTAACACCGGTGACGCTCACCAACGGAACAACTGTAACATTCACAGGAACAACTGTTGGAGCAACCGCTTCAGCAGATGAAACTTCTGTGTTAACAGCAGCAGCAGTATGGGAAGCAGTTACTTTAACCGGAACCTGTAATAACCTTACTGTTGATTATTGCGGAACCCCGGCAGGAGTTATGGCGAATTTCTTTATTGTTGCCAGCGATTGCCCCGCATCAACACTCATTTTCGGAGTTAGTAATAATACAACTACCTGCCCTGACGGTAACGGAATAATTACCTTCTTCAACCTTCCCGCAGGAACCTATTACTTGCCCGTGCTTGCTGACCCGGCTTTCACAACACTTGGTAACTATACAATGAATGTAGTATCAGAAGATTGTCCTCCTGCTCCTGCAAACGATGATTGCGCCAGCGTTGCGCCCACACCACTTACCAATGGAACACCTGTTACATTCACCGGAACAACTGTTGGAGCAACTCAAAACGCATTTGAAGCGGCAGAGTTTGGCTATAACATCGTGTGGGAGTCGTTTACCCTGACTGGAGGTTGCAATAAGGATGTAACCATCTCTTACTGCGGTTCTTTCTCGCCCACCTTCAACATCTTCGCCAGCTTGTACACAGATTGTTCATCCGGAAGCTTTATTACAGATTCTGACGGACAGCCTGATGCTGTTGCTTGCGGTGATGGCAACCTCACTTACAACTACGATAACCTGCCGGCAGGCACTTATTACATCCCTGTGTTTGCTGATGCGCAGTTCCTTGACCCGCTTGGCGATTACTCTGTAACCGTGCTTTCAGTGGATGAAATCATCACAGGATTTACCTTGGTGAATTCAACTACTGATCAGGATATTGGTCCGCTGAATGAAGGCGACATCATCAACCTGCGTAACTTCCCACCGTTCACCATTCGCGCTGAAGCTTGCGGCAATCCCGCCAGTGTTCGCTTTGATATGAATGGTGCGTTTGTGCGCAATGAAAATGTTGCTCCCTACTCTTTCACAGGTGATAGCCCAACAGGTGATTACAGACCATGGGCGGCAACACCCGGAGCTTACCAATTAGAAGCATCAGCTTACACAGGCGCAAATGCTTCAGGCAGTCTCTTGGGTGCAGGTCTTGTAAACTTCACCGTGATTGATGATGATTGTGAGTTCCTTGAAGTGCTTATCACTACCGATGATTTCGGAGGAGAAACTTCATGGGAATTGCTTGACCTAACCGACAACATCAGCCTTGGAAGCGTTGCTGAAGGAACTTTAGCAAACAACACCAACTACCGCACGGTATTCTGTGTTCCGGCAGACCATTGCATTGAATTCAGAATCTCTGACGCTTTCAGTGATGGTATGTGCTGTGCCTTCGGAATCGGCTCTTACACGCTGACCTTTGATGGTCAGGTGATAGCAACGGGTGGTTCGTTTGGCGAAACGGAAACAGTCAATGTTGGAACCTGCAACTTCGATTGCTTTGGAACATTGAATGGCGCTGCTATTACTGATATCAATGGCGCTTGCTGCCAGCCCGAAGATTTGGATTGCGCGGGCGTATGCTTTGGAAACAGCCTTGGTTCACAGGTATTGTCTTTCACGCTTGTTGATGCAACAACTGATGCTGACCTTGGTCTCCTCACCGATGGCGCAGTGATTGACCTCTCCATCACAGGACCAATCAACGTGCGGGCGGATGTTTGCGAAAACTTCACTACAGAAAGCGTAAGATTCCTCGTGAACGGCACTTTCTATGTAATGGAAAACATTCCGTTCTACACTATTGGAGGCGACAACAACGGAAATTACAGCGCATGGAATGTGACGCCCGGTGTTTACACAATAAGGGCAACTCCTTATGCCGGAAACAACGGCACAGGCGGTGCGGGCACTTATCTTGAAATCACCATTACTATCATTGATGGTGCGCCCTGCGGTGCGAATGACAGAAGGGTAACAGGATTTACGCTCGTGAGCGCAGCAACAGAAACCGACCTCGGCTCTCTGCTTGATGGCGCAGTGATTGACCTCAGCGTAACAGGACCTATCAGCGTTCGCGCCAATGTTTGCACAGATGTGAATGTAGAAAGTGTAAGATTTACCGTGAACGGCAGTTCTTATAGAATGGAAAACCTTCCGTTCTACACAATTGCAGGAGACAACAACGGCAACTACAGCGCATGGAATGTAACGCCCGGTGTTTACACCATTCGCGCTACTCCTTATGGCGCAGACAACGGAACAGGCGCAGTAGGCACTTATGCTGAAATCACAATTACGATTGTTGCAGGTTCTGCAAAAATGGGAGCACAACAACAATCAACTGTTGAAGCAGGCATGTTCTTACAAGCATACCCGAACCCGTTCAAAGACCAGTTGACATTTGAATTCAGCGTACCTGCCGACACAAGAGCGCAGCTTGAAATGTTCAGCGTTTCAGGCGCTAAGATTGCAACGCTCTTTGAAGGCAACGTAACCGGTGGCGTAACGCAGATGGTTACATTCAACGCAGGTGAATTGGCTTCAGGCTTCTACCTCTACAGAATGACAACTAACGACAACGTAATCACTGACAAGGTGCTGTTGGCGAGGTAATCTTGCCGCGCAGACCTCCTTAATTGGGTTGATGATTGATAAGAAACCTCAAGAGTTAAAACTCTTGAGGTTTTCTTTTTTATAGACTACTATGGAAAATAGTGCAAAAAATCAGACGAAGGATACACTTTTTTCACTTTAACCTGTTTTGAAAAACAGCGCTAACATCTCGTTTCCGGAAAAAACATTTTTGGTTTTACGAAGAAGAAATCGTTTACGGGAATACCTGTTGACTAACTCAAGACTGCGCAAAAACATGTGCTATCTCGTGAATAGCCAATTTACAAAATCACAATTTGTATAACAGGACAACTAACAATTTTCCGTTGAAACTCTTCCTTTCCTTGCCAAAGCAGGTACAATAATATTGGGGCTTCATTTATCACCACAAAAAAACAAGACCATGCTTGAATATATGAAAACCCAGCGCTTGATTGACCTCAAAAACCAAAGCACCGATCTGAAAGCAGAAGCCACCAAGGCGATGGAAGCAGGCGACCTGAAAGGTTATTTTAAAAAACTCGAACTGGCAAGCAAACTGCAAAAAGAAATTTCCGAAACTCTTGCCATCAAGGTTTAGAGTTTGAAGTTTAAAATTTAAAGTTATAAGAAAGAAAAGTTGTGATACAACTTTAAACTTCAAACTTTAAACTCATCATTCCCTCAAACGATTCCCCGCTTTTCAGCGTGATTAATCCCTCGCCTGTATTGAACGCATTGGCGGGGCAGGTCATCGGCTCAATAGCAATGCTGTTTCTTTCTGGAGGCGTATAAACCTGAAGATATTTAAAAGCGCCATCCTGCTGAAGCATGATTGTAGCGCCCGTTTTCGGGTCGTGTAGTTTTGTTTCAAAGAAATTTTTATTTCCCGTGCATTCAAAGACATCATCAAACTTTCGGCTTCCGATATGCTGAAGCGTTTCACGTTCTTTAAACGCAGCGCGTTTTCCTGTGGGAATTAATCGTTCATCCGCTTCCAAATAATTGCAGGCAGGTAATTGAAGTTGTAATTCATCAACTTTTTTATGCAACATGAAATACGGATGCCAGCCGATGCCCAGCGGCATGGAAGTTTTTCCGGTGTTGGTTATTTTTATTTTTATTGAAAAGCTTTCGTCAGCTAATTCATATTCAAAGCGCGCTAAAAAAGGAAAAGGGAATCCGGGGAAATCTCCCTTGTAATCATGGGTGAGCGCAACAGCATTCTTATTTTCTTCCCATTCAAATTTTCTATTCCAAATGAATCCATGAATGGCGTTATTTTCATTCGGCTTATTAATCGGGAGTTGATATTCCTTTCCTTCAAAAACATAGCTGCCATCACGAATTCTATTTGGAAAGGGAATTAAAAAAATGCCGCGCGACTTGTCGTTTGATTTTATTTGTGCTGCGGATTTAAACCCGTCAAAGAGTTGCAGCTCTGCTCCGTTAATGAATAATTGCAGTTCCGTTGGCGTAGCGCCAAACTCAGGCACAAAACGAAGAAAGGATTTCCCGCTGTTGCTTGTCAGCGTAAACTGCTGAATATCGTCAATCACATCTTGATTTAACATCTTTTAACCGGATATGTGTATATCGTGTTGCAATAATCGTTTCTCTACCCCACACTTTCTGAATTTCTTCCTAAATTCGCCCCTGATTTTAAAAAAATAAAAAACTAAAACAACAATGAAACATCTCATCTACTTGTTGCTCGCAGGCTCACTCTTTGTTGCATGCAACAGTTCAGGCGACAGCGCTTCAACAACTACCGGTGCTGATTCAACAGCAACCACACCGCCAGCTACCGACCCCAATGCAATGATGGCTGACACCAACGGAATGCAAATGCCACCAGAACCCACTCCGGGCAATGCCGCTTTTGTCTTTGAAAAGACAGAACATGATTTCGGAAAAATCGGACAAGAGGCTACGGTTGAATATACGTTCAAATTCAAGAACACAGGCACCGAGCCACTCGTTATTTCTGAAGCAAGAGGTTCATGCGGTTGCACGGTTCCTGAATATTCCAAAGAGCCTATCGCGGTGGGCGAAAGCGGAGATATTCAGGTTTCTTTCGACCCGAAGGGCAAAAGCGGTGTTCAAAGAAAAACTGTTACAATCACTGCAAATACAAACCCAGCGCGCACCACGCTTAATATCGTGAGTGAAGTTGACGCTCCTGCTGCTCCGGCAAACTAAGATTGATGCTACAAACATTCATCCTGCTTCAGGGCGCAAGCACTGGAATAGAGCCGAGTTTCTTCATTATGATGGGACTCGTGATGGTCGTGATGTATTTCTTCATGATTCGTCCGCAAACGAAGAAAGCCAAAGACCAAAAGAACTTTATCAACGAAATCAAGAAGGGCGATAAAGTGGTAACAATTGGCGGCATTCACGGCAGAGTTGCCAAAGTGAATGACGATACGCTGCTCGTTGAAGTGGACGGCACTACGAAGTTGAAGATTGAAAAATCGGTGATTTCGATAGAATTTACGAAAGCCGCCAACACCCGCACCGGCACTGAAAAAGAAAACGGAAGCAGCAATTAATCTGCTGTCGTTTTTTCTTTTCAACTTTACGTTTCTCAACCATTTACCGTGACTCGTGAAAGTGTAGTTTTTCTTTTTTGCCTGCTCTTAGCAGTCACCTTGCTATTGCTCAACAAGCTTTCACGAAAATATATTGGCGATATGAAGGCGCAGGTGAGCTATGTGAATTATCCCACAGGAAAAATACCCGCCTCTCCCCTGCCGGAAGAACTCAAACTGTATGTAGAAACAACAGGCTACAAACTGATGTGGGCAAAGCTGCTGAACGACACCAAAGTGCAGGTTGACCTTTCAAACGTGGTGCGCACAAACTATGCGCTGACAGCCGACTTCAAGCCCGATATTTCAAGACAATTATCCGCAGGCTACCGGCTCATTGAAATTATTCCAGACACGCTCTTCCTGCACTTTGAAAAAAGCCTTACAAAAAAAATTCCAGTCGTTGCCGACATTCTTATTTCGTTTAAAAAACAATTTGATTTTAAAGAGCCGATGTTAGTAAACCCAGACAGCGTTATCGTGAACGGACCGGAGAATATCGTTTCCCCGATGAAAAGTTGGTTTACAGAACGGCTTACGTTTGAAAATCTTGACAAGTCGTTGCAAAACGAAGTTGGGTTAATAAAGCCCTCGCACCCTACGGTAACAGTTACTCCAATGAAAGCGCGCTATACCATTGCTGTGGAAGAATACACGGAAAAAACGCTGGAAGTAGAGATTCAAAAAATCAACCTGCCGCAGGCGAAAGAAGTAAGTATCTATCCAAAGAAGGTGAAAGTGGTGTGCCGCGTAGGATTGAGCAATTATGAATCAGTGAAGCCTGAAAACTTTATCATAACTGCTGATTTCGCCAATGTAGATTTCAAGAAGAGCAAATACATCAAATTGGAAATGAAGACGCATCCATCGCATGTAAAAAATCTCGACTACTCGCCAAAGTCGGTTGAGTATATCCTGTATAAATAATGCTGAAGGTCGGCATTACCGGAGGAATCGGCAGCGGCAAAACCACTGTATGTAAGATATTTGAAGTGCTTGGCATTCCGGTTTATTATGCAGATGACCGCGCAAAGGAGTTGATGCAAACCGATGTGAAACTTATCACTTCCATCAAAGACATCTTCGGAGAGGAGGCATATCAAGACGAAAAGTTGAACCGCGCGTTTATCGCTTCCAAAGTATTTGACGACAAGCCTCTGCTTGCAAAACTCAATTCCGTGGTGCATCCTGCTGTTGCTGAAGATGTAATGCAATGGATGCTTCAACATCTTGACAAACCCTACGTGCTGAAAGAAGCTGCGCTGCTTTTTGAAAGCGGCTCTTACAAGTTTTTCGATAAAATAATCACCGTCATTGCGCCAATGGAAGATAGAATCGCTCGGCTGATAACGCGCGATAACGCCACTTCCGAACAAATCACTGCACGCATGAAAAACCAGATGAGCGATGAAGAAAAAGTGGAGCTATCGGATTATGTCATTTACAATGATGCGCAGCACAAGTTGATTCCGCAAGCTTTTACAATACATCATCTGTTAGTAGAGTTGGACAAAAACAGGAAGCGCGAATCGCTCTAAATCAAATCCGACAGACTTTTCACTCCCATCTGCCTGCGCACGTTGAAACCCTCGCCATACTTCACTCCTATTGATTGCCCTTGTTGCAACGCCCTTGCTTTTACAAGCTCCATGAATTCAGGCGTAGAGATAAATGTTTGCGGCTCTTTTGAATTGGGGTCGTAAAACTGCGACTTGTAAGCGCGGATTGCTTCCATTTTCTTTTCTAAGAAAGAACTAATGTCAACTACAATATCAGGGCGATGTTCATACGCCTGAATATAATGATAAATTGTTTTCGGTCGCCACGCATCTTGCAGCTTACCTTCATGCGAAGTTTCAATTCTGCGCAAGCCTGAGAGGAAACAAGCTTCTTCAATCAACCAACCTGCGCGTCCATGATCAGGGTGGCGGTCATCCAAAGCATTTGCAAGCACAATATCCGGCTGATATTTTCGGATGACTTCAATTAGTTTTAGCTGATGCTCATTATCGTTTTTAAAAAAACCATCGGCAAATTCAAGATTCTCCAAAACAGCTACGCCAAGAATGTGCGCTGCTTCGGCAGCTTCGCTGCTTCTTGTTTCTGCGCTGCCGCGCGTGCCAAGTTCGCCTTGCGTAAGATGCAGAATGCCGACTTGTTGTCCAATGCTGATATGCTTCAGGATTGTTCCGGAGCATCCCAGTTCAACATCATCGGGATGCACGCCAATAGCGAGAAGATGGAGTTTCATAAGTAGAAAAAATGAGAATGCAAGATAAGTAAACTACCAGATTAATAGCATCCTCATCAATTGCAGAGCAACGCCTTTGGGTTTCCCGCATATAAACTCCAGTGTTATGAAATTAGCGTTCTTGAGAAAAGAGTTCTTCGTTATTTATTCTGTTCATTCAAGAGTCAATTTTCTCACAGAATAATTCAAAATAAAATTTTTACCTCTTATCATAAAACACGATACGAGTGATAGGTTAGCAGCAATGTTATAGTATAGCGTATTCGCTTGTAATCTATTTAGGCAAGCAATATCAATACTTCATCAACTTGCTCAACTGCTTTGTTTTGCCGACAGCAGTTTCTAAATAGTAGATTCCGGAAGAGAGCATTTCCAACTGACTGATGGTAACGGTGTTCATGCCGTGTTGAACATGAATTGTTTTTGTAAACACTGCTTTTCCAAGCACATCATACAATGTGACTTGCAGTTCTTTCTCGCCTTTTGATTCAATATCAAGATGAATGCTTTCGCGGAAAGGATTGGGATAAACAAGAATTTGCTCTTCTGAAGTTGGAGTTGAAATGCCTGAGCATAATTCCACAAGCACGGTTGCTGAAATATTTGCGCTGCAATTGTTTGAGTCCGTGTAAGAATAATAAGCGGTGTGCGCTCCCAAGCCTGCCTGTAAAGGATTAAACACATTATTAGAAATACCGGGACCGCTGAAGTTGCCGGTAACAAAAGCGGATAAGTCAATTGGCGCTCCGTTTTCACAATACGTCAAATCAAGATGGTCAAGATTAAGTTCGGGAAGCGCATTTACCGTAACCCATTGCGTATCTCTTGCTACGCAACCCAAGTTGTCGCTATAACGATAGACAATCGGATAAGGTCCGCCAACGCCTGCAATTTCAGGATCAAATACATTCACCACTACCCCACTGCCGCTGAAAGTGCCGTTGAGGGGAGCGCCTGAAAGCACTACCGGATCAGCGTTTTCACAGTATTCAGCATTTAATCCGCTGAGTTGCACATTCGGCTCGCCATATACAATGATGTGACCGGTATCTACGCCTGTGCAGCCGAACGTATCAGTAATTGAATAGGTATATTGATGCGTACCCATTCCGGCAACAAGCGTGTTGAATGTGTTGCCGATGATGCTTGTGCCCGTAAATGTACCGCCCGCAGGCGCGCCATTTAATTGCACCTCGCCAAAGCTGATGCAGAAACTTTTTGAGATGCTGTCAATCTGTGTAAACGGATTTGCAAGCACATTGACCGTTGCAAAATCAGCAGCTAAACAGCCATTGGTGTCAGTGTAAGAATAAATGAGCAGATGATAACCCGCGCCAGCTTCCTCTGCTGTGAAAGTTGAACCTGTTACGCCATTACCGGAATAAATTCCTCCCGATGGTAGTGCGTGCAGCGAAATTGTTTCAGAAAGACAAAGCAATGTGTCTGCAATTTCAAATGTCACTTGCGGCAGCGCATTTACTGTTACGAACTGGGTTGTCAGTGCAGTGCAACCGCCTTGGGGAGTAACTGAATATGTGATTGCGTGTGTTCCTGTTCCTGCAAGCGTTGGGTTGAATGTATTACCACTGATGCCAACGCCTGTGAATATTCCGCCTGTAGGATTACCTGTCAATTGTTGCGTGTTACTCCCGAAACAGTATGCTGAATTTAATCCCGTGAAACTTGCTGCCGGTGATTGTAAAATAATTACCTGCGCGCTTGTGCTTGCTGAACAACCGTTTGCATCAGTATAAGAATAAGTAATCGCGTATGTTCCGATTGCCAATACAGAGGGCGAGAACGTGTTGCCTGAAACTCCCAGACCGCTGAATGTGCCGCCTAAAGGAGAGCCTGTCAACTGCGCGTCAGCATCGGCTGCGCAATACGTTGTATTTAATCCGCTGATAGAAAGCACAGGCAGCGGGTTTATAGTTACTGTCACAGTATCAGCAGCAGTGCAACCAAATCCATTTTCAACAGTTACAGAATAAGATTGTGTTGCTATTGGCGAAACCGTGATTGATGAAGTAAACATGTTGTTGCTCCACAAATAAGCAATGCCGCCTGTTGCTTGTAACATCACTGACTCACCCGCGCAAATCGCCACATTACCTCCGGCATCAGCGACAGGTGAAGAATACACAATAAGAGTTGTCATTACTAAACTGTCACAGCCGCTCCATGAAGAAAGCGTATCTGTGTAAATTCCCGCTTGTGTTCTGATTGCGCCTGCGATGAAAATGCTTTCTCCATCACAAATTGCAGCAGTGAGATGCATGATGGGAGTTTCAAGCACAGTCAACTGCGTGATGACGATGCTGTCGCAACCGAATGAGGAAGTAAATGTGTCAACATAAGTACCGCTTTCCGTTTGGAAATTTCCTTCAAGGAAAATTTGCGTGCCTGTGCAAACAATCGGATAATCATACGTTGTAATTACAGGCAGAAGGCTCAGTTGAGTTGTAACGATGCTGTCGCAGCCGTCTATCGAAGAGAATACATCCACATAAATTCCTGGCATGTTTCTCCACACGCCTTGCAGGAAAATTGAATCGTTGCTGCATATCGAAACGCTTTGCGCAAACTGGTAAGAGGGCAATACTGTGAGCGCAGTTTCAACGATACTGTCGCAGCCGTTTGCAGCAACTAACGTGTCATAGTAAATGCCGGACTGACTCTGATATGCGCCTGCTGCAAAATGACTTTCGCCAGCGCAAATGTCCACCTGCAACACAATAAAGGAAGAATTCAGCACAATGAGTTGTGTTGTCACAATGCTATCGCAGCCGTTAAATGCCGTGAGCGTATCGAAATAAATTCCGCTTGCCGTCTGTGCGCTTCCGCCAGCAAAATAGCTTTCGTCATCGCAAATCGTGATTGATTGAGAACTGCTGAATGTATTCAGCACAGTGAGGTTTGTAACAAGAATGCTGTCACAACCATTTGCTGCAATAAACGAATCAACATATTGTCCGGGCTGCGTCTGCAACGCGCCTTCCACAAAGTAGCTTTCACCAGCGCAGATAGAAATAAATTCTGAGTTGATATTAATTGAGCGCACTAAAAGATGGGTAACGATGATGCTATCGCAGCCGTACGTTGTTGTAAATGTATCTGCGTAAACGCCTGCCTGATTTCTCCATGCGCCTGCTGCAAAATAGCTTTCATTCATGCAAATAGAAACGCTCAAATTACTCAGCGAAGCTGGAATAACAGTTAGTTCTGTAATCAAAATACTGTCGCAACCTAAGCTGCTCACAAGCGTGTCATAGTAAATACCGGAAGCGTTTTGGAGTGCGGCCTGCGCGAAGTAGGTTTCATTACTGCAAATTGTAACGGAAACAGTTTCGCTCACTACCGGAATTACATTCAGGTTTGTAATCACAATACTGTCGCAACCGTTTGCAGCCCACAAGGTGTCGTAGTAAGTGCCGCTTGTGATTTGAAATATTCCCTGTGCGAAATAATTTTCACCCTCGCAAATCGAAACATTCAATGTTGTAAGCGGAACAGATAATACAATTAGGTCAGATACAAGCACACTGTCGCAGCCATTTACGGCAATAAGCGTGTCGTAGTATAAACCAGAAGTCGTCTGTAATGCGCCTTGCGCAAAATATCCTTCACCATCACAAATAGTCAAGGTACTCATTTCAGTATAAGCATCGAGAACAATGAGCGCAGTAACAAGCACGCTGTCACAACCGTTTGCAGATTGCAGTGTGTCATAGTAAATACCGGAAGTATTTTGGAAATCACCCGCAGCGAAAATGCGCTCAGTGCCGCAAATCGTGTAGCCAAATATTGTTTCAAAAACAGGCAGCACCGTTAACTGTGTTTCAATAATACTGTCGCAGCCGAAAACAGAAGTCAGCGTATCAAAATATATTCCGCTTGCTGATTGCATGTTGCCACCGGCATAGTAAGTTTCGCTCGCGCAAATTGTTACTGCAAGCGTTTCATGATAAACAGGAAGCACCGTGAGTTTTGTAATCAGAATGCTGTCGCAACCATTAGCAGCATTCAACGTGTCAAAGTAGGTTGCTCCAAGCATCTGGAATTGTCCGCCAACATAAAAACTTTCGCCAGCGCAAATGGAAACTGAACGCGTATTAACGCTGTGAATTTTCGCAACCAATGTCGTGACTACAACGCTGTCGCAGCCATTGCTTGCTGTGAACGTGTCAGAATAAATACCTGCCTGAGTGCGGAATGCGCTTTCAAGATAGATGCTATCACCTGCACAAATTTCAACCATGCGGCTTCCGGTAAAAGTTGGTTTTAATGAAAGCGTGGTAACAACAATACTGTCGCAGCCGTTTGCGGCAATCGATGTATCGTAGTAAACGCCTGCCGCGCTTGTAAGTTGACCGGCAAGAAAGAATGTTTCATTTTCACAAATCGAAACGGCAACATTCGTTACGCTTGGCAGCAAGATGTTTAATACAGTCGTAACAACGCTATCACAACCGTTTGCAGCAACAAGCGTGTCATAATAATTACCCGCAACAGTTTGATTTGCTCCACCCGCGAAATAGTTTTCACCAAGGCAGATTTCTACCAAACGTGCTGATGCGCTATGGGAAAGAATCGTCAATACTGTGGTTACAACACTGTCGCAGCCATTGGCGGCTATGAGCGTGTCAAAGTAATTTCCTGTAACTGAGCGGAGCGCACCACTCGCAAAATATGTTTCTCCTGCGCAGATAGCGACATTATGCGTTGTAGCTGAAACAGGAAGCACAGTAAGCTGAGTCGTAACGATGCTATCGCAGCCGTTGGCAGCCGTTAATGTATCATAATAATTGCCTGCTGATGTTTGTAATGTTCCTCCCAAGAAAAAATTTTCACCTGAACAAATCGAAATGCTGCGCGTTGAGTAGCGCAAATTGCGCACAGAGAGATTTGTAATTACAATACTGTCGCAGCCATTCCGTGCTGTGAGCGTATCAAAATACGCGCCTGCATCAAACCTGTTCGCGCCTTGCAGAAAAATGCTTTCACCGCGACAAATGGAAATAAAGCGGTCAGAAATGAATGTTGGCTTTACTGTGAGAATAGTTGTCACCACGCTGTCGCAGCCATTGTTTGCAGTGAAGGTATCGTAGTAAACACCATTTGCATCTTGCAGCGCACCACCGGCAAAGTAGGTTTCATTATCACAAATCGAAACCATGTTTATCCTTGTAATTGCCTGACGAATATTTAAAATAGTAAGCACAATACTATCACAGCCATTGCGGGCGGTGAATGTGTCTAAGTAAATTCCTGGGCGGTTTTGAATCTGGCCGCCTGCGAAATAACTTTCACCGTTGCACAACATCACCGGTTTATATCTTGTAAAACGCGGCTTAATTGTGAGAACCGTTGATACAATACTATCGCATCCGCCAGCAGCAATGTACACATCGGTGTAAGTTCCCGCTGTGCTGCGCAGCGCACCGCCCGCAAAATATTTTTCACCCTGACAAATAGCTACACGATTCGTATCGCGGATAACCTGTTTTACTTCCAAGTTAAGCATCACAAGACTGTCACAGCCGTTCGCAGCAGTGAGCGTATCGAAATAATACAGCCCGCTGTTATTTCTCCACGCGCCTTCCGCAAAATATTGCGTATTGTCGCAAATCTTTTTGTAAATAGTTTTAACCGAAACGGGAAGCACAATCACTTCCGTAATAAGAATGCTATCACATGCATTTTGCATAGCAATAGTATCTGTATAAATTCCTGAAGTTATTCTGTACTCCCCTGCTGCAAACACGCTGTCGCCCGCACAAATTGTTACTGATTTATTAGTAATTGTCTCTCCGCTAAAAATCAAAGTTGTAAAAACAAGACTATCGCAACCGCCTGTTGCAATAAATGAATCAATATAAACGCCCGGTTGCGTTTGGTAAGCACCGCCTGCAAATACGCTGTCACCTCCGCAAAACTCAATCGTGTGGTTCGTGTGTATCGTATCATCAAGCGAATAGTTTGTGATGAGAATGCTGTCGCAGCCAAATCTATTCAACAGTGTATCGTAATAGATGCCTGCTTGCGTTTGGAAATTTCCACCTGCAAAAATGCTGTCGCCTTCGCAGGAAGAAACATTCAAAGCAATAACCTGCTGTGCGCGAGTCCTCAAATCAGTAATCCAAATACTGTCGCAGCCTGCTGTCGTGATAAATGTATCTCTGAAAATTCCGGGGGATGAACGCAAAGCGCCACCGGCAAAATATGTCTCACCCGCGCAAATAAAAACTGTTCTCGACCTCGAATAAGCGGGTGTTACAATCAGCGTTGTCACGATTGTGCTGTCGCAACCGTTTACCGCAGTAAGTACATCTGTATAAACGCCAGCCGTATTTCTGTTTGCGCCCTCCACGAAATAAGTTTCATTACTACAGATTTCAACCGTGATGGAATCAACGCTTACAGGCAACACAGTGAGTTGCGTGATGACAACGCTGTCACAACTTTCTACTACATACACATCTGTGTAAATTCCTGATGTTGTTTGAAAAGCTCCGCCTGCATAATATGATTCACCTGCGCAAATCTGCGGGTAAACGGTTTGTTCATAAGCAGCCACAATGCTCAACGATGTAATCAAAATGCTGTCGCAGCCGTTTTCCGCAATCACAGTATCATAATAATCTCCCGGGGTGTTTTGGTATGCGCCTCCGGCAAAAATGCTCTCACTTGAGCAAATTGCAATTTGTCTTACACCTGAAAATTCAGGAAGCACTGTTAGTGATATAATCACAATGCTATCGCAGTTTTCTCCCACAAGCGTATCACGATAATTTCCAGAAACTGTTCTCCATGCGCCTGAGGCAAAATAGCTTTCGCCCGAGCAAACCGTTACCGGAATAATTGTGGTAATCGCTTGCTGCACCAGCAGGTTTGTAATAACTACGCTGTCGCACCCATTGCCAGCGCTGAAAGTGTCTGTGTAAAATCCAGTTGTTGTTTGAAGTGTTCCTCCAACAAAGTAGCTATAACCTTGGCAAATGCTCACGTAGTTTGCAGTAGCTACATTCGGCAGCACTGTAAGTTCAGTAATCACCGTGCTGTCACAACCGTTTCCTGCTGTGAAAATATCCTGATAAGTGCCGGAAGCAATTCTGCTTGCTCCACCAGCAAAATAGCTTTCACCCTGGCAAATGTTTACATCAAGATTGGTAAGCGCATTTGAAAGAACAGTGAGTTGTGTTGCAATTACACTGTCACAGCCGTTTGCGGAAACAAGCGTGTCGTAATAAATGCCTGTTGTAGTTCTGTTTGCTCCACCGATAAAATAACTTTCACCCTGACAAATTGAAACCTGAAGATTTGTTGCAAATACCGGCAACACAGTGAGATGCCTGGAGACAACACTGTCGCAGCCGTTTGCAGAGACAAGCGTATCAAAGTAAATTCCGTTTGCTGATTGGTTTGCTCCTTCAGCAAAATACGTTTCACCTGAACAGATTTCCACAAATACATCAGTTGTCGAATGCTGATTAAAAATCAATTCCGTGCTAATAATACTGTCACAGCCGGAAAATGATACCAGCGAATCAAAATACACTCCCGGCACAGTTTGATTTCCACCGCCAACGAAAACAACATCGCCAACACAACTGATAATGATATGATTAAATGAAAGCACCGGTAATACACTGAGGTTTGTAACAATTACGCTATCGCAGCCATGCGCTGTGGTGTACGAATCAATATATATTCCGCTTGTTAATTGCAGTGCTCCACCGGCAAAATGACTTTTTCCCTCGCAAATGCTTACATCAAGCGTTTCATTGTAAGAAGGATAAACAATCAGCTCTGTTGTGATGATGCTGTCGCACTTATTCAAAGCGCGAAGCGTATCGAAATAAATTCCCGCTTGTGTTTGATATGCGCCATCGGCAAAATAGGTATCACCTTCACAAATATTCACTGTAAGGTTTGTGCGTGAAGCGGGAAACACTGTGAGTATAGAGACAACAATCATGTCGCAACTATCTACCGCAAGTAGCGTGTCATAGTACGTTCCGGGAAGCGTTTGATATGCACCTCCAACAAAATAACTATCGCCTTCGCACATCACTATATTCGTGAGCGTTGCGCGCGGACAATCCGCAGGAAGCACTGTATCCGCTTCACCGATTGTTTCTTTATTCGGGCTTGCGTGCAGCTCAAGAATATCGCTGTAACCGAACTGAGAAGATTCAAACGCATTCAGTTTAACAGTCGCTTCATACCACACTTCAAAAATCCAGTCTGGGTAAAGCAGATTGGGCGTATAAGTAGTGTCGGTCAAAGGCGATGTGTTTATGAGGACATAGCCAAGGGTATTAAAATTTTCATTAATCGAAGTGGTTGCGTTGATAATATTTGTGTCACTGCCCTCAACTACGTAGCCTTCGCCTCCCGATACGCCCAGACTTGAAAATCCGGTTGGTGACTGCTGGTCTTGACTAAAATAGTCAATCACCATATCTAATTTCTTTTCCGCCTGCATATCATACAACGCAAGACGCAAGTGATCAGA
Organism: Chitinophagales bacterium; assembly: GCA_034440455.1. Classification (GTDB taxonomy): domain Bacteria; phylum Bacteroidota; class Bacteroidia; order Chitinophagales; family CAIOSU01; genus JAWXCB01. The sequence continues at coordinate 61,248 of JAWXCB010000078.1, forward strand.
TGTAATTAAGCTGTCTAAAGTTTGCGTGTTATCCCAGCCTACCGCGCCCGCACCATAAGTGTTATCTACATATCCTTTTTCAACGATCGCGCGAACAGTAAGCGTATTCTCTATCGTGTTCACCAAGCGATGCGATTGCAGATTCAGCACAACAAGATTCGTAGTAAGAATGCTATCGCAACCAACAGCAGAAACAAGCGTGTCAAAATACACCCCGCTTTCAATTTGCAGCGCACCGCCAACAAAATAACTTCCGCCCTGCTGCACCTGCACATCTATAATGCTTGTAACTACAGGATGAAAGGTCAACTCTGTTACAACAATACTGTCGCAGCCGCCAGATGATATAAACGTGTCAAAATAAATTCCCGCAGTTGTTTGATTCGCTCCACCTGCAAAAACCGCATCTCCTGCACATGCAGTCAGCAACTGGTTTACTATTATCGCAGGCACAACGAACACATTGAATTGCACAATGCTGTCACAGTCAAATACAGTGGAAAGCGTATCCAAATAACTTCCTTGAACATAAACGTAGTTTGTTCCGACAAGGAAACTGTCTCCCTGACAAATTGAAACTGAAAGCAGCGTAAATTCATTTTGATGCACAAGCAAGTTTGTTGTAACAACACTGTCACAGCCATTGTTTGCCGTTAAAGCATCAATGTATTCCCCGGTAGTAGTTTGCAGTTGTCCGCCTGCAAAATGACTTTCTCCAGCGCAGATTTCAACATTCACCGTAGTTACAAATTCAGGCTTTACTGTGAGGTTGGTTGTAACAATGCTATCACATCCATTTGCCGCAACGAGCGTGTCGAAGTATGTTCCGGCAGTAGTCCGGAATGCACCGCCTGCAATAACTCCCTCGCCATTACATACAGAAACATTTCTTGTAAAAAAACTGTGTGCCTTCACAGTAAGTGTTGTTTCAATTACGCTGTCGCAACCTAATACAGTTGAAAGCGAGTCGTAGTAAGTTCCTACTGTTGTTTGATTTGCTCCGCCAACAAAAAAACTTTCACTGCTGCAAATTTCAATTGCTCTGTTTACCAAGTAAGTTGGATATACTGTGAGTTGCGTAACGAGAATGCTGTCGCAGCCGTGTTGTGTGGAAAGTGTATCGCGATAAATTCCAGAAACAGTTTGAGATGCGCTACCTGCAATAAAACTTTCACCCTGACAAATGCTCACCGATTGATTGAACATGAATACTGGATGCACAATCAGATTAGTTGTTACCACGCTATCGCAGCCATTTGACGCAATCAGCACATCCTGGTAAATTCCGGTTGTTGTTTGTAACGCGCCACCGGCTAAATGATTTTCTCCGTTACAGATTTCAACACTAACACTTGTTGCAAACTCAGGCTTCACTGTGAGGTTTGTTGTCACCACGCTATCACAACCGTTTGACGCGATGCGTATATCTTGATAGATGCCAGTGGTTGTTTGGAGTGCGCCTCCGACAAAATGACTTTCACCATTGCAGATTTCTACATTTACTGTCGTTGCAAATTCTGGTTTCACCGTGAGGTTGGTTGTAACGATACTGTCGCAGCCGTTTGCTGCAATAAGCGTGTCGAAATAGTTTCCTGTTAATGTTTGAAATGCTCCGCCTGCAACGATTCCATCGCCATTGCATACTGAAATATCTCTTGTGAAAAAACTGTGCGCTTTCACAGCAAGCGTTGTTGCAATCACGCTATCGCAACCCAATCCAGTAGAGAGTGTGTCGAAGTAAATTCCTGCTATTATTTGGTTCGCTCCACCAACAAAGAAACTTTCACCTAAGCAAATTGAAACAGTTCTGCTTGTTAAATGAGTTGGATTTACAATTAATTGAGTTACAATGATGCTGTCGCAGCCAGACTGTGTCGAGAGTGTGTCACGGTAAGTACCGGAAACTGTTCTATTTGTGCCAGCCACAAAGAAATTTTCACTCTGGCAAATACTAACTGAGCGATTAAAAGTAAAAACAGGATTTACAGTCAAGTTTGTTGTTACAACACTGTCGCAACCGTTTGAAGCAGCCAGCACATCCTGATAAGTTCCGGCAACAGTTCTTAACTGTCCACCTGCGAAATAATTTTCACCCTGACAGATAGAAGCATTTATAGTAACAGCAAATTCGGGTTTGATAGTTAGGTTTGTTATTACAACACTATCACAGCCAAAGAATGCGACAAGAGTGTCGAAATAGGTTCCTGCTATTGCTTGAAAAGCGCCACCTGCAACAACTCCATCGCCATTGCAAACTGCAATGTTGCGTGTGAAATGAACTATTGGCTCAACAGCCAAACTTGTTGCAATCACGCTATCGCAGCCAAAGCGTGAATTGAGCGTATCGTAGTAGATACCAGATGTGTTTTGAAAAGCTCCGCCAACAAACAAAGCATTTCCTTCGCAAATCGAAGCATTAATGTTTACGAAATACTTGGGGCGTACAAATAATTGTGTAACATTAATGCTGTCGCAACCGTGTTGTGTTGCCAATGTATCACGATAAATTCCTGATGTGGTTCTGTTTGCTCCGGCAACAAAATAGCTTTCGCCCTGACAAATATTTACCACGCGATTGAATGTAAAAACCGGATGTACGATTAATGTTGTTGTAACTACGCTGTCGCAACCGTTGGATGCAGCAAGCACATCCTGATAAATTCCCGCTGTTGTTCTCAACTGTCCACCCGCGAAATGGCTCTCACCCTGACAAATTTCAACGGTTACGGAACTTGCAAATTCAGGAAGCACTGTTAATGTTGTTGCAATCACACTGTCACAGCCATTCGCGGCAACAAGCGTGTCATAATATGTTCCTGCCGTTGTCTGAAACGCTCCGCCTGCGATAATTCCATCGCCATTGCAGACAGAAGTATTTCTTCCTGTGAATTTATGCGGCTTAATCGCTAAAGCCGTAGCAATTACACTGTCGCAACCATGTGTTGATACGAGCGTGTCATAATAAGTTCCTGCCGTTGTGCGCAACGCGCCATCCAACAAAATGCTTTCACCCTGACAAATTACAGCGCTTGCATTCATAAGATAAATTGGATTCACCGTCAACTGTGTAACAATGATGCTGTCACAACCATGTTGCGTAGCAAGCGTGTCGCGGAAAATTCCCGATATTGTTCTTGGCGCACCGCCAGCAATAAAACTTTCACCCTGACAAATGCTCATTGAACGATTGAACGTAAATACCGGCTTTACAGTGAGGTTTGTTGTAACCATGCTATCACAACCGTTTGATGCGGTAAGCATATCCAAATAGATTCCGGCAACTGCTCTAAATTGACCGCCTGCAAAATGACTTTCCCCCTGACAAATTTCAACAGTTACGGAAGTTGCAAATTCAGGACGCACTGCTAAAGTCGTTGCAATTATGCTATCGCAGCCGTTTGTGGCATTGAGCGTATCATAATAGGTTCCGGGCATTGTTTGAAAATCGCCACCTGCAATGACTCCATCTCCATTGCAAACCAATTCATTTTTTGCAGTGAATTTGTGCGGCTTAATTGTTAAAACAGTCGCAATCAAACTATCGCAACCGTAACTGGAAGTAAGCAAATCATAATAAGTTCCTGCTGTTGTGCGCACTGCTCCGCCAAGTGAAATACTTTCACCCTGACAAATTGCTGCGCTTCTATTGATTAGATAAGTTGGATAAACTATTAATTGCGTAACAATAATACTATCGCAGCCATGTTGCGTAGCAAGCGTATCCCGATAGATTCCCGAAGTTGTTCTTGTAGCACCGCCCGCAACAAAACTTTCACCCTGACATATACTTACAGAACGATTAAAAGTAAATACCGGATTTACGCTGAGGTTTGTCGTTACCACGCTATCACAACCATTTGCAGCAATTAGAATATCCTGATAAATTCCGGCTGTGGTTCTGAATTGCCCGCCTGCGAAATGATTTCCCCCTTGACAAATGGAAACATTCACTGTTACAGCAAACTTGGGTTTAATCGTAAGGTTTGTTGTTACCACGCTATCGCAGCCGAATGAAGCTGTAAGGGTATCATAATATGTTCCAGCCATAGTTCTGAAACTGCCGCCTGCAAAAATTCCATTGCCATTACAAACCGCTACATTTCGCGTGAAATGCACAGTAAGTTCAACTGTGAGATTTGTTGCGATGATACTGTCGCAGCCGAATCGTGAAGGAAGCGTGTCATAATAAATTCCGGAAGTATTTTGAAAAGCTCCGCCAACAAAAAGTGTACTTCCCTGACAAATGGAAGTATTTGCATTTACAAAATAATTCGGATGCACTGTGAGATGCGTTGCAACAATACTGTCACATCCGTTTTGCCCGTTCAGCGTGTCATAATAGATTCCTGTTGTGGTGCGGTAATCACCGCCTGCGATGATGCTTTGACCATTGCAGATAGAAATATAAATGTGGTGCAGCGCATTCGGAAGCAATGAAAGCGTTGTCGCAACGATGCTGTCGCATCCGTTTGAGCGGGTAAGCGTGTCGTAATAAATTCCTGACGTTGTTCGCTGGGCACCACCTGCAAAATAGCTGCCACCGGGGCAAATAGAAACGGAAATATTGGTGACAACATTCGGCAAAACTGATAAAGTAATACGCAGGATGCTGTCACACCCTCCTATTCCTTGCAACGTGTCGTAGTAAACCCCCGGTGTCGTGCGGTTAATTCCACCAAGCAAAATACTTTCACCCTGACAAATGGAAACAGCGCCTAACTGCACATACGTTTGTTTCGGCTGATAAATCGCACCGGTTTTGTTTTGCCCGTTGAGCGACACAAAGAAGTTACCGTTGTTGTTTATCTGATTTGTCCATGTGTCATTTACAATTTCAAATACCCCCTTCGGATTATTCACTTTAATCTTCATCAGGGATACAGCGACATTATTTGAAAAACTCGCGCTCACAGAACTCATCGTCTGTAATCCGATTCCACCGAAAACCTGATAAGTATATCCGCCTGAGTTTATTTGCGCGCCCGATTTCTGCATCGGGATGTATGTTGCCTGTGTTCCCGTTTGCACAATATTTCCCAGCGAGTTTCCGCATCCTGTTTCCCAACGCAGCGTGAATACGACATTTGAAACAACGCCATTGAATGTTCCTTTCGGCATCATGCGTATTTCGAGCGTGTCTGAGCCGACAGGGAAGATGCCGATGTCAACGAGGGGTTGCGAGAAAACAGAGTAGGTGTTACCAAACACAAAGAGTGCTGCTATCAGGAACAACCTCACCCCTGCCTTTGTTAAAACTACGGCAGGTAAACCACCCCTATCCCAAGGGAGAGGGAGTCCGGGCTGCATCGGATTGATAGCCGCTCCTATTTGAATGATATGTTTCAACACCTTCTTCATCCTCACGGTAATTGTTCGGTTCTTGTGAGGGTTGGCGTTGAGCCGCCCACGTTAATCAATATCAAATCACGGTCGTTGTTTGCGCCCATATATTTCACGCGCCCGTCAAGGTTCACATCTTCGCGGAAATAACCGCTGGAAATTGAAGTCGGAATAATTCCGCCAAGGCGCGCATAGATTACATCGCGGTCGTTGCTTGCTCCAATGTATTTAATTAATAAGTCTGCGTTGCAGTTTCCAGCCCACATCACGCGCTTACCGGAAACAATTTTCATCGGATTTGAGCCATACAAAGGAGCAGAAGTGGAAGTAAGGTCAAGCGTGAGCGTTGATGTAAGCGTTTGCACATTTGCAGTTACAAACCCAAAATGATTGCGGTGACGAATTGCAACATAATAATCATCACAAGGGGTGCTGCTGAATGTAAGTGGCGTTTGCCCGTCTTCTTCCACAATGTCGCCATCGCGCTGCAACAATGCAGCGTGTGTTGCGAGAATTATAGAACGATTGCTTTTGCTGCGTAATTCAACCAACACCCAATCTACGATTGCATTATTGCCCGTGATATTCAGTACGCCTGCGCCAATCGTTTCACCGCCACCACCACCTGTTTGCGTAAAGCCTAATGCTGTGAATGGCTCCGTTGCCGGTATTAATCCCGCAACGCGCAAATCATCGCGCATCAGCCCTGAAAGCGCATCATAAGGTCCTTCGAGAATCACTTTCAGATTCATACTTACAATACCGGACTGCACAACTTCTATGCTATCAATAATAGATGCGCCAATGTTGTCAGTAACCGTTACGGTGTAAGTTCCCGGCTGTAAATTGCTGATGGCAGAAGCGCTTGCTCCATTTGACCATGAATATGTGAAAGGAGAAATCCCACCTGTTGTAATAACAGAAATTGCACCTCCTTGTCCATCGCAACCTGCATGTGTTACATTTAAAGAAGCTGAAAAATTACTGGTGACCAATATTGCCCAGTCATTGTTGCTTGAAGGCGGATTACCGAGATACACGCTACCGCCCCCTTGCACTGAGGTGACACTCCCATTCAGCAGATTCCAGTTTGCATTAGTCGGGTCAAACCATTTCACCGTATAGCTTCCTGCCGGAAGCGTGATATTCGTTGAATTTGCAAAACGCGAATAGACCGCATAAATTCTTCCCGGAAGTTCAAAGACATAATCGGTAGTGTTGGAAGTGATGCCGTCATTACTCTGCATTTGCCAGAAGGGTAAATAATTTTTAAAGAAATACATTGCCTTGCGCGTGTAGCCCCACATTCCACTATAGTTGCGGAAGTTTTCAGTATTGATTTCGCTCATTCCAAAGTACCATTCCACACCGCCACCACCAGCCATATAGTGCGCCCACAATACCTGCTCGCGTAAATTGCCTTGGTTTGTTCCTGTGCCATTCGGGTCAACGCCCGCAACTGTTTCATCGTGACATACCACCCATTTCTTTCCGCTTGCATCCGAATTGTCTATCCAGTTGATGGTAAAGTCATGTACATTGGTAAGCGCCATTTGAATTGACATCCCGTCATAATCAGGGTAACCGAGCAGCGGCTGATAAATCAAATCCACATCATCAGTGTAAGTGTGAATAACGACAAAGCTTTTATAAGGGTCGTGTGTTTTGAAATAGGTTGCCATATCTCTGCGCTGCTGGTCGGTTTGCGCGCCTCTGCCCTGATAGTCCCAACCGTTTTCTTCGCCCATGTTCCAAGTGATAGCAAGGTGATGACTGAAGCGTGCAAGCATTTCGCGGTAGTATAATTTTCGCGTGTTGCCTACATCGCCATTGTCAAGGAGCATTTGATTTTCACGCTCCTGCATCACAAAATGCAGCATAATGCCAACCGAGTCGGCATGAGCAAATACTGTTTCCCATTGGTCTAATTTGGAAACATCAAAGCGGGTGAAGTCAGCTTCGTTATGTGAAACGTACGGCCATACGTCATCTCCATCGCCCGTAATATTATTCGTGAGGAAATACATTGCATTCACTTCCTGACTTGCCAGATAGTTCAGCGAACCAATAATGCCTTTTCCCTCACCATTTTGCCAAACAGGGTCGCCTGTATGCCAATCAGAAACATGGGTGGAGTAGCGATGCAATCCATTAGTGAGCGTTGTTGCAATACCGCCATTGTCATAAGTGCCGTCAAACTCCCAGTAAGCAAGAAAATTTTCGGGGCTGTTGCAACCTCCTTTCAAATAATATTCGCCAGTTTCTGCAAAACGCAGATGATGTTCGCCTACATATTCCAGCCTTCCTTTTCCGCGAAAATCAAAGCCGCTTTTATCTGTAGGAGTAATCGAAAAGGAACCTGTCAATCCATTTAATGGCGCAACGGCAGTTCCTGCATTTACATTATCGCTTACTGAAACGAAAGAGCCTGCGCGAAAAGAAACGGTGTAATTCCATGTTCCGGTTGCATCCGGTGAAAAATGCACACGCCATTTAGTGCCTGATGTTGCTCTTGTGTTTGCCGCATTTCCATCACCGGCAAAAAAACCGGGAACTGTGTAGGTTTTTGCGCCATTCGTGAAGGTAACATTGAGGCGATAGTCGGTGAATGGATTGGGAGCAACCGTTTCTGATAACGTGATTCCACTCTCAAGCGTAAGCGTCACCTTGTGCCATTTCTTTAGCTGTCCCGACAACACTACCTGCGCATCTGCGGATAAAAATCCCAGCACACACCATAGGAGTGGTGAAAGAAATAGCTTCTTCATCCAAAAAACAAATCGTTGTTTATCCAATATCCTCTCGCTTTAAACCCTTGAAAATCAAATACCGATGTGTGCAATAAGTCCAATCATCTTGAATAAGTCAAGATTAAAAACGAAATAATGGGAAACAGAAACCCATTGATAGTCAGCGCATTATGATAGCATTGAATTCTGCAAATTTTGTTATACACATTTTGGCATAAGGTGTTGAAAATTAAGGATTACAAGGGGGGAACTCGCGCAATTCATTAAAATAAAACGATGGCTCCGCTGGGAGCTAAAAGGGCGATTCTGCCCGGGAAATCAGCGTGGCGCGAGCAATAGTTTACGCGTGAGTACTGATTCCTTCGCGTTGAGTTGGATAAAACAATAGGAGCCTGAAAAATGATTTAACTCTATCTTGTTCATCCCTTCTGATAAATTCATAGAAGCCAATTTTTTTCCAAGCATGTCATATATGATAGCTGTTGTTTGGCTTGCATTTTCTATTGAAACAAGAATAACATTGTCCTGCGTGAAAATTTTCATTCCGCTATCATCGCTATTTTCGTCAACTTCAGTAACTTCTTCCAACTTTAAAACAGAAATATACTCCGTTCTCCATGCTGCGCAATCATCGTTTTCCGCAAGGAGCGTTACCTCATAATTCCCGGGCTGGCTATATAGATGCTCAGGATTTTCATCGGCTGAAGTATTACCATCGCCAAATTTCCACTCATATCTTGTTGCGCCTGAAGAATGATTTTCAAATACAATTAGCTCGTTTTCATAAACAGAATTTGCTGTTTCTGTGAAACCTGCACTCACCTGTATTTTGCCTTTTACCTCTGTCGTTTTCACCACGCTGTATCCGTCATTATCAATCAGCGTGAGTTCATACATTCCGTCAGGCAACCCATCAAAGAGATTTGTGCCGTTAAAATCAGCTTTGCGTTCAATGATTAGCCCATTTTGGTTTTTCAGAATGTAGTTCCATTGTTTGCCGCCATTTTGAATGATGGAAATTTCACCATCATTTCCCGCACAGGTCTCGTCTATAATTTCCAATTTCAACGGCTCATTGAAATGGAGTAAAAACCTATCCTGATGAATTCCAAAAACAGAGTGAAATGTATAAACCGGATTCATTCGCAGGTTTTGCGTGTGTCCTGTATAAGTATCTTCCAAAATCACAACAATCGTTTCGTCCAGATTTTCCAATGATTTCAAATTGAGCGTGTAGTCGCCTGCAATGCCTGCATCAATGCCCATCGTGATGCTTCTGTCTGATGTCAGTAATGGCGCTGCCTGAATAGCAAAATCGCGGGTTTGCATTTTTGTATAAAGCGAAATCAAATCGTTGCCTTTCAGTTTGCGCGCGTCATACAGCACATCAGCCGTATCAGTCGCTTCTTCCATAAATGCAATCAATGTTTCGTTATACAAACCTGTTGGACCTACTGCGCTGATTTTGATTCTTTCAATCGGAGCCATTCTGAAAAAAGCATTGTTCTTCTCGCTGCGCATTGCATTGGTGAACTGCACATTCGTTATTCCGTTTGCAATTTTTTCCACAAAAAATCCCTGACCGGATGCGATGTGTCCCGTGAATAATGTTCCGCTGTTCGGACCGGAAATTGTGCCTGCGCCATTCCACACGGCATAGTCTTGATTTGAACTCCATCCGCTGCCGCCTGTGGCATCATCATCCCAGAAATACAGCGAACCATAAATCACGCCTGCATTTGCAGTAACAAAAGCCGAAGCGTCTAAACCAGAAGGATATGGATTCCCCAATAAGTTCCATGCAACTGTTGTTGCAGCATTTTTTGTAACAGGAAGATTATAGCTTCCATCATTTGCTGTTCCATTAAATAACACCTGCGTTGTTCCTTGTGAGATATAACCTTTACCAGGATTCATATTGCCGGAAGCGCCAACCCAACCTGCCCGCAATCCGCTCACGCTCATGCTTGTCGCATTATTTGTTTCGTAGTAATACAGACTTCCACCAAGCACATTTACTGCTTGACCAGAAACAGGAGAACCCCAATAAGTATAGACTTGCCCGCCTGCATTCCCTACCCTTTTCATTTTAATCGTTCCGTTCACTGTTCCGCCACCACCGGGCGTGCCGACTCCGTGCAACAGACTTGCGCCATCTTCCATCGTAAGATTGCCGTTGGTATTTAGCACACTGCTTGCTTTCACATGCAATGTTCCGCTGAATGAAGTAGGCGTTGTAAGCGCATGAGCGGGTCCATTAAAAGTTAGACTTCCCGTTCCCAGCATCTGCCCGTTGTTGGTAAGGTTGCCATGAATAATAAGCTCCACATTATTCAGATTTGAAATCGTGATGCTTGCATTTGCATGAATCGTAAAATCATTTCCTTCGGCAATTGTGCCTACAATTCCCTGCACCACCGGAAAGTCATTTGGTAAAACATTCGGAACAATTACATCGAGTGTTGCATCTGGCGTTCCGTTTGTCCAGTTGGCAGCATCAAACCAATCATCGCTCACGCTGCCTGTCCACGTTGTGCTTGAGGGAAGCGTACCATTTCCTGAAAAATTTATTAGGTAGCTGCTTTCATTCGCATCGTTGTTTGAGATTGTCGCGGAGCCTGTTCTCACTCCTGACGCAGACGGAGTGAAGCGCACCGTGAAGGTTGTGCTTGAAGCTGCGCTTACTGAACTTGCAGGCTGGCTGATAACAGAATAATCTCCGCTTGCTGTGAGCGGAGTTGTTACATGCAACGTGGACGTTCCAAGATTTTCAATTGTGAAAACAACAGAAGTGTTTGAAGCCACCTCTGTATCTGCAAATGTGTGTGCGCCTCCTGTTGTGATGATTGTTGCGCCTTGTTTAATATTTATTTCAGGCGCAGTACCGATGCCGGAAAAATTCAATCCGTAGCTGCTTTCATTACCATCATTATTTGCAATCGTTACCGCACCTGTTCTTGTGCCTGTTGCTGTTGGCGTAAAGCGCACGGTGAATGTTGTGCTTGATGAAGCATTCACTGAAGATGCAGGTTGGCTGACGATGGAATAATCACCGCTTGCCGCAAGTGGAGTGGTCACTGTCAGCGCGGCTGTTCCTGTGTTTTCAATCGTAAATACAACATCTGTGTTCGATGCTACTTCCGTATCGGCAAACGTGTGTGTGTTTCCGCTTGGCAGATTGTTCGAGCCTTGCTTGATATTGATTTCCGGTGCGGGAACAACTATCTGCACTTTCTTCACAAGCACTGCCCAGTCATTATTATCACTTGCAGGGTTTTTGCCAAGACTAATCACTCCGTTTGTCGCAGTTATATTCGTTACCGTTCCATTTTGCAGCGTACCGCCTGTTCTTGGGTTAAACCATTGAACAGTGTGTTGTTCCGTTCCGGCAATGTTCAGGCTCACTGTAACATTATTGATTCCTGACTGCACATACACTACATAAAGTTCTCCGGGCTTTTGAAAGCAAAATGTTTGAGGCGTATTAAAACCATTAGTTGCAGAAGCTAAGCTGTTATTTGCTTCCATCTCGTGAAAGGGCAAATAAGTGTGGAAAAAATCAAGCGCAATTTTCGTTTGATCCCACGCGGGTTCCATCATGGTGAAATCTTCGGATTGCAAATCGCCAAAACCATAAGCATCCTGATAGCCGAAATACCATTCCAACCCCGCGCCCCCGCCCATGATGTTTCCCCACAAGGATTCTTCACGATGGTAATTGAGATTGCTTAACGTGGGATGAATAGCGGGGTCAGACTCATCAATGCAAACCGACCATTTTCTCCCTTTTGATGCCGAATAATTTCTGATGTCAATCGCCCACTGGTTATTGTTTGTAGCAGTGCCTTGCAACGAGGTCATTTCAAAATACTGTAGATAGACGGGATTATCGAGAATCTGAAGATAGAAATTCAATCCACCGTCATTCCATGTATGCACGGTAACAGGGCTTTGATAAGGGTCTTTTCCATGAAAATACTGAGCGAATGCCGCGCGCTGCGCATTCGTGTTGGTATTCTCTTCACCCATATTCCAAACGACAGCGAGGTGGTGCGCATAGCGGGAAATCAATTCCTTGTAATACAATTTGCGCGTTTCATTTAGATTTCCGTCTCCACCCAAGCTGCCGTCATTTTCCGTTTCCTGCGTGAGAATATTTAATTGAATTCCTAATGAATCAGCATGAGCGAAAACAATTTCCCATTGGTCAAGTTTTGAAACATCATAGCGTTGACGTTCAGAGGAACTTGTCCACATCCACGTGTCTTTCCCGTCACCGCCATCAAGATTGTATGTAATAAAATAAATGCTGTTCACGCCTCTTGATGCAAGGTAATTCAGCGCACCAATGATGCCTTTCCCTTTTCCACCTTGCCATGTCGGGTCGCCCGCGTTCCAGTCGCCAACATGCGGAGTGTAGCGATGTAATCCATTTGTTGCATTCAGCGCAGGCGGATGAGCAGGCGTTGATACATCTATTGTTTGGTCAAACTCCCAGTAAGCCAATAAATTTTCAGGACTGTCTGTGCCGCCTTTGATAAAATATTCTCCCGTTTCAGAAAATTGGAGGTAATGCTCCCCGACATACGCTAATCTTCCTTTCGCGCGAAAATCGCTTGCTGCTTTATCCGTAGCAGTGATTGTAAACGAACCTGTTTCTCCATCAAGCGGAACAACAGCGCTTCCTGCATTTGCCACATCGCTTATGGCAATATTTGAACCTGTGCGATAAGAAACTGAATAGCTCCACAAACCTTCTTCATCAGGTGAAAAATAGACACGCCATTTGTCGCCACCGGTTGCGCTGCTTTCTGCGGCATCGCCATCTGCTGCATAATGCCCATGAACGGAATAACTTTTAGCTCCCTTTGTGAATGTAACAATCAGGCGATAGCTTGTGAAGGGATTTGTTGCATCACTTTCGCTCACATTAGCTCCATCAAACAAGAGCATAACCCGATGCCATTTTTTTAATTCACCCGAAATGGTGGCAGACCAAATGCTTGTGCCTGTGGCTAATATAATAGCAATGCTTGCCAATAAAATCCTAAACATCCTTAACTTGTTTGTTGGAAATAATTTGTGTAACCCGCAAGTTAATTGTTTCCACTTCTTTCGCTACGAAATATACAGAAACGATTTCCGCCCAATCCATTGACAAACAGGCTTTAGCGCCTAAGCAGTTGCATTCTTACTCTACCGGTGGCAGAAATATTTTTTCGACAAAAAATTCAGATGATGTCTTAATGCTTATGAGTAAATATTCCGCTGCTGTTGCTGGCGGAAGTTGAATTTTCTGTAATCCAACCGTATTGATTCTGTCACTAAAAATCTGCTGACCGAGGATATTATTTACGGCTATTTGTGCTACTTCTGTTCGGGTGAAATCAAATTTTACGTAAAGATTGCCCTCGTGAGCAAATACCGTCAAGGTATTTTCTTCCGGATTATTCACACCAACCGTTGGCGCTTTAAACACGGTGATTTCTTTTGTAAACACATCTTCGCAATCAGCATTCACCGCGCGCAGGGTAACGATGTATGAGCCTTCAACCGCATACGTATGCACAGGCTCGCTGATGCCTGAAGCTGTTGTACCGTCACCGAAATCCCATTCGTAAGTTGTTGCGCCTGTTGAGGTGTTGGCGAATTGAATCTGCTCATTCTCTTCAACCTGTTCGGATAATGCAATGAAAACTGCATCTACCTGCTGCGCTCCGGCAACTGCAATCGTTTCTGTAACGCTATAATTTCCAGCATGGATAAATGTTATCGTGTAATTTCCATCAGGAAGCGCATTGATTACGGAAGTTCCTCCGTTGCCTGTGTGCCTTGCAACTATAGCTCCCGATTCATTTGAAATGATAAAACTCCACTCTACTCCCGCTGGTAATTGTAATGAAATTTCGCCATCGCTGCCCGCGCATGTTGTCGCAACTGCATTTGTGAGAATTGGCGCAGTGAAGTGTAGCATAAACCTGTCGTTGCTGTCGTTTACATTTGCGGTGAAAGCATAAGTCGGGTTTTGTCTTAAATCCTGAAACAATCCCATTTGTAAATCTTCAAGCCACACAAGCGATGTTGTAGGGAAATTTTCAATGCCGCTGAATGTAAATGTGTGCAATCCGCTTGCTGTAATTAATATGCTCAATGGAATAGAGCGCGTGCTGTCGCTCAACAACGGCAACGCATGAATCGCCTGCTGGTCATTACCGGATTTTGAATAGAGTGATGGAATTCCGACATCGTTGTAGAGTTTCATTGCATCATAGCCATTGTCGAAATCATTGGTGAATGTTTCATCAAAAGCGATAATGGTCGCATCGGTTTTGCCATTGTTTTCAACTGAAATATTCAAGCCATAAGCATATTGCTGCGGCTGGCGATAGAAGGTGACATTGCTTGCAGCCGTTCTTCTCGATTCATTAAACACAAAATCAAGCGTTGACGATTGTGCTGTTGCATTTCCCGCACGGATGAAGAAGCCCTGATTGGTATTGATGGTTGAAGGATTTGACGACAGAAAATTATATGCAGAATACGAACCGCTTGACGGGTCATAGATATACACGTTGCCGTCCCAATCGCTGTCGGCAACCAAATCGGTGATGACTCCGGTCATATCCAAAGGCGCATAAAAAGGATTTGCCACAAGATTATATCCTCTTGAATAAGCAACTGTATTCGCAGTTGTTTTCGTGAGATTGGAAACTGTAACATTCGCAACAGGATTAGGATATGTTCCTGATTCATCCAAAATAATTCCATTCGCAATACGAGCCGCTATACCTTTACCGGGAGTTACACTATATGTTGTGCTTTCAACTTTCCAACCTGTCAGATAGCAATCTGTAACATTGTTTTCATTGTAAGTGAAAAAGCCGCCATAGTTGGAACCTTGGGCTAATACCGGACTTGCGGGGTCACAATTAGATGGCGTAACAAATCCTGTAGTTCCGGTTACGCCCATGCTGAAATCATCGCCCCACTTCGCGCCCGCTGTTGAATTATTTACCGAGCCGATGTAGTGAAAAATATTACCGCTTGACACGGAGGGCACGTAGCGCTCCAATGTTACGTTTCCGCTTATTGTGCCGGAATACGCGCCTGAGAAATCATCAATGTATGTTGTTTTTGTTGCGGTTGATTTCAGATTCAGCGAGCCATTATTTGTCAACTGCCCTGATTCGAGCGTAAACTTGTCCGTAATGTTTACTGTTGAGCCGGTTTGAATTGTGACTCCATTTAGATTATTAATCAGGAGTTCGCCAATCGTGAACGTGCCGCTGATTTTTTCAGCCGCGCTTCCCTCAAATGAAATGATGCCAGTCCCGAATGATGCGCTGTTGCTTAAACTTTCAAAGTCATAGAAATTCCTGATTTCTGCGCCTGCGCCAATTGTAATGTTTGAAGCGGTGGAGGTAAGATACAACCCGAAACAATCGTACGTAACAATGCCTGTGATATTCGGATAAGTGGAACTGCCAATTGTGGGAATCAGCGCTTCGGTGGTATCATTCGGCACGCGCACCGTCCAGTTGGCAGCATTCGTCCATACTGTGGTTGTGCCGAGCCACACATTAAAGCGCACGTTCACGCGTTTGGGCGTGTTCTTCGCTTCGTTGGCATTTGCGGTTCCTGTTAAACCGGAAATGCCCCACCCGTCAATATCGTTGCGCATCCAATTGGAAATGTTGTCGGTGTCAATTCCATTTGCAATTCTTGACGCGCCTCCGGGGGTAAGGAATGTTCCGTCAAAGTTGGGAACGATTATCGTGGTTGAATATGCCTTATCGCTTCCGCTTACACGCAGCGCAACGTCATCTAAAATTCTTGTCCATGGCGTTACATCCAGTACGCCATCATCATTGGTGTCCAAGTCTTGATTTAATGAACCGCTGAAATTCATTACAAGCAAAATTGTGATTGTTCCATTTTCAATTTGGCTATTGAGATAGCCCGTCCACCAGTAGCCTGCCGCATCAGTTGTTCCGACAGAAATCACATTATCAATCACGCCTCTATTTGCCGCATCGCCTTCTAAAACAATCAACTTCATTGTGCTGTAATCTGTGGAGTTTGCTCCA
Source organism: Chitinophagales bacterium (assembly GCA_034440455.1). Classification (GTDB taxonomy): domain Bacteria; phylum Bacteroidota; class Bacteroidia; order Chitinophagales; family CAIOSU01; genus JAWXCB01. Next base: position 77,425 of record JAWXCB010000078.1, read on the forward strand.
AACACTTCAATGAATTCATTCGTGTCTGTGCCTGAGTGGTCCGCAACAAATTCGTTGATAACGGGAGGTGTTGCACCCGTGCCATTGAGATTAAACACAAACGGGTCTTCATCGCCATCGTTGTTGTCAATCGTAAGGATTGCCGTTCTTAATCCTGCACCTGACGGGTCAAACGTAACTGTGAATGTAGTGGACGCGCCCGGAGCAAGCGTTGATGCAGCAGGCTGCGTCATCGTAAAATCTGCGCTGTTCGTTCCCGACTTCACTACTTTATTGGGCGAACTTTGCAGCAACAAATCCGCTAATCCCACATTGGTAATCGTAAATGTTTGCGTCACGCTTCCGCTGCTCACATTCACAGGTCCGAAATCATACGTATCGGCATCATTGATATTCACTATTCCTGTTGTTGGACCGGCAGTAACTTGTATTTCAGGAACAGTGGGAACACTTGGTATGGAGGCATTGTCCACATACAGGATTTCTTCACAGCTTGCGCCATGATTCCAGAATGCTCCGTAATATTTCAGGTTCTTGTTGGTATAGGTGGTGTTGGCTGATGAAGTCAATGCCGTTGGATAACCTGTCATGTCTGTCGGGTCAACAAATGAAGAAGCATCATCGCGGACCTGCAAACTCCAAATATCAGTTGACGGGTTGTAGGTTACATGCACACTTAATTTTTTCCCATCTGTAAAATCAACGGTGCTATTAATCAAATAAGTAGGGTTGCCCGGTTGTCCGTTGAAACTCACCAATCTCAATGGGTCAGGCGTCCCTGTTTCCCCCGCAATCAACGCATAACCCTGAGCCATTCCTGAATTGAAATCCGCATCAGTACTTCCTATGATAAATGCAACACCATAACCTCCCGATGCAAAACCCGACAACCCTGATGCGGCAAACCTGTCGTGACTCAAATTTACATACCACTCCAACACTTCCGGTGAGTTATCATAGATGGTAGGGTATCTGCCCGTCATATTAAAACTGATTTGCTTGTTGCTGGAAGTGCCGCAACTTACTGTATTGCCTTGATTACAATTACTTAATTCAAGCGCGTTGCCGCTCGTTCGGATAATAGAGTTTGAAGGCGAACACGATGTGCCGCTTTCATCTTCCGTCCAGGTGCCGATGCCACCGCTTGATGGCGAGCCTACCGTTGTGCCGATGCGATTGAAGTTGTCAAACAAAATATAAGGCGCGGATTGCGCGAGAATGTTTGTCGTAACCGGAGTTCCGATACCCGCTGCCTGAAGCGTAATAGGCTCAGCGGTATTGTACATAGCATCTGTCCATGAATACGTGCCGCCTGAAAGCGCAGAGGTAGCATTACTCACTGAAAATGTTCCCGCACCAACAGTTTTTGAAAGCGTAACTGATGCTGTGTTGCTTAAATCGCGATTGTCGTTCGCATCATACGCTGCTACCGTAATGGTGAAAATATTATTCACATTCACTACAGTTGGGGGGCTTATAAACTGCAACGCAGTACCCGTAACATCAATCACGTTTTTCGTATTGTCGGAAACTTTGTCGCTGAAATTGGAAAGCTGCGAACTCGTTGCGGATGATTGCACCGATACGTTTGATTTTTGCAACTGAAACACAAACTTCAATCCATCGCTACCTGCTGGCAACGAATTTTTTAATGACAGGCGTATCGAAATCAGTTTGTTGCTTGCCGCGCCATCGCTTGCGCTGATGGGAGTTGTGGGCGTAAAAATGATGTTTGCTCCGCCCACCGTTGCCGTGCCTGCTATCGGTGAAGAGTTGCTTCCTTCAAAAAATTCAAGGTCTTGAATCGCGCTGCTCCAACTTGTTACCGTATTTCCCGAGCCCTGATTAATCGTTAGCGCAGTATAAATTGTCGGCAAGCCGTCACCGTCATCATCGGTTCCGTTGCCATCATACAACCTGAATTGCCATGCCTGAGTGCCGTGCGTGTTTAAAGTGATAGATGCAATGTTGATGATGGAAGAAATGGTGGTTGCTTCTGAAGATGCAACAGCGGTAACGGTGCTTTGCAATGATACCGTGCCATTTCCGGCAATCGCAAATGTGTAGGATTGTTCGCCTGCATCGGGGTCGTCATTTGCAATCGTTATTGTTCCGGTAAACGCTGCAATGCTGTTTGGTGAAAACGTAACAACAAACGTGGTACTCTCGCCTGTTGTTAGCGCATTGTCGCTGATGTTTGTGGTAATGGAAAACCCGGTGCCGCTCACGCTTACGCTACTGATATTGATTGTTCCGGTGGAGCCTGCATTTTCAATCGTGAATGTGCGGGTGGAGGTGAGACCTGCTTCGGTGTCGGTGAATTGCGTGTGGTCGGTTGTGGAAGGTGTTGCATCTGCATCAGAAATGGAAACAGAATTTCCTTTCACATTTATATCGGCAACTGGCGGGCCGCAATACACTGCAATATCATCTAATCTCCACGGTGATGTTGTGGAAGATGCTTTCCTGAACCTAATATATATAGTGCTATTTGCGGCATAAGCGGACAAGTCAACATTGATAGCGGTTGTAGCGCCTGATGTCGTATTGCTGTGGTCATAGGTTGCTACGATTGAAAAACCAGACGATTGGCTCGTGGTGGAAACTTCAACATACAAAGTCTTTAAGTTTGCATTTGTTGTCCTTGCCAGATTAAAATCCAAAGAAGTTGGATTAGCAACGGAAACAGTTGTCAACTCTCCGGTAGTAGCGGCAAATTCAGCGTAGTTTGAAGTGAAAGTAATGCTTGTTTGCGTCCAGCCTGACGGTAATGAATTACTTGCAAAATCCTGACTCAAACACGGTCCCATTAATGTCGTCACCGAACTCGGTCCGTCCACCCACGCGCTGACTTGCGTGTTACTGTTATTGCGCGAGCGAACGCGATACCAATATTCTGTAGTGGATGATAAGCCTGTAGCCGCTTGTGAGGTGGCGTTGTTTGCCGTTCCGTACGCGCTGCCCACCAATGCGGTGTAGCTGCTGTTGCTATGCACTTCCACTTCATAATTTTCGATGGTGCCGCTTGCCTGCGTCCAGGTTACGCTGAAGCCTGATGAAGTAACAGAACCTGAGCCTAAACTTGTGGGCGCATCGGGATAAGTGATGAAGGTATTGTTGCTGCCGTAATTCGTTACGCTGTTGCTGTTGGTGGCATAAGCGCGGTAGTTATATTCCGTGTTGGAACTTAAACCCGAAATGGTGGAAGAATAATCAGCCGTGCCGCTGCCATCATCGGTGGAGTTGGCTGACGGTACGGTAGGATTTGCCGATGTTCCCCACACCACGCCTTTGTCATCAATAGTGCCGCAAGTTGTGCTGATGGAAGTGCCGCCCGAACTTGCGCCTGAAGTGGTGATGCTTGTTGCCGTAGTGGTGGTGACTGCTACCGTGCCGCCCGTGCCGCTGCCTGTTACAGCCGTTGTCGCATCACTTGCTCCTCCTCCGCTCACGGTGATGTCGCCATTGTAAGATTGCACTGCGGTGGGTGTAAATTTTACGTGAATAGTTTGCGAATAACAGTTTGATCCCGAACAGTTGTTATCACCAAGATTAAGCGGATTAGAATAGGTGCCGCCCGATGTGGTGGCAAATGTGTAAGCCGCATTTGCGCTTACGCTGAGTGAAGCAGTTGTTAAATCACTACCAGTAATACTAAATGTAGGAATGGTGCCGCTGGTAGTGTTGATGCACACGTTGCCGAAACCTGAAGAAATGGAGCCTGCGGTGAGCGCGGGTGAGCCGGAGGAAGAAACAGTGCCCGTAATTACAACATCATCCAATCTAAAGACCCCTGCTCCTGTTGATGTTCTTGAACCATTTAGCCATCCCTGTATTTTGATTGTTACAGATGACAAACCTGTTTGTCCCGTAACCGACTGGTTTACTCCTACTAAGGAGGCGTTTGGAGCATTTACACTATAAATATCAGTTGAACCTACTGCGAATCCAAATGCCGATGGACCTGCTGAAGTAGCGTAAGCATTAAAGGCAATATTGGTAATTGAAAAAGTATAGCCTGAATTAGCCGTGATTGTGAATTGAAAATTTTTTGCGGCTGCTTGAGTTGAAGCATTATTCCAACCAGCAGTTTCTTCAATGTATGGTTCGTTTGTAAAGTAAGTTCCTGTAGTAATGTTCGTTTCAATCGTGCCTGTGGACAGCGACATATTTGAAACAGTCATGTTTGCATCAGCAGATGAAACCACAAGACTATTCGCAGCAGGAAAATTAAATTGGGCTAATTGCCCACGCCCCTCCGTGACTGCAAGCAGAAAAATAATTAACACACACGATGAAATAAGGTTGGTAGAAGTTTTCATGACAGGTTGATTGGGTGAAAATCTGCCACAAATTAAGAGAACCGCCTCTGAAAACCTATGTTCCGGCCTGTTAATTTATGGTTATGATTGTGCAATGTGCATAATGTGTGGATTAGTGACAATTGAACGTGGAACAGGCGAAAAGTACAAATGGATAAAAATCACCCTGCACGCCAATAAACTTTTACTCCTGCTTTCAGAAAAGTCCGTTTTGAAAAGGATACATGAGAATATTATTTTGACGGTTCTAAAAATTCAAAAAAGACGAACCACAAAGAACTCAAAGAGAAAACACAAGATTCACAAAGCATTGATTTTATTTGCTTTGTGTTTCTTTGTGAAAAAATTTTTGCTTCCTTTGTGGTTAAAAAATTAATTTTTAGAACTACCCCTTAGTTTAGAGTACAAGAACTTGCGGGCAAAAGTGAGTTATAGCCGATGGCAGGCTCACTGCGAAACAGGCAAACCAATCGAATGAAAAATCTTTTGCTGCTATTTATATGCTGCCATGCAATCTGGTCTTGTTCCTATCAAACAACCGACAATTCAAATTCGGCTGACAAATCTGCAACTAATGACAGTTTAATTGCACAGACCGTAACAAGTGAAATTCAAATTAACGGAAGTCTTCCATTTGGCTGTGCCGACCTGACCAACTACAAATACCCAAAGAGATGGGATGCAGACATGGAAAATTACGGACAACTGAAACAGCCCCAAGGGAAGGAGTTTGAAGACATCGGACAATGTTTTGGCGCAATAAATAAAGCTGCAACTCATCCGGTGAAGCCCGACATTCATGCAGCAACTCATCTGAAAATCGGCAAGGATTTTCTTAACACTTTTTACTATGACACGATTGCACAACAGAAAATTGACAGTTTAAAATACAGGCTGCCGGACATCGGCAATTATCAGTGTTATTACTTTTACGAACAGAGCGAAAGCATTTATGGGTATTATGGAATTCTTTTGCTGCTTGATGCGAAATCAAAAGCGGGAAAAACACTCAATGTATATTATGAAGTGAGTGGCGACCAGCATGTGGAGTTCAGGTATTTTTATTTTGACGGTGTGACAATAAGAATTTACGAAGGTTCCTGCTACGATGACGGATGCGGATTAACTGAAAATTATAGAGTGAACATCACCGCAGACGGCCAAATAACAGTAGTTGAGTTAAAGGACAAGTAAATCAGCGCTCCGCAGATTACGAAACCCGGCAATTTTCCCCAAACCCCTACTCCGTCTTTTCAGCGCGCGCTTCCAACTGCCATTGCTTTAGTTCAACTTGTTCCTTCACCAACTCAATGGCGCGCAGAAACACCTCTTTAGTAACGCGGTTCAGTTCCTGATTTTCTTCTTGCAGCAAAATACTTTCAAATACAATATCCGTCAATTCATCAATGAACTTGTTATTGCGGTCAGATGCGAGGTCGCGCACCATACCGTTCACCACATTGAAGGTGATGTCACTCACCGATGATTCGAGCGCCTTGCGGATTTGCCCGCCTACTACAGGTATCATCGCGAGATTCTTCACTTCCTGATTTTGCTTCACGGCTTCTTTGATTATCGCCTCTACATACGTTTGAATATCCTCTTTGTAGAGATTGTAGTTGTACTCCGTGACGCGCCTGATGCGGTGCGAAAGCCATTCGGTGAGCGTGTCCTGATGCGGCTTGATGATTTCCGTGAGCATCCTGTTCGTGAGCGGGCTGTCGTTTTTGATTTCACGCTGCACGCCTTTGAGCACATGCACCACTACCCTATCGGATATTTCTTCGGTGATGATGCGGATGAACTCCATCACTTCTTTGTAAACACGGATGTTCTTAATATCAATCACGCCCATCTTGTGCAGGCGAATGGTCATGGAAACCAAGCGCAGAATCCTGAGCCAGCGAAACGCTCCGAGCGGAATGCAACCCAAAATATCATACCAATGCACGAAAGGAAAGAAATACCACTTGCCATGTTCCTTGCGCACAATCGCCACGAGCCAGCGGATGCAAAATTCCGTGATGAAGATGGCTACGAAAACGGCATCAATCAGCAGGAAGTTGGGATGAATATGCGCGGCATACCAATCATGAAACGCGGGCGCAACGCTTGCAAGCAAGTTTCTGAAAAATGCCAAACCAAAATGCCAGTCGAAAACGAGAAACGCCAGATTGAGCAGCACGAGCTGCACCATGAAGATATCATCGAGAAATTCAATCCTTGATTTGCCGTCACGCAAGGCTGACCAGTTTATTTTCTTTATCATGTTAAAATCGTTTTAAAATTCGCATCGAAGTTCAACAGAAATAAATCAACTCCGAAACATTGCACTCCTTTTTTATTATGTCACTCCGAACTTTAGTTTTATTAATTCTGAAACTAAAGTTTCGTGTTGATGATATTATCTGACAATTTCGCAAATATGGTCTGTGCTTCATCTATTTTTCAGCCTCAAATAAAATCAATCAAAATGCTGAAAATGATATCCCGCTGCCTTTTATCTGCCTGTATTCTTCTTTATTCCAACGCTGTTTTCTCGCAAACCTGCGCTACGAGCGACCTGAGCGCTGCCAGTGCCGGCATCGCGCCTTCCTTGTGCGGAACATGTGACGGAAACGCATCTGTAGCTGCTACAGGCGGAACTCCTCCTTATAGCTATCTCTGGTCAACAGGGGAAAATACATCAGGCATCGGTGCGAGCCAAACGGGAACTCCGCTATGCATTAATACCGGAGGCGTTGCGTTTAATGCTTCAACAAACATTTTTACTGACGACCAATATTTTTCCGGAGGCACCACCTTCACCAATGCAATTGCTATCGCAAACACTTCGGATGATGCATTGTTTCAAGACGAGCGCTTTGTGGGCAACGGTGGATTTTTCAGCTATAATATTCCCGTAACCAACGGTAATTATTTAGTGGAACTCTATTTTGCGGAAATCTTTTTCGGCACTTCGCCAACTCGTCCCGGAGGCGTGGGAAGCCGCTTGTTTGATGTTTCTATCGAAGGTGCGCTCGTGTTGGATGATTATGATATTTTTCTTGATGCGGGTGGCGCAGCCATTGCAATTATCAAAACCTTCAACACCAACGTGTCGGACGGAACGCTGAATATCCTGTTTGATGGCGTGGTGAATAATGCTAAAATCAACGCGCTGTGCGTTACTCCCGTTTCCGCCAGTGGTTTATGCGCTGGGGAATATTTTGTTACGGTGACGGATGCAATCGGATGTACGGCAACAGCAACTGTATCGCTTGGCAATGGCGCATGTGCTGATGGCAATGACTGCACAACAGATGCGTGTGAAAATGAGCAGTGCGTTTACACTCCTGTTATTTGCGATGATGGCGATGCCTGCACTACGGATGCTTGCAGCAATGGTGTTTGCGCTTTCACTCCCATTCCCGACTGTGGCGACCCTTGCGCAAATATTTTGTGTGATGATGAAGACCTCTGTACCTCAGATGCGTGTGTTGACGGGGAATGTGTTTATACACCGCTCAGCTGCAATGACAACGACCTGTGTACAACAGACAATTGCTTCGGCACACAATGTATTTACATCCCAATTGATTGTGATGATGGCGATGCCTGCACCATTGATGAATGTAGTATCGGGCAATGTTTTCACAATCCCATCGCGGGATGCGGAGACCCTTGCACAATAACAGTTTGCTTTGACGGGGATGCCTGCACTGCTGACGCCTGCTCAAACGGACAATGTGTTTTTACTCCGATTGATTGCAATGACAATGACCTCTGCACGAATGATGCTTGCGCGGGAGGATGTTTAAACATTCCGTTGAATTGCGATGATGGAGATATCTGCACCGTAGATAATTGCTTTAATGGCGCTTGCTCGCATACCGTGATACCCGGTTGCAGTCTTTGCGCGAATGTGATTTGCAATGATAACGATGTCTGCACGGCAGATGCTTGCAGCAACGGACTTTGTGTTTTCTCTTCTGTAGATTGCGATGATAATAATCCCTGCACCAATGATGCTTGTGTTGGCGGTTGCGTGAGCACTCCGATAAATTGCGATGATAATAATCTCTGCACGAATGACGCTTGCGTGAATGGCTGCGAAAACATCCCGCTGAATTGTGATGATGGCGATGCCTGCACCAGCGATGCCTGCGACAACGGACAATGCGTTAATACTCCGCTTGATTGCAACGACAATAACTTATGCACGGATGACGCCTGTGCTGGCGGATGCATAAACACTCCTCTCAATTGTGATGATGGCGATGCTTGCACAACGGATGCTTGTGACAACGGGCAGTGTACGCATACTCCCATATCAGGCTGCGGCAATAGTTGCGCAAACGTAAACTGCAATGACAATAATGTATGCACAACGGATGCTTGTTTCAACGGGCAATGCGTTTACACTTCGCCTTGCGATGATGGCGACCTCTGCACGGTGGATTATTGCAGCCCGGAGCATCATCATGGAAATCACCACCCCGGCAATAGTTACACTTGTCGCATTCGCCCTGTGAATTGTGATGACCGAGATGATTGCACCACGGACGAATGCGTAAATGGCGTGTGCGTGAACACTCCGCTTGTTTGCGATGACAATGATGTCTGCACTGAAGACGAATGTAAACGCGGACGCTGCAAATACAAAGAAATCAAATGCGATGATAATGATGCTTGCACGATTGATGCCTGTGGTGCCGGTGGGTGCTCAAATACTCCACGTGATTGCGATGACGGCAATCCGTGTACGATTGATTTATGCGCTTCCGACAATAACAATCATGGATCGGGACATGGTCATGGGCGCGCAGAATGCGTTCACCTGCCCATCGTCTGTGATGATAATGATGTATGTACAAGTGACGCATGCGACAATGCAGGAAATTGCATGAATACAGTTATCCCGAATTGCTGCCGCATGGATGGCGATTGTGACGATGAAGACGCTTGCACCTCAGATAAGTGTCTCTATCGAGTTTGTCGCAGCACATCATCCACGCTTGAGATTAGCGAAGTGGCAGGCTTTTGCCAAAACGGAAACGCAACACTTCAGCCTTCTGAAACAGGCGACTCGTATTTGTGGTCAACCGGTGAAACAACCTTCACAATCGAAGGAATGCCTGACTCCACATATAGTGTAACGATTACACAGGCGAGCGGCTGTGTAAAAACTGCTTCTACCACTGTATCTCCGCGTGAAGAACTGCTGTCATCCTACGTAATTCTTGCAGAAGAAGAAATTAAAATGAGCAGGAATACCGTGTATAGTGGCGGAGCAGGCATAACAGACAGACGTGGCGATGCAAAGCTGAGAACCCATACGATGATTACTGCTCCGGGAACATTTTTACATGCGGATGACATCCAGATTTCATCCGGCAGTCAGGTTACTACGATGATTCCATCACCGGCTGACGTAGAACTTCCTGCATTTGAAACAAACCCCTATTGCAGTTGGAGCGGCAGTAATGTAATCGTGCAGCAAAACCAGAACATTATCCTTACGGGTTCGGTATATGGCAAGGTGAGCATAAGTAATAATGCAAAGGTTACTTTTACTTCTCCTGACCTGAACATCCACGAACTGTATTTGAAAGATAATGTAACAGTGCAATTTGCAGAATGTACGCGCATGAAGATTTGCAAAAAACTGCGCCTCGGTAAAAACAATGTCTTTAACCCTGACTCTGCCGATGTGATTGTTTATGTAGAAGAAGATGTGGACATTGAATCTGGCGCATTTGTATATGCAAGCATCTACGTAAAAGGCAAGGATTTTAAAGTGCATGGCTCAACTGCTAATAACCCTGGCAGGCTCACCGGGTTGTTCATTGCAGAAAAAATTGATGCAAAGGATTATACTTACTGGTATGCAAATCCCAATTGCGACAATGCGTGTTCATCTACGCAACAACTTGTTGCTTTAAAAACAGAATCAGGAAATACAGTTGATGCAATCACAGCCGATTTGCTTCAAAGTAACGAAAGCAACGCGCATCTGAGCGCCTATCCGAATCCATTTAGCGACAGATTGCACATTCAGTTTATGCTGAATGAAGATGCGGAAGCAAAACTTGAACTGTTGAATCTTGCAGGACAACGCCTCTCAATCTTGTTTGACGGAAACGTGTCAGCAGGCGCAATGCAGAAAGTTGAATATGCTTCTGACCTGGTTGATGGAATGGTTATCTACCGCTTGCAAACCAAGAGCGGAATTTATTACGGCAAAGCAATTAAAGTGCAATAGAACTTTTTTCTATTTGCTTCCACGACAAGTTTAAAACAAATCACAACCGGAGTTTGAAAAAGCACCGGTTGTTTATTTTTTGAGCTGGACGAAAGCACTTGCCCGCTGATAAATGATTGCACAGGAAAATTGCGTGACAAAGGGTTTATCTTTAAGAGCAAACATTTGAGCAACAAACAGGATGTTTCGGTTATCCTCCATTTTATTTTCCCTCACCTTAATTGCACTTTTTTCATTGAGTTTTCGCGGCAATGAAACCGAATATGCGGACTGCTACCGGCAAGCGGTCGAAGATTTCAGGAGCCGTCAAATGCGCCTTCTTGATGAAATCCAAACTGCCCCTATTTCTACCGATGCCGGGTTGGAAAGCATCCGAAAAGAAATTGCTGCAACGCGACTCAAGCTAAAGGCGATTGATTTCTGGCTGCGCTACTTAGAACCCATCGGCTACAAAAAAATTAACGGACCGCTTCCTGTTGAATGGGAAACAGAAGTGTTTGAAAAATGGGAGAAGCCTTACAAGCGCGAAGCTGCGGGGCTTACACTCGCTGAACTTTATCTTGATGAAGAAATGATTGAACGCGATACATTGCTCAAACTCATTCAGCTTTCTATTGACGCTACAAAAATCTTCACAGCCGATTCAATTACGCGGCATCTTGCAACGCCCGACCATTTCTTTTTTGCCAACCGCTTGTTCCTGATGAACCTTGCCACCGTATATACAACAGGCTTTGAATGTCCCAACACTGAAAATGTAATTCCCGAATTACACAACATGATTTCGGAAGTGAAAATGATTTACGCCTGCTTTAACAAATCATTTTCTGCTACTCCCCTACCCGATGCTTATCTCGGCTTGCATGAAAACATGCTTGCGTTTGTAACTGCGCAACCGCAAGACTTCGCGCAGTTTGACCATTTCACATTCATCAAAGACTATGTGAACCCGTTGTTTGCACTGAATCAACAACTCATTCAACGCTACAAAGTTGTATCGCGCAGCTTCAATGATTATTCGATTAACAACAATGCGCTTTCCATTTTTGATAAATCTTTTTACCGGATGCAACATCCGAAGGGCGTGTATTCATTGGTGGAAGACCCAACAGTTCTGAATGAGATTGACCGCATCGGCAAACTGCTGTTTTATGACCCGATTCTTTCAACGAATAATATGCGCAGTTGCGCTTCGTGTCATATACCCAAACAATATTTCACAGACACCACAGCGCAAACAGCATTGCAATTTGACCGCCAGCAAAGATTGCCGAGGAATACACCTTCCTTAGTAAATGTTATTTACAATCATCTGCTGATGCTTGATGGCAAACACATTTCCTTGCAGGCGCAAGCGAAAGATGTCATATCCAACCTGATTGAAATGGCAGGCAATGAAAAAGAGATTGTTGCGAAAGTGCTGAGTTGCAAAGAATATAAAACAGCTTTTAAAAAACTGTTGAAATACACACCGGGAGAAACGGAGGTAAGCAACAGGCATATCCTCTCTGCGATTACGTTTTATTACAGCAAGTTCAGCTATTCCGTTGCTCCGTTTGATGAGGCAATGCATAAACAGCAACAGCTTGATGAACAAAGCAAAACAGGATTTAATCTTTTTATGAGCAAAGCCGAATGCGGCACTTGTCATTTTGTGCCGTTTTTCAATGGCGTGAAACCTCCCTATGTTGGCTCTGAGTTTGAAGTGATTGGCGTGCCTGCGGATACAAATTTTTCAAGAATAAGTCCCGACAGCGGACGCTATAAAATTCATCCCGCATCTGAAACTTTAAACGCATTCCGCACGGGCACGGTGAGAAACATTGAACACACAAAGCCTTACATGCACAATGGCATTTTCAATTCACTTGAGGCAGTGCTTGAATTCTATAATGCCGGAGGCGGGCAAGGAAGAGGTTTGGACGTTGCCAATCAAACGCTTTCGGGGGATTCATTGCATCTCACCGCTGATGAAAAAATTGCGTTGATTGCATTTATGCAATCGCTGAATGAGAAAATTACTTTTGAAAATCCACCTCCACGCTTGCCCGTTTCATCCAATGAAACTTTGAATACGCGGAAAGTTGCCGGAGAATACTGATTATCTTTATGCCATGAAATATTTCATCAGCGCGTGCATCTTATTATTTTGTTTCGCCTGCTCCATGCAGCGCAGCATCAACCGCGATATTGATACGGTGATGAAATATGCTCCCGATTCATTTCCTGCCGATAACAAAGCAGAATTACAAACTACTTACCATCGCGGTTATGGACTTTACAAAGCAACCTGCACCGGTGCAGGCTGTCATGGCGCTTCTGACCATGGCAGAGATACTATTCCGTTTTTCAACTTGTTACAACTTGATAACTACGAAGCCTCTGCAAAAAAACACGACCCTGAAAATCATGCGGTAACTGCAAAACTCAGCCCTGACCAGTTGAGTGATATTCTTTCCTTTCTTTTTTTAAGAACGCTTTCGAGGCAGGTTGTGGCGCAACAGGCTAAAGATAAAACAGAAAAAAAATAATCGCAGTTTCTGTTCTACGCAGGAAAAAACACAGAAGGGAATGCAGGAACAAGCCTGTCATGACAATTATTTTCGATAACTTGTACCCATGGGAAACTCTTCATCAATAAAAATCATGGCGGTGGGCTTGGTGATTACGCTCGCGCTGGTCTTCTACGGTTATTACCAAGACTATAAAAAAGGGAAGAAGAAATAGTGAAAGTATTGCTGAAAAAATGGGACTCTACAAATCTGATTCACTGTTTTAGAAATGCTCATCATAAAAATTTCTTTATGTCTGTAGCGAATAAGATAAAGAACCTCACCAATCAGCATTTACTGCTTTTGGATATGATTGCCTGTGTCCATTCATTTAAATACAGCGTTGTGCCACATCCATCAAAAGAAGAAGTGGATGAAGCCATCAGGATTACCAGATTTGATTATCACAGCATTATGCTGGTGTATTTTGATGCTGTTTTAGAGGATTTACCCATCAAAGAAATTGAAAGCATCTTTATCGAACGCTTCAACAGCTATTTGAACTTAGGGGTTGGGCAATCTCACTTGCGGCATCTGATTGACCAGAAACTGATTAAGTTGAATAAAACAAGTTACGGTAAGAAACGTCCTTGTCTTAGCAGTTATATTCTCGGCTTGGAAACTGAAAATGAGTTGTTTTTTCTTGAAATGGAAATCGGGCGAAAGGTTTGGAATCTTTGGCATGACCTTGAATTGCAATACGCGGTGCCGACCAGCGCGGGAAGAAAAATAATACTTGAAATCGGCAAAAACATTATCCTGACCTCACAACTTATTTGGGCAAAGAACAAGGAAAGTCAGCAGCTATTATTGCTCAATGACATGACGGAAGACATCAGCAACTGAAGTTGCCTCTATTCATCTATCACCTGCTAAGTTTTGAAAGTATATTTCTTTTGGCTGTTTCAAATTCCTGCCTTGTCATATAACCTTCCTGAACCATTGTTTTGAAACGCCCCAATTGAGAAGTGAGCAATTTGAGTTCACTATCGTGGGCTGTCTTTTGTTGCAATTTCAATCGCTCCGCTCTGGTTTTTTCATTCACGCTCAGTTTGTAGGGAGTTGCCCATTCGTCTCCAAATAGCGCATTGGAAACCCACTTGCCCGTGTTTTTGCCTAACTCCCGTGTCAAGTACTTTGTAAATATTCCCATCTCATTTAAGATTTTTGATTACAAATTGCATCACCGACTTTTCGTGTCCCGAAACATTACCGCTGATAACCGCTACTTCGAGCATTGTGGTATTTACTATCTCGCGTATCTCCTTTTTGCTCTCAGCGAAACTTCTCAAATAATCCAGTATGTGAATCAGCCAAACAGCATCTGATTTAATGAAGGCTAATTCCATGACATAGATATTTTTCAATTTCTGCAACTGCGCTGCGGTAATTTTCTTTTTGACGTATCCCTCAAAAAACCCAAGCAGGAAGTCATCAAAAATTTTTTGCTCGTCCTTATCAAAATGTCCGTCAGCATGGGCAACCAAGTAACAAGGTGTCAGCAGACAGAGGATGTTAAATTCATCTGTGGTCAGTTTGAGTTTTCGGAATTTATTGTAGCGTTTAGCAATCATTTATTTCCCCCTTAATTTTTTAATTATTTCCTCTTTTTTATCCTCCCAATATTCTTTGTAAGAGGTTTTGAATATTCCCAATAATTTGCTTTTGAATTCATTTTCAGAATAATGATAAAGACTTGGTAAGGAAGCATTTGCTGAGTTAATATTTCCGTATTCAATCTCTGAGTTGATGTTATTGAGCAGTTGTTCTAAATAAACCTGCCTCGTTCTATCCACTTCTTCATGTGCGGACTTAAACAAGGTTTCATGCTTGGATTTAGTGTTTTCTCCGAATCTTTCAAAGATGCTATTAAGTAAGGTCAAAATTTCGTTTGCCGATCTATAATTTGCATCGTTCATCTGTTCTTTGCACAATTCATTCAACTTGTCTCTGATAGCATTAAGCAATTCTACATCTTTGTTCAGATTGATCTCGGTAGTGCGATTATCATCTCCAATAAAAAACGGAATGATTAAGAACATGCCTCTTTCGCTCCACTTTAATTCAGAGTTGATTTTCTGAGATGCTTCGGAAAATTGTCCTTGTTTGATAAGTTTCGCGATATCTGCAGCAGTTGTGTTGATTCTGTTTTGCTCTACCTTGGCTTTCAACTCATAGCTGGATTGTTTTGCAAAGAAACCGATAACCAAGCCGATGATAATAACAACTGAAACACTTAGCCCAATTATGAGAAACTTTTTCTTCTTTGCTGATTTATCATCGAGATATGCTTCCCATTCTTCATCATCAAGCTCAATACGCGCTTTACAATCATCTGGTTTATATCTGAACCCTTTTACTTTATCCGAATATATTGCATTATAAGCTGCAATGACATCCCTTCTTAATTCATTATTATTAGCTAAATGTTCTATTTCAGAACGCTTTAGAAATTCAATAAGGGCTTCCCATTGCTTAACATCTTGCTGCCCTAAGTCAATAAAACCTTTCACAATTATTTTAGCAGACCTGCATATCTCGTTATCCGTTGAATCCAATTTTATCAAATGAATCGCTGCATCCACTCCATGTAGATTTAAAGCACTTCCTAAAACAATTTCTTTGTTTCTTTCAAAGACGCTGGTTGTATTGGGAAATCCTCCAGAAAAAAATGCGTCAGAGTCTATTGCCTTTCGATAAATGTGTAATAGTTGGTTAAAAAAATAACTCTCATCTTTCCCTTTTGCCCATCTTGCTGATAAGAATCCGGTAAAATCTTGCAATAGACCAGAGGAGAAGTTTGCAATATTGTCCATGTCTTTTGGGGACAAACTATTTAATGCTTTAGATGCCTTTATGGCAAGGATAGCCGGTTCTGCCGCTCCACCGGTTACGTAATTTGCAGCAACCCCAGTTACTTGGTCAACTGCGGTTTCTTTTGCAAACTCCTTAGCCATTTTTCGCAAAGTAGAGCCAACCCCGCTTTTTCTCACTCCATTTAGAGTTGATACCACTAAATTTCCAACACTGCTGCTTTCTGCTATTGCTTCAATTCTTTTTTGCATTACGAATATGAAAAGATGAATCAATTCGTCTATTGCACATGTTACAATAAGCTGGTCCTCAAAATCTGCTTTCCTGTAAGCTGAATTAAGATGGTGCATTATCTTATCGAAATAATAATCGAAATCCTTTTGTGATTTGACATTACTTAAAAAAAGCGATGGCACCAGCAATGCGGCTTCATAGTCGCTTTTAAAGGTGGTATCCCTTTTTGCGTTTTCACTCAGAAGTTGATACTTGCTGCTAAGCTCGATTAACTTATCTTGAGGTACAGCTACTTCAGAATTACTCATAAAATAATTTTTAATGAAGATACATTTTCAAACATCAATTTCCCAATCTCCCTTAAGTCCGCATGAAGATTTTCGTTTCTTGATAAAGCGGGAACACCAGTTCGGTTTGTTTTAGGAATCCTTCCAAATGAAACATAGTAGGCAGCCAATAGTACACTCTCTAACTCTCTCGCAGAGAAATCATCATTTTCTACTGTTCTGCAACAAATTCGAGAAGTGTAAAGCTGGTAGTCGGTGAGGTATTCATATTCATGATGCCAAACGCCATCACGAAATTCTTTGCTTACTCTTGTTTCTTTCCAATCTGCTTTCAGCTTTTTATCAAGCCTGTTTCTGCAACCAATTTCCGCTTTGCCGATATAGTATGTTTCGGGCGTGTCGCAGTTGTTGAAGGAGTAAACACCCTTTTCAATCGGAAACACATCCGGGTTGATGCAATCAAATTCAGGAGTTTTATTCCAAGGGTTATCAGCATACGATTCCCATTGAACTTTCCTTAATGATTCTAAAATTTTTCTGACCAATTCTTCGTCCGAGTATATCACGTTGCTTCTTTTGTTATGGAGCGTTTGAAAAAGATTTCCTCTTCTTCAAATTCCAATCCCCAAAATACATCCCTTTTTTCACCCCTCCAAACCCCGGCTTTCCCGAAATGGTTGTTTGTTTTTATTTCGCTCCTCCTCACCCCCGTTTTTGCCGTTTCTTCGCAAAACCGCGCACCCTTTTTTACTTTCCGCGCACAACAATTGAAAGTCCGCCCACTGCTTTTTATTTTTCTGGCACCGGCATTTAAAAAAGTGCCTTCCTTCTCCGGAAAAGGAACGCAAATTTTGAAAAATTGAAACCGGTTGCTTCACAATAAAGCCGGAATTCTAAAAGTGAGATCGGTTTTTTAAAAAGTGCGTCCCTTTTCGAAAAAGGGAGACTGGTTTTTCATTTCCGGAGTCACTTTTCCCAAATCCTGTCCCCGGATTTTGAAAGCCGCCTCACTTTTTTCACTCCTTGCGCACAACCCGGGGAAAACTCTTCGTGCCACACAAATCAGAATCTTCAGGTAATTATCCCGCTGCCATACGCGCCATGCTCACGCATCCCCCTTCCCGATAGAATCGGGACAGGTAGCCTGCGCTTCTTGTCCTTCCGCAAGGGTGACTTTTTCGGATTGGCGTATCGGCTCATTACCGAATTACCGAATCATCAAATCATCTGCCTGCGTTAAAACTCCGGCATCGCCTGCGGCAAGTCTCTGGCGACCGAAGGCAGACAAGCCGAATCACTTCAGCCTTTTTTCAATTTCTTCTATTACAAAATCCAAATCCCAAATGCGCGACACGACTTTGCCCTGCCCGTCAATGAGAATGAAGGTGGGATTTTCGGCATAATAGGAATTAGAGGGATGCGCGCTTGTTTCGGTTTCATAGAAATGCACCCACTCGGGCTTTGCATGTTCGGTGATGAATTTTCTCCAGTCGGCATCCGTAGCATCGCTGCCTACGGCAACGATTTTCAGTCCCTTGTCTTTATACTTCTCCCACAGCGGAATCAGTAGCGGCACTTTCTCTTTGCAATGTCCGCAGGTGGGTCCATAAAACACAAGCACCGTGAGCTTTGAGGCATTCACCGTTTCGCTGAATTTGCGCGGCTTGCCTGCGGGGTCATTGAGTTGAAAATCAATCATGTTGCTTCCTGCGACAACTGCTTTCAACTGTAGCAAACGTGCTTTCACGCTTTGATTATACATCTTATCAGGATTGGCATCAGCCCATTTGATAAACGCTAGCACTAAATCTTCCTGGTGCATCTTGTAAAAAATGCTGCTCATCATATCTTGAAGACGTTTTGCGGCTTCGGGATTTTTCAGCCCGATGTTCATCAGCGTTGCTACGGCAGCATCGGCTCCTGCATTCTTCTCGCGAATGGAAATATAATTGAGCAATATGCGCTGCGGCAAAAAGTCATTATACACCAGCGGGGTGGAGTATGCTTCGCGCTGCAAAAAATTAGCGCGCAATGTTTCAATAGATGCAAGCGCGCCTTCGGGCAATGTTTCCATCGGGCAAAATACTTTGCCGGTAAACGTGTTCGGATACTTTGCCGCGATGTCTTTCATCGTTTTTTGATATTCGCTCACAGTTTGCTTCAACAGGGCAAAGGATTTTTTCTCGGCAAGATTATTTTTGGCAAGCGAATCTAAATCAGTCTGAAATTTTTTATTGGCAGCGCTAAAGGGCTGGTAAGCATCGTTTTCTGCCGAGCCTTTGATGGCAAAAGTTTCCGCGCCCTTGTCGCAGGTGATTTCAATTTCATAAACCTTCTCAGCGGTGGTGGTGAAAAAATCAAACTTCACTCCATAGAGCGTGCGCAGGGCTGCCCTGCGTGGCTCGGTGAGGAAATGTTTGTAGCTGAATTCGCCCGTTTTGCTCACGGGCACATCTTTCCAAAACGTGTTGTCAACGTTGTGCAGCGCAATACGGATGTTGGCGGGCACGGTGCATCCGGTCAAAAATTTTCCGCGCACTTCAATCGTGTCGGGCTTCATTTGATAGGTTACTACAGGAGTAGCAGCCGGTGCAACCGTTGCCTTTGTTTCTTCCGGCTTGTTAGAGCCGCTTTGGCAAGAGGTGAAAAAGAATTGCAAAAAGAAGACTGTTAAATAGAAGCGCATGGCGTTAATTTTCTGTTATTGAATAAATAGAATGCGGGTAAAGATAATTTATAGCCTTGAAAAATGCTTGATTCAAATTTTCTGTTAACAGAAGTTAACATGCGGGGCTATCCGTTTCGTCCTGCTGAGTGCAACGAAGCATCACTCCGGTTTATGAGCCGGAGATTCTTCACTCCGTA
Organism: Chitinophagales bacterium; assembly: GCA_034440455.1. Lineage (GTDB taxonomy): Bacteria > Bacteroidota > Bacteroidia > Chitinophagales > CAIOSU01 > JAWXCB01. Next base: position 96,743 of record JAWXCB010000078.1, read on the forward strand.
TAACTCCGCTCAGAATGACGATTCTCTCAACTGAAACACGCTTTGATTTCAGACTTCTGCTTTTTTCACCACAAGCGAGTAAATGGCAATGCCAATCCAAATAATATTCACCACAGTAGAAGGATATGCGTGGTTGAAATAGGTATGGATGCAAAGTCCGATGGCACCTATAATATTGAATACCTGGAAATGCAGCGAATCGCCCCTCACCTTGTTAAGCGACACAATAAAATAGGCATACAAAACAGCTATTGCGCCCGCCCAACCGATAATATCCACAACTACCATTTTCATTTTTTGGGGCAAAGTTAGATTTTGCAGCATTCAATTATTGCTCCATCACCCTCCAAACCTCCCTCAAGGGAGGCTTGCATTAGCGCGTTGCTTCCCCTTTTTAGGGAGATTAAGGGATTGCTTAAAAAAAAATTGTCTTTTCCCCTCATTTATTGACAGGATTCGATATTTTTTTGAAAAATATTCGCTGCTTGTTGATTATTTCTTTTAAAAACTATTTTTTTTCAAAAAAAAATATTCTACTTTAGCCAAATCTTTACAAACCCTCCAAAAAAATTGAAAAAAATGAGCGAAACCACTAAAATCAATTTCAAGAAGCTGATTTTTATTTCAGCAGCATTTATTTTGTCAGTTCAAATGGCTTTTGCAGGTGGCGTAGTCGGCTGGACTGCTACTGATGGTTTTAACACCGTTCCCGTAACTAAAAGAGACCTTGTTGTTGATTTGCGTCTTAATGCCGTAGTTCCTTTCAAGTCTGATTTTGAAAAAGGCTTTCAGCCCACGTTGAATTTGATATATGGTCTTACTGATTTCATGGAAATCGGCATTGGCACAGGATTAAACTTTTATTCGCCCGCCCGTCCCGATGAGCTTTCCATTCAATCTGTTTATCCGTGGATAAGGGTGTATGTGCCTTTCAAGCCTGATTCTATTGCCAAAGTAAGATTCGGCTTCATGGTGGGTTCGCTCATTCCTGCATGGAATTCATCTACGTATGCGCAACCGGGCGCAAGTGCGCTGCTTGATGTTAAACTTAAAAACGGAAGCCTCGGCTTTAACGGTGGCTACTCGCACACGATTGTAGAATCCATTGACCCCGAAAGTCCTGAATCGGGCAGCAACATCGTTTCGGGGAATATAAATCACTCTATGAGCTTTGAAAAATTCTCTATTTACGAAGAGGCTTTTATCAATCATGCTTTGCAAGGCGACCCCAATGGCGGTTTCCGCTTTTCGATGTATTTCCCCGTGGCAAAGGGCAAAATTGTTCTCGATTTAAACCCGGCTGTGCTTTGGTATAATGTAGGCGAAGAAACCGACTGGTATTTCAATCCCAATGTTGGAGCAAGCTTTTACTTCTAATCATTCAAAATTTTTTAATCATTCACAAACAAAAACAATCAAAAATGAAAATCAGGTATAGTGCCCTCGCGTTTGCCGCGTTACTGCTGATATCAGCGTTGCTGATGTTTTACCCCGCCAGCCACCCGGAGGCTGCCGGTGATGAATTTAATTATGGCAGCATCGCATGGCTCATCATGGCATCAGCCCTTGTGCTGTTCATGACTCCGGGGCTTTCTTTCTTTTATGGCGGCATGGTAAGTCCCAAGAATGTCATCTCCACGATGCTCCAAAGCTTCATTGCCCTTGGCGTCATTTCTTTTCTCTGGTATATCGTGGGTTTCAGTCTTGCCTTTGGCGACTCCATTGGCGGATTCATTGGCGATCCGCGCTCGTTCTTCTTATTTGATAATGTAGGCACGGCAAAGAATGACCGCATCGGCAGCGCAATCCCCTTTATGTTGTTTGCCGCATTTCAATTAAAATTCGCAATCATCACTCCCGCGCTTATCACCGGTTCTTTTGCAGAGCGTGTGCGCTTTTGGGGCTACATTCTTTTTATCTGCCTTTGGAGCTTACTTGTTTATTGCCCCCTCGCGCACTGGACCTGGCATCCTGATGGCTTCCTCTTTAAATGGGGTGTGCTTGATTTTGCCGGTGGCACAGTGGTACATATTTCAGCAGGCGTTGCCGCATTGGTTGGCGCAATGATTTTAGGCAGACGCGAATCACACGGCAAAAGCGAATTTCAAATTGTGAACATTCCTTACATCATTCTCGGCACAGGCTTGTTGTGGTTCGGTTGGTTTGGATTCAATGCCGGTTCAGCTTTGGAAGCAAACGCATTGGCAGTAAAGGCTTTCTTCAACACCAATCTTGCATCAGCAGCCGCTATGATTACGTGGATATTGCTTGATGCAGTTTTACACAAAAAGCCCGGAGCGCTTGGCGCTTGTATTGGCGCGGTAGTAGGCTTGGTAGCCGTAACACCCGCTGCCGGTTATATTGAACCACAATATGCAATTGTACTTGGCGTAGTAGCTTCCATTGCAAGTAATTATGCGGTGCGCTACAAATCAAAAACCAGCCTTGATGATACGCTCGATGTATTTCCCTGTCATGGTATTGGCGGTATCATCGGCATGATTGGCACTGCAGTGTTTGCTTCATCAGGTGGACTTTTCACCACAGGCGAAACCGCTTTGTTCATTGCACACATGAAAGCATTGGTAATTGTAGTGGCTTATGTATTTGTGATGAGCTGGGTTTGTTATAAAATCACTGCGTTGCTCACTCCCTTGCGCCTGCGCAGAGAGCAAGAATCAATCGGGCTTGATATCACACAACACCAAGAGTCAATTATGAAAGGCGAAATGGTGATGAGCTAATAAAATAGTGGCGAAAAGCCATTTACATTAAAAGGAAGAAAGGGGTACTTTTTCCTTAGAAGGGCGCAGCATGCAAATGTTGCGCCCTTCGCCATTTAATACTAAAAGGAATTCAAAAATTGTATCAGAGTATCATGACGGACTCAATCCGCCATCTCCTTGAGAAAAATGTTATTGGGGGTTGGCGGAACGAGTGCGCCATGACAGAATTATCCAGCTATTTTCAATAGCTAATTGGTATTAATTTCCGGGAGATAAAGTGATTTCATCAAAATTTTCTGATGGCATTCCCCAGTTGTCATCGTTAATGTAAAATGTTTGCTTGCGATAAAGCATGTATTTGGCGGCTTCCCAAATGAAGTCGTGCGCCAAGCCGGGGCGTTTTTCCCAAAATTTAATTTTCTGCACCGGGTCCATTGATTCCCATCCGGTGTCGTGCTCGATGTGGTAGGTGCAGGCTTCCCTGCCGAAAATCACTTGCTTGTAATCTTTTGTAATCGCCATCATCAAAGCGAATGTGTCAATGTGCAGCGAGTAAAGATCCAGCTCTAAATATCCTTTGATATCATCCCATCCTTCGCGGTGCATCATGGTAAAATCTCCGCATGCTTCTGCATCAAGCGGGCGCAGTTTGTATTGCACCTCGTCATACAAATGCTTCAGGCGCATGGAATTAATCGTGTCAATGAGACGCAGGGTAAAATCATTGCGCGGAACGAGGTGGGGCCATTCGCCTATGAAAAGATAGCGCGGGTCCTTACCGAGTCGCTTGATGATATTTTTCCCGCAAAATTCAAGCGCCTGCTCCACAGTCCAGTCAACTTCAATTTTATTCGGAACATCACATCTTCCAGCGCGATAGTAACTCCGCTTGTCAAAAGCATTGTTCTTCAGCACGGTCATCAGCGCATCAGAAAAAAGCAAATCCACATTTGAACACAGGATGAAATCGCTCTTTGCTCTGCGGATGCCTACATTCTTAGCAATCATCTGGAAAAGCGGAATTTCAGCGCCCATCTTGTAGCGGGCGTGAATTCTATTCGGCACAACGATGTAGCGAACAGTCAGGTAGTCATCTGCTTGCGGCTTGGGAAGCACTTCATTCAGCAACGGCTTTTCGGCAGAGGGATTCCATTCCACAAAAATCAACTCAACGGGTAGTTGGAATTTTTTTGTTTGATGCAGCAAGCCCCTCATGAAGATGCTCATACGCTTGAACATCTCCCCGCCATGGTTGTCATTGCGCGAGGTAACGATAATAGAAAGCTTGGGAGCGAGATTCATCAGGGCTGCGAGGCGTCAGTTTCGTTCCTCATAGATAAACAAATCTCCGTAATTTTTTCTGACTTCTTCAATCACGGATTTTGTGTCGCGCACTTTCACGCGCTTCCCTGCCTGCGCCAGTTTCACTGCCAGAGCCAGCGGCTGAGATTCTTCCAGCAGGTTGATGCCTGGCTTGTAGGTTACATAATCGAAAACAATTTCATGTCCGTTTACATGCTGGCGCATCCATTGCTGAAACATGAAGTCAAGATGATGCGCATTAGTTTGGTCGGTAGCGCGGCTAATCAGCAGGTCATAATTGATTTTGCTTGCAAACAATTCCAGCGCGCGATTATCACGCGGAAAGCAGGGACCGCCAAAACCAAATCCGTGTTTCAGATATTTCTCCCCTATCCTGCTGTCGCTCCCGATTGCGCTGAGAATTTTATCAGGCTCTGCTCCTACGGAAACAGCGAGATCGCCAATGGCGTTTGCGAAAGAAATTTTTGTAGTGAGAAAACAATTCGTTGCGAGTTTGCAGATTTCTGCGCTCAGGCGATTCATTCTGCAATATGTCGGATTGCTTTTGCAAAGCTTGCGATATATCTGCTCAATGGCATCACCCGCTTCTTTATCAGCCTCGCCAATCAACACCTGGTCAGGATAAAGTTGATTTTGAATGATGCTGCCCTGCGCGATAAATTCAGGATTGTAACTTACCGTGTAATTAAAAGCCTCCATCTGCTTCGCGATTGTGTCACAATAGCCGGGCATGGTAGTGCAGGAGATTACGAGATGTTTTTTCTGGTCTTGCCTTCCGAAAGAAATCAATTGATGCAGTACGCGTTCAACCTGCGAATGGTCATAACCGCCTTCTGCGGAAGTGGGGGTTGCAACAGCCAAGAATAAAACATTTGATTCGGCTACTGCTGTCTTAATATCTTCAGTGGCTGTGAAATTGTGCGAGGCGCGCAGCAATTCATTCACCTGCGGCTCCTGCGAAAAGTATGTTTTTTCATTCAATTGCCAGATGTAATCAGGATTCATATCCACGCCAACCACGCGGAAGCCGCTGCGTTCAAGATTCAGCGCAAAGCACAGCCCCAACTTCCCGATTCCGATGATCCCGATTGTTTCAGACATGGTTGAATTTGCCGTGCGCTAAGTTATGTTTTTCCCTGAAGGAATGAGCAACGGCAAACCTCAAAATACCTAAAGAAAAAGGAAGAATCAAATGTGAATTAGGATGGGTGTCGGGCACTTTCATTGAAGCGTATTGAGGGTTGGCTTCTCCCCTTGTAGGGGAGACACAGAGGGATAATTTACTGAGTAGGCTTATCGGAAATTTTTGAAATACCCCTTTGTATTTCCCCTACAAGGGGAAAGACACGCTCATTGCAAGTCTGATACACCCTTTATGATGTCGAACGCTTTCTGTAAAAACGATTTTATTTGTACGCAACAGCCGCACTTGCGGGTCCTGCGAGCGGAATCACTTCTACCCTGCTGAAGCCTGCTTCTTTCGTCCATGTTTCAAAATCGGCTCCGGTGTAATCAAAAGCAACTCCGAATTCAATAAGCATGTTCAGCGACATCATTAATCCAAACGTATTTTTTCTGCGGTCGTCATCAATGAGCGCTTCTATGACAATGAACGCCCCTCCTTTCGGCAATGCGTTGTATGCTTTTTTAATGAGCATTTTTTTGTTTTCCAAATCCCAATCATGCAAAATCATTCCCATTGTGATGACATCGGCTTTCGGAAATTCATCCTTGAAGAAATCTACCGTTCCTGTTTTTACTCGTCCTGCCATGCCATGCAATTCAATCGTTTCTTTTGCAATCGGAACAACGGGAGGCAAGTCAAGCGTGGTGCAGGAGATATGGGGGTTGTGTTTGGCAACCTGAATAGATAAAATACCCGCTGCACCGCCAACATCACACAGCGTTTTGTAGGGCGAGAAATCAAACTTATTTGCGAGCGCAATGAAGTTACCTGTTGATACGCCTGACATGGCGTTGATGAATTGCTTCAGGCGCGATGAGTCTGCATACAACTCTTCAAACATAGATGTTCCGTGATGCTTCATTTCGTTTTGCGGTTTTCCTGTAATCAGCGCTTCATCTAAATCAGCCCAGAATCTGAACAAACGGTCATTCGCCATTTCAAGGATGCCGCCAATGTATGTCGGTTTGTTTTTATCGAGGAATATTTCTGTTTCCTGCGTGTTGCCGTATTTGGCTGTTTCAAGCAATCCTGTTCTTTTCAGAAATCCCATTGCTACCAGCCCGTCAAGAAAATCATAAACTCCCCTATCGTGCAGGCTTAGCGCCTGTTGAATTTCTTTTCCCGATAACATCTTATTGCCGCCCAGCGTGGTGAACACACCCAGCTTAACTCCTGATAACAATGCTTTCGATGCGAAGAAACCCATTCCGGTTTCCATGATTCTTGCAGGATTGATTTGTGTTTGTGACGCAGTTTGAGTTTCCATGTGGTAGGGTTTTTTTGAAAAGGGATTTTTTTGAAAAGTAGAAATTTAATCGGGATAAATAAAATAGAGTGATGAATCAGTTTGAGCGCAATCTGTCATGTTGAGTTTATCGAAACATGGTGAGGACTTGCGCCACCCTTCGATAAACTCAGGGTGACTGCATTTCTAAAATTCAAAATGAGTCACTTCACTCTTATTCTACTTTACTCAGCTTTTGAACGAAGCGCTGTTGCTGATTTTCAACGAGCACCATGTAAATGCCTGCGCTCCAGTTCGTAGTGTTGATGGTTTTTAAATCGGCAGTTATGTTGCTGAGTTGTTCGTAATAAACTTCCTGTCCGATGCTGTTCAATACTTTTATTGTAACAGCCTGATTTGTGAATGCGGATAAGTTCAATGTGATTTTATCATTTGCCGGATTTGGAAAAATGTTGAATCCTGAATCACCGCTTGTTGCATTTCTAATTCCTGTCGCCACGCTGTCAACGCCCCATGCATATTCAATGGAAAGCGTGTCCACCGTTATTTTGGCGTAATACACGGATTGCGCTGCGAGCGAATCATAATACCATTCTTCTGTGAACTGCGATTGATGAATAATGTCTTTGAAATTGCTGAAACTGCCATACATGATGGAGTCGCCTACCATGAGCGCCCATGTTTGTCCGCCAGATGTTTCACATGCGCGCACGTTATTTATTTCACCGATGCAGCTTCTGCGCACCGCCACATAGCTGTTTTCTTCTCGCCCAATCAGCCACAAGCTATCCTCCGCCACTTCATCAAAATCGGAATCCCTCCAATGCAAAGCCACGTCTTTATTTGAAAAGCGATTACTCAGAATTACAGGAACAGGCTCTGGGCGATACATGATTAAAGCGAGATTCTTTTTCTGTTGCACATAAGGAAGATGCGAATTTGCATTATCAGAATTGCGGTCGTCCCAATTGGCTTTTACTTCACCGGAAGCCGTGTAAACTGCGATAGTGCCTACATTCGCCATGGACGTGTGTTGTTGAAAGCCCACTTTTCCTTTCCAAAAATCGAGCACTGATGCTAAGGTGACGGAGTTGTTTTTAAAGATGTGAATATCCTGCCCGCTGATGACCGAGCTTTTGGAGACTACACTGAGATTTGTAGAAAAAGAAGGAAAATTTTGTGGTGAAATAAAAGAAATGGGGCGTAACAATTCAAAATCAACATGCCTCCACATATTGGAATCTACCAGCAACTGCGTGGTTTGCTGCACCACATCAGGATGGAAATACGCGCCTGAACTCCATTGAAAAACAACTTTATCAACTGCCGACATTCCGCTGTTCAGCACAAAGCCGCTGTCAAGCGTATGCCCGATTTGATATACCGTGTCTAATTCGGCAGTCCAGGAAGCAATAACAGAGTCCACGGGAAGCGTTGAACTTGCAAGAAAACCACCGGCATGTGACGCCCCGTCAGGAGCTTCACCAAATCCTGTTAAGAGATAAATAAGATTATTATGATTTTGTCCGTAAGGATTTTCATACTTGCCTGAATAATTTCTTCCGGCAACGGGAAAGAAAACACCCTTATCATTGGTTAGCAATAACATGTCTTTCAGCAAGCGTTGCGCTGCCAGTGTTGCCAGGTTTTTTATTTGAACATCTTGCGCGAAATCCGCAAGGTTGAGCAAGCCGCTTAATGAAAAAGGCGCATAGGTAGAGGAGAAAAATTCGTAGAACCCATATTGCACTTTCAACTCTAAATAATGGCGCAGCCGGGCATCTAATGTGTTATCAATTGTGCGTCCGTATTTTTCATGCAGCAGCCAATCAGACGACATCCACATAATCATGTGATTTTCCGACCAGTAGTTGCGCACCGTATCATCTTTATTTATCCAATAGGGAACGGAATTGAGTACCGGTAGAATCTGAGCATCGTAAGTTCCGTTGGTAAAAAACAAAATGCGGATCAGCTTTACAATTGTGAAGTCGCTTGTAGTGCCTGCCGCGATACCAGCCAGCATATCATTGAGAACAGCAGAATCAAGCGGAACACCCTGATATGCCTGAAGGGTGATAGCATCCCCTCCAAAATTGGCAAGTGCAGTGTTGGTGTAATCCGTTCTGCGCTGCTCGTAAGCCGGGTCGTTTCCGAATGCAGGCAGGCAACAGCCGCAAATAATTAATAAACATAATCCCCAAAAAAGCTGACGGTTCGATTTCATGTCAATAAATTTAAGATACTAAGGTTCATCATTTTATAATAGCGCAATCCCATACCTGAAAATTACGATAAGCAAAACGAGTCCACTTCATTTGGCGGAAACCAATTTTGCCGCCCGCGAGAATATTTCCGAAACTTTCGCCATCATCCGTCCAGTCAATCACTTTCCGCTCGTCAATATACAGGATAATTCTACCTCCGTATTTTATCAATTGCAGCTTATGAACGGCTGTTGAATTTACCGCGATGCCGGGATTATCTGACTGCACTTTGTGAAATCCCCTGTTCTTGCGCAAGTTGGCAATTTCCCGCTCCGGCTCATTTTTCGGATTGGCATAATAAGAGATGTGATAATTATTGATTGCGCCTTTGGTGTATTGCGTAAAACTGCCGTTCCGTTTTGGGAGTGTAGCGTCAAACAGAGATTCGCCCTTCAATCCCTTGGCGGCAAAAAACACAATGCACAATCCCGCTTCCGTTTCAAGGTTTTGCGCCTCCCATTCCGCAATGAAATTTTCAGGAAAATCCTGCGGGCACCAAAACACATGATGCCCCGCTTCATCGGGCGAATACATTTGCATCCATCCGTCTTTAAATTCGGTTTTCCCTGCGCCTTCCATCACCCAGCCGCTTGATTGTTCTTCTTTTGAGAACGTGTTTGAATACAACAAGTCGCCTTTCTGATATTCCTGCGCAAGCATAGAAACTGAAAGAAGCAATTGCAAAACAACCAGTGTAATTGACCTATTTTTCATCTCATCGCCAAGATAACAACAATAGCAAACCTTCTACCTACTCATAGGTATTTTCCGGCATTAAAAATCTTCGCCCTCTTTCAATTTCTAACTTAGCCTGCGGATGCTACCCCTCAATTCATTGACATTAAAGCCCGGTAAAACAGGCATTATTCATTCACTAAAAGAGTCGCACATTTCACCCAAACTGCTCGAAATGGGTTTTCTTCCCGGAAAAGAAATAAGGCTGTTGCGCACTGCGCCAGGGGGCAGTCCGCTCTATCTGGATTTGCAGGGACACTTTATCGCGCTGCGCAAAGATGAAGCGGAAGTTATCGTACTCAAGAGCGGCAACTAATGATCCTTGCGCTGATTGGAAATCCCAATGCGGGAAAAACATCTGTCTTTAATCATCTCACCGGAATGCGGCAGAAAACGGGCAACTTTCCCGGGGTAACGGTTGATAAAAAAACAGGCGGGCTTACCTTGCCCGATGGAACGGAAGCTACCATAATTGATTTGCCTGGCGCATACAGCCTCTATCCCAATTCGATGGACGAGCGCATTGCCACTGACATTCTCTGCAACCGAAATAGCGCTTCTTATCCCGCTCTTGCTCTTTATGTTGCGGATGTGAATAATCTTGAGCGACACCTGCTGCTTTGCTCTCAACTGATTGACCTTGAAATACCGGTGTTGCTTGCGCTCACGATGACCGACATTGCCGAAACCAATGGTTTGCATTGCGCTATGCAAAGTCTTGCAGAGGAATTGGGAGTTGAAATTGTGCAAGTGAATGGAAGAACGGGCAGCGGGATCACTGAATTAATCAGTCGTATTCCCGCAGCGAAATTGCGTAAGTCAAAACGATTTAGTGATACCCGCAGTTTTGCTCCGCAAACAGTTGACGCGCTGAAAAAAATATTTCCCGATGAAAACGATTACTCCGCGCTGCTCCTTGCGCATCATCACCAGCGTTTTGATTTCATTAATGCTTCACAGAAAAATGAAATCAGCCGCATAACTACTACAGGATTTAATAGTCTGCAACTGCAAGTGCAGGAAACGCTGGCGCGTTATGAAAAAATCACCGCACTGCTGCGCAGGGCAGTGACGCAGGAGAAGAAAAACGAACAGGAAACATTTACCGAGAAGATTGACAAGCTGCTCACGCATCGCGTGTTTGGTTCGCTTATTTTTTTGGCGGTGTTGTTCTTTGTATTTCAGGCAATCTTCGCGTGGGCAACTTACCCGATGGAATGGATTGACTCGGGTTTCAGTGAATTAGGTTCGCTTGCAAAAACGCATCTTCCGCATGGTGTGATAAATGATTTGCTCACCGAAGGCATTCTTCCCGGCTTGTCGGGCATCTGCATTTTCATTCCGCAAATCACCATTCTGTTCGCGTTGATTATTTTTCTTGAAGACGTTGGCTACATGTCGCGCACGATATTTCTTTCTGACAGCATCATGCGCAAATTCGGATTGAACGGCAGAAGTATCGTGTCCCTATTTTCAGGACTTGCATGTGCAGTACCTGCTATTATGACCACGCGCACTATCACGAATTGGAAAGAGCGGTTAATTACAATCATGGTTACTCCGCTGATGAGTTGTTCCGCGCGTATTCCTGTTTATACCATCTTAGTCGCGCTGGTGATTCCTGGTGATAGCAGCATCGCTTTTTTTGACATGCGGGGTTTGCTCATGTTGGGATTATACATGCTGGGAGTTTTCGCAGCGCTCATTTCAGCGTTTGTTCTTAAGAAAATTATCAAGACAAACGAGCAGAGCTATCTCGTGATGGAATTGCCTTCTTACAAAATTCCAAATTGGAAAAACATCGCGTTCACGGTTTTTGAAAAGGTGAAAATATTTGTGACACAGGCTGGGAAAGTCATCTTCATCATCTCCATCGTGCTGTGGTTCCTTGCGTCTTATGGTCCGAAAAAAGCAATGGGTGAAGCGGAGAATATTCCTGTGTCTTTGACGAATGAAACACTCACGCAAGAGCAAGTGAACGACATCATCGCAGCAAGAAAGATGCAAGCATCTTATGCGGGACAATTAGGAAGATTCATTGAGCCTGTGATAGAACCGCTTGGATTTGATTGGAAGATTGGCATTGCGCTGATTACTTCGTTTGCTGCGCGTGAAGTGTTTGTTGGAACAATCGCAACGCTATACAGCGTGGGTCGTGAGCAAAGCGATGAAAGCATTTTAGAAAAAATGCGCAGTGAAATTAATCCTCAAACAGGATTGCAAGTGTTTACTCCCGCTGTTGTGTTTTCTCTTTTGATTTTTTATGTATTCGCGATGCAGTGCATGAGCACAATCGCTGTGGTGAAGCGCGAAACAAAAAGCTGGAAGTGGGCGGGAATTCAGTTTGTGTATATGACTGCGCTTGCGTATGTAGCGAGTTTTATCACGTATCAGTTAATGAGTTAACGCCTTCGGAGAAGGTTTTTGAATAAATAACTCGAAGCGGAGGTTTAGGAGGAAGAACACAGGAAGTAGTTCGCGCCAGTTGGCGAAAGAATAGTTTTTAAATCTAAACAGCATGGAAAAGAAAAATCAAATTCCTGAATTAGAGAGAAAAATTTATCAAGAATTAAACTTTGTAAATGAATACCTGAAAATAGAACTGAAATAGAATAAGAACTCTTCCGAAGAATGCAATATTAAGATTAAAGATGTAAAAAAACTCTTTAAAGAGGTGGGCTTTGAATACAAATACGTTGGGGAGAATTGCCATCAAATTAATTGAAAGAAACACAGCATATATGCTTTTGTAATTAACTTTATTATAGAAGGAGACTATGTAGATTCAAGATACTATGTTTTAAAGGGTGATGTTTATCTTGCACCCAAAGAACCGGGGTTGAGTTATCTTTTAAATTTTATCCCCTTTGATGAAAAGCTACTAAACCCAAAATTTGGTTTTAATTCTGATGATGAGTTGAGAAATTATATTCTGGATATCATCGGCTTGTGTGAAAAGTTTACCGCAGTGTACATCAGAGAAATGGAATCAGGAAATGCGCCAGTATAGCAGAATTAAATGTTACTGATAGTTGAAGAAATAATACTACCTGCCTTACGCAAAAATGCAACCAAGCATTTTGAGCTATAGCGGACGCCCCATCCGCCCGCTAATGGGAATTGCTTATTGGCTGATTTTCACGCGCTTCACATTGAGCAAATTCATCGCATTCGGCTTAAGCCCTACACCACCGACAGCAATCATCCCTGCAAGAAATATCCCAACCTTATCCGTGACATCAAATACCTGACGCATCCCGGTCAGCTCCGGGTGAGCGACATCACCTACATCCGTTTAAAAGAAAAATTCTGTTACCTCAGCATTGTCACCGATGCCTATTCACATAAGATTATCGGACATTGCTTGCATCCCTCGCTGCACAGCGAGGGTCCGATCACTGCGCTGCTGCTGGCGGTGCAATCAA
>JAWXCB010000079.1:0-33522 GCA_034440455.1 Chitinophagales bacterium
CCATTCAAGGCGCAATCGAGTAGCCCGCCCCGCCACCTGTCGGTGACGGGGAGAGGCTCTCACACCACTGTACATGCGGGTCACGCATACAGCGGTTCGGAAAATTGTAACTGCACTTGGTTCTCACACCTCACCCATAGCGCAAGTTTCTGCATTAGCCACAAGCGCAGCCTAACTTGTGCTAAAGTGTTTGGCACAGGAATGGTTGGCAGAATTTCTTCAAACTCCCAACTTCAAACTACCAGCTTCTTAAATATCCCCACGTGTGCAGCCTGTCCACGTCTTCAAACCAGCGGTCGCCAATGTCGTTGCGGTAATACATGTTGGGTATCATGATGTTGCTCACGCGGCTGTAAGCCTGTGCCTGCGCCTGTTTCATCGTTTGTCCCATGCCCACCACAATCAGCGCCACGCCTGAGCCACCCGCGACAACCCATTCGCCATTCACGAGTTTCACATCTTCGATATGCACGCCTTCAAGGTTTGGCTTCTTGAACATGATTGCAGCTTCCTGCGTGTATGTTTTATGCGTGGCTTCATCATGAAAAGGAAAAGGCGGCATCACAATCCTTACACCGAGTTGAAAGCCGCGTTTCGTTTTAAATTCATTGAGCGTGCCATCTGCCATGCCGTAAAGAAATTCGCCAATGGGAATGCTGATGCCTTCTTCCTGAATGCTGATGGTGGGATAGCCGAAACGCGCAGTGAACTCAAGCGGGTAAATGCCCTGCGCATTCACGATGCAGTTCACATCCATGTAGCCCACGTATTTCTCTTCAGCTAATCGCGCTTCCATCTTTTTGAGCGTGGCTGCAAAGATTTTATTCGGGTCGCTCCAATACATCGTGGTGCCCATTTCGCCTGTTGCGGGTCCGATGTTTCCAGGGAACAATTTCTTATGCTCGAAGTTGACGTTGATGGGTGTCATAAATTGCTTGCCGTTGAAAAACGCGCCCACCGCCACTTCCACACCCGTCACCCTGCGCTGCAACTGGAAGACTTTTATTTTATCCGCCCATAATTTTTTGTATGCTTCAAGCACCTGTATTACATCCTTGCCGTCTTCTTCTTCACCCACAAACAGCAAGCGCTTATAATTTTGCGCCTCACCGCTGGGCTTAATCACATAGCGCGCAGGATTGGTTTGCACAAACGCAATCGCTTCATCAAACGAAGTGAATTCTTGGAATGGAATAATACTTACTCCGTGCTTCTTCAACTCTTCCTGCCCGAACGTGCGGTCGTCTTCGAGCATGTCGGTGTAGGGTGTGCCGCCAATCGCGAGCTTGCCTTTTTTGCGCATGTCGTCAGCCCAGGTACCCATGCCGAGCACATCGTCAAAGATGATGATATCAGCCCATTTGATTTCTTTTTCCCAATTATCTGTTTTCGGTACAAAACCATCGGCAACATCCTGACTATCCTTGTCACGAATCCAATACTTCACATCATGTCCTTCTTTCACCACCTGCCACGCGACATCGCTAATGAGGGCATCGTAGGAAACAAAAAGAAATTTCTTCTTATCCATTAGTTAGAAAATTCCAAGTGATAAATTACAATCTTCAAATGCTTGCGCAACGCAATCATTCGTGGTCGGTTTCAGAAGGAAAGCCGGAGAAGTCAAAGGGCAGTTTCAAAAACTCTTTTGCAGATTGCTCTGTTTCTGTTTGCGCTGCCTGAATTTCTTCAACAACTGTTTCTGCTGTAGGCATTTGTTCCACTGCAACTTTAAATTCAGCAACAGGTTGCTCAACTACAATTTGTTCTATTGATGATTGCTCTATGGTAGTTTGTTCAATTCCAACCTGCTCAGGCGCTTCTCCTAAACTCTCTTTCACTTCCACCAAAAATGAGCGCAACTTTTTCAGCGATTGAATTACTTCGGTGTTATGCAGCGTTGTCTCGCGGTTTTCTTTCAGTTTCTTTTTTGCGCCCTCCAGTGTGAAGCCGCGCTCGCGCACAAGATGATGAATCACGCGCAGGTTCTTGATGTCTTCATCCGTGAAGAGCCTGTTGCCCTGTCTGTTTTTTTTCGGCTTCAGGATGTCGAATTCGGTTTCCCAAAAACGAAGCAGCGAAGCGGAAACTTTCAGCATCTCCGCAACCTCGCTGATGGAATAATAGAGTTTGGTTACTTCAAATTCTTTATACGCCACGTGAGTTGAATTTAGTCAAATGATTGATTGTGTTGTGTTGCCAGTTCAATAACCTTTTCATATTCCTCTGGTGAAAGGTCGTTATAGAAATAATTAATCGGGTCAACTTTTATATTGTCTTTCAGCACTTCGTAATGCAGATGCGGAGCCATGGATAAGCCACTGTTGCCCACTGTGCCGAGCACATCTCCACGCTGCACTTTTTGTCCTTTCTTCACCTTGATTTTGTGCATGTGCGCATAGATGGTTTTGAAACCGAAGCCGTGGTCAACCACCACATTATGCCCGTAGCCGGAACCATAATCCGTATCAACTATAACTCCATTGCCCGTACAATATATCTCCGTGCCGGTGGGCGCAGTAAAATCAATGCCTGTATGCAGCTTCATCGTTTTGTAAAAAGGATGAATGCGATAACCGAATCCCGAGGCGATGCGCACCATGTCTTTTTTTGAAATCGGCTGAATGGCGGGAATAGAGGCAAGCATTTCCGTTTTGCTCTTAATCATGTCATTGATGTCAGCATACGACTTCGACTGGATGTACAACTGCTTGCTCATTTTATCCAATCGCCTCGCGGAAGAAATCATCAGGTCTGAATTTTCATAATACTCCAAATCCTGATACTTATTTGAACCGCCAAAGCCCGCTTCACGCACACTGCCCGGAATCGGCTCTGCTTCAAAGATTACGCGGTAAATATTATCGTCCCTGTCTTGCAATCCGCCCAGAATTTTTTCAAAATTGTTCAACTTATCATTCTGCAAATGATACTCAAACTGCATCTTAACAATCTCCCGCTTCAGTTGCTTTTCCTTCGGTGAGTCAAAAAAATCCGTGTAGTAAACAAACAACAGAACGCCCGCGGCAAGCGTAATTACCGCTGCGCTCCGCCCCAGCCACCGCAGGATGCGCTGCTTCCAAGTCACTACGACTTTCTCATACTTCAGCGTGTGCGCGTTGTAAAAGTATTTGGCTTTTTTCGTGGGCATTAAGAATTAATTTTACTCCGCTTTTATCAGAGCGCTTTTCCCTTTTATCAAATTTACCATTCCCGATTAAAAAACAAAACGATTACAATCAACATCCCGCAGCATGATGACCTCTAAAGAAATCAGGAAAACATTTTTAGAATATTTCAAATCAAAGCAACACGACATCGTGCCTTCCGCGCCTATCGTTGTGAAAGACGACCCCACGCTGATGTTCACTAACGCGGGCATGAACCAGTTCAAGGATATTTTTCTGGGAAATAAAAAAGCAAAAGCAACGCGTGTTGCCGACACACAAAAATGTTTACGTGTTTCGGGAAAGCACAATGATTTGGAAGAAGTAGGCATTGACACCTACCACCACACGATGTTCGAGATGCTTGGTAACTGGTCGTTTGGCGACTATTTCAAAAAAGAAGCAATTGAATGGGCGTGGGATTTACTAACGAATGTTTACAAGATAGATAAGGACAGGATATATGTAACCGTGTTTGAAGGAAACGCTGAAGAAAATCTTGCTGCTGACGAAGAAGCGGAAAACTTTTGGGCAAAGTATCTACCAAAAGAACGCCTCCTCCGCTTTTCGAAGAAAGATAATTTTTGGGAAATGGGCGACACGGGTCCTTGCGGTCCTTGTTCTGAAATCCATGTGGACATTCGTGATGAAGCAGAAAGAAAAAAAGAACCCGGAGCAGCATTGGTGAATGAAGGACATCCGCAGGTGATCGAGATTTGGAACCTTGTGTTCATTCAATATAATCGCAAAGCGGATGGAAGTTTGGAAGGATTACCGGCAAAGCACGTGGATACAGGAATGGGCTTTGAGCGGTTGTGCATGGTGTTGCAAAAGAAAAAATCCAACTACGACACGGATGTGTTTCAGCCGCTGCTCAAAGGCATTTCAGACATCACCGGCATCCCTTACGGCAGAAGCACAAAAGAAGAAATTGCGATGCGCGTGATTGCCGACCATGTGCGTACGGTTGCTTTCACGATTGCCGATGGACAACTGCCCGACCGTGGAGGAGCAGGTTATGTGATTCGCAGAATTTTAAGACGCGCTGTTCGATACGGCTACAGTTATCTGAATCAGAAAGAATCGTTCATTTACAAATTGCTTCCGGTGCTGAGTGATGCGATGGGCGAGCAATTTCCCGAACTGAAGGCGCAGGCATCGCTCATCTCAAAAGTATTAAAGGAAGAAGAAGATAATTTCCTTCGCACATTGGAAAAAGGAATCGTCAGGCTTTCATCGTTTATCGAAAAAGAAAAAGTTGCGAAAGAAATTCCGGGGAGGCTCGCATTTGAATTGTTCGACACGTTCGGTTTTCCGATTGACCTCACGCAGTTGATTGCACGTGAAAATCATTTCACGGTTGATATGGATGGCTATCATCGCAGCCTTTCAGAACAAAAAGAACGCTCACAAAAAGCAGCAGTGCGCGACACGGCAGATTGGGTTGTTGTACACGATGCGCCCAAAACAGATTTCGTTGGCTATGATGAATTAGAAACAGAAGTTGCGATTACGCGCTATCGCAAAGTGAAACTGAAGGATAAAGAGTTTTATCAACTCGTGTTTGATAAAACTCCTTTTTATGCAGAAAGCGGTGGGCAAGTGGGCGACACGGGCATTATCTCTGCGAATGGAGATTCGTTGTTTCTCATTGACACAAAAAAGGAAAACGAACTGATACTTCATTTCGCAGAAAAACTTCCGGAGCATCCTGAAAGGAAATTCAAAGCAGTTGTCAATAAAGAGAAGCGACTTACTACAATTTACAATCACTCTGCAACGCATTTGTTACACGAAGCACTAAGAACAGTGTTGGGAAAACATGTGGAGCAGCGCGGCTCATTAGTGCATCCCGATTATCTGCGCTTCGATTTTTCGCATTTCCAAAAGATGACGGATGAAGAGCTTGCGCAAATCGAACGGATGGTGAATGAGAAAATCCAACAGAATATTTCTTTGGAAGAAAAACGCAACGTGCCTTTTGATGAAGCGAAGAAAACAGGCGCGATGGCGCTGTTCGGTGAAAAATATGGCGATAGTGTGCGCGTGATTCGCTTCGGAACTTCGGTTGAGTTGTGTGGTGGAACGCATGTCCAATCCACCGGGCAAATCGGAGTGTTTAAAATTCTTTCTGAAAGCGCAGTAGCGGCAGGCATCAGGCGTATCGAAGCATTAACAGGACCGAAAGCATTGGAGTTTTTCAACCAGAAAATTGCTGATTTAAAGAAGATTGAAATGCTGGTGAAAAATCCTGATGTGGTTGTGGGAGTTGAACATCTTGCGAAAGAGAATCAAAAGCTTTCAAAAGAAATCGAGAAGATGCAGGTTGTGATTTCGGGAAGCATCAAGGAATCACTCAAACAAAGCGTGCAGCAAATCAACGGCATCAACTTCATCGGCAGCATCGTGAACCTGCGTTCTGCCGATGCGCTGAAAGATTTATCTTACCAATTGAAAAACGACATCAGCAATCTCTTTCTCGTGCTTGGAACAAACATTGACGGCAAACCTCAACTTGCCGTGATGATTGATGAAATATTGGTGAAAGAAAAGAACCTGCACGCAGGCAATATCATCCGCGAACTTGCTAAAGAAATTCAAGGCGGTGGTGGCGGGCAGCCGTTCTTTGCTACGGCAGGCGGAAAGAATGCTGATGGGTTACAAACTGCCGTCAATAAAGCTCTCGCAATTGCGCGAACCGCATAAGGTCTTGTCCCCTACTCTGTCACTATCTTCTCCACCGCCACCCAACTATTGAAATTGATGCGCAGGAAGTACACCCCTTTTGCAAGTTTCGTGAGGTCGAATTCCCTGCGGTAATTCTGCAATGCATCAGGAATGCGCTCTTCGTAAACTGTTTTTCCTGTGAGGTCATAGATGCGCACTAATGTTTGCGCTTCTATTCTTCCATTGATTTCAACGATGAATTGACCGCTGGACGGGTTCGGATAAATATTCACGCTCGCCAATGCAGCAAACTGCCCGATGCCCACGCAGGCATCAACGGTGACGATTGCTATTGCAATTTCACTGCATCCTTCAGCATTGGTTACTTTATAGCTGATGATGTGCGTACCAACACCCGCTGCATTCGGGCTAAAATTATTACCCGATAATCCCGGTCCCGTCAGTTCACCTCCAGCCGGAAATAAATTAATTGCAACATCCGTTTCATACACACAGTACAAAGAATTCAATCCTCCTATTTGTGCAAAAGGCGAATTCAATACAGACGTGCTTTGCGTATCGCGCACGGTGCAATTGTTCGAGTCAGCGTATGCGTAAACGACATCATAAGGACCGCCTGTGCCCGCGCCTGCCGGATTAAACGTATTGCCGCCAACGCCAAAACCGCTGTAAGTTCCGCCTGAAGGTGCGCCTGTAAGTAATGCGACCGGCTCGTTCACGCAATATTCATTTTTCAATCCGGTGAAAGAAACCGCAGAAACATCATGCACAGTAACTGTAATAGAGGTATCTCCTGCACATCCATGAACGTCAGTGAAAGTATATTGTATCGGATGTGTTCCTGCGCCCGCTACATTCGTAAAGAGCGCATTGCTTGTTACGCCTGCTCCCGTGAATACTCCTCCCGATGGCGCACCGGTAAGCAATACAATACCTTCATTCACGCACAAATCACCCGGATTTACAATGATGGGAGACGGGTTAGGATAAACAGTGGTGACTTTAGTTGCAATATCCATACAACCGTTGCTATCAACATATTCATAATGCACCACAGCGGGCGTTCCGGTTACAACAGCAGGAGGAAAGAAAACATCACCCACCATTACAGAGCCGGAGAATATGCCACCAGCGGGAAAACCAGTGAGCGTGTCAGGTTCATCTGCGGAACAATAAATAGAATCAATATCAAGAATGCGCGCCTGCGGAAGTTCATACACTACTACACTCTGCGTATCTCTGCCGGGACAAACAGCCACGGCAAAATACGTGTAAATAATATCATGCGTTCCCGTGCCTGCATAAGCGGAAACAAATGTGCTCGAACTGCCGCTGATGCCCGCACCACTAAACACACCGCCTGCGGGAATTCCCGTCAACACATGCGCAACCGTGTCAGGGCAATATGCCGCAGCCAATCCTGAAAAAGAAATCGCTGGCGCATCCATAATTGTTACATCCGCTGTGTCGCTATCCGTGCAGCCAAACGAATCAATATAGATGTACGCAATTTCATAATCGCCAGGGGCAAGCAGCGCGGGTAAAAACACATCACCGCTCATTCCTGCGCCAGCGAAGTTTCCGCCTGCCGGAGTTCCGGTGAGCGTTATCGGATTATCATTGTTGCAATACGTTGCGTTCAATCCGCTAATCTCTGCATCGGGCAGCGCATGTACCGTAACCGTGAGCGAAGCCGTGTCCGTGCAGCCGTTGCCGTCTTCAACTGTAACGGTATAAACAGTTGTTGCAAGAGGTGAAACCGGATGTGCTCCGCTTATAGAAGTAACTGTGCCATTGCTCCAGTAATAAAAGTTACCGCCTGTTGCCGTGATGATAACTGTATCGCCAAAACAAATATCTTCATCGGGACCGGGCGAAGCGAGTGGCAATGTGTTGATGTCAACTTCAATTGTATCTGTCGCTGTGCATCCGTTAGCGTCAGTTCCCGTTACGCTATAAGCTGCGAGTGAAGTTGGAATTATGAAAATGGAAGCAAGCGTATCGCCTGTGCTCCATTGGTAAGTTATTCCTCCGGTTGCAGTAAGAATTGTTGGCGAGTTTGAACAAACAACTACATCATTGCCTGCGTCAGTTACCGGAGTTGCAAATACGATAACGGTGACATCATCAGTTCCGCTGCAACCGTTGCCATCAGTAACGCTCACCGTATAAGTTGAATCTGCGATTGGGGAAACAGTTGTCGTATCCAAAGTTGAGCCTGTGCTCCAAGCATAAAGCGTTCCACCTGTTGCAGTGAGCGTTACGCTTCCACCCGCGCAAATTCCTGTATCAGGCAAAGCCAATGCGGGAGGCGCGGCAAGCACTGTAGTTATTGCAGAATCAACTCCCGTGCAGCCGTTGCTGTTGGTGAACGCATAATAAATTGTGTGAACGCCCGCGCCTGCTGTCGCAGGATTAAATGTGGTGATGCCAACTGAATTAAAATTAAGTGAAAAGTCTATAATGTTTCCTTCATCGCCTGTTGCAAGGTCGGCAACCAACAGCGTCCACACGCCATTCGGATTTGTAACGCCATCGTTAATAAAATCAAGGTCATCACCGGCTGATGATGATGCGGTGAATGTGCCGGAAAGCGCTGGCGAGACAACACTACACACAGCGTTATCCATACTATTACCAGCGCCCGTTTCAATACATGCATCTATGTCGTCAAAATCTCCGCAAGGTTGCGTGGTAAGCACAACTGAAAGTCCGCCCGGAGAAACAAGTTCCACTACAATATCTTGTAAGAATGTATGTTCAATTCTGAAACAAACACTTTCAAGAAACACATCCACGCCCAAAACGCTGCCAATGATTCCGCTTACCGTATCAAACGCTGCCGATGTTGTATCGCTTGGAATAAAAATGGTGTCGCCTGCATAATTTGTTATCGTGTTTCCACCGCCTGAAGAAATAATTCCTGCACCGAAAAATGCTCCTCCGGTTGGCGTTCCTGCAAGCGTATCTGCATTTTCGTTCAAACAATAATTTGCAGCAAGACCTGAAAACAAAACAGTCGGCACCGCGTTTACAAATACCGTTACAGAATCATCATCCGAGCAGCCGGAAGCATTCGTTACCGATACGAAATAAGTTGCATCTGCCGCAGGAGTTATTGTGATTGATGCGGTTGTCTCGCCTGTGCTCCATGAATAACTCGTGCCTCCCGATGCAGTGAGCATTGTTGTGTCACCGGCACAAATCGTTTGATTAACGCCTGCATCGGCTGAGGGAGTTGGATTCACTGTTATATTTTGTGATGCGGTGCCGCTGCATCCGTTGCCATCGGTGAATGTATAAGTAATGGTGTGATTGCCGGGTCCTGCTGTTGCCGGATTAAATACTTCCACTCCGAGATATTCAAACTCAAGCGACCAACTCACCAACGCGCCATCATCGTTGGCAAAGTTGTCAACGATAAGCAGTTTCCAGTTTCCATTAGGATTTGTGCTGCCGTCATTCAGGCTGTCAATATCTTCGCCCACCGAAGCCGTGAATACTCCGCTCAGTGCAGGCGCAATTGGATTACAACTTGCGAGGTCAATGCTGTTTGCCAATCCGCGTTCGATACACACATCAAAATCATCGCCATCACCGCAAATAGAATTCACAAGCAGTTCCTGCGCGCCTGAAGGTGATTCGAGCAAAATATCAATATCAGAAACATATGGATGATTGTACTTGAAACATACTTTTGTCAATACCACGTCAACGCCCAGCACACTGCCGGGAACAGAAACGGCTTGCGTTGCAATATTCAATCCGACCGAAGTAATATCAGGGGCTCCGATATAATCGCTCGTGACAGGCAGCCCGCCAACACCGGGTCCGCTGAAACTACCACCGGCAGGAGTTCCGATGAGCGAATCAGGCGCGGCATCTTCACAATAGGCAACTTGCAGCGCAGCAAATGAAACAACAGGCAGCGTATCAACTGTAACTGTGATATTGTCTGTTGCTGAACAAAGATTATCATCCGTTACGCTGTAAGTTAAATTGAAAATGCCTGCGGCAGTCGTGTTAAAATTCACAACAGGATTTATGAGTGATGAAATCTTTGACGTACTTCCCGTCCATGCTTGCGAAATAAGCGCCCCTGAACCGGCAGCGAGATTTGCATCCAGCGTGAGCGGTGTGTTCAAACAAACCTGCGCGGGATTTGGCGTGATGCTCACAGATGGATTTTCATTTACAATAATCAAAATAGTATCTGAGCCGCTACATCCGTTCGCATCTTTTACATTGTATGTCAGACTGTAGTTCCCTGTGAAAGCGGTTGTAAATTCAGGATTAGGAATGTTCGCAACATTCAATGAAGATGTGTCGCCTGTCCATTCATGTGTGTAAGGACCAGTGCCGCCTGAAAAATTTCCCGCAAGTGAAACAGTTTCGCCTGCACATGCTTCAAGCACATCGGGAATCACCGTTGCAACAGGATTAGCAAACACAGTTACAGAAATATTGTCTGTCGCGGAACATCCGTTGCTGTCGGTAACAGTATATGTAACCGGACCATACACGCCCGCCAATCCGAAATTGACAGTAACAGAATCAAGATTCGTTGCGCCTACAACAGGACCCGTCCATGCTTGCGATGCAATGCCGCTTGTGCCGAGCGTTGGATTTCCAAATAATATCAAATCCGTCAGTGCGCATGTTTCAGCAGGGTCGGGCGTGATGCTTGCAGCGGGCGGTGTATTCCTCGTAACAGTCATTGTGCAAGTGGCGGTATTTCCAACAGAATCAGCAACTGTCCATTCAACCGTAGTTACGCCAACGGGATATGTTCCTGTGGCGTCACCCGTTCCGTTGAAATCATTGAGAAGCGAAGCGACAGAACAATTATCACTATTCGTTGGAACGGGAACCGTTGCGAAATTTCCACAAGAAGGAATTACAATATTCGGAGGACAAGTAACAATCGGATTTTCTTCATCGGTAATCGTAATCGTGTGCGAACAAGTTGCAGTGTTGCTGCTGTTATCTGTCACTATCCAAACTACAGTTGTGAGTCCGATAGGATAAGTATCTGTGCCGAATGCTGTTCCGTTAAAATCATTTACAACTGTTGCAACTGTGCAGTTATCAGAAGTTGTTGGAGTCGCAACCGCCACCAAGGCATCGCAAACTCCGGCATCCGTTGTTTGCGCATAATTTGGCGGGCAAGTAATACTTGGATTTTCTATATCGGTGATTGTTACATTCTGCACGCAGGTTGCAGTGTTTCCGTTTTCATCAGTGGCAGTCCAAACGATGGCAGTGTTGCCAAGCGGATAAGTATCAAGCGCGTTGTTGGTAAGATTAAAATCATTCACCAATGTCACCGCGCTGCAATTATCGCTTGCGGTTGTCGGCAAAGGATTCGCCACCGCGTTGCACACGCCCGGGTCGGTGGTTTTAAATTTATCCGCGCCACAAGTAATGATTGGCGCAACTGCCTCAACCAATGTAAGGTCAAATGTTCCGACATCCTGTTGCGAGCTGCTGAATCCGCCAAGTCTCAATATATATGTAATGCCGGAGGTGACAGCCCAGGTGATGGTTGATTGCGTGATTAATAATGATGAATCATCATTACATGCAAGAATTACGCCCGCGCATGAATTCAGATACACCGCAATGCGCGTATCATACGCAGTGCCGCCTACGGTGGTGAATGTTGCGCTGCCGTCACAATCGGGAGTGAATGAATACCACAGGTCGCTGTATATCTGGTCGCTTCCTCCAAAGAAACAGAGCGCATCATTTGCGCCATCGGTAGTGGCTCCGTTATTATCAAATGGAATATCCAATGCGGGCACAATGATTAATGCAGAAGAACAACTGTCGTTTGAAACCGTGCAAGCTGTGTTTTGTGAAATATTGGAAACGCCCGGTGAGATGCAGCGCTGGCTGAAGTCAACATTATTAATATCGGAATCGCCTCCGTCAGGAATGCGTGAAATGCCCATGCCGGAAACGGTGGAATCATCTTCCAAGCCAACGCCCGATGTTTCGGTGAAAAGTGCGCCCGCATCGCCATTGTAGCTCACTGCATCAATCACATTTCCCGCAATGGAAATCGCAACCGCGTCAGGCGAGCCATCGCGCAGCCATTCAGCGGCTGCCAATTCATAATCGCAGTTTGCAACCGTTGAGTTGCTGCCGCACACCACAAAATAATCTCCCGCTGCAAGATTCACATTGGGCAAATCAATCGTGTCATAAATCACTGCTCCCCCACCCGACCCGTCAACAAGCAACAACTTCACCGCAGCAAGGCTCACCGTTGTGCTGCCCGTGTTTTTTATTTCAATAAATTCTGCACTGTCAACTCCTGTTTGCGCATAATCTATTTCATTGATGATAAGATTTGAAGAACACGTGACATCCAATTGAAAAAGTCCGGTAGCCGCTGTATTGCCCGACACATAGAGATAATAGTCTTTGTCCAGCGCGGAATTGAAAGTCACTTCCGACTGTATGCCGCAAAAATCTTCATTGCCCTCCACACATGTCAAATCGAGACACGGACCTTCAAACACACCGAGGCGCGTGTCATAGCCATTCAACCCACAGGTGGAAACGGTAACATCCATCCCGTTGCCCGCAAACACATACCACAAGCCGGGCGCGTCACTCTGGCTTACTCCACAAGCGGCAGGTGCGCCTGCCGTTGATGTTCCTGCGCTTGTTGCATCCGTAATTGTTTCTCCACAGGCGATTGCAATTGCATCCGCGCAAATGTCATTCACTTTATTTGTGGTGAAAGAAAACGCACCTGACGTATCGCTCAACAGCAATCCGCAATCTTCGCTCAGATAAAAATCATAATTGGCGAAGGGCGACAATCCCGCAATCGTTTCCACATTATTTCCCGCCACAACAATTCCACTTTCAATGCCGAGCGAGCCAATGTTGCCGGGCGTGAAGCCGGGCACTCCATATTCTAATGTGTAGGTTGCTCCGTCATTTGCCGATGTCCATCCCACGGTTGCGCTGTTGGAAGTGGTTGAGATGCCATTGATACCGGGCATTTCGCAGGGCGGTAAAAATTCCAACTGCACAAATTTCAACGCGCCCACATCGCCCCCGAAGCCATCGCACACCACAAGTTTCCAGTTGCCGTTGGGGTCGGAGCCATCATTAACTAAATCCAAACTTTCGCGCGGAATGAAGTTGCCGATGAAAGGAGGAGCGCCTGCGGTGATGTCGCCATTCGCGCCCGTTCTGCTGAAATGCGTTACGCTCGTGCAAGTAACATCAAGCGGATTACCGTAATTGTTGCCTGAAGATCCGAGTCCCGAAGCAAGCCCCACCACCACATTGTTGGGCGACACAAGCTGAATGTTCAAATCGCCATCAAACGTATGCGCGATAATAATCGAAACGGAAGCCACCACAATGTCGTTGCCCAATTGCGTTCCGTTGGCGCCACTCACAGGAATATTAAAAGTAAGCGGAAAGTTGCCGCATGAAATGTCGGGAATGTTTGCGTTTATGCCGCAAGCCGATGAATACGTTTGCGCGTTTGCCACAAGATTTGTTGCGAGAAATAATGCAACAAATAGGCATGTCTTCACAACGCTGCTGTGATTCTTTGAAAAAAATTGCATGAGGATAGATTTTGTTTCTAAAACAAGTACACGTTTGGCTCACACAGAGCCACTTGGCAAATTAGACGCGGCAGGCGTGGCAGGAAGTTGAATTAACTAACAGAAAGATGTGTATAATAAGGAATGAGGAAGATACCTATACTTTTCCGTTGATAAAGCCACCGAAACCAGAAAATGCTTCAATCAATTTTAAATGCGTGTTGTCCTGTTCCTTCTTTTGACTCTAAAAAGTATATAAAACTCATATTTATGCGCACGGCTTGAAGTTTTCGCCCTTCCCAAAACGCAAGTGAGGAAAACGGCTCTGCTTCGGCTAATACGAGTCCATCTTGTTTATACAACTTATCAATCTTTGCTGCTCCCGCTTGCAGCATCAATATTCACCACCGGAATAATAATTTTTGAAGGAGCATCATCGGTGCAACGCAAAGTGAGCTTTGTCGGTTTGCTATCGGGGTGATCAAAATGCTCCACATCAGAACCTGCAATGGAAACGCGCAAAGCATTTCCTGCTTTGAATTGATAAGAAATCGGCAGTAAATCAAATTGCAGGCGCACCGTTTCACCGGGAGTCAATGGCTCAGCATCTTTTTTATTAAATGTGTGAAATGGTCCCACTTGTTTGTAGCCGGAAGTATTTTCACTCACCTTGCGATGCAAAGCGCGAAACAGTCCCTCGGTCACATAAGTCACGCTGCCGTCAGGAGCTACATCTTCAATGTAGCAGAATACAACGGCATCCATTGCATTTGCGCTGATATACAAATCAGTGATAACATGCCCTGTCATTTCAACATCATTTGCGAAAGGTTGCGCAGTGAACGTCAAGAGTTTTTCACTTTGTTCCCTTCTATCGGAATAATTGGTGTGCCCGTGTTTATAAAGAGCAGTTTGCGAATTCCAGCGACTGGTGCTTCCGCAGGTGTTTGTAGAATCAATGCTGTATTCAGCGTTTCCCGTAGCAACTTCTGTTGTATTACTTACCAATTTTTTGTCTGTCGAGAGATAATAAGTGACATCGGTTTGTTGCGGCAGGGGCCAGGTGTCTGCTTCTTTCCATTTCTCTTCACCGATGGTGAAATAATGCACTTTTTTTTCAGCGCCAACGCCATTATCAATTCCTTTTAAATAATAATCGAGAAAGCGCAGCATTTCGGCTTTCACATTGAGTTCCACTTCTTTGGTTGGCGAGAACGGGCTTGCGTTATCAACCGGACCATGATCCCACGGACCAATTAAAATACGCTCGGTGTTGGAAGTGTTCAGCATTCCTTCAATCACCGATTTGCACAGTGCGCCATCATACCATCCTCCGATGCGATAGATTGCCGCGCCTGATTCTTCAATCGCCTGCCTGTTGCTATGAATACTGTAATCATTGGCGCAGAGAGCGGTGCCGGGATGATTTTCATCGCGGTAGTTTACATGAAACATTCCCGCATATACGTCAAAGTTCCCTTTATGCAGATTGAGCGCATCTGCAAGCATTGCATTTTTTCTATCGCCATCCACAGGATTGATACCGCGCAATAATCGTTTTGCTCTTTTGCCGAAAACATCAAAATCATTTCCGTCTAATGATTGCGTGGTGTGCCCCCATGCTTTAATAAAAGGTCCCTGGCGCACCCCGTTCGGAAATACGATGTGGTTGTATAAATCGAAAATATTCGAACGTGGGATACATGCCTTCACCGCAGGATGTTTATTCACCAAGAGTAATTCAGCAGTTGTGCCGACATACGAAACGCCCGTGCTTGCCACTTTTCCATCAGACCATTTTTGGCTGATAATCCAGTCCACCACTTCGTAACCATCTTTCACTTCCTGCGGACTGAATTCCATCGTGCGAGAACCCTGTGATGCGCCTGAACCGCGCACATCCACAATCACACAAGCATAGCCATGTGAAGTGAAATATTCAATTTCCTTTTCAGGAACCACCGCAAGCACCGGGTCTTTCAAAAGATTAAACGGAAACTTCGCTTTCAGCGAGCGCACATAGCGCGTGAGATAAACGATGGTTGGAAATTTCTCTGTGTCAGCGGCTTTCTTCGGCAGAAACACATCAATAGCGATTTTAACGCTGTCGCGCATCGTGAGATATTGCGAAGCATACTCAAATCCTTTGTAGTCGTGCTGTGAGTAACCCTCGTAAATGCCAAGCGCGCTTTTCTTTGGCGGAGCTTCTTCCGCTTTGCCGCCACCGGGATGTGCGCTTACATTGAGAAAATAAAATAAGGAAAGGTAGATTGCGAAATGGGTACGTTGGAAGAACATGACTGAGAGATTTTTAAGTAGTATGTAGAGAGAACTTCTCAATCAAGCGTTGCATCTGAGAAAATTTCTTCATTGCGAGGGAGGCTTTCGACCGAAGCAATCCCCCACTCGAACTCGCTATCTAAAAGGGATTGCTTCGCAGAGCCTCGCAATGACGTCACCCTAAAAACTTCCGCAACTCTTCCACCATCTTCTCCGGCTCTTCTTCCTGCGCAAAATGCCCCGCCTGTTCCAACTTAATCACCCTTGCGCTTGGCAATACATTCAGCCATTTTGAAAGTTCCTTGGGCGGAACCAAAGTATCTTTCATACCCCAGAAAAAAAGAAACGGCTTGGTTTTGATTTTGTCCATTTGCGCCCAAAGTCCATTCCACCAGTCACCTGCGTCCATCAGTTGCAGAGCAAATGTATAGGTGGCAATCCGTTCGTTTGCCGTGGGCAGAACATGTTTATAGTGCGCATGGATATGTTTCGGCAGCTTGCTTTTATCTCCGAAAGCTTGCGGCATAAGAATGTTCACGGGAAAATTAAATCGTTGATACAGCAGTTTGCCTAACCACGAGCGCATTATTTTCGCTGGCTTTGCGTAATGCTTATCTTCTTTCAGCGACCACATCCACGTGTTGAATAGGCAAATCTTGTCCACGTTGACGGGATATTTAATCGCATAGTGCATTGCAATCGAACCGCCAAAATCATTGGCAATGATGTTTACATTTTTCAAACCGAGCTTGGTAATAAATTTTTCGAGCCGCTCTGCATGTGCCTTACAGGAAAAATCAGCAAGCTGTGGCTTATCGGACAAACCCATGCCGAGCAAGTCAGGCGCGATGCAGCGATATTGGCTTGAAAGCCCTTTTATCAAATGACGGTAGCCGAACGACCATTCAGGCGTGCCGTGCATCATTAATACAGGTTCGCCCTTGCCTTCATCCACGTAATGAATTTTGAATCCGTCAACATCAATGAAGTTGCTGCGGAAGGGATATTCTTTTTTGTCGAGCCAGTTTGCCATGTTCATCTTTTTATGTCACAAAGTTGACATCCCTTGCGGAAATAAAACTTGGTCTATACCAACATCAACACTTCACATTGTTAAACAGCTTGCTGAAGTTGGTAGCATCAATAGATAAATAAGATGCCAGATACTTATGCGACACCAGTTGAAGCAAATGCGGACTCCGTTGACTGAATATTTTGAAACGCTCTTCGATTGTCATGGAGTGCAATTCGATATGCCTGTTAATAATGCCTGC
Source organism: Chitinophagales bacterium (assembly GCA_034440455.1). Taxonomy (GTDB): domain Bacteria; phylum Bacteroidota; class Bacteroidia; order Chitinophagales; family CAIOSU01; genus JAWXCB01. Next base: position 16,987 of record JAWXCB010000079.1, read on the forward strand.
AAGCACAGCTTCGGTCATTCGTCTGAATAGCCTTTCGAGTTGCTGCGATTGTTCAAACAGTTTTTGCAACTCCTCAAATGTGAGATATTGAAACTCGCTGTCGGTAAGGCAGGTAAGGTAATATTTAGAAGGCAGTTGGAATGAAAATGATTCGGGGATGGCGCACAAATTCGGGGGATAGGTGAATGCGATGACATGTATCTTGCTGTCGGTTTCGAAGTAAGACATCTGCGCGCCCTTCTTCACAAAAAACAATTCCCGTTGCACCTGCCCCCGACACCGTGATGAACTCACCTTTTTTGAATGATTTGGAATGCAGCGCTGCGGTAAGCAAATGATAATCGGCAAGCGGAATATTGTGAAAGAGCTTGAAGAATTCGTATTGTTCCATTGTAACGGATGCGGGAAAATTGTGGCGCAAATTAAAAATATCCGCTTACCCTCATTAAAAATAAAAGCTATTGAGCAGAAGACACTTCATTTTTTCTGCACTTGCACGAGAGAATGTCAAACTTTGGTCAGGCAGGAACACGCTCCTATTTTAGAATTTTCAAGAGAGGATTCACTGCCTGTACTGCGTTCCGGCATACAGGCGGTATAAAGCAGGAATGAAAATAGAAACAACGTATCGTCACTAAACTTCGTAGAGTTAAAAATCTTCTGATTGCTTTGCTTATTTTGCCCGCAAATAAGGGTTTCTTATTTTTCAAAAATATGGAGCAAAACGAAGCGGATAAAAGCGATGAGTTGAAGGAGTATGTCATTCAGGAATATGATGTAATAGAGCCGGATATTACCAAGTGGCCTATTTATCAACTGAGTGCGCGGAGGTATGAATTTATTGAGGAAGTGAAGCGGGCGAGTTTGGAGAAAAGCCTTCAGCATTTTAAAGGCAGCAATTTATTGTCGGACGAGCTTGCCCGCACAGTTTATCAGGAACGTATCCGCATTACGCAAAATCCCTGGAAGGCAGACGCGGAAGATGAGAAGGAGTTTTGGGGAGATATTAAAAATGAATTGGTGCAGGTGTCGCGCATTGACGATGCGCCTGCGCGGAATGAAGAAGAAAAGAAGCTCGCTCAAAATATCATCTCGCGCTATGCCAATGAAATCGCGGGCACGTTTGATGATTCCATTTACCGGTTTGCAAAAGTTGCAATTCCGTTTGGTATTTCACGCCTGCTGAATTCCACTGTCGGGAAAAATTTCAAACAAAAGCTGAGTCAGCAGTTCGGCATCCGTGACCGCGTGATTTTTGAAGGAGATATTGATACCATCCGCGAACTGTCGAAACAACATACGGTGGTCATTGTGCCTACGCATATCAGCAACCTCGACTCAATGGTGATTGGCTGGGCGATTCAGGAAATCGGATTACCTGCATTTATCTATGGCGCGGGGTTGAATCTTTTTGGAATCAAGTTGCTTGCTTTTTTCATGAACAAGTTGGGCGCATACAAAGTGGATAGGCGCAAGAAAAACCAACTGTATCTTGAAACGCTTAAAACATATTCTGAACTTGCTGTGCATAGCGGATGCCACAGTTTGTTTTTTCCGGGCGGCACACGCTCACGCTCAGGCGGCATTGAGAAACATTTGAAGCTCGGCTTGCTGGGAACTGCATTGGATGCGCAATACATGAACTACGTGAATCATGGCGATGTAGCGAAAAAAATGATTATCGTTCCGGTAGTGATGAATTATCATTTTGTGCTGGAAGCGCCCAACCTCATCGAGGAACACTTGAAAAGAACAGGACGTGAGTTTTACCTGATGGAAAAACCGGATTCGCTTTCCACTTCCACAAAAATGGCGCGCTTCATTTTTAAATTTCTCACACAAACTTCGCGGCTCTATCTCTCCTTCGCTCCCTGCATGGATTTGTTCGGCAACCGCGTGGATAAATATGGCGTGAGCTATGACAACAACAACCGCGTGGTTGACGTGCAGAAATATTTCGTTTCTGACGGAATCCTAAAGGATGACCAGCAGCGCAATGCGCAATATGTAAAAATGCTGGGCGATGTAATCGTGGAGCGCTATTTCAAATACAACATCGTGATGACAAGTCAGTTGGTGGCGTTCACGGCTTTTGAAATGATAAAAAAGAATTTCAAAAGATTAGACGTGTTCGGCATTTTGCGGTTGCCGCCCGAAGACACGATTTTGCCTGCTGATGAGTTTATGAAAACTTGCGAGCGTTTGCGTGATAGATTGCTACAGATGAATAAGGAGGAAAAGATAAAACTGACGCACACGATGCACAAAAGCATTGAGCATATTGTGGAGCGCGGCTTGCAACAAGTGGGGCTTTATCATGACCGCAGACCGCTGGCGCGAAAAAAGAATGGCGATATCATGAGTCCTGATTTGAAGTTGTTGTATTTCTATCACAATCGGTTGGAAGGATATGGGTTGGAAAAATTTGTATGATGCGCTGATTTGTAAAGGAGAAGAGATGCTAATAAGAAGAAAAATAAAATTTTGATCCACACAAATCACAACCCTCCACCCCCAACACCCGGAAATGTCTGAAAACAAAATCATAGGCGTAGTCGGCACGGGCAACTTCGGTGTTGCGCTTGCAAACCTGATTGCTGAAAATCATGAGGTGATGCTCTATGCCCGCAGACCGGAGGTAGTGGAGCAAATCCGTGTTACGCGCGAGTTTGCAAAGCAAAAGGTAAATGCTTCAATTATTGCAACCAATAGTTTACAAGAAGTTGCAGAGCGCTGCACGTTGATTTTCCCGGTTATCCCTTCTGCATTTTTTAGCGAGATGCTGGACAATCTTTCCCCCTTTCTGCATCCCGACCATATCTTGATTCATGGCACGAAGGGTTTTTATGTGAAATTGAAAGAAGAAGAGAAGTTGGAAGATTTGCACTCGCTTTCCCGCGACCGCATCCAAACGATGAGCGAGCTGATTCGTGAAAAAACAGTGGTGGTGCGCGTGGGTTGCCTGTCGGGACCCAATCTTGCTGCCGAGCTTGCGCTGCATCTTCCTGCGGGAACAGTAATCGCAAGTCCCTTTAATGAAGTAATTCGCATCGGACGAAAAACATTACGCAGTGACCGGCTGCAAGTGTTTGGAACACATGACATCACCGGAGTGGAACTTGCTGGCGTAATGAAAAATATTGTCGCCATCGGCTCAGGCGCAGTAACGGGATTGGAAATCGGTGAAAACGCGCGCGCGCTTTTTATTTCCCGCGCCTTTAATGAACTCATTCGCATCGGCACTGCGCTGGGCGGAGATGTGAAAGCCTTTCTTGGCTTGGCGGGCATTGGCGATATCATTGCGACTGCATCAAGCCGCTTCAGCCGCAACTACACGGTGGGCTTGCGTCTTGCAGCAGGAGAAAATTTGCAGCGCATCCTTGAAACATCTGATGAAGTTGCGGAAGGTATTAACACAGTGCGCATCACTAAACTGCTTGCTGATCACTACAAAGTGAAAGCGCCCATCACCAATATTATCTATCGCGTGTTGTTTCATGATTTAAGCGTTAGTAATGCTGTTGATTATTTAATGAAATATCAGTTCGACAGAGACGTGGATTTTCTTTAAGCTGTTGAAAGAATCATTTCCTGCTGAGTGAGCGTCCCGTTATTTTTCAGAAAATTTTCCTCGTATGTTTTCTTCAAAAGCTGTTCAAACAATTGCTTTGCTTGTTCTCTCAAACACCTTCATGACGCTTGCATGGTACGGACATTTGAAATTCAAAGAGTTTAAATGGTTTGAAAGTTTTGGCTTATTTGCAATCATCGCAATCAGTTGGGGCATTGCATTCTTTGAATACTGCTTTCAGGTTCCCGCGAATCGAATTGGTTTTCAAGGCAACGGTGGTCCGTTTGCGCTTGTAGAATTAAAAGTGATTCAGGAAGTAATTACACTTTTGATTTTCGTTGTGTTTTCCGTAGTCTTTTTCAAAACGGAAACATTCAAAATGAATCATGTCATCGGCTTTGTGTTTCTTGTGCTGGCGGTGTATTTCATATTTAAGAAATGAAAAGCGTAATTTAGAAGTAAGAAAAACCAGAATGGATGAGTGAAGGTTTTCTAAAGGTTGAAGATCCTGATATGTCTGGCTCGTACACCGCTAAAGATTATTTAAGCTGGCAGTTGGATGAATTAGTGGAATTGATTCGCGGCAAGATTTACAAGATGTCATCTGCCCCTTCAAGCAATCACCAGGATATTTCTATCCAGTTTTTGGATCAAATGCTGGACTATTTCAGAAATAAAGAGTGCAGCATATTTCATGCTCCGTTTGATGTTTACTTTGTGCATGAAGGCGAGCATTACAAAGAATCAAAAAATATTGTAGAGCCTGACTTGTGCGTGATTTGCAATGCGTCAAAAATCAAAAAGTTTGGTTGCGTGGGCGCGCCAGACCTCCTCGTAGAAATTCTTTCTCCCTCTACATTAACTAAAGACCGAAAACTGAAATTCGAGTTATATGAAGAATTCGGTGTGCTCGAATATTGGATTGTTTCCCTGACAAACCATTCGGTTACTATTCACCTTTTGGAAAACAAGAAATACAAAACCTTGAAACCGCTTACCTCAAAGGAGAAGCTGGAATCAAAATTTTTTCCGGGGTTAGAAATCGAGCTAAAGAAGGTGTTCAGAAATGTGACGGGCAACGAAGATTGATTCATGCGCGAACATGCTTTCGATATCATCAAATTTGCTTACGGGCTGGTCGGCATCATCGGCTTCATCGCTTACATCCCCACTATCAAAGACTTATACCTACACAAGAAGCGCAGCGCGAATAGGCTCTCTTATGTATTATGGACGCTTTCCACTTTCATTGCGATGCTCTACAGTTTCTTTGTGCTGAATGACTTCCTCTTTCGCTTGGTTTCCACGCTCAACTTTATTGCATGCGCAATTACGTTGCTCCTCGTGGCAATGCTTTCGGAAAAAGAATGATTTAAAATCGAATTATACCGCGCTCTTTTCCTGTTGCTGTTTTTTTTGTTTCACAGAATGTTCAACAAGCAAAGCAGCCGATTGCTCTTTTACAGATTGCACATTCCCCCCGTTTTCAATTTCATACACATCCTTGAATCCAACAGTGGTACAGTGAATATTTTTCAGTGGCGCTTTGATTTCAATAAACTCGCGGATAAGCTCCAGCACATCAAAATCAATATAATTAGAAGCAGAAGCATCCAGTTCTACCGATGAATGTTGTGGCAAATGGTCAAGCGTTTCGCGAATGCTGGCTTTGTTCAGAAAAGAAACTTCTTCCGAAAGACGGATTTTAATCACCTCACCTTCTTTATGTTTTTCATGATGGAAGTAATAAGAATTTTTAAAATTGCCGCGCAGGATGCCGCCAATGCTCACGGCAAGCCCAATGCCCACACCGGTCAATAAATCAGTAAGCACAACTGCAACCACCGTTACAATAAAGGGCGCCCATTGATATTTCCCGTTTGCAAACATGGCTTTGAAAAGAGAAGGCTTTGCCAGCTTGTAGCCGGTGTGCAGCAAAATTGCCGCAAGAGCCGCAAGCGGAATTTTATTCAAAATGCCCGGAATCAGCACTGCGCATCCAAGTAATAAAACGCCATGAAAAATCGCAGACATTTTTGTTTTAGCATTTGCATTGATGTTTGCGCTGCTGCGCACAATTACGCTGGTGATGGGCAAGCCCCCTATTAAACCGGAAAGCGTGTTTCCGATTCCCTGCGCAAACATTTCTTTATTCGTATTTGTAACGCGCTTCTGCGGGTCAATTTTATCCACTGCTTCAATGCACAATAACGTTTCAATAGAAGCAACGGCAGTAATAGTAAGCGCTACGACCCAGACGTCAGGATTTTGAATTTGTGAAAAATCAGGGAACGTGAAAAAACTCAGGAAGTCAGTAAACGATTCGGCAACGGGAACATTTACAAGATGATTGCCCGCGATGGCAAGCGAAGGAATATTTTTAAACAGGAATTCGCTGAGTAAAATACTTGTAACTACGGCAACCAATCCGCCCGGCAGCAGCTTCGCGTATTTTTTCACTGCCTGCGTTTCAAACAATATAATTATCGCCAATGCAATAAACGCGATGAGCGTTGCGCCCGGGTGAATGAATTTAAGAGCGGAGAACAATGCAGAGAATGAATTATCGCCATCAGCCTGCGTAAATGCAAAGTCGCCTTCTGCATCGCTGTCATAGCCCAGGGCATGGGGAATTTGTTTGAGGATAATGATAATACCGATGCCTGTGAGCATCCCCTTAATCACATTTCCCGGAAAATAATTTGCGATGATACCCGCCTTCACAATTCCAAGAATGATTTGAAAAATGCCCGTGAGCACCACTGCAAGCAGGAATGCTTCAAACGAACCCAGCTTGCTCACTGCGGCAAGCACCACTGCGACCAATCCCGCAGCGGGACCGCTCACGCTTAGTTGGCTGTTGCTGAGCATGCCCACCACAATGCCGCCAATTACGCCCGCTATAATGCCGCTGAAAAAAGGCGCGCCCGAAGCGAGCGCTATTCCCAGACACAGCGGCAATGCAACGAGAAAGACTACCAACCCTGCGGGCAAATCAATTTTCAGTTCTTTAAAGATGTTCTTCATTTTTCAGTTTGATTCTGTTTAAAAAATATTTTTCAACAATTATCAGGCAACAACTCCGGTGTCAAACACATAGATGTCTTGCAATTCGGTGTTGTCGCGCACAGTAACATTGAGGTCAACCAACAGTCCGTTTGCAACATCATACACCAAACCATGCACGTAGGGCTGCTTTCTTTTTTGCCATGCGTTTTGAATGATGGAAGTCTTGCAGAGGTCATATACCTGCTCCATCACATTCACTTCCACAAAACGCCTTCCGCGTTGCATCGGGTCGGTAATTGCATCCAACTCCGACTGATACATGCGGTACACATCTTTGATGTGGCGCAGCCAGTTATCAATCAAGCCAACTTGCTTATTGCCCATCGCTGCAAGCACGCCACCGCAGCCATAATGCCCGCACACGATTACATGCTTCACTTCAAGCACATTCACGGCATAGTCGAGCACGCTCAACATACTCATGTCCGTATGCACCACCATGTTTGCGATGTTGCGATGCACAAATACTTCACCTGGCTGTGTACCCGTGATTTCATTTGCAGGAACGCGACTGTCAGAGCAGCCAATCCACAGAAATGGCGGTTTTTGCCCGTTTGCAAGCCGCGCAAAAAATGCCGGATCTTTCGCGTTCATTTCATCCACCCATTGGCGGTTGCCTTCAAATATTTTATTGTATGATTCTTCCATTGTTTATGTTTTTGATGTTTAAATTTTTTTTAGCAAACAAAATTGCAGCAGCGCAAATACGTTGCTTCATGCGCAGGAATACGCAGCTTCATTTCGCCAAATGGCGAGAGGGAAATACAGATTATACTTGTTTGGGAGGAGGAACGACTACATCAAAAGAGGGAGCGCAGTATTTGCGCTCGCTGATGATATGCAGCGAACTGAGTGTTACGTGCGCGCTGATGAGTTGGTGAATTTCTACGGTGAATTTGTTTTCGTTAATTTCTTTTTTCTCTACCTTTTCTTTTGCGTCAGCCTTCTGGTCGTTTTCTTCCACATTTTCCATCCAATAAAGAGGATTGTCCGTGGAGGAAATCATGAGTGCGAGGTCTTTTGTAAACAAAAGACTGACAAGAATGAGCAAATATTTAATGTGACGGTTCACTTTTCGGGTACTAAAGATACGCATCGGCAGATTAAGTGTTCTGTGAAAAACTGTTAGACAATTTAATCTTCGCTTGGTTTTGCAGGCGTATCAAGAATTAATTCCAAAAATTTTAGGTCGAGCCACTTGCCGAATTTGTAAGACACCTGGTGCAGATGCCCTGCTTCTTTGAAGTGGAAATGCTCGTGGAATTTGATACTTCCGGTATTGTTGGCATCCACGCCACCGAGAAGGCAGTGCATATTGTTTGCGCGGGCTGCTTCAATAATTCTTGCAAGCAGTTTTTTTCCAATGCCTTGATTGCGGAAATCAGGATGGATATAAACAGAATGTTCCACCGTGTATTTGTAGCCTTGCTTCATCCTGAATTTTCCATAAGAAGCAAAACCGACTACCTTATCATGGAGCAGCGCAACGAATACGGGGAAATTATTTTTCTGCTGCTCCCGAAACCACTGCGCGCGCATTTCCAGCGTGTGCGGCTTGTAATCATAAACAGCAGTGGTGTTTAGAATCGCATCGTTATAGATTTCAAGGATGCCGGGTAAATCGGTCTCGGTAGCTTGCCGAATGAAAAACTCAGTTGTCATTTTTGCTTTTGATTACCTCACCCCGCCCCTCTCCCGCAGGGAGGGAGTCCAAACGGTATGTCTTTAAAAGAAAAAAAATCATTTGCTCTAACATGAAAGAATTCATTGTTTTCAACCTCTTCAATGGAAAATGCTCGGGCTCCCCTCTCTAAATGGAGAGGGGGCGGGGGTGAACTTACTATACAGTTACCACAACCGCCAACTCCTGCTTCACCTCCGTAAACGCCTGCACCGCTTTATCCAAATGATGTTGCTCATGCACTGCTGAAACCTGCACACGAATTCTTGCCTGCCCTTTTGCAACAACAGGATAGAAAAATCCAATCACATAAATTCCTTTTTCCAAAAGCTTCTCCGCAAATTTTTGCGCGAGCGGTGCGTCATACAACATGATGGGAACAATCGGATGCTCGCCCGGCTTGATATCAAAACCTGCTGCGGTCATCTTCTCGCGGAAATATTTCGTGTTCCATTCGAGTTTGTCGCGCAGCGTGGTTGTTTCAGAAAGCATATCAAGCACTGCTATAGATGCGCCAACGATGGAAGGCGCAAGCGTATTTGAAAACAAATACGGACGCGAACGCTGGCGTAAAATTTCAACAATCTCTTTTCGTGCGGAAACGAAACCACCCAATGCCCCACCGAGCGCTTTGCCGAGTGTGCCGGTGATGATATCCATTTTACCCATCACGCCACGATATTCATGCACCCCGCGTCCCGTCTTGCCCATGAAGCCTGTAGAGTGACATTCATCCGACATCACCAGCGCATCATACTTTTCCGCAAGTGCGCAGATTTTATCCAACTGTGCAATTGTGCCATCCATCGAAAATGCGCCATCCGTCACAATAATTTTTGTACGCGCAGAAGAAGCCGCTTTCAACTGAGCTTCCAAATCATGCATGTCATTGTGCTTATAGCGGAAGCGTTGCGCTTTGCACAACCGGATGCCGTCAATGATGGAAGCATGATTCAGTTCATCGGAGATAATCGCATCCTGCTCGCCAAACAGCGGCTCGAACACACCGCCATTCGCATCGAAGCATGCGGCATATAATATCGTGTCCTCCATTCCGAGGAAATCTGCAATCTTCTTTTCTAAAGTTTTGTGAATATCCTGCGTACCGCAGATGAAGCGCACGGACGACATGCCGTAGCCATGCGTATCAATCGCTTGCTTCGCTGCTTCAATCACTTTGGGATGCGAGGACAAGCCAAGGTAATTGTTCGCGCAAAAGTTGATTACCGTTTTTCCCGTAGTAGTTTTTATCTCCGCGCCTTGCGGAGTGGTGATGACGCGCTCGTTCTTGTAAAGACCTGATGATCTTATTTCGCTGATTTCTTGTTGCATCCTGTCTTTTACTTTGCCGTACATGCGTTTGGTTTTGGGGCAAAGATACTAAGCCGCTCCACGCATAAAAGCTGCTGAAGTGTCTCAGGTAGAGAACCCGTCATTCTGTGCGGAGTCATACGCAGCGAAGAATCTCCATCTTTCTGAGGTAGAGATGCTTCGCTGTCGCTCAGCATGACGACATGGGGATATCTAATTCCCTCTGCCCCTGCGCTGCTGCATAAATTTGCTCCCCCTATCCCATGTCCTTATTCGTCACCTCGTTGAATTCAGGCAGTAACGGCAACTGTTACTACATCGGCAATCACGATGAAGCGGTGCTGATTGACGCGGGTCTCTCCTGCCGCGAAACGGAGAGGCGCATGAAGCGCCTCGGGCTTTCCATGCACAAGGTGAAAGCGATTTTTATCACGCATGAACACACCGACCATATCTATGGGGTGAGCAGGTTGTCGAAAAAATATCAGCTTCCCGTTTATATCACCGAGGGCACGCGCAACAATCACAGGCTGCACTTTCAGCAGCATCTGCCTGTCTCCTTTCAGCCCTATAAGCCCATTGAGGTGGGCAGCCTCACCGTCACTGCGTTTCCAAAATTTCATGATGCGGCAGACCCGCATAGCTTCCTGGTGGCGGGCAATGGCGTGCAGGTGGGCGTGTTCACTGACATCGGTCGTCCGTGCGAACATCTTATCGCGCATTTCAAGCAATGCGATGCCGCCTTTCTCGAATCAAACTATGATGAGGAGATGCTCGAAACGGGCGGCTACCCGCAGCGCCTCAAAGACCGCATTCGCGGGGGCAGCGGGCATCTCTCCAACACGCAGGCGCTCGCGTTGTTCACGCGCCACCGCTCCGCGCAGTTGACGCATCTTTTTCTCTCGCACTTGTCTGCGAATAACAATTGCCCCCGGCTTGCGCAGGATATGTTCAATGCCGTTGCCGGAAAAACGGAAATCATTCTCGCACCACGCACGCAGGAAACAGCGGTGTATCACATCACGAACGCACCCATCCGCCTCGGGCGCGCAGTAAAATCAAAAGTTGCGGAAGAGCAGCTTTCGCTGTTTTAGCACAAATACTTTTTTTAGGAAAATTCACTTCTTGAATCCATTTGTGTGCTGCTGGAAACGAGAAGTCCATTTCTTCTTTCCGGCAGTGCATGTTTTGTTTCCCTTTTATTCACCAAAGTTGCATTTGCAACTTGAATGTTGCTACAAAGCCGGATTCCTTAATTCTTGAAGATTATTTCAGCAGCTTTTCAGTTGTGGTTTATATTGATTACGTATATCAGGGATTATAAACTCCTCTCATAACTTTAAATTTTTTCCAGTTCCATCCAGTGTTAAGATAACTTAGCTTTACTTAATTAAAGAATTTCATGAAAATCGGCATGGCGCAACTGCTTGTGGAGGGTACGGAGCCGGAGCGCAATTTTGAGCGGGCACATAAGCTCATTAAACAAGCGGCAGAAAAAAAATGTGACCTTGTATTACTTCCAGAAACGATTGACTTCGCATGGACGCATCCCAATGCGCTGAAAGAAAGCCAGCCTATTCCGGGCGATTACAGCGACATCTTTTGTGCATTTGCCAGAGAATATAAAATGCACATCTGCGTTGGGCTTACGGAAAAAGTGGAAGGGAAGCTCAATTATAATTCTGCAATCCTTATCAATGACAACGGTGAAATCATTTTGAAACACCGCAAAATAAACCTGCTCGAAGTAGAATTTCCCTATTATGAAATCGGGCAGAAATTAGAAGTGGTGGACACACCTTTCGGCAAAATCGGATTGAACATTTGCGCAGATAACTATATTGAAGCAACCAGCATCGGACATGCGCTCGCAAGAATGGGTGCGCAGATTTTAATCGCGCCTTCTTCATGGACGGTTGACTATCATGTTACCGAAGAAGATGAACCCTATCATGATAAGTGGATTAAACCATTAGGCACTCTCGCAAAATTGTATGACATGGTGGTGGTCAGCACGACCAGCGTTGGCTATATCGTTGGCGGTCCTTATGAAGGAAAGAAAATGGTGGGGTGCTCGCTCGCGATGGATAAAACCGGCATTTTGAAAAAGGGACTCTTCAATGAATTTGCAGGTGTGCTTGAAGAAGTGGAATTTGAAATTCCCCAGCGTAAAGAAAAAGGAACAAAAATTGGCGAGATGCTGAAGCGAAAAGGCTACCGCTTTGATTGATTATTATAACAGAGAATTATGACAACGCAATCCCGTACTGAAATCAGTTCGCTTGGCGAATTCGGACTTATCAAAGTCCTGACAAGTCGTTTTAAAAAGCTCAATGATTCCACCATCAAAGCAGTGGGCGATGACGCGGCAGTGATTGACAACGGAAATAAATTCACGCTCGTCACAACTGACTTGCTTGCTGAAGGCGTTCACTTTGATTTGATGTATTGCCCGCTGAAACATCTCGGCTATAAATCTATCGTGGTGAATCTTTCTGACATTTATGCAATGAACGGTACGCCAAAGCAGATAACGGTTTCATTAGCTGTCTCCAGCCGCTTTTCTGTGGAGGCACTGGAAGAATTGTATGAAGGAATCCGTCACGCCTGTACACAGTATGGAGTTGATTTAGTGGGAGGTGACACAAGTTCCTCACACAGTGGATTGGTAATCAGCATCACTGCGATTGGCGAAGTAGAAAAGGATAAAGTGATTTACCGCAACACGGCAAAAGAAGGCGACCTGCTTTGCGTGTCAGGTGATTTGGGCGGAGCGTATCTCGGCTTACAGATACTCGAACGCGAGAAACAAATCTATTTGGAAAACCCGCAGGTGCAGCCCGATTTGGAAGATCAGCAGTATCTCATCGGACGACAGTTAAAACCCGAAGCAAGAAAAGATATTATCGAATTGCTCGCTGAGAAAAATGTTCTTCCCACTTCGATGATTGACGTTTCCGATGGTTTGTCGTCTGACCTGTTGCACATCTGCACGCAGTCTGATGTCGGCTGCCGATTGTATGAAGCGGATATTCCCATCAGCGAGGAAGCAATTCAGCTTGCCTTTAAATTCAGCCTTGACCCTACCGCGTGCGCATTGAGCGGTGGCGAAGATTATGAACTGCTCTTCACGATTAAAAAAGAAGACCGCAAGAAATTTGAAGATGATAAAGACATTACCGTGATTGGCGACATGGTAAAAAAAGACCAAGGCGTAAAGCTGTTTTCAAAAGGCGGCAAGCTGCATGACATCACCGCGCAGGGTTGGGATGCTTTCTTAAAAGCACGGCAGTCTGCCGAACAATAAAGTCACATGTTTGAACAAAAAGACGAACCGCTCCTTTCCCGCAAAGATTTTTTCATTCGCTTCCTTCAGTATTTTCTTTTTTCAATCGCTATCCTCGCCTTTTCCCTTTTTCTCGGCATGTTGGGCTACCATCACTTAGCAGAGCTTAGTTGGATAGATTCCGTGCTGAATGCCTCCATGATTCTCACCGGCATGGGTCCTGTTGATGAAATGAAAACCAACGCGGCAAAACTCTTTGCCTCGTTCTATGCGATTTATAGCGGGGTTGCTTTCGTTTCCGTGTTTGCAGTGTTGCTGGCTCCCGCGTTGCACAGGGTCATGCACACCTTGCATTTTGAAAGCGAGTCATAAAGCATTCCTTTGAACCAATATACCTCTTCGGAAAATGCAATGCTCATTTATAGAAAGCCTGTTTTGCTTCTGATGCAGTTTGGACTCCCTTCTCCTTTTGAGAGGGGGCGGGGGTGAGGCTTTTGCGCGAGCAAGTTTTAAAGTCTAAATGGTATAAAATCGTTTTCACCACTGAAAGGAAACGAGTCTGAAAAAAAATTCCTAATTCTCAATTCCTAATTCCAAATTTTTAATTCCTAATTCTTTAATCCACCAGCACACCCATCTTTCCCATCTGGTAGTCGCGCATCGCCTCCATGATTTCACTCTGTGTAGTCATCACAAACGGTCCGTACTGCATCACCTTTTCTTTGATTGGCGCACCGCTACAGAATAAGATAAGCGTGTCAGCAGCAGCTTCAAGATGAATGCTTGTACCGTCATTCTCAAAGTGAGCCAGCGTGCGGTCTTTTACCTGCAAACCGTTTGCAGTAATAGCTCCATGAAGCACATACAACAACACATCTCTGTTCTCCTCCACATCAAGTGCAAGTGTTCCACCAGCTTTCAGATTAATCGTGTATGCCTGAATGCCTGTGATAGAATTCACCGCGCCTTTCACATCTCCCAAATTTCCCGCCACAACATTGATTGCAGCTTTTCCATTATCAAAAGTGATGGTTGGAATATTTTCCTTCTGCACGCCCTGGTAATTCGGCTGCGACATTTTCAACTGCGCGGGCAGGTTTATCCAGAGCTGGATGATTTCCATCGTGCCGCCCTTTTCGCGAAACTCTTTCGGCACATTTTCCGAATGCACGATTCCGCGCGCAGCGGTCATCCATTGCACACCACCCGCATGAATCGTGCTGCGGTTTTCACGCGAATCATGATGCTCCACGCTTCCATCAAAGATGAACGTCACTGCTTCAAAGCCTCTGTGCGGATGCGGACCAAACGGCAATCCAGCGTTGTTCGGCTCATACTTATGCGGACCATGATGATGCAGCAACAAAAACGGGTCAAGCATGCGCAGTTGCGCAGTGGGGAGTGGTTGATATAAAACCAAATCACCCTCGTGAGCAGGTTGGGCTTTTACAAGTTGTTTTACAGAACGCGGTTGCATAAAATCTCCTTTTTTTTAACCCAATGAACAGCGGCTGTCTCGCTATCGTTCCTTAAGCAGATATACCTGAGTATAGTAGGTAAATTGATAGTATTTCCAACGCTTTAAGCGATGGAATCACTTGTGTAGATGTTGCAGCATGTCTTGAGTCATCTTCTTCAAATCATACGCATGTCTCCATCCCCAATCTTTTCGCGCGAAAGAATCGTCAATGCTTGCGGGCCATGAATCCGCAATCTGCTGGCGGAAATCAGGCTTGTAAGAAATCTTGAAATCAGGACGGTGCTTTTGAATCTCCTGCGCAATCTCTTTCGGAGAAAAACTCATCGCGCTTAGGTTATAGCTTGAGCGCAGCTTGATTTTCGCAGCCGCAGCATCCATGATTTCAATTGTTGCGCGTAGCGCATCGGGCATATACATCATCGGCAGGTACGTTTGCTCTGAGAGGAAACAGGTGTAAGCATTCTTCTTCACCGCCTGAAAAAAAATATCCACCGCATAATCCGTAGTGCCACCACCGGGCTGCGTTTGGTAGCTGATAAGCCCCGGGTAGCGCAAGCTGCGCACATCCACGCGAAATTTCTCAAAGTAATATTCGCACCAGCGCTCCCCCGCCAGCTTGCTGATGCCATAAGCCGTTGTCGGGTCGGTCACCGTGTGTTGCGGAGTGCTTTTTCGCGGAGTGGTGGGACCGAAAATCGCAATCGAGCTGGGCCAGAACACTTTTTTGATATGCCCTTCCCGCGCCAATTCCAGCACGTTAAACAGGCTCTCCATATTCAGCCGCCACGCAAAGTGCGGATTGTCTTCCGCGCGCGCTGAAAGAATCGCGGCAAGCAGATAGACGTGGCTGATTTTGTATTTCTTAATAATGATTTTCAGCCGCTCTTTATCCAGCACGTTCAGATGCTCATAAATGCCTTCCTGGTTTTTCATCGTGCGCTTCTCCACGATGTCAGATGCCACAACATGCTTTTCGCCAAAATTTTTTCGCAGCGCAGTGGTCAGCTCTGAGCCGATTTGCCCAAGCGCACCTATCACGAGAAGATTATCTTGTTTCATAGGCGACAAATTTCAATAATTTTTTTGGGTGTTGGATTTGTCCTCGCGAACTCGTTCCTCCATCCCCTGAATGAAGCGATGGTTGGCGCGTACTTCTCTCATTTCTTTAACACTCGAATACTATGACTTAAACAACCCTCGTCAAAATAGGTGTGGTGTTTACATGAGCGCAAGCATAGTTGCCATTCAAACTCATGACTTTCTTTACTCGCCCTCCTATTTCACCAACATCAGCCCATGTATGCCCAACACGCCCTTTTCAAAAAATCGGACTCCCTTTTTTAAAATGTCGGTGCCGGAAAAATAAAAAACGGTGGGCGGATTTAAAATTGTGGTGGGCGGAAAGAAAAAAAGGGTGTCCGTTTTTGCGGAGAAACGGTAAAAACACGGGTAAGGCTGAGCTAAATAAAAAGCCCGCTGGCTGACTTGGATATATAAACAGAATATAAACTTTGGGGGACAGTCACAACCTCATTACCCGATAACTTGTGCCTAAACACCCTAATTCTGGGGGACAGTCACAACTGACGGGTGCATGGGTTGTGAGCGTAAGCAAGTTATAAGCAAGCCTATTAGCGGAAGTGCAACCATAAAACAGACGACTAAAAATTGAACAGTAACACAAAGACAAACCATTTTGACAGGTGACCAACTTACAAACTATATTTCAACTGGACAGCGAGTAAGCCGACACTCATTGCCGATCCTTCTGCATTTTTAATTTTCCCCACCGCACATTTTTTTTAATTCAATTTTAGCCAACCCCACAGAATGACATTTGTGCCAAGAACAAGCATTATTTTACGTATTTTGACAGGCTATAATTTAATAATTGGATAAAGACTTTGAAAAACGAAAAACTGACAAGGAAAGAAATCATTGACAACCGCTTAAAAAAAGCGGGCTGGAATGTGACTGACCGAACTCATGTAATTGAGGAGTTTGACATTCACCTCACTGTGGTTCAAGAACCGACCACACCATACGCAGGACACCAATTCAGCGACTATGTTTTATTAGGCAAAGACGGTAAACCGCTTGCAGTTGTGGAAGCTAAGAAAACTGCCGTTGACGCTGCC
>JAWXCB010000080.1:0-47289 GCA_034440455.1 Chitinophagales bacterium
ATAAATTAAGGTCACGAATAACAGAACAGCAAATAGTTGAAGCCAACATCAAATGTAAACTGCTCAATAAAATGACATTGCTGGGTATGCCGAAAAGCTAAATGGTTAAAAAAGCAGCTTAAGAGATTTTTTGAGGAAGGAGGAGTGTGTTCCAAATATAGATTCATGCAACAAAGCCCTTCAAAAGTAAAATCTCCAGTGGATAAATCAAACACTGGAGAGTATGGGATTTCAACCATTGAGATAGAGGTGATTAATTCAAGTGAGCGTGTGTTTTGAGAATAAGCGGGGTAAACTGTAATTAATAAAAAGAAGAGAACTATCTTTTTCATTTAATCTCAATTTTATGTAAGTCACAAAACTGTTAGATGCTTGTGATGACCTCCAATGCGGCTAAAGAGTTTTTTATGGCTGCTGTAATACTTGAAATACAACCTAAATGTATGAAGAAAATTTTGATAAAGCAGCGGAGGCGGGCATGAAATTTTTCACCGCTCCAGTGTCCCTAAGCAAATAGAGTGCGTAATAATTCAGTCAGCACAATGACTGAATTAACGTAAATTCAGTCAGTTCGCTGACTGAATTTTGAAAATTACGTAACTTGCCACTTGAAACTGAAAAAATGCTGATTGAACGCGCCTTGCAAAAGCACATCGAAAAAAGAATAGGCGAAAACAAAGCCCTGATTATTTACGGCACACGCAGAGTTGGAAAAACCAAGCTGCTGGAAGCGACTCGCGCAAAGCATCAAAAGAAAACACTGCTGCTGAATGCCGAAGACATGAGCGTGCAGGCGATGCTGGCGCAAAGAACGGCTGCCAACTATAAGCGCATGCTTGGAAAGCACGAACTGCTGATGATTGATGAAGCGCAGGAAATAAGCGGAATCGGCAAGCATCTTAAATTCCTGCTCGATACGTTTCCACGGCTCACGATAATCGCCACCGGCTCCTCTTCCTTTGACCTGATGAATAAATCGGGCGAGCCGCTTACTGGCAGAAGGTATCAATTCACCCTCAACCCTGTTTCGCAGGGCGAATTGGTGCGGCACGAAGGATTCCCGGAAACACGACAACAACTTGATGAGCGTTTAGTATTCGGCACCTATCCCGAAACCCTCAGGATGGAAACGCCCGATGAAAAACAAGCATACCTGCAATCGCTCGTGCATACCTATCTGCTCAAGGATATTTTCATGTATGAGACGATAAAGAACTCCTCGAAAATTTTTGATTTACTGAAATTAATCGCGCATCAGGTGGGTAGCGAAGTATCCCTGGATAAACTTGGAAGAAACTTAGGCATGAGCAAGAACACCGTTGAGCGATACCTTGATTTACTTACGAAGGTGTTTGTTCTTTTCCGTGTTGGAGGTTACAGCGGAAACCTGCGTAAAGAAGTGGTGAAATCTTCTAAATGGTATTTCTATGACAACGGCATTCGCAATGCGCTGCTTGCTGACTTTCGTCCATTGACGCAGCGCACGGACAACGGGCAGCTTTGGGAAAATTTTTGTTTTTATGAACGCATCAAGCGACAACGGTATGCAGGAAAGCTTCCGGAGTATTATTTCTGGCGTACCTATGACAGGCAGGAGATAGATATGATTGAGCGCGAAAACACGCGCATCCGCGCCTTTGAATTCAAATGGGGAAATGCGGCAACCGCGAAATTGCCAAAAGCATTTGGTGAAAATTATCCGAAAGCAACTTTTGAAATTATCAGCAAAGAGAACTATGCTGAATTTGTAGAGTGAATCACCTCACCAGCGTTACATCACCCGACTCTTTCACCTCGCGCCCATCGAAGAGTTGCAGCACGAAGAGGTAAGAGTAAACACCCATGTCCTGCGGTGCGTCTTTGAATGCGCCATCCCAAGGCACTGTTGCATTATGAATCATTTGTCCCCAGCGGTTGAAGATTTTAAATTCTTTCACTGTTACACCGCTTGCTTTCAGAATAAAGAAGCGGTCGTTCTTGCCATCTTCATTTGGCGAGAACGCGCTTGGTATTGCATACGCATCGGGCAAGATAACGCGAATCAGCAAATTGTCGCTTGAAGTGCAGCCATCGGTAGAAGTAACTTCCAAAGTATAAAGCTGGTCGGCAGGTGACGTAACAATCGGACTCGGACAATCCGTGCAACTGATAAATTGATTCGGTGTCCAGATGTAATTACTCACATTCACGCCAGCGAGATTGATGTCAGCGCCCAGTGTAACACTGCCTCCTAATTCAATCACTTCATCTTTTGGAAACACCGTGAATGCAAGCGCGGAAACAACACTCACTTGCGGTGATGCGGCATCTCCCGTGCAACCGTTTGCATTGGTAACGGTGACGGTATATATTCCGCTTTGCGTTACAGAAATAGTATTTGTTGTATCGCCCGTTGACCACACATAATGCGTGAACGGCTGCATAACCGAAAGCGTAATCGTGCTGCCTTCGCACACTTGTAAGGTATCAGCCGCAATCACCGGAGCAGGAATCGTAGCGACATCCACCAGCACCGTATCATAGCGAAAGCATTGCGCATCTTCCACGCGCACGATAAATTCAAAACTGCCTGTTGTGCCTGCTGGAATTGCCACAAAAGGATTTGCATTAGTCGTGCCTGAAATAAATCCGTTTGCCGTTGACGGTTCTGCCGTCCATTGATAGGTGGAGCCTGTTGGTCCTGTAGGATTTCCGCCAATCGTAACGGGTGCATCGCCATCACATAAAGCAACATCGGTTCCTGCATTGGCAGTCGGAGTTGGCTTCACCACGATGCGCAAACTATCCACTGCCCAATTATCACAGATGTCAAATGCAGTATCAATGTATGAGGCTGTTACACCTGGATAAACAGTCGAGATGGAATCAGTCGCGCGGCTTGGAGTCCACACGTAGCGGTAAGGTGGCACGCCATAATCAGGAAACGAAGTAAGACGCACGGGTTCATTGATACACACAGAATCTTTATCGGCAGTAACATCGAGTTCAATCGTTCTGCCTTCCACCGTCACCGCGAAGAAACTTCCGATAGCGCAATTATAGCCGCATGTTTCAAGGCATTGCAGGGAGCGGTTTTTTAGCGTAAACGGCATAATGTAATCGGGACATTGAGGAGGAACACAGTGCGCAAAATTTGAAAAGCGAATCATGCCCGCACCGGGCACTTTATCTGGGTCTGTTGTGCATGTTCCCAGAAACGGTGGATTGGCGGGCTGGCAAATCAACTGCCCTGTAGAGCCACACGGACCAACCACTTCCATCGTCAAATCAAAGAAGTAACAAAACGGAGACGGATTAGGTGGTGAAGGCACGCAAAGTGAATCGGAAACTTCATACTCCAAATCCACCAGCACATCAAATAACTCGCTTTTGCCCGGAACAGTATCAATCACGGTATAATCGCAACTGCCCAGCGTAGTTTGCGTGAACGCAAGCGCTGCGCCTACATCACCGGGCGCATTGATGAAATTGCCGATGCTGTCGCGCCCGAAAACCCACGGGTCAATATACACGGGATAACGCAAGCCGGGATTCGTGAGATATGCAACCGGAATCAGCACTTTCACAGCGTGATAGTTATCCTTCGTTTCTACTGCATAGCTCCCTGTGATTCCCAAGCCGTAGCCATCGTAGTAAGTGGGTTTGTTGTAATGAATATATTCCCAATCGTCTTTCTGAATAGAAAGCTCCGTGTTGTTTTTTAGTGAAACGATTTTAAAATCATCGGGCAAATACAGTTCATCTTCAAACACCAGCCATTCGCTGTTTGCGGGAATGTTTGGTCGCGCGTTCAGAATGAAATCGGTTTTAATTCCGCCTTGTTTAAAAATCTGGCGCACATCAATTTGATTCCATGCACTTGTAGTAAACACTCCGCTTTGCCCAACGGTGGTTGAAGAAAAATTTACAGCAGTCTCTCCGGTTTTATTTCCTTCACTTGTTTCAAAATAAATTTTCAAATCACGATTGAATTCAAATAGAAAACCTGCTGAAACGATGTAAGTAGTTTTCTCGCGCAAATCATAAGCGGTCGGCACCGGTTGGTTTTCTGCTAAAAAAAACCAAGGGGACTCTGCATCCTGTTTCAGGCGCGGGTCAATGGTGCGCAGCAAATCGTTTTCGTCTTTGTAGTGCAGCGGAAAATAAGATTTCTGTGAATAGAAGTGGCTCAGATTATTCGGCTCCACATAGTAGCGCGAATAAAAATCTCTTTTCTGAATCAACTCCACGCAATCATTACATCCTGCTTTGTAGGGAAGAATTCCAAACTCAGGATGCTGCTGCATTTCAACAGGAGTATTTTTTATCAGCGTACTCGTGATATTTTTTTTCTCCGCAGGAAAATTCGTGAAATTATAGCGGGCAACTTGCATTTGGTCTTGCGCAAGAAGTTGAATCGAAAGAAACAGAAAAAACAGTAGAGCGCAGAACTTCTCCCCTTTTAGGGGAGACAGAAAGCGAAGCGCTTCAGAGGGGTGGCTTTGAATAAAGCAATCACTCTTTTTCAAGCTACCCCCTTGTGTTCCCCCTACGAGGGGGAAAGCCAGCGCACACCGCACCTCGGTGAAAGATGGATGGAAGAGTGAAATAAAATTCTTTGTTTTAAAACTCACGACAGATAGCAAGACTTACCGAATTAAAGTTACGTTGCCTTTGCGTTCGATGGGGGTAGCATCGCCTTTGCTTGCTTTGATGTAATACACATACACTCCGGTGTCCTGCGCTTTGCCTTTGTGCTCGCCATTCCAGCCCAGATTCAAAAGACCCTGACTTACTTCACTTGAGTTTGTAGAATAGTAAACCTGCTCGCCCCAACGGTTGAAAATACGAATCTCATATTTGTCAATATTATCACCAAACACCGTGAAGAAATCATTTGCCCCATCACGATTAGGCGTGAATGCCTGCGGAATCGTAAGCATCAGTTCGCATCCTTCCACAGCAACTGTCACCGTATCATACGCGATGCAGCCGGTGGCGGTATCTGTTCCGGTTAAATAATAATTATAAATCGCGCTTTCAGCCGGGATTACGGTGGGATTACTGCTGTTCGGATCGCTTAATCCTTCTGGGGGCGACCATGTATAAACATCCGCTCCTGATGCATTCAGTTGTAATTGCAACCCTTTGCATAATAACGAATCATTTTCGCCCGCATCAACAGGTGGTAATTCATTCACAAAAACATTCACCGCATCAGCGCTTCCGCAACCCGTAGTGTCAGAAACGCGAATCGTGTAGTTGGTTGTTGCTATCGGCTGAACAATTGTAGCCGCAGTTGAATCTCCATTGCTCCACAAATAATTCACGCCCTGTTCCGTGAAATAATGAATTCTCCCGTTCCACACGCGGGGCGTGATGGGCGAACTAAACGCATACGTGATTGCTGTTCCTTCGTAAAAATTCAGAATACCATCACTCGCATACAAACCGCCAATGACATTCCCATTGGTATGCACCATGAATGTATTGTTGGTAGTGGTGATGTAGAATGAAAAAATGTTGCCTGCCGGAATGAAAATATTAATAAGAATGGGAATCGGTGTTGCAGTGCCTGTCGGGTTGGGAGTGATGCCCGTTGCAGAGCCGAGCAATGACCAGGAAGTAGAATCCGTTTCGCTGCCCGCATAAGGAGCGGCACGGTAATAAATCCGCATGTCAGTTGCTGAATTGCTCAGGAAGTTTGCATCAAAGCGCGTGATGGTTAAATCATAATCCGCTTTCACATCAAACATATTCCCGTTGCTGCCGGAAGTGCCGAGTAGTGTTGTTTCTAATACTTTATCGAAACCCGCTCCCGTTGCTTCCAACTCAACGGATTCACCCACACAGATTGTTTTGTCATCGCCCGCATCAACGGAAAGCACCTGCACCACATTTACGTTGAACGTGTTTGTAGCTATTCCGCAAATGTTCAACGCATAGATGCTGAGTTCAACTGTCCCTGTTGAATCGAACGTGACGATGATTTCATTGTTGGAAGTGTCAATGATTCTCCCCCATGAAAGCGACCATTCGTAATAAGTTTCCGGCAAATAAGAAACCGTGTAGAGAAACGTATCGCCCTGGCACACCACAGTTGGTCCCGTGATTTCTACATCAGGAATCGAAACCACGAAAATGGTTTTGGGCGGGGAATATGGCCCAAAGCATCCGTAATTAATTTCACGCACACGGAACGTATAATCATCAACAGGCGCGCCTGTGAAATCAACTCTCAGCGTATTGCCCGGCCACGTGAAAGGAACTCCATTATTCAACGAAGTGCTCAACCATTCATATTCCGAATCGGGATTGTAAGGAACAATCAGCAACTCTGCAATTTCCGTGTTGCAGTAAACCGATTTATCAGGGATGACAAGCGAAGGATTATCCGCAGGCGCGCCAATCGTGAGTCGGATAATTGTTCCGTTTGAATTCCAGGGATTCGTAGAATTATCTGCGATGATGCGCATGTAATAGCTGCCGGGCATAATTCCCAGCAACAGCAAATCATTCAATCCCGGAATTGTTAAAATCATTGTGGAGGAAGTTGTGTCGAAAAGAACGCCAAGCCCGCCTTCATTCACGACAGCAAGCGACATCATGTCAAGCAGTTGCACGATGAAACTGTTTCCGGCAAGGTAGCTTGCGCTGCTGTCCCATTGGTTGATGTCAATTTCAACGGTATCTGTTACGCCCACTGTTTCGCGGATGCACACGCTGATGTCGAGCGTTTCATTCGTGGTGATGTCGCAATGCTTGATGCAAAACGGACCATACAATGTGCCGATAGTAGCCGGGCTTGTTGAAACAACGCGGATAAAATAATTGCATCCTTCAGGAGTAATCGGAATTAAGCCGGACACATTTCCCGGCATTGCGCCAATAGCAGGGTCATACGTTTCTCTGCTTGGGAATGTGCCGATGATTTGCGGGTTGGCGAAATTCCCCGCTGAATCAGAAAGCTGCGCGATATACACGTTAGGCGCATTGAACACTCCTGTTGAAAGAAACGGAACATCAATCGCGCTTTGTGAACAAACAGTGTCAGGGTCGGTTGTTACGATTGGCGTAAGCGTAGTGATTGTATTCGGACACACCTGCACCTGAAAGCAAATGCTCGCAGTTCCCACAATCACGGGCGGAGGAGCGATGCGCGTAACCCGCACTTTATAGCAATTGCCCGGAGGCGTTGTTCCCGGAATCAACACACCGACAAAGCCCGTTGTGTCAAGGTCGGCAATATTGAATACTCCAAGACTCACAGGATTTGTGAAATTTCCGCTTGAGTTGGAAAGCTCAATCCTATAAGCGCCATCACACAAAGGCTCTGACAAATCCCATTGCAACACCAAACTGCTCAAACGACAAACAGGATTTGGAGAAATGAATGGCACGGTGAGTTGCGGACCTGTGATTTGGTCATACGTTCCCACCACAAGAATATCATCAATGCCGAATGAAATCGTTGAAGGAGGCGTGCCTGCTCCATTCACCCAGCGAAAGCCAAAGCGCAGGTTGGCGACATTTTCAAAAATCGGGTCGGTGATGGTGACATAATTCCACTTCGTTTGGTTGCGGTATTGCGCTGCGCCTGTTTGTGTCCATGCACCGCCATTAATGCTGTAATACACTTCGCCATGCGCATCAGGCGAGCCTTCGCACACATAGAAAAATGCGAGGATAATTTCTTTCATGCCCAGCGTACAGAATCCATCAGAGGTATATGCGAACCTGTCTGAAACTGCTGTGACATCATAGTTTGCGTTGGAGACGGAATTACTTGTTACCGCATTCTCATCGTGAATATGCAGATAGTCGCTGAATGGCGCATTGGTAATTGTACCCGCAGTGGTGCTGTCTTGATTTGTTGTTGCGGGATAAATCACGCCTCCGTCATACGCATCATTAATAATCCATTTGTTGCTGCCGGAATGGTTCGTAATTCCACCCGTGTCAAACGCAAACGTGTTGGTTGGCGATTCAAAATTTTCACTCAGCAACAACACTTGTTGTGAAAAGGCAGTTGCCGCAAGGAAAACAAGCAGAAAAATGGTAAGGATTGGTCGCATGGATAGAGGGGTGAAAATAGTAAAAAAAGACAGCACTAATTGCGTCTGTGATTTTCCCTTCTTAGAAAAATGCAAAGGGTAACACATTTAATGAGTTCTTTGAAAAACTGATTTCAAAGAACTCTTAATATAGCGCGGTTCTAAAAATTAAAAAAAGACGAACCACAAAGAACTCAAAGAGAAAACACAAAGCTCACAAAGCATTGATTTTATTTGCTTTGTGTTTCTTTGTGAAAAATTCTTTGCGTCCTTTGTGGTTAAAAAAATAATTTTTAGAACTGTCCTATAGATACCCCCTTTGTATTTCCCTGCCTCAGGCGGGGAAAAGCCAGCTCACTGCAATTTCATCGGTACATCGGCATATTGGCTAATCAGTATATCCGCATTAACTTGCGCTCCTGATGAAAAACCTCGTTGCTACTACAATCTTGCTCGTCACATTTTGCAGCCTGTTTGCACAAACGGACAAATCGCAATATCTCTACACCAGCGACAAAAAACTGATTGGCAATAAAAGCCAACTCATTAAAGAATGCGCAGCCGAAATGGACGAAGAAGGCATGGATGAAGCCGCAAAAACTGAATTGTGCGAGTGCATTTTATTTCAAATGGCTGCGCACCTTACATACAAGGATTTCAATAAAATGATTGAAGCCGAAGATTTTGATTTTGAAAAAGTGTTTGAAAACAAGAAGCATAAAGAAATGGCAAATGGAGTGCTGGAGTGCATCTTTTCCCTGATGCAGGATGGCGGAGTCATCACCTCCTTTCGCGATGAATTTATGAATGAGTGCGTAAAAGGATTTGAGCAGGAAGCCGCATCCACCCCCGCGCTGGCAAGCGTTGACGCAACGGTGTATTGCAGTTGCATGTTGGAAAAAATTCTTGAGAATAAAGAACTGACAAAAAACTTTATGAGCCAGGCGGATGATGAAGATTCCCCGCTGATTGCTGAAGCGGCTCTCCCGTGCATGTTGCTGGCAATGGGCGTTGACGAGGAAAATGCCGTTGAAGAAGACTCCCTAATCGTGCGGGAAATAGACCCCATAACGATGGAAGAAATTGTAACGAAGCAGCCAGCGCCAAAAGAAAAATCAGCAGACATAAAAGGCGATGTGCTGTCGGCAGAAGTGCCGCTCACGCGCTATCTGAGCGCCTATACGCTGAAGGTAAAAATGGGCGCGGTGGAAGGAAAGTTTGTGCTTGACAGCGGTGCGAGCGATATCCTCATCAACAAGGAATTTGAAAAAAAACTACTGGATGCGGGCGTGCTAAAAAAGGGAGATGAAGTGGGCGAAAAAACTTATGCGCTTGCTGACGGAAGCAAGGTGAAGGCTAAAGTCTATAACGTGAGCGGAATACAAGTGGGAGGATTTACGGTTGACAATGTAATGACGGGCGTAATCAGCGAGGATGCTTCGCTGCTGCTCGGCAAATCCTTTCTCGATAAATTCACGCGCTGGGAAATAGATAACGATAAAAAGACGTTGTATCTGGAAAAATAACTGCGCTGCTGCCGCAAGTTTTGCCGCGCTGCTTCTCTCGCGCAAGATTGCAGCGTAAGCATTGTGCGGCTGCTATCTTGTGCGTATTCTTCAGGCAAGTTTCCAACTTCATGCGTGTGCTCTTATCCTCCTGCTTTTTACGGCTCTATAAAAATCCTCCCTGCTGCAATCTGCGCTGCATCGCTGCGCACTCTGTACGCATACACCCCCGTTGCAAAATCTTTCGTTGAAATGCCTTGATTAATCAACCCGTTTTTCAGCAACTCTGTTTTTACTAATCTTCCCTGCATATCATAAAACTCTACCCGCGCTCCGGTTTCATTTTCAGGAATGTAGCCGGATAGCATAATAAATGAAGATGCCGGATTCGGATATAGCTTCATCTGCGCTTGCACCACTGTGGTCTGTGGACTGTTGACTGTGGACGTATCTCCCACATGCACCTGCAACCAAGCCGTATCCCAATCATTGCCTGCTCTTGTTACCAGCGTAATGGTATAGCTACCCGTATCATTGTAAGTATGCGTTGGATTTCTGATACTGGAACTATCGCCATCTCCGAACTGCCACTGCCAACTGCAATACACGGGGCTGGCGTTGTGCAGCGTGATGGTTTTGCCGATGCTCGTATCAAGTTGTATTTGCGCGATGCTTACATCGCCTTCGGTGTAGCCGCAGGAGTCGGTAGTGATGAATACGATGTCATTTGCTGCCGGACCTTGATAGATGATAAAGCCTGTCATGGCTACACCTCCGTGAGAATTAAAATTCATATCCCAGATATATTGCGCTGCGCTGTCAATGGCATGAAGTCTTTCCCAAAGCATATTTCCATCGTTATCAATTTTCATAAGCCATGAGTTGAGTTGAAGCGTATTCGTATCGTTTTTATATCCGCCTACAAAATAGTTTCCGTCAGTTGCTGGTTGAACGCTGTGATGTTCCACAATGTAAAAACCTCCAGCTTCATGAAATTTTTCCCAAAGCAGGTTGCCGTCAATATCTGTTTTTATCACGTATCCTTTGGATGTTGCAAAGCTCGGATTGGGAATATTAACCCAGCCCACCATAATGATACTGGTGTCCTCTGTCAAGAGCGAATTATTAGAAAAACCAGCCCGATCTTCATCTGCTGTTCCATAACTCTGTGTCCATATTTCATTAAACTGCGCATCCAACTTCATCAGAAATAAATCAGTATCGGTATTATTGGGAAAGGGAAATGTTGTTTTCTCGCCTGAAAGCATATAGCCTTTGTCCGGCATTTCAAAAAGATGATAGGCAAAGTCATATCCCGCTCCTCCATATTGCCGCGTCCAAAGGACGTTTCCATTTGTGTCCACTTTTGCCAGTAGTATCTGGCTGCTGTTAAAAGATGTGTCTATATAATGATAACCCAGTATCAGAATAGTGGAATCTTCTTTATAGGGATATAAGCGTATCATCTTTTCAAACATGCCAAAGTCAAACCTGAAAATCTGCGCATTGCAGGAATCATCTGTTTTTATCAGATACGTATTGTCCTCCATCGTGAGCGTATCAAAGTAACTTCCAATGGCGTAATAAGAATTGAATAATTTCTTGTAATCGTACATCACGTCAAAGGATTCATTTCCCCTGCTTCTAAATAGTTTTTCGCACAATACGTTTCCGACAGAATCCGTGACCATAATAAAGGAACGCCCATGGGGCGATGGATCAATCGTTCGCGAGCCGCCACTCAATAGAAACCTGTTGCCTTCAATTTGGACTACTGAGTTTGCCCCGTCTCCGGTATTTGTTTCAACCTGAATTGCTTTTTTAACAAACTGCTGTGCCAATAGAGTCATGCTGGCAAAAAAGAAGAAGCCCAGTAATGAAGTTTTTTTCATGTTAAAGTAAAAAATGAATGCAGGCAGCGTGTTGCAAGTGATGGATATACCCATCATTTCTATTCTGAATATCGTAAATATTGTTAAAATATTCCTGAGCAAAAAGTGCATTCGAGTAAAGAAGAAATAAAAAGCAAGCGTATGTTATAATCTTTCTCATATTAACAGGGCAAAATAGTAAGGGGGAGCATGCGCTCCCCCTTTTCTATTAAGTTTTTACTTTGTTATTGAAAATTTTCTTACCTCAATGACTGCATTTAAATTCCGAAGTTGCAAAATGTATGTTCCTTCCGGGAAATTTTTCGTGTCAATCAGCACTTCATTTATACCTTGATGTAACTCTCCTTTTGATACCTGTCTGCCCGCTACATCATAAATGTCGTATTCCGGTTGTGTAATTGTGTTCGGAATATTTACTTCAAGCGTGATGAATGAACTTGCCGGATTCGGATAGAGCGAAATCAAAAAATCTTCAGCAGGCGATGCAAGGCGTTTCTCTACATCTTCGTCATCTGCATAGATTTCATAGCTGCACTCTTTCCCGGTTGCCGCTTTCAAATAAGCGCAGGCTTTGGGTCCAATCAGCGTAGTGCTGTTGCTGAGTTGTTCCAGCGCGGCAATTTCTTCATCGGTACACTTGTCTAATCTTCTCCCGCTTTCGTAAATAGAAAGCAACAACTGCATCAACTCAACATACGCGCTGTTTTCCGAAGTGTATTCAGCGCGAACGGTTTCATTTGCAGACTCAATCTTTCTCCAGCCTGTCGCACTTTCCACGTTATCCACTACTTTATGGCAATCCTCATATCTTCCGGCTGACAAATAAAACTCTGCCAATGTTTTCTTATCTTCCAGCAAGTCAGAACTTTCCAAGTATAAAATGGCTGTGTCAACGCTCTTGTCCATAAGTTGCGCTGCAATTTCATTACTTACTAATTGAGCCAATCCTAAATAATGCGCAGATTGTTCAAGGGCATATTGACTACCGATTGTTTCTGATTCAGCATTTACGCTATCAGCAATGTTCCGGTAATAGTCAAGAGCATTTAAAAGTTGTGGCTCTATGCCCAAATCATTTCCCGCTAAACGGCATCCGGTACAGGTATAGAACGGAGTATTACAAGCAGTGGAAGTTTTTTGATAACCTGCAGTTCCAAGACCGCAGTAATTTGCCACGACATAAGTGGGTTCCCAAGCAGTTGTACTACATTCGGGTCTTGTATTATCTCCTCCAGCTTGGTCTAAGAAATGTCCGAAATAGTGAAAATAGGAGGCACTATTCACTTTAATGTCAACAGCGCTGCTGTTATTGCAGGCAGATGTCCATTCATTTCCTGCTCGCTGATTAGAATTTGAGCAATTATTATTCCCTTGTGGGCGCAACGAGCCATTGTAGGTGTACCATGCGGAACCAAGAGAACCACCATAAATGTAATTTGTGAATGTATTGCAGCTTACAGCGTAGTTACTATTGTTGTTTTGCGATTGAAAACCTACGGCTGTGTTGCTGAACGTATTCTTAAACATCAAAGCCCCTGCGCTGCCGGAGTTGTCCGTAACAATACCATAGAGTTTATTTACATTTAATCGGCTCGTTCCGGTGAAACTATTACCTTCTGCTCTGTATCTATTTGAGCCTACAGTAAACAATCCGTAGTTGGTACCCCATTGGTAACCGCCACAGCAGGGGGTGAATGAGATTCCGGGAATATTCGTGAACGTGTTGTTTAATATTCTGTCAGAGCTGGTTGAACTTTGCAGGTAAATGCCCTTATCTACTCCGTTAAATGTACAGCCGCTTATTTCTAATGCGCCTCCTAACTGTTTGTTGATGCCTTGCACGTCAATATTGTTGTATAGCACATCTTGAAATGTAGTACCTGTAATGTTGAGATAATTTGCACTTGACATCTCTATAAATCGCACCGGATTGGTTACTGCGGAGGGTACGCTGCTGTTAATAGCAAAAGTGCAATTCGTAATATTATTGCCGGAGCAACCGGGAGAAACCGTAGTAAACCCCCAATAGTAGATGCCCACCTTGTTGTTTAAAAAACTGCAATTCGTGAAATTAGCGCAAGGTCCATAGTAAGCAAGATTGATATGCGTTGTCGTCATCTTTACTCCCACTTGAGCATGTTCAATTGTGCAATTGGAAAAACTTGCGCTTGGGTTACTGTTGTGCGCTTGGATTTCAATACCTGCCCATAGGTAAGTGCCTGAACCATCACTCGTAAGGCGGGCATTATTCTCGACTATCAAATAACCACCTGTTTCAACCCTAATGCCTGCGCAAGATTGGTAAAAAGTGACAACAGCGGCAGCAGTGATAATAAGTTGACCTCCGCTTTTTACAGTGTAAAATTCATCAACGGACACAGGATAATCCCAAGTAACAGTAGTGGTAATATTAATATTCGGACATTGCCCCGCCACCCTCCAAGGCATTGCCGCAATACAAAAGCAAACGAACAAACTGATTTTTCTCAGAAAAGAAAAACGAGACACTGCATTAAGCGAGGTGGAGTACCCCCCCCCGCGTTTTCAAGAAAAAGTTTCTGCTTCATAAAATTTGGTTTTATTAAGTTAAGAAATAAATTATTACTGCCAAACTTACCTACCCGCCTCATTTAAAACAATACGGGAAAACACTTACTTAACTTGACGTAATCCTTTTCGCATTTGACATTCAATCGTTTATATATTTCTGGAATACAGCAAATGAAAATATTTTGAAAAAAATTACCGCGCTGGCAAAGCGTTTCATGGCAGCAGAGGGCTATTTATCCGTTTTTTTGAAAAAATTATTGTTTTCGCCCTTTTTGATGGTTATTTCCGATACACAAGGCGCGAAACAACTCATGCAGGGCGTCACAGGCTATACCTCTTTCATAATTTATTCCTTTCATCTTCTCCTTTGGAGAAGAACAAAGATGAGGCGATAAAAAAAGCGAATTATGAAAGAGGTCTACTGCCTCTCGGTTTGCGTTCAAGTTGTGGTGGCGCAAAGCCCACGCGCCAAACTTGAACGAGCGAGAAATCAACTCATCATCGAATCACCAAATCAACTCATCTGCCCCACCGCCTTCCCCGCAATATGCTCTCCGATAGAAAGACAAGAAGTAGCAGCAGGCGAAGGAGCGTTGCATACGTTTAGTACGCGCTTGCTTTCTAAGATTGCAAAATCATCCACAAGGTTTCCTGCGCGGTCAACCGCTTGTGCGCGCACACCGGAGCCGCCATCCTCCAAATCATCAGGCGTGATTTCAGGAATTAATTCTTGAAGCGCTTTCACAAAAGCGGCTTTACTGAACGAGCGATGTAGCTCACGTAATTCTGTGCGCCAGTATTTAAATGCGATTTTGCGGAATCCGGGCCAGCCCAGCGTTTCAAAAAATTCACCCGCATGAAAATCAGAAAGCGTGTAGCCTTCTTTACGGAACGCAAGCACGGCATTCGGTCCTGCTTCAATGCCGCCTTCTATCATGCGCGTGAAGTGAACGCCTAAGAACGGAAAGTTCGGGTCGGGCACAGGATAAATCAGATTGCGCACCAAATGTTCTTTCTCTTTTTTCAGCACATAATACTCTCCGCGAAACGGGATAATGCGCATATCAAGCGCGGGATGCGTGAGCCGCGCAATCGTATCGGAATAGAGTCCCGCGCAGTTGATGAGGAATGCTCCGGTATAATCGCCCGCTGTAGTTTGCACAACAGTTTCAGTTTCGCTCACCGTTATCTTTTCAACTTTTGCCCCGAATAGAATTTCACCGCCCTGCTGCAAAATGATTTCCGCGAGTTTTTGAGCAACCGTTTTATAGTTGATAATGCCCGCCTGCGGAACAACAATGCCTTGCGCTCCGGTTGTTACATGCGGTTCTA
Source organism: Chitinophagales bacterium (assembly GCA_034440455.1). Taxonomy (GTDB): domain Bacteria; phylum Bacteroidota; class Bacteroidia; order Chitinophagales; family CAIOSU01; genus JAWXCB01. The sequence goes on from JAWXCB010000080.1 coordinate 15,313, forward strand.
TTTCTATGATTTCTTCTTTTGAGATTTTCCGCAAGCCCTTCAATCCGTTTTCGTTGCCACGTTTGAAAATGCCGTCAAGAATCGGCAACTGCTCTTGCTTCGTTGCAACAATAATTTTTCCGCAAATATCAAACGGAATGTTGTGTTGCTCTGCAAATGCTTTCAACTGGTTATAGCCGTTCACACAGTTAATCGCTTTTAAACTTCCCGGCTTGTAATAAATGCCGGAGTGCATCACCCCGCTGTTATGCCCCGTTTGATGCGCGGCAACTTGTTTCTCTTTTTCAAGCACACAAATTTTTAATCCCGGCTTTTTTTCGAGCAGGCGATAGGCAGTTGCCAAACCAACAATGCCCGCGCCTATAACTACGACATCATATTTCATGGGATAAAACTACAAAGGCGTGGTTGGATTTTCTTCTGTCAAGGCGGAGAGATGTCCGCAGGACAGAGGGGTCTCAACTCCCGTGAGTTCTGGTTAAGGGCTAAAGCCCTTTGTATACTTCGCCATCTTTCATTACCCCGCCTTAAAAGGCGGGGCTACTAAATTGCCCCTACCTTTAGGTCGGGGTTTGAGGTGCATTCAAAAAACCGAGAGGGCTTTAGCCCTTTTCTCAATCAAACCAGTTCAATGTTTATGACATTGCGCGCAAGCTTGCGCAGGAACTTCCCCTGAAAGGGGAAGGAAGACCCACCGAAAATTTGCTAATTTGTAACCAACAACCATCCTTGAATGAAATATTTCTCCGCAGACTATTGGGTTATTCTTTTCTGCTCATTGGCTTCAACTTCCTATTCTCAAACCTTCACTGAAGTAAGCCAGCTCGCAGGCATCAATCATTTCATCTACTCTCCTTCGCTCATTGGCGGTGGCTGCGCATTTTTTGATTACAACAATGACGGCTGGCTCGACATTTATATTGTCGGTGGATTAAACCAAGACAAACTCTATCGCAATAATGGCGATGGCTCATTTACTGATGTTGCCGCATCTGCGGGGCTTTATGCGGCAGGATTATTCTATACACAGGGTGTGGTGACTGGAGATATTGACAACGATGGCAACCGCGATATTTTCGTTACCACGCTGGGCGACAACAATGATTGGGCTGAACCGGTGCGCAATATTCTCTACCGCAACAACGGCAACGGCACATTCACCGACATTGCAGCGTTTGCAGGTCTTACAGATTCCACATGGAGCGTATCCGCCAGTATGGGTGATTACAACCTTGACGGCTATCTTGATATTTATGTTGGAAATTATGTCGCGCAAACTGCTTTCATCCGCCACCCGATTTCCAATGAAATCATCGGATTTGCACATACGGGATTTGAAGATTATTTGTATTTGAATAACGGCAACAACACGTTCACGCAAATTGCTCCGCAGTTGCAAACGAACAATGCAGGCACTACGCTCGCAACTGCTTTCTCGGATTTCGACAACGACAGCGATATGGATATTTATGTTGCAAATGATTTTGGCGAATGGGTGATTCCGAATGTGCTTTACCGGAATGAATATCCGCTTGATTCTTTCACGGATGTCAGCGCAGCGTCAGGCGCAAATGCGGGTATTTACGGAATGGGAATCGCAGTGGGCGACTACAATGAGGATGGCAACTTGGATTATTATATCACCAACATCGGCAGAAATGTGTTGTATCAAAACAACGGCAACGGCACGTTCAGCGATGTTACCGATTCAGCCGGAGTTATAAATACTTATACGCCCGATAGTTTGTTTACCACAAGCTGGGGTACTGCGTTTTTTGATTATGATAATAATACCTGGCTCGATTTGTTTGTTTCAAACGGGCAGATTCCCGCAGTTGACATTATTGCCACCGGTGTAAAAGACCCGCATAAACTTTTCAGAAATAACATGGACGGCACGTTCACTGATGTGTCAGCGCTCGAAGGCGTGAGTGATTCTACAAAAGGCAGAGGTTTTGCGACAGGCGATTATGACAATGATGGCGATTTGGATATGCTCGTGGCGTGTACCCATCAGTTTCAAAATGGCGCGGGAACAAAAGTGTTGCTCTATCGCAACGATCAGGCAAACGGCAATCATTGGCTGAAAGTGAATGTGCAGGGAACGGTGAATGCGCACGATGCTTTCGGAACACGCATCGAAGTATATGCAGGCGGAAGAAAATGGCTCCGCGAGATTGATGGCGGCTCCAGCCATGCTTCGCAAAACAGCAGCACCGCGCATTTCGGACTCGGAAGCTACGCGCAGATTGACAGCCTTGTCGTGATTTGGCTCGGAGGTAATCGGTTTACGCTCTACAATCTCACAGCCGACCAAACGCTCACAATTATTGAAAACGGGCAAAGCATCGTGCAGCAAGATGTGTTTGTTGAAATCTGCGCGGGCGACAGCGTGCTTGCGGGTGGCGCGTTTCAAACAACAGCCGGAGAATATTCCGATACATTTCCATTAGCGGGTAATATTGACAGCATTGTGATTACGCATCTCACCGTTCACCAAAATGAATTGACAACGCGGCATTTCGATGTGTGCGATGGCGACAGCATTTTGCTGAATGGAATTTACTTTCATGCAGACACGCTGCTCACTGATTCACTCACAAGCGTTTTTGGTTGCGACAGCATTGTGCTGACAGAAATAATTTTTCAGTCGCGGCAAGTTGCAATTGCAGACGCGCTGATTTGTGAAGGCGACAGCATCTTTGCGGGTGGCGCGTGGCAAACGCAAAGCGGAACATATTATGACACCATCCCAGCGGGTGCTTTATGCGACCATGTGCTAATCACCGCGCTTGGAGTGATTCCCGCAATTGAGCCTGACACGCTGCAAGCTTTTATTTGTACAGGCGACAGTCTCCTTGCGGGTGGCGCATACCAAACTGCTGAGGGTTTTTATGCAAATACGTTCACGGTGCCTTTTGGCTGCGATAGCGTTGTTGTCACTGACTTAAAAATTCTGAACCACGATCCCATTACACAAACATTAACAACCTGCGCTGGCGACAGCATTTTTGCAGGTGGCGCGTTTCAAACAACAGCCGGAATTTATTATGACAGTTTGCTCAATGCCAATGGTTGTGACAGCTTAATTATTTCTGAGTTGAATTTTTATGCAAGCTATTCTGCTGATACGGGTTTGATTATTGCTGATGGCGACAGCGCTTTCATCGCAGGCGGTTGGCAAACTGAAGCAGGAACTTATACCGACATGCTTACAACTGCGAATGGTTGTGACAGCATTCTCACTTGGGAATTAATTGTTGAGTCTGTCGGCATTGAAACTATTTCGCAAGAAAATTTCCAGTTGCAGGTTTACCCGAATCCTGCCAACTCAAATTTTACAGTTTCTTATTTCTTACAAAATGAAGAAACAGTAAGCCTGAAGCTGCTGGATATTTCAGGGAAAGAAGCACTTCGGATTTTGGATAAAAAAATAACCGTAGGAACACATCAACTTGAAATTTCCAATTCTACGCTTGCGCCCGGAATGTATTTACTCACGTTCAGAACATCTTCCCGCTTGGGAGAGTTGAAGTTGATTCTATATTAACGACCTGAAACAGAAAAGGCAGTACTCTTTGAGTCCTGCCTTTCTGCTTTGGATAGCCCCTTCTGACCATCCAAATGTCCTGCAACCTGCTTAACAAAGATGGGGCAAGTTTTTTTTGTGTGCGGTGACTTTAGTCACCATTGATAAATGATTTTTATCGGGCTGAATTAGAATGACTGTAGTGAGGTTAATTTTTTTTAAGTAACCCCGCAATCACTGCCTTCATCTCATCAAACTCTGCGCGTTCAAACAGGCGCGTGAGGAAAACAATTTTTCCGTTTTGGTCAATGATGATGTTGCGCGTGACGCCACTTTTTTCCTGCGCAAATAATTTAAACACTTCGCCACCGGGATCAAGCGATAGCGGATAGGTGATGCCTGTTGCTTCTGCAAATGCTTTTACTTTTTCGAGCGGTTCATCCAAATCAACTCCGTATAACTTCAATCCTTTGTCTTTATATACCTGCCAGATTTCAGATTCGATGAAGGGCATTTCTTTCCTGCACACTCCACACCAGCTTGCGGTGAATTGAAGCATGATTACATTGCCTTTTAATTTTTTTGATTTTACTTTTTCTCCTGTTGCCAGCACAAACTCAAACGCGGGCGTAGTATCGCCCACTTGCACAATGTAACCGCGAGTATCTGTTGTTTGCGCGACAACTTTGAACTGACAAACTATGAATAACAGGAAACCGAAAGCAAACAGGTTCTTCATCATTTTTTTTTTACAAAATTACTCACCTGCACCGGTGAAATTGTTTTTCTGAACATCTCAGGCGACCTTCGTCTATTCTACATTTGATATGAGATACCTTGACCCGCTTGAAAAGAGCTATCGCAAACACGCTGATAAACAACGCGCAGTTGCAATGGCAAAAAACATGAAAGACCGGTTTGAATATTTCGGCATCATGTCACCAATTAGAAAAGAACTTGACAGAGAATTTTTGCGGCAACACGGAATACCAGAAGCCTCTGAACTTCCCACAATTATCAAAGCAGCATATCGAAAGCCTCAGCGCGAGTTCCAGTATTTCGTCAACGAACTGACAAGAAAACAGGTGAAGCAACTGCCGGAAGATTTTATCGAAACAGCACATTTCATGCTCGTAACAAAATCGTTGTGGGACACTGTTGATGCCATTGCTGTGGACATTGTAGGTGGATTGGTGTTACGCTATCCTGGTTTAACATAAAAGATGGACGAATGGATTGACGATGAAAACTTCTGGTTGCAACGCACCGCTATTTTGCATCAGTTGCGCTACAAAAAACAGACGGATGAAAAACGGTTGTTCGCCTACTGCCTGAAATATGCCGCACAAAAAGAATTTTTCATCCGCAAGGCAATCGGGTGGGCGCTGCGCGAATATTCAAAAACAAATCCCGCAGCGGTGAAAAGGTTTGTGAAGGAGGCTCCGCTTTCTAATTTCAGCAAGAAGGAGGCGATGAAATGGATAGACAACCATTAACCTTGCAGCCTCTTTACCAAATCTCGTATCTCATTGTCACGAGCGGTTTCTTTTTCTGACTTATCATATATTGACACCAGATAGATTTTCGTAACTGCCACTTTCACACAGGTGATTACCCTTGCTCCGCCACTTTTCCCCTTGCCCTTTGATGTAATGGAGAGGCGTACTTTGTAAACATCACCGCCAAGCCCAGTTCCAATGCGGGGATTCATCGCTAACTCCTGTGCAAGAGTTGCAATGTCTTCTTTGAGCGAGCGGTATTTTTTAGATAATCTTTTCGCTTCAGTGCGAAAATGCGGAGTGGCTTCTACGCTATAAGTCATTCAGCAATTGTTTAAGGGAGATGGATTTTAACTTCCCTCTTTCAATTTGCTTCACTTGTTTCAATCCTTTCTCTATTCCCGCCAGCGTTCCTGATTTCTTTGATGACCGTTTTTTCAACTCAGAAGTAATCTTCTCCCACTCTCTGATGGGAACGAATACGCCTACAGGATTGCCTTTGGCATCAAATGTAAATTGGAAAGACATGTTCAGTAAAATTACCTGATTCTTTTTGTCTAAATCATCTCCAAACTGTTGCGCATCATCCATCCCACTTTCCCGTCAGCAAGTTGAATCTTCTGCCACTCACCTTCAGATTCAAGCACCGCAACTTTGATTCCTTCGCGCAGGATGAACAGGTCGGTGCTTTGGGGGTCGGGAGCGCTTTTCACATACACGTTCTTCACAAATACAATTCCTTCGGTGCTTTCACGCTGGTAGTTGTATTGACTGTATGTAAGAAAATCGAAAGTGAGTGAAAGCAACAGTGCGAAAAGCGCTGCAAGAAAACTGATGCGCTTCACCCACAAAAAATTCACAAATAAAAAGAGCAGCGCAAACGCGAACGTCACCCACACCATACCCAGCGCAAGTTTCGCCCAGCCATCTGAAGAATGACGGATAACGAGATTTTTCGTCCAGCGTACAAAAAACAATTCAGGCACCGGCTCTACACGGTCCACCACGCGCAGGTTGGAGATGCGCAAGTTGAAATCAATATCCGCATCATCAGGAGAAAGTTTCTTTGCGCGTTCAAAATTTAAAATAGAGGACGCCAGATTTCCAAGTTTAAAATGCGCGTTACCCAAATTGAAAAATAACTCTGCCGAAACATAACCCGACTTCGCAACGGAATCATACAGCGCAATAGAGCCTTCATAATTTTTTTCTTTGTAGAGTTGATTGGCTTGATTGAAAAGTTCATTGGGAGATTGAGCTATTAACAATAGAGGAAAAAGAAGTAGCGAAAACATCAAGCAAAGAAATCCCCTCCGCTTACGCTCAATCCCAGCGCATGGAACTCCCCCTTGGAAGGGGGAGAGTTTGAGAGCATCGCTTCTCACGTCTCTTGTCTCATGTCTCACGTCTAATATCTCAAGTCTCTTTCTCACAACTCGGAATCCAATTTTGAAATAATCTCGTTCGCGTCATCATATCCCTTCTTCATCTCGCCATCAGAAACAGGAGAGAATAACGCCATTTCAGCAGCATCCAGCGTTTTGAACACAAGCTGAATTGTTTCCGGTGCAATCTTTTTCTCTGTCAGCACGAGTTGAATTTGCTCGCGTGAAAGCGCAGACTGGCTGATGTTCAACTTGTCGCCCAAGTAGCCCCAGATGGCGCGTGTGATTTCATCATAAAATGCTTTCCGGTTTTGCTCACCGAGATATTTCTTCGCCTGCTTTAATCTCTTGGTTGCTTCTTTGTTTGCTCTTCGATTTTTCAGCAATGCGGTATTGCCGGAAAGTTTTTCTTCCCTGCGTTTATAGGCAAACAAAAGCGTAAACAGCAGGAAGGGTGTTGCGTACATCCCGCCAAACATCCATGATGTAAGAAAGTAATCGTTGCGCTTTTTCAAATTCACCTCTCCGGTTTTGATATAGCGAATGTCTTCACCGAGCAGTTCCACTTCTTCCTTGTTAATTCCTGTAATAGATGGCGTAGAAGAAACCGTTGATTCACCCTCTACATTAATGATATACTCCTGCGATTGTAGCGTGACATATTCCTGTTTGCGTAAATCGAAATAAGAAAATTCAACAGGGGGAATTTTAAACTGACCCCCCCTTCTTGGAATAACAAGATACTCATAGGATTTCGAGCCGCTGATAATGTTGTTCTTCTTTGAAATCTTCTCCGAAGATTTCGGATCGAATGTTTCCAAATCAGCCGGGAGGTTGATTTTAGGAACGTCAAGCATCTTAATATTTCCGGTTCCCGAAATACTCACTTTCAGCGTTACTGGCTCGTCAGGCTTTGTTACAGTTTTATCCAACGCCACTTCCATGCTGTATTCACCCACTGCACCATTAAAACTCAGCGGTGCGCCAGCAGGCAGAGGCTTCACTTTAATTTTTACTGCGTTGCTTTTGAATTTATAGGGATAATCCTGATAGGTGGAAAAAAACCCGCGATTATTTGTTTGCACACGCACGTAGGTCTGCAACTCCATCGGTTCAATTTGCAATTCGCCTCCGCGTTGCGAAAACAGCGCGTCTTTTTTAACAATAGAAACATTGAACTGCACTCCCTCATACACTTCGGAAGAAAACTGCGTGTTTTCAGGCACCTCTAACTCTTGTGTCCAAAAGCCTGTGTAGGCGGGCGCTTCCACAACGGAAGTATTGCCCATGGTAGCGCGATAGTAGAGCTTGTAAGTGGCAGTGATTTGTTCGCCCTGATTCACTTCTTTCTTGTCCACGATTAATCGCAAAAAAACATTATCACTGATTTGAGAATTAATATCCTGCTCGCCACCCTGTTGGGTTTTTTCTTTTGCATCAGCTTTTGTCACTTCCACCGTCACGGAGTTTGATGAAATTGCTTTTCCTCCGACAACAATACTTGCAGGCGCAATTGTAAACGTGCCTTCTTTATTTGGCTTCAGGTAATAGGAAAATGCAATACTGCGCGACATATTTCCATTGATGTACTGCATGTTCGTTGACTGGTTGGGACCCGACAACACGCTGAAATCACTAAGCGATGGCGGTGTAAAATTTTTTCCGTCCGTATTCGTGAGCGTGAACGTAATTTGGAACGTGCTGTTCACCGAAATCTTCTTTTTATCTAAGGAAGCAGTGAAACTGCCCTGCGCAAAAATTGAAAATGAATAAAGAAGAAGAGGAAGTAAAACCAAAACATATCGCAGAACCGAGAGAACCCCCTCCCGCAAACGCACAAAGCCAACGCAAGGAACTCCCCCTTGCAGGGGGAGAGTTTGCCCGCGCTTCCTGTCTCGCATCTCACGTCTCCTATCAAAAGTCTTATGTCTCATTTCACCAATCCTTCTCCGTTGTCTTTTTTTCCGGAGGTAATTTTTTATTAATGATTTGCTGCTGCACTTTTTGCTCCTGCTGCATCAATGCCTCCAGCAATCGTTGCGCATCTTCTTTTGAAAGCTGCGCCTGCTTGGGTTGTCCCTGCTGTTGTTGCGCGTCTTTTTCTTCGCCTTTCTGTTCGTTTGCCTGTTTGTCCTGTTGGTTTTGCTCTTCTTTCTTCTCCCCTTCTTTTTGTTGTTGCTCTTTGTTCTGCTGATCTTGATTTTGGTCTTGCTGTTTTTTCTCTTGCTCCTTCTTCTCTTTATCTTCCTGATTTTCCTTATCTTGATTTTGCTGTTGCTGCTCAGAATTTTTTTTCAGCATCTGCTGCGCGTATGCAAGGTTATACTTCGTATCCATATCGGCAGGATTCAGCCGCAATGCATTTTTATATGCTTCAACACTCTTGTCAAATTGTTTTGCTTCCAGATAAGAGTTTCCTAAGTTATGATAGGCTTTTGCTTTTTGCTGATTATCTGTTGCCAGCATAGCCGCAGTTTCAAACTGCGTTGCCGCTTTTTGAAAATCCTGTTTCTGATATGCAACATCGCCTAAGTTGAAAACACTTTCCGGCAAGTTATTATTTACGCTCAATGCTTTGTTGTATTCTGCTTCCGCTTCATCCCATTTGCCTTCGATATAGCGCTGGTTGCCCTGACGCACCAAACCTCTCTCTTCCTGCGCAGGAAGCACCAGCCAGATACAAGAACAGAACACACTCACTAATATCTTCCTCAGCATTTTCATTTTCCTGTCGTTTGAAAAATTTTCCAGTTTCTCAGCCACGCGCTTTTTCTTTCAGTGAAAAAGAATTCCAAAGTTAGAAGAACAAGCGCTATACCGATTGTAATTTGGAACCAATCATCAAAATCTGTGAATTCTCGTTCTTCAATTTCTTTTTTCTCCATCGTGGAAATTTTTAAAAGCAGTTGGTTTACCTCTTCGCTGCCCGAAGCAAGCCGGAAATATTCACCGTTGCCTTTTATCGCCACCTGCTGAAGCACGGTTTCATTCAATTTACTGAGCACGATGTTTCCCGATTGGTCTTTTTTGAAATCTATCTGCACACCATTTTTATAAATCGGCAAAGGCGCGCCCTGCGGAGAGCCAACGCCTACCGTATGCACCACAATTCCTTCGGCTGCGGCTTCCTCAACAGCCGCCAGCGCTTCTTCTTCGTGGTCTTCCCCGTCAGTGATGATGATGAGCGCTTTGTATTTTTTTTCATCCTGCCCAAACGCCTGCATGGAAAGGCGAATCGCATCGCCTATTGCTGTGCCTTGTGTCGGCACCATGCCCGTATTGATGGTGCTGAGAAATAACTTTCCTGCAGTATGGTCAATCGTAAGCGGCATTTGCAGGTAAGCGTTTCCGGCAAACACAATCAAGCCAACGCGGTCATCCCGCATTTTATCAATCAAGCGCGAAACAAGCAGCTTTGCGCGTTCCAAGCGGCTGGGCTTCACATCTTCCGCGAGCATACTGTTGGAAACGTCAATCGCAATGATGACATCAATTCCTTTTCGTTTCACTGGTTCATACTTGATACCATATTGTGGATTAGCTAACGAAATGACTATAGATATAAAAGCAAGAAGTATGAAAACAAATTTCACATAGTGCTTTCCTTTCGCTTTGTCAGGCATGAGCCGCAACACAAGCGCTGATTGCCCGATTTTTGCGATGGCTCTTTTTCTCCAGAAAATATAATAGACAAACAATGCAACCATCGGCAGCAGCAGAAAAAGCAGATAGAGATATTGTATGTTCTCGAATTTTATCACGGCACACTCTTTAAAAACACATACCTGAATAAAATTTCAAGCAAAAAGAAAACCAACGCTCCAATGGCAAACGGATAAAACTCTTCCGACACGCGCTGGATGGAAGCCACTTTGATTTTGGATTTTTCCAGCGTATCAATCTCATCGAAAATGCGTCTCAGGGTTTTATTATCCGTAGCGCGAAAATATTTTCCGCCAGTTTGGTCGGCAATTTTCTTGAGCAGTTCCTCATCAATTTTCACTTCAACATCCTGATAAATCGTGCGACCGCCATATTGAAAGGGATAAGGCGCAGTTCCGATTGTTCCCACCCCGATCGTGTAAACGCGAATGCCATATTGAATGGCGATATCCGTTGCAGTAAGAGGGTCAATAAATCCTGCATTGTTTTCTCCATCTGTAGCAAGAATAATCACCTTGCTTTTTGTTTCACTTTCTTTCAGCCGGCTTGCCGCAGTTGCGATTCCCATTCCGATTGCCGTTCCATCTTCTACCAAACCTTCTTTCAACTCCGACAACAATTTTTTCAGCATCTCGTGGTCAGTAGTAAGCGGGCATTGCGTGAAACTTTCACCGGCAAACACAACCAATCCCATTCTGTCGCTTGGTCTGCCACTCACAAAATCGGCAGCCACTTGTTTTGCTGCATTCAACCTATCTGGTTTCAGGTCACGCGCAAGCATACTGCCCGAAACGTCCATTGACAGCATAATATCAATCCCTTCTGTTTCAATATTGTCTTCTTTCAAACTTGATTGCGGACGCGCGAGCGCAACAACAAGCAACGCAAATGCAATTAATCGCGCAGCGGGAATCAACACTTTCAATTTTCCGAGTAGAGAAGAACCATTTTTACTGAATGCCGAGATGGAAGACAATTTCAACTCAGGAAACTGATTTTGATATTGCCACCAATACCATAAGCCCAAAAGCACTGGTATCGCCAGCAGAAAGAATGCTGCCGGAAAAGCAAACGTGATATTGTTCCAATATTCCATCATTGCTGTTGCTCCGTCACTTCAATGTTTTGCGCCTGTTCGGTTGACCTTGTTGTTTTCACAAACTCAACACCTGTGTCCATAAATTTTTTGTGTTCATCAGGCAGGGGCACCGCTTTTGCAAATTTTACAAGGTCAGCCGTTTGAAGCATTATTCTTAAATCTTCGCGTAACTTATTGCTGATGATTGCAACCCCAATCCTGTCCATGATTTCATCAGTAGTTGATTCCAATGCAGGAAAGTCGTAGCGATTTTCCAAATATTCACGAATGATTTCCGACAAGTCGGAATAATACAGTTTCACTTCGCCCTGCTGCCATAATTTTTTTTCATCAAGCGCGCGCAATTTGTTTAAAGCAGTTTCGTGCGGGGGGTCTTTTCTGACAAACTTTTTAATCAGCACGGGTTTTTTCTTGCGCAGACTGAAATACAATATCACTGCCGCTATTGCGAGCAGAATTATCCCGCCAACAATTATCTCAATTAATATTTCCCTGAGTTGAAACGGCAATGTTAACGGCTCTTTGATAGGCTTGATAGCAGCGGCTGTATCAATCTCAATGCTTTTCACCGTGAGCAGCATCGCTTCCGATTGAATTGTGCTGAATGAATCCGAACCGGCAGATTTGTATTTAAATGCAATAGGCGGTATCACATAATAACCAGAATCAAAAACCGTGAGCGTATAGGTAAGAATATCTTTTGCCTTGCCGGATGATTGCGCAGCGGTGTCTCTTTGCACAGCAAGAATTTCAATGGAGCGCACGCTGTCTAATTTGATAACATTACCCAAATCAGGAAACGTAAGAGCAGTTGTTTTATCCCGAACTATTTCGAGCGAAAGTTTCACCTGGTCGCCAATGAGGATTTGATTTGTGTCAAGCTTGGTGATGATAGAGATGTTGGAAGCAGTTGTTGAAAGAGAGAAAAACAAATATGCTACGAAAAGCCTCACCCCCGCCCCCTCTCCAATGGAGAGGGGAGTCCGATCTGCATTTCTTTGAAAATATTTTTTAAATGCACTCATCTTCTCGACTCCCTTTTCTTAAAAAACTTCAATAAAGCATTTACATACGACTCATCGGTTCTGATGGTGACGAGGTCGGTGCCTGATTTTAAAAATGCGGTGCGGCAGTTTTCGAGATTGTCTTTAAACTGCTTGTTATACGTATTGCGTACTTTTTTCGAAGAAGTGTTCAGCCAGATTTTCTCTCCGCTCTCTGCGTCATTCACGCGCACTAATCCAATGTCGGGCAGTTCTGTTTCGCGCGGGTCGTAAACATGAATGCCCACCACGTCATGTTTTTTACCTGCGATGCTCAGAGCGTCTTTGAAGTTTTTATCAATGAAGTCAGAGAGGATAAACGTGATGCTTCTTTTCTTCATCACGTTGTTGAGATAGCGCAACGCATCTGAAATATTCGTTCCTTTTTTATCGGGTTTAAAATCAATTAATTCGCGAATGATGCGCAGGATGTGGCTTTTGCCTTTTTTCGGTGGAATGAATTTTTCAATCTTGTCGCTAAAAAAGATGATGCCCACCTTGTCATTATTATTGATGGCAGAAAAGGAAAGCACCGCGCAGATTTCAGTAATCATTTCGTTTTTGAATTGATTTACCGTTCCGAAACATGCGGACTGGCTAACATCTACCAAGAGCATTACCGTGAGTTCGCGCTCTTCCTCAAATATTTTTACAAACGGATGATTGAAGCGCGCGGTCACGTTCCAGTCAATCGAGCGTATGTCATCGCCAAATTGATATTCGCGCACTTCGCTGAACGACATTCCCCTGCCTTTGAAAATCGTGTGATATTCCCCCGAGAAAATATGATTGGACAACCCGCGGGTTTTGATTTCAATCCTTCTTACTTTTTTCAGCAGTTCGGTCGTCTCCATCGGTTCAGGCGTATTTTAATTTCAATGCGCGGGAATATTTCAATAACACTTCACGCGCCTGATGGTAACAAATAACCAATCCCGTAACTCCATCTGTGAAACCAAGTTTCACCACATAGCTTTTGAAAAATTTGAAGGGCGGACTGAATACCATTTTAAAAAAAAGATACACAGCGCTTTCAAATTTTAATTCCTGCGCACTGATGGAAGCAAACTTGTCCACCTGTTTCAAAAAAGATTCATGCGTGGGATAAGTGTTATGAAGGATATCACCTTCAAGATGACGAATGTGCGAATAGGGTTTCATTTCAAATTTGTCATGAGGATTACGCCCTTTCCATTCGCCTTTGTTTCTATTCCACAAGCGCAACTTTTTATCCGGATACCATCCACAGGTTTTCACTGCACGTCCGCAATAAAAATTCAGACGGTTCATCGTGTAGCCATCTGCATCGAATTTTTTCTTCACCGATTGAATCGAATCGCTCAATGCATCGCTTACTGTTTCATCCGCATCAAGCGATAAAACATAGTTGTGTTCCGCTTGCTCTTTTGCCCAGTTTTTCTGTTGAATGTGTCCTTCAAACTGATGCACTAAAACTTTTGCACCGTTTGCTTTTGCAATTGCGCAGGTACGGTCGGTTGAATTTGAATCCACAACTACAACTTCGTCAACTACATTCGTTACCAAACGAATGCAGCGTTCGATATTTTTTTCTTCATCCCGTGTAATAATAACCGCAGACAGTCCCATCATTGTACTTTGCTTCGACCCTCGTCTAATATCTTACGTCCATAATTCATCAGGGTACTTCCACTTTATTCAAAATCTCGCTGATGATGTCTTCGGGCGTGATGTTTTCTGCCTCTGCTTCATACGTCAGCCCAATGCGGTGGCGCAACACATCATAGCAGATTGCGCGCACATCTTCCGGAATCACGTAACCTCTGCGCTTGATAAACGCATACGTCTTTGCCGCCATTGCCAGGCTGATGCTTGCGCGTGGAGAACCGCCATAGCTGATAAGCGGTTTCAGTTTTTCCAACTTATGTTTTTCAGGATTGCGCGTGGCAAAAACAATATCAAGAATGTAGTGTTCAATTTTTTCATCCATGTAAACCTCACGCACTACATCTCTGGCGCGTAAAATACTCTTCGGGTCAATCACAGCTTTCACTTCTCCAAACGTATCGTTCACATTTTTACGCATGATTGCCCTTTCATCTTCACGCTCGGGATAGGTGATAACAACCTTGAGCATGAACCTGTCAATCTGCGCTTCCGGCAGCGGATATGTTCCTTCTTGCTCAATGGGATTTTGCGTGGCAAGAACCAAAAATGGTTCTTCGAGTTTGTGCGTATGTTCTCCAATCGTCACTTGTCGTTCCTGCATCGCTTGCAGTAATGCGCTTTGCACTTTTGCAGGAGCGCGGTTGATTTCATCCGCAAGCACAAAGTTGGCAAAGACCGGTCCTTTCTTCACTGTGAAATCATGCGTCTGCGGATTATAAATCATGGTGCCGATTAAATCAGCCGGCAGCAAATCAGGAGTGAACTGGATGCGACTGAACTTCGCATGAATTGCCTGTGCGAGTGTTTTGATTGCAAGCGTTTTCGCCAAACCCGGAACGCCTTCCAGCAAGATGTGTCCTTGCGAAAGCAAACCGACCATCAATCGTTCAATCATGTATTTCTGCCCGACAATCTGCTTGCTTGTTTCGAGGTTGAGCAGTTCGATAAATTCACTTTCCCGCTGAATTTTTTCATTCAGCGCACGAATGTCAATTGAGGAAGTAACGGTTGGTGTGGTTACAGATTCCATATAATTTTTTGATTGATAAGAAACGTAAAGAGCGCTCAAAATTAAGGATTTCAAGAAGGGGGAGTCAAGTTAAAAAGTGTTAAGCAACAATTAAGAATTGCTAAGATGATTTTCTGAGAAATAGTGGCTCTTGGAGAATTTATATTGATACCTTTGAACTCGTTTGGTCTATGAAAACCGATTCAGAGATTCTCATTATAGGCACCGGCTTCTCCGGCATCTGCATGGCTATCAAGCTGAAAGAAGCCGGAATCCATTCGTTTGTCCTCTTAGAAAAAGCAGGTGATATAGGCGGAACCTGGCGCGACAACACCTATCCGGGCGCAGCCTGTTACATCAAATCAGCCAAACCCCAACTGGTCGCGTAAGTTTTCGCCACAGCCAGAAATTTGGAATTATTTACGGGCATTCTAAAAATTGTTTTTTTACCGCCTCACTCCATCCCTCTCCTGAAGGAGAGGGTGTCGCTGGTAGAATTTTCAGAACTGCCCTTAAAGCATTGCGTCAGTAAATATGAATTGACAAAGTAAATTCTGTCAATGTGCTGACGCGCGAATTTCAAAATCATACAGCAAAATTCAATTTCAGAAACCCTGTTTTTCCCGTTGAAATAATATGCGTTGGCGCAAAGGGAAATCTGTATTTATATCTGTTGTTTGCCGGAGGCTTATGCGCATAGACAAAAGCCGCCTGTATGCGCACACGCACATCTCGTTCCACAGCAGCCGCATGATAGCAGAGCGTATTTCCGTAGCGCACGTAGTTGAACTGCTCAAATGTCGTAATGAATGCAAGAATGCCATCACACACATTTTCCGCTTCGCCTACATAAACCAAGCGCAAGGGCACAATTTTACCCTCAGTTGACTTAGCTTCAAACACAAAGAAGACCCCTGAGTATTGCGGCAATTGTTCGCTCTGGCTGACCTTTTTCCAACACCCTTCAATTGTAATGCAGAAACTTTCTTCCGCCATGCCCGGCTCTTTTTACTTTTAGATTAACACCGGCAACTTTGCCAAATCAATAATATTCGCAATGCCGAATTTTCTGATTTTATGTTTGATGCGATACTTATAGGACTTTACGGTGTTTTCAGAAATATTCAGTGAAAGCGCAATTTCGAGACTGCTTTTTCCCTGAAAAATCAGGTTGATGATTTTCTTTTCACGGGTGGAGAATAACATAGGCTGTGGTTTAATTGGTTAAAAAAAAATTAAAACAGAGATTGCGGGGAGGATAACCGGTTTATTTGTTTCTCCTCCCCGCTCTCCTGTCAAATGTGAAACGGACATTCCACATTTAACATTGAATTACGCTTATCAACAAGCGCAGGGGAAAATTATCGGGGCGGAGTGGTAGTTTTTTGGACAAAAAAACCGACTTTTCTAACCTTAAAAGGGGAGGCTAACCTGTTAAATACCCCGAATTTTCTAAATTAACGTCAGTTTGAAGGGTGAAAAAAAATGCAATACCGTAAAATTATAGATGCCTTGAGCAAGTTGAGTTTTGACCAAATGTGGAGATTAAGCGATTTTATCCACTCGCCATATTTCAATAAAAGCGAAACAATTTCTATGGTTTTCGATTACCTGAAAAAAATGCACCCGAAATTTTCAGAGGAAAATACATCCAGCGATACTCTGCTAAAAAAAATTAAATGCATCCCTGATGAAAAATCGTTGACCTACCGGATGCAACGCTTGCTCAACCTCACGGAAAAATTTCTCGCTTTTGAATATGCAGCCGACCCAGTGATGGAGCGCATCGGCACCATCAAAGCCTATAAAAAATTGCAACTGCCCAAGCACTTTGAATCATCTGCAACTGCCTTGCGGAAAGAATTAAAAACTCATCCTTTTAGGGACTTTGACCATTTGTGGCATATTCACAAGTTGGAAGAAGAGGCTTTTGAAGGATTTGATAAAGTGATTGTGCGCACAGCGGAAAACCCTGCTGACAGCGTATTGGAAACGCTGCGAAAATTTTATCTGACAAAGAAGTTGAGGTATATGGCAGATGCGGTATATAGAGAGCGCCTTTTAGGGGTTTCGACAGATGATAGAAACAAAAAAGAAATCAAAGACTTCATTGAAAAAAATGCAAACGAGACGGATATGTACTTGCTCATCTACGGGAACATCTATCTGATGAACGTAGAAAAAAATTCAGAGTTGGCAATGAAAAGTTACCAGCAGGTAGAGTCAGTGATGAAAACTTTTTCAGAAGATATTCCAAGTGAAGAGACAAGGAGCATTTGCGTACATCTTCAAAACTATTGCCTAAGCTTAATTAATAAAGGAAACAAATATTACTTGCGAGATTTTTTTGAAATCATTACTTTTCGAATAACGAACAACATTCTCCTTGAAGATGGGCGTATCAATCCTCAACTTTATAAAAATGTTATCGGAGTTGCCCTAATGTTAAATGAAATAGAGTGGGCAATGGATTTCGCCAATGATTTCAAAGAGAAACTCCCAGTAAAATTGAAAAGTGATTACTATAATGCCTCAATGGGTCAATTATTTTATCATAAAAAAGAATATGCTACAGCAAGTAAATATCTAATTGCAGCAAGTCACAATAAAAGCGATGTTTATTTCGCATTATCTATAAAAAAACTTTTGCTGAAAATCGGACTTGAATGTAATGAAAGTCCGTTTGTTCTTGAATCCCATATGGATGCTTATCGCAAACATCTTGAACGCTATCGTAATAAAATTGGAGAGAACGCTCCCCTTTTAGAAAAATTTTTTAAATACTACCGTTATCTTGAAAGAACGCGGTGGAATAGTAGCGAAATGGAAATTCTACTTAACTCGTTAATTGAGGAGGAGAATTTCCCTGAAAAAGAATGGCTCATAAAAATGACCCAAAACAGGCTAAAAAAAAATGTCTCGAAACCACAACCTATGCCAACAGATTAATGCCTTTTTATTTTACAAGAATGCTCTCAGAATATTGCAAGAACTTACTGTTTGCAACTGCAAGGTAAGGACCTGCTGCAAGATTGCTCAAATTATGCGTACATGTGGAACTCTGTAGGCAAGTTTTGGAAGTAACCAACTGCCCGCTCAACGTATAAACTCTGATTGTCTTCATCGGGTCATCTGGATTATTTGAGTTTGCAATTAAGAGTTCCCCATTCATATCAATATTAATCGCCTCCACATGCAAGGGCGTTTTTGAAATCGTTGCAACGGAAGTCAGCAAAAAAAGGCAGGAAAAAAAGAATAAATGTTTCATGACTAAATATTTTTTGGGTGTTTTAGAATTATTGCCTGCATTGGCTTTCAGCGTTATTGCAGGCTAACGAGGACAAGGTATGACAGGAATATTCTCTCTGCCACAGCAACTGAGGAAGGCGGCAATTTGACTGAGCGAAGCGATGATTGAACTGAGGATGCGTTAGCTGTGCAGCTTCGTCATTGCGTGTTTAAATGCAGTAACGGATTCAGCGGAGAGATAAATCGCTTTGTCTATATGCCGCAGATGCACTGTGCGGTACTTCAGCAGACTCACATGCCGCAGATTTACAATCGCGCTCTTGTTGCAACGGAAAAAACAACCGTATTCCTCAAATTTTTCCTCGAAGTATTTCAGCGTTTTTGAAAAACGCAATTGTCCTGTGTTGTTGAACTTATTGATGGAAAGCCTGTAATCAGTCGTGAAGTATATCGCGGAGTAATTATCGTCTCCCTCAATGAGGATGATGTCATCCACTTTCGGATAGATGATGATGCGCTCGCGTTCATTATCGAGCTTGTCACGGTGGTCGAATGACAGCGTGACGATTTTTTCCCAAAAAGGCATATTTCTCATAGTAGCAAGCATTTTTTGTTTGCTAAATGAGGTGTCCGTTTCACAGGCATTAATTGCTGAAATATTTTTCTTTAAGCAACTTTTTTTCCGTTTTTTTCAAATTTTAAGTGATATTGCGTAGCGCTATGAATTACTCTTTGCTTGCCTTAGCGCTCGCGCCTGTCGTTGCGGTAATGCTTTATATCTATTGGAAAGACAAGCATGAAAAAGAGCCGATGGCGCTCTTGCTAAAATGTTTTATCGGAGGCATGTTCAGCATTCTGCCGGCAGTGGCGCTGGAAACGCTTGGCGGAAGATTAGGATTCGGCATTTCTCAAAACTCCTTCGGCACAATATTCTATGCCTTTGGCGTAGTTGGGTTCAGCGAGGAAATCTGCAAATATTTTGTTGTGCGAAAACTTGCTTACCGCAACCCCGCTTTTAACGAGCCTTTTGATGGCATTGTTTATTGCGTGATGGCGAGCATGGGCTTTGCCGCGCTCGAAAATGTGCTTTATGTTTTTGAAGGCGGAGTTGCCACCGCAGTGGCGCGCATGTTCACTGCCGTACCCGCACATGCTACTTTCGCTTGTATCATGGGGTTTTTCATGGGCAAAGCAAAATTCTCCGGAAGGAATGAATTTCAATTGAATACCATCGGTCTGCTGGGCGCAATTCTCTTTCACGGAGCTTATGATTATTTTCTTTTTGAAAATAATATTCCGGGAATTTATTCAGGCGCATTCATTTCTCTGATTGTGGCGTTATCCTTATCAAGACGCGCAATCAAAATTCACCAGATAAATTCTCCTTTCAGAATTTCATGAGTAAAGCCTTTGATAAAAAATCACTCAAGCGTTTATTGGAGTCGAAGGTGCTGAAATACAACACGCCCGAATTTATTCCCGATGACCCTATTTGCATTCCGCATCAATTTTCCAAGAAGCAGGATATTGAAATCACGGGCTTTCTTGCTGCCACGCTTGCCTGGGGACAACGCAAAACCATCATCAACAAATGCAACGAGTTGATTCAGTTGATGGACAACAGTCCGCATGCATTCATTTTAAACCACAAGGAAAAAGACCTGAAGCGTTTTTTGAATTTTCGCCATCGCACCTTTCAACCTACGGATGTTCTGTATTTCATTTCCTTTTTCAAGGATTATTATTCAAAGCACGAAAGCCTTGAAGATGCCTTCAGTCAGTTTATGCAGCCGAATGACGCGAATACGCAAAAGGGATTGGAGGGATTCAATCAACTTTTTTTTTCTTTAGAGCATGTTCCGCAACGAACGCGCAAACACGTTTCTTCTCCGGCAAAAAATTCTGCTTGCAAACGCCTGAATATGTTCCTGCGATGGATGGTGCGCAATGATAAAGCAGGTGTTGACTTTGGAATTTGGAAATCCATTAAACCCTCACAGTTATTGTGTCCGCTTGATGTGCATGTAAATCGGGTTGCAAGAAATTTCGGATTAATTCAGCAGAAAACAACCGATTGGAAAGCAGCGCTTGAACTCACAAACAATCTGAAACAGTTGGATAAAAACGACCCGGTAAAGTATGATTTCGCTTTGTTTGGAATAGGCGTAACTGAAAAAATCTGAGCAAGGATTTTGATGGGAACTAATATTTTACTATTTTTTGAAACAATTCATCT
This sequence comes from Chitinophagales bacterium, assembly GCA_034440455.1. Lineage (GTDB taxonomy): Bacteria > Bacteroidota > Bacteroidia > Chitinophagales > CAIOSU01 > JAWXCB01. The sequence goes on from JAWXCB010000080.1 coordinate 35,672, forward strand.
CCGTGGAAACAGACGATACGATAGAAAAAACCGCTTTGGCTTTGCGGAATCAGTTTGGAATGGCGGAAGTAGATTTGCTGCCGGGGGATGAGCAACAGCGCATTGAGGCGCTGAAGAAAGTATTAGCAAAGCGGCTTGCAGAAATGATTGACCACGAATTTGACAACTTTGTGAACGCGCTCTACCGGATTGATATTGATGAAGCAAAGGTGAAAAAAGTGCTTGCGAAACAACCATTCAGCCACGCCCTTGAAGAAGTAGCTGAATTAATTATTAACAGACAGATTCAAAAAATTATCACCCGTAAACAGTATTCTACCCCCGCGCATGACATGGAATTTGATATGTAGCATCCCATTTTTACAAGCAAATTTTTTTCGAGATGATTTAGTGGTTCTCCTCACCCTGCTGGGCGCGTTTTATCTCGCGTTATTTATTTTGCGGTGGCTGCGTTTTTTAAAAAAACGAACATGCCCCTCCTGCTCCGGAAAACTCAGCAGAAAAAAAAGAAAACCGTTTGATAAATTACTTGTGTTGCTCATATTAAATATTCTCCCGCTTAAACGCTATAAATGCGTCCATTGCGGATGGGAAGGATTGCGGTGGAGCAAGCGGAAACCCGGAAGCAGTGGACCCTATTAATATGAATGACTTTCGCTTTCAAAAAACTTCTTTCCAGAACTGATAATTTGCGGAATCAAAAAAATCTTCGATGAAACTTATCTCGTACCTGAATGAAAAAGAGCTTGACCAATTAGCAATCCTTGTGGAGAATATGGCGTATGACGCCAATACCTGCGATAGTAATCTTCCTGCGAACATGAATGATTTTTTGTGGGAAGGCGATGACGCGATGGAACTTGCCAAAGAATGCGACAAAAAAATTAAGTCGGGCAAAATTGCGAGGAGTCAGGGCAAGCCGATTGAAACACTTCAATTAATTGCTCCGGTTCCCTTTCCAACTTCTACGCGCGATGCGTATGCTTTCAGACAGCATGTGGAATCTGCAAGAAAAAATCGGGGTTTGGAAATGATTCCTGAATTCGACCAGTTTCCGGTTTTTTATTTCACGAATCATAATGCTATTCAGGGACAAGGCGATGTGGAACTGATGCCCGACCATTTTCAGCAATTAGATTTTGAATTGGAAATTGCAATCGTAATCGGGAAAGAAGGCAGGAATATTCGCGCTGATGAAGCCGATGATTACATCGCGGGCTATATGATTCTCAACGACCTCAGCGCGCGTTTTTTGCAAATGGAGGAAATGAAATTGAATCTGGGTCCGGCAAAGGGAAAAGATTTTGTGAACCTGCTGGGTCCGTGGTTAATTACGCCTGATGAGTTGCAGAAATATTTAGTGAAGCCAAAGCAAGGGCATGTCGGCAATTTGTATGATTTAAAAATGCAGTGTCTCGTGAATGGCAAATTAGTTTCGGAAGGCAATACAAAAGACATGGACTGGACATTTGCTGAAATCATTGAGCGCGCATCTTATGGTGTTGACCTGTTGCCCGGTGAAGTGATTGGCTCAGGCACAGTAGGCACGGGTTGTTTTCTCGAACTGAACGGCACAGGCAAGCGCAAAGACCCGAACTATCAGCCGCAATGGCTTCAGGCGAATGATGTTGTGGAAATGGAAGTGGAGGGTTTGGGCAAACTCGTGAACACGATGAAAAAAGCAAATACAGATTACTCAATTCTTTCCATGAAAAAATAATTCGCGTGAAGATTGACCCGAAAAATATTCCGACAAACAAGCTGCACGGCTATCTTTTGAGCGCAGTTGCCCCGCGCCCAATCGCATTTGCAAGCACGATGGATGCAAACGGAAATCCGAATCTCGCGCCTTTCAGTTTTTTCAATGCGTTTAGCTCTAATCCGCCCACGCTCATTTTTTCTGCAAACAGGAGAGTGAAAGACAACACCACCAAAGACACGTATTCCAATATCAAAGCGACAGGAGAAGTAGTGATTAATACCGTGAGCTACAAATTCGCGCGGAAGATGGCGCTTGCGAGCATCGAATATCCGGCTGATGTAAATGAATTTGAGAAAGCAGGACTTACGCCTTTGCCTTCTGAAATTGTAAAACCATTTCGCGTTGCCGAATCATCGGTGCAGTTTGAATGCAAAGTGAAAAATATTATCGAATTGGGAAACGAAGGCGGTGCCGGAAATCTTTTTATTTGCGAGGTGTTGCTGATGCACATTCACGATGACGTGCTGGATGCGCAGGGAAGAATTGACCCGCATAAAATTGATTTGGTTGCAAGAATGGGCGGACCTCTTTATTGTCGCGCTTCGGGCGATGCAATTTTTGAAATCAATCAACCTTTCGACAAATTCGGAATCGGCTTTGATAACTTGCCGGCAAAAATTAAAATGAGCAAAGTGCTCACCGGCAATGACCTTGCGGAACTCGCGAGTATAGAAATGCTGCCCGCTGAATCAGAAATTGAAGCGTATCGAAATAACCCTGCTTATCTTGAATTAGCAGAAAGGTTTAAGAATGACTCCGAATCGCTTGAATGGCATATCCACGAGTATGCAAAGCAACTTTTGAAAGAAGGAAATATTACGGATGCTTGGAAACTTTTGCTCGGTTAATAACCCAAGATTTTCCCGCAGATGTCCGCAGATTTATGATTCGCTGATTTCCGCACAATTCTATCTGCGTTATCTGCGCTGGGTTCAATCCGTGAAAATCTGCGGGGAAAATATTTAGAAACTGATGCTCTTGAAATAATTCTCTATCAACTGGCGGTAGTATGGCTTCATTGCCGGAGGAACAGTTTTGTACAGTTGAATTTCCGCCTCGCGTTGTTTCAAATATTCTTCCAAAGAGGGCGGCAGTTGTCTTGCCATTTCTTCACCCACCTGCGACTGGCGCTTGTCATCCTGTTCGCGCTCGCGCATAGATTTTTCAACATCAAGCAGTCGCGTGAGAATATCCTGCTGCCGCTTTTTCATTTGCTCGGTAAGTTGTTTGTTGTAAAGTTCCGTTTCGGTTTTGTTCATGTCATCAATCAACTTCTCTAAATCACCAAGACTGCCATCGCCATTTTCGGATTCATTCAGTTTCTTCAACGCTTCGCGGATAGCAGCCTGCTTTGCTGCCTGCTGCGCAACTTCTTTGCTCATGCCGCCCTGCTGCCCTTTTTCACCCGGACCTTGTTTTTTCATTTGGTCTTGCATCTGTGAAATCTGGTCATTGAGTTGCTTCTGCATCTCCCCAAGTTTAGGCGAGGGCATCCCTTTACCCTTTTTTTGACATTGCTGATTTCCCTTCATTTGAGAAGCCATTTGCTGCTGCATCTGTTGCAATGTTTCGCTGAGCATGAGCGCAAGATTGTTGAAGCCGGTCATTACATATTGCTGATGCACAGTCGCATCATTCTTTTTTCTGTCAGCTAACTCCTTAATCGTTTTTTCGAGATTTTTGCCCACCTCTGCCACCTCTTTATTTATGAATGTTTGCAGTTGAAATACGCGCTTGCTCAATGCAAACAAACTGTCTTTCACCAACTCGGTGTCATCTTTGATTTTGAATTGTTCCTGCGTAAGCGCCACATAGCGCGGGTCGTTGATGCTCGTTTTGCTCACTTCTGCCATCAATGCTTCCTGGTCGAGCGAGAGCGTAACAAGGTTTTCCAACAACTGGCGAATGGCGCGCATATCCATCTCCATTTGCTCCATTTCCATTTCACCTTGCATTTGCGCAAGCTGCTCTGACATCTGCTGCATTTTTTCAGCCGCGCTCTTTTGATTTTCCGATGCCTTTTTGTTTTTGTTTTGCTTCAGATTTTCAGAGCCTTTGCTCATCTCTTGCTTTGTCTGTTCCGCATTTTCCTTCGTGTCGTTGAATGCGTCTTTGTCGCCCAATTCTTTTTTGATGTCTTCCAATTCCTTCAGCGATTCCTGCACATTCTCAAATTCTTCATTCAGCTTTTCCTGTTCCTTTTGCAACTCTTCGTTGCTCTTTGATTCGTTCTTTGTTTCTTCGCTCAACGCTTCTTGCTTCTTTGCAAGTTCTTCCAGTTTGTCAACTGTTTCGGTGAGTTTCTGCTCAAATTCCAATTGCTTGAATAATTCCAACATGCGGTCAAGCTCTTCTTCCAATTGCTCCTGCGACAATTCAAAATCTTTCAGGTTTTCCATCATCTCTTCCATGTCCATCTGCTCCATCAGCGACTGCATTTTCTCAAACAGTTCTTTCATTTCATCTGAAAGCACCTGATTGAACAACTCCTGCAATTTCTGCTGCTTCTCCATAATTTCAGGGCGCACGTCTTTAAATTCCTGCTGCTTACTGATATTGTTGTTGAATTCTTCCTGCAATTGCTGAATCGCTTCCTCCATGCTTTTTTGCTTGTTCAGCAAATCTTCCATCGTTTTCTTGTCTTCCCAATTCAGATTTTTTTTCTGCAATAATTTTTCCTGCGCATCCTGAATTTCTTTTTTCAGTTCCTCCGCTTTGGAAATCGTTTTATCCAAATCGCCTTTGATTTCCTCGTTGCTTTCTTTGGTCTCTTTTTCTAATTCATTCAATGATGGCATCTTGAATTGCAACGTAGTTGAGCGCGTGGACTTGCTGCCGTGAATCGCATCATTATCCCACACTTCAAAGAAATAAATCACGCCTTCGCCCGGCTGTAAGCCAAGTTCTTTCAAATCCCAATAGTGTGAAAACTGCGCATATTGCCCTTTGGCAAATGAAACAGCGATGGAAGCATATTCTTCTTTTGTGTCATCATTTTCTTTTTGAATCTTGTATTTCAATTGCAGCTTGCTCAAGCCGTAATCATCAGAAATTTCACCCATGAAATATAAGTAGCGCATGCTCGCTGAATCTTCCAGCGGCTGCACGGAGATTGCAGGATGTAAATCAGGAACAACCAGGATGGAGTAAGAAATAGAATCTGCATCTTTCAAATATTCGTTGGATATTTTTACGGTGTAATAACCGCTTTCTTTCGGACTTTCCGTGAGCGTAAATAACTGCTCTCCGTTACGTTCGGCTGCAAGTTGTTTTCCGGCAAAAGCAAATGCGATTTCATTGGTGCTTTTAGCATGTAATTCCCAGCGCACTTTCGTGCCAATGGGAATATTCAAGTCGCCAATATTTTTTACAGACTCGTCTTTCTTGCCCGTGTATGCAGGGTAATCCAACTGCACGTCAAAATTTACAATCATCGGCTTGGGCAGCACCTCAATCGTGTAGGGCTTGGAATCAAAGCCCGCAGCCGAAAGCACAAACTCCTGCGTTTGCTGAAGATTAAAAAAGTTGTACTGAAATTCTGATGCGTTCTTCCTGTTCATCTTGTAAGAATAGCCGTCCACTTTGATGAAAAGATTATCCGGCAATACTTCTCCATCCACAGACACATCAAGCGGAAAATTTTCAAACTGCATCACCTTCAATGCCGGATTTTTCACCGTGAATTTGAAAGGCGCAGGCTTTTCAAAATCAGTGCCGTTGTAAACGAGGCGCTTTGTGCCGTCTTTAATAATATTTGGCGCGCCAATCATAATCGCCAAAAACACGAGTAGCGGCAATACGAGATAACGCAGATATTTTTTGTTTTTGCCCAAATCAATTGCCGAAGTAAACGGCACAAGCTTGATGCTTTCCGTTTTCTGATTGATGCTGGCGAGAATGAGTTCTTTTTCTGCAACAGATTCTGATTGTTTTTTCAATTGCAAAATATTCAGCAGTCTATCCTGCACATTGGTAAAATGGCTGCCCACAATCTGCGCTGCCTGTTCATGGCTGATAATTTTTCCAAGGCGGTAATAACGCAGCAGCGGCTCGGCAACCAACTTATACAGCAATGCCGCGCTGCCTGCAAGAAATCCGAAGAACAAAATTTTTCTGCCTGTAGCGGGAAGGAAATAACGATACTCAATGACATTGAGCAAAAGGAACGTAGCGAGAATGATTGCACTCGCATAGATTAACCCGCGCAGCAAGTGATTGAGATAGTGCTTGCGGATAAACGCATCTAATTTATTAATGAGTAAGGAGTAGTTGTCGGACATGCCTGAGAGAAGATGAAATTTCCGCTAAAAGTTCACAAACGCCCGCATGAAAAACGCGCAAAAGCCGCAATCATTGCGGGCGGAAAGGCAAATTAGGCAAAGGGGTGGAGATTGTCCATGAACCAGATTCCAAGGGTGTAGGACAAATTGCATCGGCTCGCACGGTGGGCTTCTCTCCGCCTTAGGGGAAAAGCCACGCTCGTTGCAATTTGTCCTACACCCAAATCCCAGGCTTACTTGAACCATACCTCCCGATACAAACGAAACTCCATCGCATTCTGCGGATAATTCTGCACTCGTGATTGCAAGAGGCGGTAGTCTTTGTAATAATAAATCGGCATGATGGGCGCATCGTTTATCATCACTTGGTCAGCCTGCGCATAGAGCGCAAAGCGTTTTGCATCATCCACTGTGTTAATCGCCAGTGTGAACAGCGAATCATAAACGGGGTTGCGATAGCGCGTGGAATTCAAATAAGATTTGTCGCTAAGTTTTGGCGGAATATGTCCGCTGAAAAACAACGTGAGAAAATTTTCAGGGTCGGGGTAATCAGCAATCCAACCTAAACGCCAGAATTGCGTTTTGCCTGTTTCGAGATTTTCTAAATGCTGCGCAAAAGGCAGCTTGGTGATGTTCACGCGGATGTTGAGCGTTTCCTGCAACATCTTCTGTACGGCTTCCGCGATTTGTTCGTTCGTTCCTCCTCCCGAATTGATTTGCAGTGTGAGTTCGGGAAAACCTTTTCCGTCAGGATAACCTGCTTTTGCAAGATGTGTGCGCGCCTTTTCCGGATTATAATCGTAGCCCTTCACTGTATTGGCATCATAGCCTGTGATGGAGGGCGGCACGATGCCATTGAACGCGGGCAACGCGCAACCCTTCACCGTGAAGTCCACAATTTTTTGGCGGTCAATCGCATAGTTGAATGCGATACGCACGTCTTTATTGGAAAAAACAGTGTCCACATTCAGAAAGCCGTAGTAGAGCGTGGCGAGCGTTGACTTCACCTGCACTTGAAATTTTTGATATTCGCCAAGCAAATTTCCCTGCTTGTCCACGATTTCTTCTACCATTTCAAGTGGTAGTTTATAGACAAAATCAAGGTCGCCTTTTTTGAGCGCGAGTAATTCGGCTTTTTGTTCTTTAATGAATGTCACTTTGATTCCGCTCAACAACGGCAGTTGATTTCCGAATTCATCTTTCCCCCAGTAATTCGGATTTTTTTCCATAATCACAACTTCATCTTCACGCAATGCCTTGATGCGGAAAGGTCCGGTGCCTACTGCTTTTGCACGCAAATCATTTCCATATTTCTCCACTGCTTCTTTTGGAAATACAGCGGTGAACGGCAGCGCAAGCATTTGCAAAAAGCCCGGAAAGAATTTTTCCAATTCAACCTTCACGGTAGAATCATCTACCACTGTTACTCCTGCTAATTTTTCAGGCTTTGAGGAAATGTCGCCTGCATGTTTCTCCTCCAGCTCCTTAATACGCGCAGCAGCAGATAAATAATTTTCATCCTCTGAATTTGCCGAATATTTTGCTGCGGTTTGTTTCAGCGATTCATACTCACGCGACAGGTAATAATTATTCGCGCCTTTCACCTTGTCTTTGAATACCCAAAAACCCTGATTGCTGACATCAGGCGTGCAAAGTTTGGTAAGACAATATTCAAAATCATGCGCAGTAACCTCTCTGCCTTTACCCTCGGGAAAACAGGCGTCATCATGAAATTTCACGCCTTTGTGCAAATGGAAAGTATAAACTAATCCGCTGCTATCCATTTCCCAACGTTCAGCAAGACAGGGTTTCACGGTGAGGTCAGCCTGATCAAAGCGCACCAGTCCTTCATAAATCTGGTTAGTGATGCGGTGTCCGCCTACTTCGGTGATGTTGAGCGGATAGAGGCTTCGGAAAAATTCCGTTTCATTCACTCTCAACACGCCTCCATAATTTCTGCCGCCTTGAGCGGGAGTAAGTTTGTCTGAATGTTTGTTGCCACCCAGATTGCAGGAAGCGAGCAAGACGATGAAGCAGACAGAAACAAGAGAATTGCGCATGAGAAGATTGTTTTGGGCGAAGATAAAAAACCTGTGGTGTTCCTTTGAAATTATATCGCTGCAACCGCTTCGCAATCCTTTCTATCCTTTAACTAATTTTAGCAGCGATAGCCACCCGAATTTCCATGCAATTTCCCGTTCAATCAAAGGGCAAGATGTCAGATGTCCTTTAGCAACCATCCTTTTTTAAAATATTGTTTTGCAACAGCGCTTTGCTTTCTTTCGCTGCCGCAGGGCTTTGCCCAGACATACAGCATCAGCGGAAAAGTGACCGATGCGATTTCCCGTGAGCCGATTCCGTTTGCAAGTGTTTTCTTACAAGGAAAAAGCATCGGCACCAATTCAGATTTTGAAGGCAACTATACGTTGCAAGTGAATGTGCTTTCCGATACGCTTGTCGTTACCAGCATCGGTTATCAGGCTGCAAAGAAGCCGTTAAAAAATTTTCCCGCCCAAACCGTCAACTTCATTCTTGAGCGCGCAGAAATCAGCTTGCAGGAAATTTTAATACGCCCGACTGAAGACCCTGCCGTTGTGATGTTCCGCAAAATCATTAAAAACAAGGAGCGCAACAGCAACAATAAATTGAAAAACTACAGCTACGAAGCTTACAACAAAGTAGAACTTGACCTGTATGATTGGAACGATAAATTTCAGGATAGGAAAGTAATGCGTCCGTTTCAGTTTGTGTTTGACCGTATTGATAGCATCACCGAAGACCAGCCGTTCCTTCCCGTGTTCCTCTCGGAAAGCTTATCCGATTATTATTATCGCAGCGAACCGCAAACGGAAGAGCGTGAAGTAGTGTATGCCAGCAAGCAATCAGGCATCGAGAACGAAAGCTTCTCGCAGTTTCTCGGCTCCATGTATCAGGAAGTGAGCGTGTATGACAACTGGCCCTCGCTGTTTTATAAAAGCTTTGTAAGCCCCGTGAATGACAACGGGCTTGCCTATTACAAATACAGCCTTGTTGACAGCGGGTTCATTGACGGAGTGTACTGCTACCAAATGACGTTTGCGCCCAAAACGCAAAGCGCTTTTACTTTCGTGGGTGACATGTGGATTGCTGATTCCTCGTATGCGCTCAAGCAGGTGAGCATGGAAGCATCGAAGCATGTGAACATTAACTTCATTGACAAAATGAGTTTCTTCCAGCAGTTTGAGTTGGTGAACGATTCACTGTGGATGCTCTCGAAAGACAAGCTCGTGATTCGCTTCAAGATGACGGAAAACATGCTTGGATTCATCGGCAGAAAAACTGCTTCCTATAAGGATATTCAGGTTGACCGCACCGACATGGAGCAATTTTTTACAACACGCACCGATATTGTGGTGGATGAAAAAGCATTTGAAAAACAAGATTCATTCTGGAATGAAAAACGCCACGAGGAATTGACGCTGAATGAAACCGGAGTGTATGAAATGGTGGACTCGCTGAAAAACACCCGCGCATTTAAGAATTGGCTTGATGTGGTGAATATGGTACTCACCGGTTATTATGATGCAGGGTGGATTGAACTTGGTCCGATTGCTTCGGCTATCAGTTTCAATGATGTGGAAAATGTGCGTTTCCGCTTTGGTTTTCGCACATCAAATGAATTCAGCAAACGCTTTCGGATAGGAGCGTATGGCGCTTATGGCACTGCCGACAAGCGTTTTAAATGGGGCGCAGATGCAATCTTTATGATTGCCAAAGACCCGCGCCAGATGGTTGGCGTAGAATATTCGCGCGATCTCGATTTGAAAGCGACAAGTGCCGCTCAGTTCGGGCAGGATAATTTTCTTACGGGACTGATTCGCAGAAACGTGCCGCAGCGTCTCAGTTATGTGAAGCAAGGAGCAGTGTTTTATGAAAAAGAATGGAAGGTGGGTTATTCCAACCGCATCACGCTACGCCACCGCGACATTGTACCTGAGTCTGCATTTGATTTTAAATATTTGGAAGACACCGAAAATGGACATCCCGATACTGTAACATCCTTCATCACTGCTGAAGCCAGCTTTCGTCTGCGCTTTGCTTATCGTGAAAAATTCGTCACCGGTGATTTTGACCGCGTGAGCCTCGGCACGCGCTACCCTACTTTGATTGCAGCCTATACGCTGGGTGTGAAAGGCATTTTCGGCAGTGATTACAACTACCATAAAATTGAAGTAGCGCTGAATTATAATTTTCCAATAAATCCGATAGGTACATTTAATGTCACGCTTGTTGCGGGAAAAACATTCGGGACACTGCCGTTCCTGTTGCTGAACGTGCTGCCGGGCAATGAAACATTTTTTTATAACCGCTTTGCCTTTAACCTCATGAACAGATTTGAGTTTGTTACCGATATGTATGCAGCGTTGCACGTGCGCCATCACTTCGAAGGTTATTTCTTCAATAAAATTCCGTGGGTGCGCAAGTTGAAGCTGCGCGAAATCATCTTTGCCAATGCCGTTATCGGCACGATGAGCGCTACCAACAAAAAGGCAAACGAGCTTAACTATAAGGCGAACGAGCTTAACTATTACTTCTATGTTCCTTTTCCGAAACCTTACGTGGAGGTGGGCTTCGGTATTGAGAACATCTTTAAACTGTTTGAAGTGGACTTCATGTGGCGACTCACGTATCGCGGCAATCCGTATGCGCCCGCATGGCTTCCGATGTTTGGAATGAAGCTGGAGTTTTAAAACTGAAAAGCAGTCTTCGTAATCAGAAAATTATTGAAGTGGCGCGTACTTACCTCCTGCTTTATCGCATGTTTTTGTAGCGCACAGGGCAGAAGGTTAGCCGTATCTTTCAGCAAAGCGGCAGGAGGCAGTGGCAGCAGGCAGTCATCCTGAGCCTGTCGAAGGATGGCGCAAGTTTGAGCGATTGCCTCTGCGCGATGGATAACTTGTGGCGAATCATTGATTAAAATAAACAAGGATGAAGGCACGAGAAGACTTAACTCACAGGCAACGCGTCATTCTCGCGCCAGAGAAGAGGGCATTCTATTCTTTTTTCACAGAACTCTAAGCGTAAACACGTAGGTGTATTTACGTAGCTTGAATTATTTTTACATAAACATTTCGTTTTTTGAAAAATACTTTTAATCTTTGCCACTCATGCGGTTTCCCTGCCCCATATCAGCCCCACCTCTTTTGGATGGTTTAACTTTTACCCCCCCCCCATTTAAATAATTATTTAATCTATCTCAATCCGCTCCGCCCTGCGGTTCAGATTTCTGCATCCTTTAGAAACATGCGCCCCGATTATATTGACAAGAGCGACCTGCCGCCTGTTGGAATAAGCAAAGTGTGGAAATATAAAATGATGTACCTGTTTGATGATGAGCCGGTAGGCAACTGGAGCACAGAAGCGGCTGTAACGGTGTGTGGGGAGGTGTGATTAAAATAAGCTGTTAAACTTAGAAATTTAAAAATAAAAAAGGGCGGATGCCGAAAAGCCCTGCGGATTGCGAAGAGAGTAGGCAGAAAATTTTAGTTATATGGAACAGCAAAATCAACCACAAAGAGTCATTGTGCAGTCAACCA
>JAWXCB010000081.1:0-22893 GCA_034440455.1 Chitinophagales bacterium
GATAGAATTATTTGACCGGAAAATCATGGAACAGAAATTAGATTATGTGCACAACAATCCTGTTTCGGCAGGATTTGTCAGCAGCCCGACTGATTGGATATACAGGAGTGCAAGGGATTATGCAGGCGAAAAGGGATTGCTTGATATTATCCTGTTGGAATGAAATTATTTAAAAAAAAAGTGAGGGTTGCAACAAAGTAGCGGACGCTACAGGATGAGAAGTCCAAGCGGACGCTTGAACCATGCTTGTGCTAAGTATATTTTGCTCAAAACCGGAATTTCTTTGACCGAAGTAAAAGTTTTTTGGGTTGAAGTAAAAGTTTCTTTGACCAAAGAAAGAACAGACTTGAACCAATTCGTTTTTCCTTTGACCGAAATAAAAGTTTTTTGGGTTGAAGTAAAACTTTCTTTGACCGAAGTAAAAGTTTATTCGGTCAAGTAAAAAGTTTCTTTGACCGAAGTAGAAGTTTCTTTGGTTAAAGAAAAAGAGGCTGTAAAGTGATGGCGGATGTTTTATGTCATTAAAATATCAGAATCGCCTGAAATTCGCTCCCTGCAATACTTTCAGCACATTATCTGCGTAATACATACAATACGGGTAATTAACTACACAGCGATGCGCTCCGCTGTTTTTTTTGTTTATTGATATTGATGCACTTCTGGCATCAGCGCTACCAGTAAAAGCGATAAAGAAATGAGGGAAGTACGCGCCAAATATTCTTTATTTAAAAAAAATACAGCGTTCAAGGGATGAACAAAATCTTGCGGTGGGTTGTGGGCGATACAGGGCTCGAACCTGTGACCCCTACCTTGTCGAGGTAGTGCTCTGAACCAACTGAGCTAATCGCCCTTTTGCAGACAAAGATAATGGAATTCGTTTTGCACGTAAATGAAGCGTTTAACTGTTACCCGACAAATGATATTGCATTAATCCTTCCATCGGGCTTTTGAGCGTTATCCCTCTTTTCAGCTTCAGCTTTTCCATCACTTCAAATAAGACAGTCTGATTGAGGCAGGCAATGGAGCCGATAAAATGTATCGGTAATGTTTGATGTCCTTCATATTTTAAAACGTGCCTTTCTAAAAATTCATGAAACCCATCCTGTAGCATATTACAAATGTAGGGGTGTGCATTATTATCCGTCAAAAAACCTGCATAGGATGCCACCACTTGGTTGGGCATGTTTGTTCCGTGAACGGCATTCAGCACGTGGTCGCGCTGCATATCATGTTTGGCTTCCAATGCTTTCTTTAAATCGGCAGGCATCTCCCGATAAAAATATGCCTGCAACAATTTTCTGCCGAAGTATCCACCGCTTCCTTCATCGCCCAAAATGAATCCGAGATTCGGCACATTATCAACGATATTGCTGCCGTCATACAAGCAGGTGTTAGAGCCTGTGCCGATGATACATGTAATTCCAAATGTCTTGCCGCAGGTGGCGCGCGCTGCCGCCAGCAGGTCATGTTCCACTTCGCTTTCCGCGTTTGGAAAAACAGTTTGCAGCGCATTTTTTACAATTTGCTGTTTGTCGGGCTGCGAAATTCCGGCACCATAGAAAAAAATCTTATCAGGCAACGACTTCAACTGCGGCAAAAGCTCCGCCTGGATGATTTTTATAATATCCTCTGATGTTTGATAGAACGGATTTGTTCCAGTGGTAAATACGGAGGAGGTATTTCCATTAACAATGATTTCCCATTGTGTCTTTGTTGAACCACTATCGGCAATTAATAGCACAATTTTTTTGTTTTGCGCTCAAAAATACAACACCGCCTGTTAGGAGAAGTGTTAACTTGTGCCGCTAAATTTCTCCCCTTCAAGATGCCGGATAAAAAATTGAATTTTCTGCTCCCTCTCCTGCTTTCATTAGTTGTCGCAGCGGGAATGATTGTCGGATTTAAGCTGCGCGAATCCTCCTGGAGCAAACGCCCGATGGTGGATAGAATGGATTACAGCCGTCTGGATGAAATCCTGAATATCGTTGACTCAAAATATGTTGATACCGTTAATTCAGAAAAGGCAATTAACAAGTTGATTGAAAGCATACTCAACCAACTTGACCCTCACTCCTTTTATATTGCCGCTTCCGAATTGAATGAAGTGAACGAAGGGCTGGAGGGAAACTTTGAAGGCATTGGCGTGGAGTTTTATATTCTGCGTGACACCATCATTGTGGTGTCGCCCATTTCAGGCGGTCCTTCGGAGGCGCTCGGTATTCTTTCAGGCGATAAAATTATTCTGATTGATGATTCTTTAGTGGCTGGAAAAAAAATCACGAATAACGATGTGGTGAAAAAACTGCGCGGCAAAAAAGGAACACAAGTAAAAGTGAGCATCGCCCGCAGGAATGAAAAAGAGTTGCTTGATTTTGAAATCACCCGCGATAAAATTCCCATTACAAGTGTTGATGCAGGGTATATGATTGATAAAGAAACCGGCTACATCAAAATCAGTCGCTTTAGTGCAAATACTTATGAAGAGTTCATGGCTGAATTAAATGAACTGCACGATGCCCACATGCAAAACCTAATCATTGACCTGCGCCAGAATCCCGGTGGCTACCTGAATGCCGCTACAATGATTGCCGATGAACTGCTTGACAATAAAAAACTACTCGTTTACACTGAAGGCAAAGCATATAAGCGCAAAGAATATCTCGCGCAAATGGAAGGGCTGTTTGAAAATGGCAACCTCGCAATTATAATTGATGAAGGTTCTGCATCTGCCAGCGAAATTCTTGCAGGCGCAGTGCAGGATTGGGACAGAGGAATCATCACCGGCAGGCGTTCGTTCGGCAAAGGTTTAGTGCAGGAGCAATACAACCTGCGCGATGGCTCCGCGTTGCGACTCACCGTAGCGCGCTACTTCACTCCCAGCGGACGCAGTATTCAGAAACCATACGATAACGGCAATGAGAACTACGACCTTGAAATTGCAGCCCGCTACGAACATGGCGAACACCTCAGCAAAGACAGTATCCATGTGCAGGATTCCATTCAATATTTCACTTCAAAGGGGAAAGTAGTGTATGGCGGTGGAGGCATCATGCCCGATGTTTTTATCCCGCTTGATTCGCTCAATAATTATAAACAGCTTGCCAAAGTGCGCGTCCACATTCCCGAATTCATCTATGATTATTTCTCCGAAAATTCAGATAGCTACAAGCAATATGCTACGCTTGCCGATTTTATGAGCCGCTACATAGTTTCTGATGCAATCTATCAGCAGTTCATTTCACTTCCAAAACTTAAAGAAGAAGGGCTGAAACCTGAAGAGGTTGCTGCGATACAAGGCGACATCAAAACAATGCTCAAGGCTTATATCGCCCGCCAACTTTGGAAAAATGATGGCTTCTATGCTGTCATTAATACAATGGATAAAACTTTTCTCAAAACACTGGAAATTGTTAAAAATCCTGAGAGCATTGCTGCGAATTGATGGAGAAAATATTCTCACGAATATACCGTCACCGTCAATTCCCTTCTCCCTCCCCTATTCCTGAATTCGCAGAGATAAATTCCTTGCCACGTTCCTAAATCAAGTTTCCGGTTAGCTACCGGAATTGTTACAGATGAGCCAACCAATGACGATTTAATATGCGCGGGCATATCATCGCTGCCTTCCAAGTCATGCTTGTAATACGATTCGTTTTCTTTCACGAGATGATTAAACACGCTTTCAAAATCATGCCGCACGGTGGGGTCGGCATTTTCATTAATCGTTAATCCCGCAGATGTATGTTTGATGAACACATGCAGCAAACCTTTCTCCGGCAGTTTTTTTATTGGCTCCAGCAAAAAGCCTGTGATTAAATGAAATCCCCTGCTGAATTCAGGGAGTATGATTTTATATTGCTCAATCATCGGGTGGTTGAATAGAACGTAATTTTAGCAATCCTTTCATGAAGAACGAAATTCCGCCCTCGACAAACGGCACACAAAAAACAGAAGAACCAAAAAAGCGCATCCGCTGGGCTGATATTAAAAAAAGCTACGCCATTTTTCACTTTGCCGCTCCCTACAAAAATGATTTTATCATTGGCTTAGTTGTGCTCATGCTTTCAAGCGTCACAGTGCTTACCTTTCCTTATGTAACGGGCAAATTAGTAGATGCCGCCACCGGAAAAACAGAATGGTGGCTGGGCGATATTAATAAGATTGCCGCAGGTCTCATTGGCGTGTTGCTTTTACAGGGCGTGTTCTCTTATTGGCGCGTCATGCTGTTTGCGCGTGTAAGCGAATATGCTATGGGAGATATTCGCAAAGCATTATTTGCAAAAATTCTTACGCTTCCCATTCCATTTTTTGAGCAAAGGCGCGTAGGCGAATTGGTGAGCCGCATCACTACTGATGTCACGCAGTTACAAGATACTATCTCGCTCACGCTTGCGGAATTTTTGCGGCAAATCGCCACGTTAATTGTGGGAGTAGCGGTAATCTTTATCACATCTCCCAAATTATCTTTAATGATGTTAGCGACCTACCCGATTTTAATTGTAGTTGCTGTGATTTTCGGCAAATACATTCGCAAACTTTCCAAGCAAACGCAAGACGCGCTTGCTGATTCAAACGTGGTGGTGCAAGAAACTTTTCAATCAGTGAATATTGTGAAAGCATTCACCAATGAGTTGTTTGAAAGCAGGCGGTTTGACAAATCCATTCAAAGCGTGGTTGATTTTGCGATGAAATCCGCCCGCTACCGCGCAGCGTTCATCACCTTCATCATTTTCGGTTTATTTGGCGGCATCGTGCTGGTGTTGTGGTATGGAGCGATGCTTGTTAGCCGGGGCGAAATGACCATCGGTGAACTCACGGCATTTGTGCTTTATACAATGTTTATAGGAGGCGCTGTGGGCGGCATGGGCGAAGTGTATAGCAAGATTCAAAAAACAATTGGCGCGTCAGAACGCTTGCAGGAGCTATTACTCGAAGAACCGGAGCCGAATCTGAATTTGAGCAAACAACCTGCGCAGAAATTGCGCGGGGAAATAAAGTTTGAGGGAATTACCTTCTCCTATCCCTCGCGCAAAGACATTGCCGTGCTGAAAAATATTTCCTTTCACATTAAAAAGGGCGAGCGGGTTGCATTAGTAGGTCCGAGTGGCGCGGGTAAGTCAACCATCATCCAGTTGCTTGCGCGTTTTCACAAGGCAGATTCCGGAAATATTTTTGTGGATGAAAAAAATGCCACCGATTATTCGTTGAGCGAGTTGCGCAAAAACATCGGCATTGTTCCGCAGGATGTGATTCTGTTTGGTGGCACAATTCGCGAGAATATCGCTTACGGGAATCCGGACGCTTCTGAAGATGAAATTCTTGCAGCCGCAGAAAAGGCGAATGCGATGGAATTCATTCGCACATTTCCGCAAAAACTTGATACCATCGTGGGTGAACGAGGCGTGAAACTTTCCGGTGGTCAAAAGCAGCGCATCGCAATCGCACGCGCAATTTTAAAAGACCCCGCAATTCTTGTTTTGGATGAAGCCACAAGTTCGCTTGATTCGGCTTCTGAGGCATTAGTGCAGGAGGCTTTGGAAGAATTAATGAAAGGACGCACCAGCATCATCATCGCACATAGGCTTTCCACAATCCGCAAAGCTGATAATATTTTCGTGTTAAATAAAAGCGAGTTAACTGAGCAAGGCTCGCATGATGAATTGATGAAAAACGAAGCGGGATTATATCGCCATTTAGTTCACCTGCAATTCACCCTTCAGAGTGAACAGATGTAACAGGCTTGTTCGCTTTTTGTGAACAGGAGTTTCCATAAATGGCGATGGAAAGCAGAAACGCCATAAAAACCAACGATACCCAAAACTTCTTTTCTACAATACATTTTTTGCCCCGCTCTGTTATGATAACAAGTGCGTGCAGGAAAAAGAAAGCAACTAAAAGGATTACGCCTACCATAGATGAAAGTTTGTTCTATTCATCTACGCAGATTCGGAAAGAATGTTGCGCCAATTCTATGATGAATGATAAATAGTTTGTGAGTTGGCGCGTACTCATCCCGCTTCTTTATTGCGTTCATCGGTAGCCCGCCCGGATGGATTCCCCGCCAGAATGATTTTGTAAGGCTGGCGTTCGGACGGACGCCCATTGGAGAAAGCGCAGAGTTATCTATTACAAGGAGCAAGCCGTCTGCATCACACAGTACTTTCCCTTATTTTCTTGCGATAATTGTAAAGTGGAAAATGCAAACCTGACACCTGACCCGCAATTGCTTTTGAAATTGGTGAACATGCAAATGCCCTTTGGCAAATTCAAAGGCGTATTGTTGTGCAACCTTCCTATGTTCTATCTGGAATGGTTTCAGCGAAAAGGATTTCCGCAAGGCAAGCTTGGAATCTTGCTGCAAACAATGTATGAGATTAAGCTGAACGGGCTTGAATTTCTGTTGGAGCCGTTAAAAGAAAAACAGCAATAGCGTTCTTTTTGAATTGAAAGTTCTCTTTTCTGAGTTCATTGAAGGAGAATGTGAAATCGCACCATGACCATTTTAAGAGGAACCTAACTAAATAATCCAACCATTCCGTTCGTTAAACCATTTCTATTCAACCAATCCACATGTCACTGCTGCTTATTTCTTTTATCAGCCTGCTGCTGCTCCCTTCCATTCATTCCAATAAAACGATTGAGGCAGATAAGCAACAGGCGCAGGAAGCGTTTGCATTTCTGAATGCGGTAAGGGCAAATCCGGAAAACTATTACAAGGAACTGCACTACAAAAAGAATGTGAAAGTATCACCCATCAAGCTGCAATGGAACGATACATTGGCGCAAGTCGCGGAAGCCAAAGCTCTTGATATGGCAAAGCGGAATTACTTCGCCCACGTTGACCCCGACCGCAATGGCATCAATTACCTTGTTTATCAAAGCGGCTATGAATTGAATCCTGATTGGATAAAAAAAAGAAAAGACAATTACTTTGAGTCAATTTCCGTAAACCCAAACAGCGGAAGAGAGGCGATAAGTACGCTCATCATTGACGCGAATGAGCCTTCGTTGGGACACAGAAAGCATTTGCTCGGGCTTGATGCATGGAATTCTACTTTGAAAGATATTGGCATCGGTTTCGTCTGTTGCAATGCTGGCTGTCGTTACAAAACCTATGTATGCGTTATTATAGCGAAGCACAATTGGTAGCAATAAGAGAAGTGAGCGCTAAACGATGTCCGCTAAAATTTTATGCACCGCAGCATAAAACACATCAGGCGCCTCTGCATGAACCCAGTGTCCCGCATCGGGAATAGTGATGAGTTCTATTTTGGGAAATATTTTTTGAAAGCTGCTTAAATCATTCTCCAGCACATAATTTGACTTGCCGCCTCGAATAATATATGCGGAAACTGCGACAGGCTTTTCCGAATGAATCGCTTGATTAATCTGCTCGTAGTTGCGGATTAATCCGTCTAAGTTCATCTTCCACGAAAAACTGCCGTCAGCATTTCTGTCGAGATTTTTCAGCAGAAATTGGCGCACCGCAAAATCATCAATATGTGTTGCAAGCATTGCATCTGCATCATCTCTCTTCGTAATGCGGAAGATGTCAACATCTTCCAGCGCATCAAAAATTGTATCGTGACCTCTGCCGTATTCCTTCGGAGCAATGTCCACAACAA
Organism: Chitinophagales bacterium; assembly: GCA_034440455.1. Lineage (GTDB taxonomy): Bacteria > Bacteroidota > Bacteroidia > Chitinophagales > CAIOSU01 > JAWXCB01. Next base: position 7,626 of record JAWXCB010000081.1, read on the forward strand.
TGAGTTTCAAAACTTTTTCAGAATGCGTGATGGCAAACTGCATTGCAACTTTTCCACCCATTGAATGCCCAATGATGTGGGCATCTTTAATATGATGCTTCGCAAAAAATTCTACAAGGTCGCTGACCATCGCGGGATAAGAATGTTCATCGCTGTGTGGCGACCTGCCGTGATTACGCAGGTCAATGGTAAATACTTTGAAGTCAGATGAAAGTTTTCGCGCGAAAGTTTGCCAGTTGTCCAACGAGCCAAGCAGCCCATGGAGAATTACAACGGGCGTTCCCTCGCCAAATGATTTGTAATTAAGCTGCATGAAAAGCGCTTAGAGCATCTTTGCCCGCTTTGTCAGATATGGCACGAGTATTTGCAGGAAGTTTTCTGCAATGTCGGCTTCCACAAAATCAATTTTGTTTTGACCGCACTTCAGCATCAGGTCTTTTTTGTGTTGATGCGCCTGCTTTGTGTAATGCTCCCGTACATCGCTGGCGCGTAGTTTCACTTTTTCGCCCGTCTCCAAATCAATGAACACATACGGGCGGTTTTCAAATTCAAACTCCAACTCGCTCTTTTTATCGGTGACATGAAACAGCACAACTTCATGCTTTGCATACCTCAAATGCTGCAAGGCGGAAAACAATTCTGCGTTTGCGTGTGTGCTATCCATCATATCACTGAAGATGATTACCAGCGAGCGCCTTGAAATGCTGTCGGCAATTTGATGAATGGAATTTGAAGCTGCTGTCTTTTTATTCTTTCCATCCGCAGCAAGCAACTGCTCAAGATGTGTCATCAATAATTTATGATGCACCTGCGTTGAACGCGCTTTTGTATGCACATCTATCTTGTCAGAAAAAATCGAAAGCCCTGTGGCATCGCGTTGCTTACGCATCAGGTACATCAAAGCGGCAGCGCACACAATCGAAAACCGGATTTTCGTATTGGTAACGCCCGCAGGATAATACATCGAAGAGGAAGCATCTATCACCAACTGGCAGCGCAGATTTGTTTCCTCTTCAAATTTTTTCACAAACATTTTATCTGAGCGCGCATACACTTTCCAGTCAATATCCTTCACGGATTCGCCCGCGTTGTAAAGACGATGCTCGGCAAACTCAACGGAAAAACCGTGATACGGACTTTTGTGCAAGCCGATGATGGAGCCTTCTACCGCCTGCCGCGCAATCAGTTCAAGATTATCAAGCCGGTGCAGGTCTTCAAGTTTCTGGATGGAAGTAACGCTCATATTTTGATGAATGGGTAAACGAAATTAAGTTTACCGTTTGAAAGTAGCTTTTCAGGATTTATTGCAGACAAATAAATAATTTTTTTTAATCCACAATGCGCAGAATCGCCCTCCTCTCTGACACACACGGATATCTTGATGACGCAGTCTTTAAATATTTTGAGGGATGTGACGAAATCTGGCATGGCGGTGATTTTGGAACAATGGAGGTAGCGGACAAACTCAGCGCAGTAAAGCCATTCAAAGGCGTTTACGGCAACATTGACGGAACGGACATCCGCGTAAAATTTCCGGAGAACCTGTTTTTTGAAATAGAAGGAATGAAATTTCTTATTACGCACATTGCAGGCTCGCCCGGAAAGTATAATCCACGAGTAAAAAAACTGCTTACGGAATTGAAACCAGATGTACTCATCTGCGGGCATTCGCATATTTTAAAAGTGCTGCGGGACACTGCATTCAATGTAATGTATATGAATCCGGGCGCGGCAGGCAATGAAGGCTTTCATAAAATGAAAACGTTGTTGCGCTTTTCTGTTGAAAATGGAATGCTGAAAGATTTGGAAGTGGTGGAATTGGGAATGCGCGGATTTCTGAAATAAATGTCATGCCGGATTTATTCCGGTATCACCCTTTGATTTTGCCAGTATGATGGGGATTCCGGCATAAAGCCGGAATGACACTTCAACCTGCCAAATGGTAGTGAAATTTTCTTCAAATTTGTACGGTGAAAGATTCGGACAAAAAAAGTTATTGGGACAATATTTATGAGAACCGTCAGCCGGATGAAGTAAGTTGGTATCAGGCTATTCCCACGATCTCGCTTGATTTTGTAAAACTTGCCAAACTGCCCAAAACTGCAAGCATTATTGATGTGGGCGGGGGCGAAAGTTTATTTGTTGATTATCTGCTTGATGCCGGTTTCAAAAAGATCACCGTGCTTGATATTTCCGATGCAGCGATTCGTCATGCGCGGCAGCGCGTTGGTGATCAGGCGAAATTTATCAACTGGATTGTGAGCGATGTAGTTGATTTTGAGCCGGAAGAGAAATATGATTTCTGGCATGATCGCGGCACGTTTCATTTTCTCACCAATGAAGACGACATTCAAAAATATATCGCGCTTATCCGCAAAGCCGTGAAACCTAAAGGACATGTAGTGATTGGCACGTTTTCCGACATTGGTCCGCAGCAGTGCAGCGGCTTAGAAATCAACCAGTATTCGGAAGATTTAATGGAACGCCAGTTTGAATCTTATTTCACAAAAGTTGCCAGCAGGCGCGAAGACCACATCACGCCTTACAACACGATTCAAAATTTTTTATTCTGCTGCTTTAGAAAAAATAGTAAGTAATCAGTTCAAGTTTTACGCGAAAATCATCTGCATGGTTAGAAATCTGTAATCAGCAATTTGCGGGTCTTTACGCTGCTCCCTTGTCTTGCCTGAATAAAATATATGCCGCAATTGACTTGTGGAAGCGAGATGTCGTTTTGCTCATTGAATGTTTTTAACTCCGCTAAGTTTCTGCCCAACATATCAATGAGCATAATCGTGACAGGCTCGTTTTTATTAAAGCCGCGCAGCGTAATATGCAGTTGTGTTTGCGCGGGATTAGGATAGATGGTAAATACAAATTCCGCTGCATCAATATTGCGCGATGAAACCGGATACAAAAGACTGTCTGACTGGCTGAACAAGGCAACCCCTCCCCTATAGTTTCCTACTATCATTTCATATCTGCCATCGCCCGTGATGTCGGCAATGGTGGGCGAAGAACGCTCACCTTCATCAATGGAAGAATAGTCATCGAATTTTTTGCGGAACATGCCGCTGTAAATACTGTCGCGGTCAAACGCATACACGCGGATGCTTCCTTCTTCACAGCCGGAAATCACATAGAGTTTTTCCGATGTGTCAAGCCTGCTGATATTGGGCGTGGCATACCCATTTGGAAAACCCGGAATGCGGATATTGATTTCTCCGAAAAAACTATTGGTGGGCAAAGTGTCAAATATCATTGCTGTCAGAGTTCCTTTATTTTCAAAGTAATTGAGGTTGCCTGTTTTTTCACCCACCACCAAATCAGGCAGCGAGTCGCCATTCACATCATAAATAAAAGGCGCGCTGAATTGCCCCACGTCAATGCCAAACATATTAAGCATCGAAACCGTGAAGTTGGCAGCATTGCCCAAGCCTGCGGTGTTTTCATAATAATGCAGGAACCCGTCAAACTCGCCCACAATCATGTCTTCATCACCATCCCCATCCATGTCGCCAAATGCGGGGGTGATTGCTTTCCGATTCAGAGCAGAAACATTTTCATAATCGCGAGAAATAAGGTTGAATTGCGGCAACAGCGAATCCCCTGTGTTTTCAAGTAATGCAAGACCAGAGCGGTAAGTAACGCCATTCACATAATACCCATAGTTACCGACAACCAAATCCAACAAGCCATCGCTGTTGTAATCAAAGAAAACCGGATGCGCGCCTTCGCCCAAATCAAGCATCTCGTCACCAAGAAATGTGTCGGTTTGGAAATCAAACACCACGCTGTCGGCTGCTCCCACATTTTTGTAATACCACGAGCAACTGTAATTTTCTGAAGTTTTAGTGGCGTTGGGAGCCACAAGCAAATCTTTCAATGCGTCATTATTTACATCCACATAAAATGATGCGGGGAAAATGGGGCTGCGATACGAAGTGTTGTAAGAAGGAAATGCGGAATCCTGCGCAATCATATCTGCGCAAGTGAGATTGCCGCCATTCACAAGGCGGTTGATGCGGTCAAAAGAAATATCACCGAGTATCAATTCCTTATCGCCATCGCCATCTTCGTCAAACGCCAGCAGCGTAGAGCCAGCGTGCCGCGCTTGTCCTGTGCTGACTGCCTGTGTTTCTGTTTTCAGCGCAAACACGCAACTATCCACTTCAAACCCACCGCATGAATCAAGAATACATACATTGGTAGTGCTCGGTTCATAAAAATCGCCCCAGCAGGGGGAAACTTTCCGGAAAATAACAGTGTCGCCACAAGTGCCGCTCAACTCCTGCGATTGGTTTTCAAAATAATCAACCACACCGCCAAGCTGCTCAAACGTGAGAATATCAAGGTCGCCATCACCATTGATGTCTTCAATGGCAGGTATATCAATGGAAGTAATAAAAATCGGAAGGATGCCTGAAAACGATGGATATTTAAACGTAGTAACAGAATCAAACACGAGACGGTTTGCCGTGTCGAACCTGCCTTTGTAATAATCAATCGCGCCAATCTCGTAAGTAAATACATCGTCAATGCCATCACAATCGAAATCGCGCATCAGCATCCACTGATGGAATTTTGAAAACGCAGGTTCATACTCCGGTCTGTATTCATAATCAACCATGCCTGCTGTGCCATGATTGATAAATGTGATGACTTTATTTCCGGTACGGTCAAAAATCACCAAATCAAGCGTGTCATCATTATCAAGGTCGGCAGCGGAAAACTGTGGATTGTTCAAGCCGCCCGCCCAGGGATAGAGCAGCGTTTTTGCTCCATCGGTAAGAGGGATATTCGTTTGCTTGTTAAATAAAAATTGCCCGAACGAAAGAAACGGTTGCAGAGCCAGCAAAGCACACAGACAATATTTTCTCATTGTTTCATGGGTTGAATGGAGCGGATAAACCAAAGTTAACAGAAGTCTCTATTAGAAAAGAAAAGCGCGGGGATGGTTGCTTTTAAATAAGTGGTTGGCGTAATCGAGTGTTCTCGAAATGTATGCACTCATCAGTTTAAAGTGGGTCGAACTATAAACTTCAAACTCCAACTTACTTCCTGCTTTCATCCACCGCCTTGGCAGTTTGCGGCATAGTTAATTCTACGAGAAACTTGGCATCGAGTACTTGCAAGGCATAAGCCGCTGCGCCCGATAGTTTAATGGTGGTGCTTTTATATTCTTCCGTGTCGGGCAGCTTGCCCACCACCTTCACATATGTGGTACGGTTGTTCATCAGGTTGCGCACTTTTATCACCGTGCCGAGGGGCGTGGTTTTGTGCAGCGCGTAATAGTTCTTCATGTTCTCGCCCTCGCCCTGAATCCAGGTAGCCACTCCCCTGCTGATGTCAGCGGTTTCAGTTGTTTTTTCGGCAGCGAGAAATTGTTTTTCAAGCGGCATTTTTTGCTGCGCGGGGGCTTTCTTCACGTCTTTGTAAGCCGACTTCACATTCAACTCCTGCGGAATGATGAGCTTCTGGCTAATGGCAAGCGTATCGCTTTTCAGGTTGTTCTTTTCGCGCAGCATCGGCACGGTGACACCGTTGTAGCTGCGGCAAATGCTGTAAAGCGTTTCACCCTGCTTCACCACGTGGGTTATGTAACCATCATCTGCAACACGCGCTGCTTTTAAATCGGCAAGATACACAGGCTTCTTTGCCGCAGGGATTTTCAGCGTTTGCCCCAGCGCAAGCGAATAGCCGCTGTTGCCCATGTTGTTGAGCACAATCACATCCGTCATGTCCACTTGGTAGCGCTTGCACAGCGAATAGAGCGTTTCGCCCTTTATCACTTTGTGCAGGGTAACGTCTTGCTGGGCAAATAAGGTGAAAGAAAAAAAACACAATGATGAAATAATGAGCCAATGTGCCGATATGCCGATGACGCTATCGTCCCCCTTGCGCGGAGGTATTGCGCGTGTGCGAAGGGGGATGCGCAGGCTATCAGCGCAGGCAGGGGGATGATTTTTAGATGTATCAACAGATGAGATTGCTTCGCTCGTTCCTCGCTCGCAATGACGCTTTGAATGCCGATTCTGTAATTTTACCATAAGTTTTACCACACTCAAATATAAAGCCAACATGCCGCGTCCCTTTGCAAATAGAAATAAGATGTTCACAGCAATGCTGTTGCTTGCGTGTACTTTATTAAACATTCCGGCATTTGCGCAAGACAGTAGCAATACGAACGCGCTCACAACAACTACTCCTGTCGAACAATACTCGGATACTGTTTCTGAAAAGACCATCACTCCTATTCAAGGCAAAAAAAAGATTTACACATTTGAACTCACTGAAGAAATTTTCCCTGCGGCATGGCGGCTCGTTCAACATGCGGTAGATGAAGCTGAAGCGATGCAAGCCGATTACATCATTATCCGCATGAACACCTATGGCGGCATGGTAAACATTGCAGATTCCATTCGCACGAAGTTGCTGAAAGCAAAACCCATCATAGCCGTGTGGATTGATAATAATGCCGCTTCGGCAGGCGCGCTCATTTCGATTGCCTGCGACAGTATCTATATGAACAAGGGCGCAAGCATTGGCGCGGCTACGGTCGTTGGCGGTGAAGGCGAGCAGATGCCCGACAAATACCAATCCTACATGCGCAGCACGATGCGCGCCACAGCCGAGGCGCAGGGACGCGACCCGCAGATTGCCGAAGCAATGGTTGACAACACGAGCGCTATTCCAGATGTGATTGATTCGGGATTCACCCTCACCTTCACCACTTCTGAAGCAATGAAAAATGGCTACTGCGAAGGCGAAGCGGCTTCAATTACTGAAGTAATCAAATTGCTTGGAATCGCTGATTATGAATTGATTGCGCACGAGCAAAGCGCGCTTGACAATTTCATCGCGCTGCTGCTCAATCCGGCTGTGAGCGGCATTTTGATGCTGGTGATTATCGGGGGAATTTATTTTGAATTACAAACTCCCGGTGTCGGATTTCCCCTTGCCGCAGCCATCGTTGCAGCCGTACTTTATTTCGCCCCGCTCTATCTTGAAGGGCTTGCTGAAAACTGGGAAATCCTGCTCTTCCTCGCAGGTATTGGGTTACTCGCAGTTGAAATTTTTGTACTACCCGGCTTCGGCATTGCAGGCATTGCGGGCATCGTATTCATTGTCTCAGGGCTAACGCTTTCGCTCATCCGCAATGTGGTGTTTGATTTCACTTTCACGGGGATGGAGGAAGTTTCTGTTGCATTGTTTCGCGTGGTGCTCACGCTGCTCGCTGCGGTGGTGATGTTTTTACTCTTTGCAGAAAAACTGATGTTCAAAGGTCCTTTCAGTAAGCTCGTGCTTGCTGATACACAAAAAAGCGCTGAAGGCTACGTAAGCCAAACATCGTCAGGTAGTAGCCTCACCGGAAAAATGGGTATTGCCATCACCGACCTGCGCCCCGCAGGTTCAATTGAGATTGACAACGAGCGCTATGATGCCATCTCCGATGGAGAGTTGATTACCAAAAACACCGCTGTGAAAGTAGTGAAGTCGCAGGGGAATTATTTGATTGTGGTGAAGGGGGGCTAAAAGTAATGCCTTGGTGGAAGGGACTTTGACTAAAAGAAACATTTACTTTACTTACACTGGATGTATAACAAAAGAAAGGTTGATTTATAATCAATGTTTGCACAATTATTGACCGAACCGAAACCCACGACCAAGCGAACAAAATACCTATTGAGAAATTCTCGCTGACAAAAAAAAACTAAATGTTAGATTTGGAAAAACTGAAAACTTGCAATGGAGAAAATAAAATTTATAGACCTTTTCTGCGGAATTGGAGGATTTCGTGTAGCGATGGACGAAGCCTGCAAGGAAAACAACCTCACTCCTGACTGCGTTTTTTCATCTGACATTGATGATTACTGCCAAGACAGTTACGAAGCCAACTTCGGACACCGACCAAAAGGCGACATAACCGAAGTAGATGAAAAGACGGTTCCAGACCACGACATTCTATTTGTCGGATTTCCGTGCCAACCGTTTAGCATCATCGGTCAAATGCAAGGCTTTAATGACATTCGCGGGACTCTTTTTTTTACATAGCAAGAATTATCAAACATAAAAAGCCAAAGGCTTTTGTTCTTGAAAACGTAAAACAACTTGTTGGACACAACGGTGGCAAGACACTGAAAACCATCATCAAAACTTTACAAAAGGATTTAGGCTATCATGTTCAATATGCGGTTTTGAACGCGCTTGACTATGGGTTACCTCAAAAAAGAGAACGAGTAATTATCGTAGGACATCGTGAACCCATAATGTTTTCTTACCCTTCACCCATTCGCCCATTCAAACCATTAAGTGAAGTTCTTGAAAAACGAGTTGATAAAAAATATTACGCATCGGACTACATTAAGCAGAGGAGAAAGGAAAAACACAAATCAGCTTATAAACTTTCTATTTGGCACGAGAACAAAGCAGGAAACATCTGCTCTTACCCATATTCATGCGCCTTACGCGTAGGAGCTTCTTATAATTATCTGCTCGTAAACGGAGAAAGACGTTTGACGCCAAGAGAAATGTTTCGCTTGCAAGGATTTCCCGACACCTACAATATAGTTGTGAACGATAGTCAAGCACGGAAACAAGCGGGCAATGCAGTTCCAGTAAACATTGTTAAGGCGGTTATTTTAAAACTCTTGCCGTACGTAGCTAAAACGATGGACATGACATCGGTTTTGAGAGAATATGAAGTAGATTATGGCAAAAGATAAATCTCCCAAACTTAGAAAAGCAAAGAAATCCACTTTTGCTTTTCCTCTCAATAAGTTTCCGAAACAATTTCCTTATGACTTAGGGAAGGACTTGATTTACTTACTTGCGTCAAGAGGGAAACCAATTTTGGAAGGTGGCGATTGGGAGAATATTTTTGCAAATTGTATTGGTGCTCAATGGAAACCTTCTAATGTTGGATTAGATGATGTTGTGATGGGCAATACTGCATGGGGTGCAAAAACAGTTAAAGCTCCAAAACCAAGTTCTCAAGATAAAGTGAGATTAATTTCAGGGCGAAATTCTCCTACATTTTCATTTGGCAAAAAGATTGACACCAAAGCCAATCCGACTACAATAGGAAATAATGTTCTTGATATTTACAATCAAAGAGTAGCTGATGTTCAGAAAAAATTCAACAACCTAAGAACAGGAGTCCTCATAAAATCAAATGACTTATTAGAAGTAAAGGTTTTTGAATTTAAAACTATCCAATACAAAAAGGATTTGTTCAAGTGGAGGTGGAACGATAGAAAAAATCTTGAAGGTTTTGAAAAACTATCAGGCGAACATCGTTTTACTTGGCAACGTCACGGCATGCAGTTTACTATTATTGAAACTGTTCCTAAAAAATGCCTCGTAATAAAGATTAAGAAACCAAACACTCTTGATAAAGAAAATGCCTTAAAAGAACTTGGCTTTGACAAGACTTGGATAACAGTAGTTAAAAATGGCTGATGTTTTCACCAAGAAACAACGCAGTCAGATTATGCGACAAGTAAAGAGTAGTCGCAACATATCAACAGAAATCAAACTTATAGAGTACTTCAAGTCGAACAACATTACTGGCTGGAGAAGGAACTACAAGTTATTCGGGAAACCTGACTTCACTTTTCCTAAGACTAAAACTGTAATTTTCGTTGATGGCTGTTTTTGGCATGGACATAGTTGTCGCAACACAAAACCGAAAAACAATAAAGCTTATTGGACTGCTAAAATAAATCGCAATAAACAGCGGGACAAGGAAGTAACAAAAAACTTAACTGACAACGGCTGGACAGTTACGCGATTATGGGAGTGTGAACTAAAAAAAGAAGAACTACTGCACCTAACACTCGTGCAGCTATGAAAAAAAATGAATCTTCCTACGTCAAAGCACTTCTACAGAGGGGAATTGGTCATTGAAATAATTCTTTCCTCTAAACTCTGAAAAACAGCATAATTCTCTCTATCTTGGGATTTCAGTTTCCGCAAATTTCACTAAGCAGCGGAAGCAGTCATGAAAAACAGGATAGTAATTCTCTCTACCCTTCTGGCAATTTTCTGTGCAAACCAAGTGTTTGCGCAATGCTCCGTTTCCATTACACCCAATCCTCCTTCTGTCTGTGCTGGCAACAGCATCACTTTAACAGCCAATGCCACCGGCACCGCGCCCATCACGTATAGCTGGTCATCAGGCGGAAGTGGCAGCACAACATCCGTTACTCCTGCCATAACAACAACTTACTCGGTAACTATTACTGACGCTGCGGGATGCACAGCAACTGCGTCAGTCTCTGTCACAGTAAATCCGAAACCAACGGCAAGTTTCACTTTTACAAACAACAATGGCTGCGCAGGAACGGCAAACAGTTTCACTTCAACCGGAACGGGTGGACAAGCGCCTTACACCTATTCATGGAATTTTGGCGGGGCAGGAACTTCGGCACAGGCGAATCCATCGTTTACTTTCAATCCTGCCTCAGGCACAGGAACGCAGACATATAATGTATCGCTCACTGTTACCGATGCAAGAGGATGCACGGCAACAACTTCACAAAATGTAACCATCCGCAGAAAACCAGATGCTACCATTGAAGACCAGGATATTTTTGAACCTTGGACATTTTGTGATGCAGGCGGAGGATCAATTCTTACAATCAATAATTCGTCAACCACTCAAGCAGACAACACGAATTACACAATAAACTGGGGCGATGGCTCGACTCCCTATAACGGAGCGACCTTGCCCAACGGAACAGCGCACACCTATACAGGGCAGGGTTATTTTAACATCGTGCTTACTGTTACAGGCTCCAACGGATGCACGGCAACAACTACCTATCCTGTCTTCAGCGGAGGAAATCCCGAAATCGGTTTGGCGAATCCCGGAGGCACAACGGGCATCTGCACCGACAAGCAAATCACTTTTCCCATTACCAACTTTGGCAATAACCCTCCCGGCACAACTTATACCATCACTGTGAATGATGGCAGCGCGCCTGTTGTATATCAGCATCCTCCACCTTCGTCCTATATACACAACTTCACTACTTCCTCCTGTGGTTTCACAAGCCTTGGAGGATTTACAAATGCGTTTCATGTGCGGATTGTTGCGGAGAATCCTTGTGGAACCACCGCAGCACTCGTTGAACCTATCCGCTTGGGAGGTGGGCCTGTAGCAGATTTCACCTTCACGCCCCCACCCGACATCTGCGTAGGAAGCACCGTTAATTTCACCAGCACTACAGAAGGAACGTACATCACCAATCAGGGAGCATGTATCACCACGCTGCAAGGCGGATGGACGCTTACGCCCGCAACAGGATGGACGCTCGCTGCCGGAAATATGTCAACACCCGACCCGGTGAGCATCAACTTCACACAAGCAGGATTATATAACATGCGGCTGATTGTTTCTAATCCATGCGGCAGCGACACCACAAATAGACCCGTGTGCGTGGCGGAAAATCCTGATGCGAATTTTACTATGCCTTCGTTGACAGGGTGCGCGCCATTAACTCTTTTAATAACTAACACTTCCAACACTGTTTTCTCCTGCGCAAACACAGTTTATTTATGGACGGTAACGCATAACGGTTCTTTATGCACTTCGGGCGGTAGTTGGAATTTTCAATCGGGTAATGCGGGTTCGCAATCTCCATTCATCACGTTAAACGGTTCAGGCACGTTCACGCTATCGCTCACTATCACAAACAACTGCGGAACAAATACGGAAACAAAAACAATTACGGTTGATAAAATTCCCGAAGTTGTGATTGCTCCACTTCCAAATATCTGTGCGGGAAATACGATTAACCCGAATGCTGTCATTAATCCCTGTTACAGTTCGCTTACGAATGTGAGTTGGAGTTTCCCCGGAGGGAATCCTGCTTCATCCACTTCGCAAAATCCGGGAGCTATCACGTACGGCAACAGTGGAACATTTACTATAACGCTTTCCGCAACGAATGTTTGCGGTACAGGAAACGACACGGAAACTTTCACGATTGCTCCTCCCCCACCCGTTCCTGTGCTTTCTTCCAACTCACCTGAATGCGCTGGACAAACGATTACGATTAATGCGAATCCAATCAATGGCGTTACTTATACATGGACAGGTCCGCTTGGTTTTACATCAGGCAATCAAAATATTTCTATTAACAACGCGACAATTCTGCAAGCAGGATCATACACGCTTGTTGTAACTGATGGATTGGGTTGCACAAATACAGCTTCAATAAATGTTGTGGTAAATCCATTGCCAATCATTACGGTGAATAATCCATCACCGCTCTGCACAGGCGGCAGCGTGCAACTAACTGCTGGCGGAGCGAATACTTATTCGTGGTCGCCTTCAACGGGATTAAGCGCAACAACAGGCGCGACAGTTACTGCAAATCCAACTTCAACAACTACTTACACTGTGACTGGCACAAACGCCAATGGATGCTCCAACACCACAATAGCAATCGTTACAATCAATCCATTGCCAAATATTTCAGTAACACAACCTCCCGCAATTTGCGCAGGACAATCAACCGTGCTGACAGCAAGCGGTGGAACGAGTTACAGTTGGTCGCCATCAACAGGATTGAGCGGAACAAGCGGAGCAATTGTTACTGCAAATCCAAGCACAACAACTACTTACACCGTAACAGGAACAAGTGCGCAAGGTTGTTCAAGCACTGCAACAACAACTGTTACAATAAATCCTTTGCCAAATGTTACTGTAAATAATCCACCTACAATTTGCGCAGGACAATCAGCAACACTGAATGCAAGCGGAGCGAATACTTATACTTGGTCGCCCGCGACAGGATTGAGCGGAACAACAGGCGCGACAGTTACCGCAAATCCTAATTCAACGACAACATACATTGTGACGGGAACAAGCGGGGGCTGCTCAAACACAGCGCAAGTAACGGTGAATGTAAATCCGCGACCAAACGTAACGGTGAATTCGGGAACAATTTGTATTGGAAGTTCCATCACGCTGAATGCAGGCGGTGCGAATACTTATGCATGGTCACCAGCAACGGCATTGAGTGCAACTACAGGAGCAAGCGTTACAGCAAATCCGACTTCAACCACAACATACACTGTTACCGGAACAGATGGCAATGGCTGCACGAATACAGCAACGGCAACAGTTACCATCACAAACACCCCGACTGTGGATGCAGGTCCCGACCAAACTTTTTGTAATCAAAATATTCCGGTGCAACTAACCGGAACTCCGAATGGCGGAACGTGGAGCGGAACAGGAGTTACATCGGGCGGAAGTTTTAACCCCGCAAATGCGGGACTCGGCACACATACGCTCACTTACAATTTCACAAACGCAGGCGGATGTTCGGGAAATAATAACGTAACGATTACTGTGATTCCATCAACAATTCCAAATGCCGGAAATGATTTTCCCGTTTGCAGAAATGCGGGCGCAATCAATTTAAATACACAATTAAACCCCACGCCAACCGGTGGAACATGGAGCGGATTGGGAGTGCTATTTGGCACATTCACCCCATCACTCGCCTTCAATGGACAAAGCACAATTACCTACACAACAGGCACAGGAACTTGCGAAGCGAGCGATGCAGTTGTGATTACCGTAAATCCGCAACCGAACATCACTGTGAATTCTCCTTCGGTGTGCGCGGGAAATTCTGTAACGCTGAATGCGAATGGCGGAACAACTTATTCATGGTCGCCTGCAACAGCATTGAGCGCAACAACGGGAGCAAGCGTTACCGCAAATCCAAATTCAACCACAACATACACTGTAACCGGAACTGATGGAAGCGGATGCACAAACACAGCAACAGCAACTGTTACCGTAAATCCATTGCCTGTTGTTGATGCGGGACCTGACCAAACTTTCTGCGAACAAAACACAACGATTCAATTGACGGGAACACCGAACAATGGAACATGGAGCGGGACAGGCGTTTCTCCAACTGGAAGTTTCAACCCCGCGAATGCAGGAGTTGGCGCACACACCATTACATACAATTTCACCAATGGAAACGGATGCTCTAATAATGACATCACAATAATAACTGTGGTAACGCTTACCGTGCCTGTTGCGGGAAATGATTTGATACTTTGCAGAGATGTGGCAGTTGTTGATTTGAATTTGCAAAACAATCCAACGCCATCGGGCGGAACATGGAGCGGAACAGGAGTTTTTGGAAATAATTTTAATCCCGCTAATGCGAATATTGGCTTGAATAATATCACGTATAGCTTCGGAACAGGAACTTGCCTTGCAAGTGACGTAATCATTATCACAGTTAATCCTCTTCCGGTTGTAACTGTAAATTCACCTGCCATTTGCATTGGAAATTCTATGACGCTAAATGCGAATGGAGCAGACACTTACAATTGGTCACCTGCAACGGGGTTGAATGCAACAAGTGGAGCAAGTGTAAACGCAAATCCAGTTTCAACTACAACCTACATCGTTACAGGAACTGATGGCAATAACTGCGTAAATACTGCAACGTCAACCGTAACCGTTTATCCGCTTCCCGTTGTTGACGCAGGTCCTGCTCAAACTTTTTGCGACCAGAATATTCCTGTGCAATTAACAGGAACTCCCGCAAGCGGAACATGGACTGGAACAGGAGTTTCAACAACGGGAAGTTTCAATCCATCAACTGCCGGAGTTGGTCAGCATCAACTCACGTATAGTTTCACTGATGGAAATTTCTGCTCGAATAATGATGTAACAACAATGACGGTAATTGTCCCGACAATCGCGAATGCAGGAAATGATTTTCCGGTGTGCGTTGATGCAAGTCCTGTTGATTTGAATGCACAGAATAATCCAACACCAATTGGCGGCACATGGACTGGAAGCGGTGTTGCAACTGATTTCTTTACTGCTGCGAATGCTACGATTGGACAAAACACAATTGTATATTCCATCGGAACGGGAACGTGTTTATCGCAAGACACGATTGCAATCACCGTGAATCCGCTTCCAACTATCACGGTGAATTCTCCAACAATTTGCGAAAGCGGTTCAACAATTTTGAACGCAAGCGGTGCAGTAAATTATTCATGGAATCCAACTGCGACATTGAGTGATTCGGTTGGGGCAAGCGTTACCGCAAATCCAATTACAACAACGACTTACACCGTGAGAGGCGTTGATGGAAATTCTTGTGTGAACACGAACGTGGCAATCGTCAGTGTTAATCCACTACCAATTGTTGATGCAGGTCCTGCTCAAACTTTCTGCGACCAGAATATTCCTGTGCAATTAACAGGAACACCC
>JAWXCB010000082.1:0-30256 GCA_034440455.1 Chitinophagales bacterium
GCGCGACCATCATATGATGCTTGCCACTCGGTAGTTTTCGGGTAGAAGACAACATCAAGCGCAAACTTCGAAAGGCGAGTTTCAATATAACGTGAAGCGGCTGCGCCATCGCCTGTATAAATGTTTCCCCAGTTGCCCTGCATGTCGAGCAACAAGTTCTTTTGACCTAATTGCACCAATGCATCCCCAATGGACATATCTCCATGCGGGTGAAATTTCATTGTGTTGCCAATGACGTTTGCCACTTTGTGGAAACGTCCGTCATCCATTTCATAGAGCGAATGTAAAATTCTGCGCTGCACGGGCTTCAAACCATCATTGATATGCGGAACCGCGCGTTCGAGAATTACATACGATGCGTAATCCAGGAACCATTCCTTATACATTCCGGAAACCTGGATCACATTCTGCAAATGACCGTTTCCATTCCCATTCATTTCCGGGTCATGTCCGTTTGTTTCTTCCGGATTTTGATTTTCTTTATTTGTCATTGTTTTAAGTCATGCTGAGTTTATCGAATCATGGTGAAGCCTGCGCCCACCCTTCGACTTCGCTCAGGGTGACAGCAAGCGCGCCAGCCTACGCTACCGCTGCTTCTTCCACCGCCAGTTTTTCAATTTTCAAATTCTGTATGATAAAATCCTGTCGTTCAGGCGTATTTTTTCCCATATAGAAATCAAGCAACTGCTGCACCTTCTCTTCGAGCCCGATTGTAACAGGCTCTAAGCGAATATCCTCGCCAATGAATTGTTTGAATTCATCGGGTGAAATTTCTCCCAAGCCTTTAAATCGTGTGATTTCTGGTTTGCCTTTCAATTTCTTTATCGCTTCCTGCTTTTCCTTTTCATTATAACAATAGAAAGTTTCCTTTTTGTCACGCACGCGGAACAGCGGAGTTTGTAACACATACAAATGATTGTTCTTTACCAAATCGGGAAAGAATTGCAGGAAGAACGTGATGAGCAACAGGCGAATGTGCATCCCGTCCACATCAGCATCGGTGGAGATGACAATATTATTATAGCGCAATTCATCCAAGCCGTCTTCAATATTCAATGCCGCTTGCAACAAATTGAACTCTTCGTTTTCATACACAATCTTTTTCGTTAAGCCGTAGCAGTTGAGCGGCTTTCCACGCAAACTGAACACAGCCTGACTTGAAACATTACGCGCTGTAGTGAGCGAGCCGGAAGCGGAATCTCCTTCAGTGATGAAGATGGTGGATTCTTTGTTGCGGTCATCGTTTGTATTGTAGTGAATGCGGCAATCGCGCAGTTTTTTGTTATGCAGATTTGCTTTCTTGGCGCGTTCGCGGGCGAGCTTTTGAATGCCCGATAATTCTTTACGTTCTCTTTCCGCTTGCAGGATTTTTTTCTCCAGCGCGTCTGCCACATCTTTATGCTGATGCAGATAATTGTCGAGATGCTTTTTGAGAAAATCGTTTACGAACGTCTTCATTGAAGTGCCGCCCGGTTCGATTTCCAGCGAGCCAAGTTTAGTCTTGGTTTGCGATTCAAACACCGGCTCAATCACCTTCACCGCGATAGCTGCGACAATCGAACCGCGAATGTCCACTGCGTCATATTCTTTTTTATAAAACTCACGAATTGTCTTTACATACGCTTCGCGGAAAGCAGCTTGATGCGTTCCGCCCTGCGTGGTGTGCTGCCCGTTTACGAAGGAATAATATTCTTCGCCATAAGAATTGATATGCGTTATCGCGCATTCAATGTCTTCGTCTTTAATGTGAATGATGGGATACAGCGTTTCCTCCGACAGATTCGCTTTCAGCAAATCACTCAAGCCGTTTTCAGAGTAAAATTTTTGTCCGTTGAAATTGAGGGTAAGCCCGGGGTTGAGGTAAGCATAGTTCCACAACATGCGCTCCACATGCTGCATGCGATACTGAAAGTTGTGAAACATCTTTTCATCGGGAATAAACGTGATTTTAGTTCCCGAACGCTGTGTGCTATCCTGTATTTTATAATCCTTCGTAATCTCCCCTCGTTCAAACTCAGCCTGTTTTGCTTTCCCTTCGCGGAATGCTTCTACCTTAAAATAAATGGAGAGCGCATTCACCGCTTTCGTTCCCACGCCATTCAACCCGACTGATTTCTTGAACGCCTTCGTATCATATTTCGCACCCGTATTGATTACGGAAACGCAGTCAATCACTTTGCCCAACGGAATGCCGCGCCCATAGTCGCGGATGGTAACGGTTCTGTCTTTGATTGCGATGTCCACATTTTTCCCATTTCCCATCACGAACTCGTCAATGCAGTTGTCAACGGTTTCTTTCAGCAGCACGTAAATACCATCATCAGGCGCAGAGCCATCGCCCAACTTACCGATATACATCCCCGGGCGCAGGCGGATATGCTCCTTCCAATCAAGGGATTTAATGTTGTCTTCCGTGTATGTTGCACTCATGTTAGTTGTCAGTTGATAGTTGTTGGTTGTTAGTGTGTCATGCTCCCGCACATGCGGGATTCGGGCATGTCCTTGAAAAGTGGATTGCGGAACAAGTCCGCAATGACAACTACCAAGTTTACAATGATAGCCTATTCAGGTTGGTAAGCCTCGAAGCCTTGCCCTGCTTAATACACAGGTGCGTGTGCATTGTTTGGCTTTCACGAATAGTAAAATTACCCGCTTTGCAATGCAGGATTTCGGCAGTTATTCACAGCACAAAAAGGGCTGAAGCCCTTAATAGTCTTAGCATCGGCTCTTAACCCCGACCTGAAGGTCGGGGCTATTGTGAAACTTCCGGATGATGTAGCCGTACATTCTTTTCACCCTCAATCTATGCGCATCATAAAAAAATTATTTACCCGAAAAAAAATCATAGGAAGGAAGGAAAAATCTCCCGCTCTTGATTTGGAATTATGCGCGCGTTTTCAGTCGGGCGACTTATCGGCATTTCCTGAGCTTTCAGATTCTTATTCCAAACTCTTAGACACTGTTGTCGCTAAATATATAAATGAAGTATTGCCGACCAACGAGTTGATGCTCCATGCAAAAATCGGCTTGCTGAAAGCTGCGCACCGTTTTGATGAAAGCAAGATGGTAAGTTTTCGCCTCTATGCAATCTGGTGGATGCGACAGGTAATCATGAAAGCCCTCCATGAGCAAGAAAGTATTACACATATTCCCGAGATGCTGATTTTCCAATTCCATGACATCCTCCATGCTTTCACGCGCAGAGAGAATGTTTTATCAGAAGGTATTGAGAATCCCAAACAATCAGAGAAAAAGAAAACCAGTGAAATTGTAAAACTCAGGAACCTGAATAAGCCTGATGTAAACTGACTTATCTTACAGATACTGTTTTCTTCTTTCCGTGAGCGCCCGTCCGAATGCCATCCCGACAAAATCATTCCCGCCCGAACGTATCCGTTTGAAACGGGCAGGCTGGCGGGGATTCATCCGGGCGGACTATCAATTAATGTGTTGAAGAAACAAAGTCAGTACGCGCCAAAATCAATTCGGAATTGAGAATGAGGAATCACAAATTTCCTTTTTCATTCCTAATTCGTAAATATTAATTCTTAATTAATCAATATTCCCGCTCGGGATTAAAGGCTTCCAGATAATCAGCCACGCGCCTGAGGAATGAGCCTCCGAGGAATCCGTCAATCACGCGGTGGTCATACGAGAGCGAGAGGAACATCATGTTGCGGATGGCGATGGAGTCGCCAGAGGAAGTTTCAATTACAACGGGTTTTTTCTTAATGGCTCCGGTGGCAAGGATAGCAAGCTGGGGCTGGTTGATAATGGGTGTGCCCATGAGGTTGCCGAATACGCCCACGTTGCTTAATGTGAATGTGCCGCCTTCAATGTCAGCGGGAGTGAGTTTGTTGGTGCGCGCATTTTCTGAAAGACGATTTACTTGTTTCGTTAAGCCAACCAAATTATAATAGTCTGCATTTTTAATAACGGGAACAATCAGGTTGCCCGAAGGAAGCGCAGTTGCCATGCCGATATTGAGGTCGCGTTTCACGATTAACTTGTCACCATCCACGGATGCGTTGATGCGCGGAAAATCTTTGAGCGCTTTGATGACGCATTCGATGAAGAGAGGGGTGAAGGTGATTTTTTCTTTTTCGCGCTCCTGAAATTTGTCTTTCACTTTGTCGCGCCATTGCACCATCGCGGTAACATCAGCTTCGACAAAAGAAGTGACATGCGCACTGGTGTTTTTAGAACGCACCATGTGCTCCATGATAAGTTTGCGCATGCGGTCAAGTTCGATAATTTCAGTGTTTTGGGTGTGGAGGGTGGAGGAGGGAGGGTGAGGTGTAGCGGTTTGTGTGATTGGTGATGCGACTTGTTCAACTTTTGCGGGACGTGACGAGCGGGAATCAACAAAAGCGATAATGTCTTTTTTGGTAACGCGGTTGCCTCTGCCGGTGCCGGGCATGCGCTCCAATTCGGTCATGCTGATGCCTTCATTACGGGCGATATTCAGCACGAGCGGGGAATAGAAACGGTCTTCCCCATTGGAGGGTGTTGAGCGTGGTGTGTTGAGCGTGGTGTGTTGAGCGTATTCTGTTTTTGAAACGGGGGCTGTAGAAGTGTTGACTACTGCGAATACTTTTTCTTCATGCGCAGGCGCGGGGGTTGATGCGCCTTCTTTATCAATCACAACAAATGGCTTTCCGATTTGTACTACATCGCCTTCTTTGTAAAGCAACTTCACTACAATACCGGCTTCGGTAGAAGGCACTTCAGAATCAACCTTGTCGGTGGCGATTTCAATGATAGGCTCATCAAGTTCAATGCGGTCGCCTTCTTTCTTGAGCCACTTGAGAATGGTGGCTTCCATAATGCTCTCGCCCAATTTGGGCATCACGATTTCTACCTGGGGCATCTTTCTGAATTAAAAATTACAAATTAGGAATTAAAATTTAGCTGTTTCTATTTAGTGCTGCTAGCACCTTGCAATCAGGGTGTAAATCTAATCAATCAAATTACCGAATCACCGGATTATCAAATCAACGAATCAATCAAATACTTGCGCAACATCTCCAGCGCGACTACTGCTGTCCACTCAATATTTTGCTCGCGGCTACCGGGGAAGTTGTACATTTTCGTTTTGAAGTTTTCTGCCGAACCTACCGCCACCCACACAGTTCCCACAGACTTTTCTGGCGTGCCTCCACCGGGACCTGCAATGCCCGAAACTGCAATGCCGAAATCAGTATTCAGTTCAACAGTTACTCCGCGCAGCATTTCAATCACTGCTTGTTCGCTCACGGCTCCGTGTTCATTCAGTGTAGCTTCACGCACCCCAAGAATATTTCGCTTCACTTCGTTTGCATAAGGCACAACCGAGCCTTTAAAATATGCCGAACTACCTGACACGGAAGTAATCAAATGTGCAATGTAGCCGCCCGTGCAGCTTTCAGCGGTGCTCATCGTTTTGCCCTGCTTTTGCAATATTTTTCCTACTGCCGCTTCAAATTCATCATTGTCATAGCCGTAAATATATTTTCCAGCTAGGACTTTTATTTTTTCCGCCTGCTCGCTGATGCGTTGTTCGAGAATTGCTCTGTCGTCACCCGCGCCTGTGAGCCGCAGCTTTACTTTTCCTGCTGATGGAAGATATGCGAGTTTAATATCGGCAGGAAGTTCCGCTTCAAACGGCTCTAACTTCTCTGAAAGAAACGATTCGGGAATGGCGGCTGTGAGAATATGCTTGTGAATGATGACTGGTAAGGAAAATGTTTCTTTGATTTTTGGAATCACTTCATCGGTCATGATTTGCTTCATCTCATACGGCACGCCCGGCATGGAAACAAACACTTTGCCCCAATCTACAAACCACATGCCCCATGCGGTTCCCTTTGCGTTGCGCAACGCAAGACAGTTCTCCGGCAAGTTTGCCTGCTGAATATTATTCTCCAGCATCGGCAATCCCCGCTTTAAAAAAAAATCTTCCAGCACTTTAAGAATAACAGGGTTTGGTTTCAATCCCACATTGAAGAATTTACAGAGCGCAGTTTTGGTGACATCATCTTTCGTGGGTCCGAGACCGCCTGTGATAAGAATGAGGTCAGCCACTTCTTTCACGTGATTCAGTCCTTTGAGGATGTGCGCTTCTTCATCGGAAACAACGAGCGTTTCATACACGCGCACACCGATTTGCGCAAGCTGGATGCCCATCCACGCTGCATTTGTATTTACCGTTTGCCCGTAGAGGATTTCATCACCGATGGTAAGAATGGCGGCTTTCATAATTTCCGTACACCAAAAATAAGCAGAAGGCAGAATGTTATGCCCGTTCTTTCACAATCTTGTGATGATGGCTGATGTGATAAATCGTGAAATAGAGCATTTCGCGTATTGTAATTTTTCCGAGCAGCGGATGCGGCAGAAAATAATTATCTAAATCTTCTTCGCGCAGGCTTTGCACTTTGCTCATTAATGTTTCGTGTGTGTTGCTGAAGCGGGCGATAATTTTTTCTTTATCGCCTTTTACAGGAATACCTCTCGGAACATAAGCGCCTGTGGCAACCGCGCCATCTTTCAGCAATTGCTGATAGCGCTTCACAATCTCATCATACGGATATGATTTACGGTATGCACTTCCGAAAAACCGAAGGATAATTTTCGGCAACGAAAAAGCAAGGTTCAGCGGGCGGGCGGACAAATGCAGATGCTGCACGTTTTCAGCAACAGACCATTTGTGGTCGGGCTTCTTGAAGAATGCTTCATTCGTTGTTTGCTGAAGCGTGGTTTGCAACGCTTTTAGCTCTGTTGTAAGCACGGTGATAAGTTCGGGTTTTGTCATGGCTGAAAGATAGAAACAAGTTACAGTTTCATTATTTTTTTCGAGAACTTATTCTTTCCCTGCTGAATCACCAGCAGATAAGCTCCTGCCGCGCAATTCCCACCGCGCCACTGAAACACTTCTTTCCCGCTGAAAGATTTTTTATCGGCAATTGTTGCAATGATTCTTCCGTTCAAATCAAACACCTGCACGAGCAAGGAGGAGGGTTGTTTCAAATTGAGTTCGATAGAAATGTTTTCGGTGAAGGGATTTGGAAACAACTTGGAATCAATTTTTGTCAACGCATTTTCGCGCACGGTTGTCGGCTCAAAATATTTGTTGGAGTAAATGCCGTTGCCATGCGTTGCCACTACAATATTGTTATCATAGACGCGCGAGGTTATCATGTTAATCACTACGTTGCCGATGGAGGTTGCGCCTTCCTGCGTCCATACGGTGTTTGCGCCATCTAATTGTGTGGTGGAAAATAATCCGATGCTTGTACCGGCAAAATATTTTACCGTAACGCTGTCATTATAAATATGCGTCCATGCAACAGAAGGTCCATTTCCGCTGCCATCGGGATTCTCTTCAAGATTACCACTCACATCGCTCCATGATGTGCCGCCATCAGTAGTGTGAAAAATACTTGGAATGCCGTAGTTGGAAAATGTAATAAGCACATTCCCTGCATTCAATCTGTCAGGTTCCACGCAACTCACATACGCGCCCGCAGGAAAATTCGCTCCTGAAATATCCACCTTCTGGGTTGTGTTCGTGCGGCAACTGTCAAGGCGATACACTTTCGCATTGCTTGTTCCGAAATAGAGGATGTGCGGATTTGCTTCGCTAATGTCAAGCGTGGTGATGGAGGGCGCGGTGAACCCAATGCCTGTGCTTGTGCCGTTCAGCTTATTCCATCCGGTGGAAATCGTATTGTATTCATCACCCAGCAGCGGAATTGTAGTGAGGTCGTCATTGCGCCAAATAGTTCTTCCGGCAGGGAGATACATGATGCTGTCGTTCGTTGGGTCGAGAATAAATGGATTAATAAATAGATACGCGCTGCCGCCACCTTGCGGGTCAATGCGGGTGAGGTTGTTCACCGTGCCGTCATCGCTGATATCGAACTTGAACACTTTGCCTGTTTGCCAACTGAGATAATAATTAGTGCGGTTGCGCGTGATAGCGCAATAGCCGCCATCGCCATAAAAAGAATGTTTCCAGTTTGTGGTGTAATCGAGCGTGTTCGTAAGAAATGTTCCGTTGTCTTGCAAGCCGCCCACTAGCATTTCATTCGTTGTGTTTCCCGGCTCAATGGCGCAAGTATAAAATTGCCCGGTGTTGTAATTGTTGTTGAGATTTTCCCACGAAACAGAATCAGCAAGGATGTTTTGCGTTTTTATTACGCCTCCATCGCTTGCAGAAATTGCCACATTATTATCCGAAGGAAGAAATAACAATTTGTGCTGGTCGGGATGATGATTCGGATAAATGTAGTTGGAAACTTTTGCCGTGTCGCATTGATAGCCGCCAATCCAACTGTAAGCAGGCGTAGTGAATCCATCGAGCGAGCGATAGATATTTGTGCCGCCAAGAAAAACAAGATTCGTATCGGCAGGACTCACCGCAACATACAAATCATAAGAACTCTGCGAACTGAATTTTGCAAAATCAAATGTGTAGAAGCCCGTGCAATTATCGTTGGGAATATTTGCAGTGCGGTTTAACCACGCACCGCCCGCACCGCTGCCATCACCGCTCACGAATTTATATTTCCAGAGGTTGTGTCCCGTTGCTCCGCTGCTTGGAGTTTCAGCGATGAAGAATACCTGTGCTTCATCAGAGGGCGCGATGCCGATTTCAATTCTATTATAGCTTATGGGAAATCCTGCGGGCGTGATGCGCGTCCAGTTGATGCCGTCAGCACTGCGCCAGATTCCTTTTGTTGGCGTTTCGCTGCTGACTGTTGCATATAAAATTCCCGTGCTTGTAATTGCAATATCTGTGTATTCTGAAATTCCGTTTATAGTTGTATCCAATCCCAATACGGCATCCCATGTATTTCCGCCATCAATGCTGCGCCAAATACCATTTACAACAGCAGCATAAACTTCATCTTCCGTTGTGTTTGTTTTGTCAGTAACGATTTCCCACACGAAATCGAAATCTCTTTTTTGAAAGCGCGTGGCAGGTGTATTGGAAACTGTTGAAGGAAGTTGGCTCCAGGAATTGCCGCCATCGGTTGATTTAAAAATGCCATCACCGCTGAATTGGGAAGAAAATCCCGCAGCATTTACGATGCCATAGGATTCGCCTGTGCCATAATACCACACGTTGGTTTTTCCTGTGCGGGTATCTTGCGCTACGCAGGTAACGCTGTGCAATTGCTGCGCTGTTGTTGTCTTCACAAAACTTGCACCGCCATCATCACTGCGCCACATACCGCCAGTTACTTGTCCGGCAAGAATTTTATTTTCATCCATGTCATCAAGGGCGAGGGCGCGTGTTCTGCCGCCTACGTTGTAGGGACCGCGTGACTGCCATGTTTCGGAACGGCTGTTGTCTTGTGGGAGTGTTGCGGCAAAGGCGAGTTCTTTTTTTCTGATTTCATTTGGAATTGTTCCGGTTGCTGGATTGTGCAAACGGTTGAATTGGTATTGCTCATAAGCATCTGCATTTTCAGATGTGCCGCTACCGTAGGGGGAATCAGTGAGTGGTTTGTGGTGCTTGTGGGAAATGAATTTCCAAAAGGGGAAGGCAGCAAGGAGAAATAGAAAAAGAAGAAAGCGATTTTTGTTCACTGATTTTTGAGGGTGAAATTACGAATTGAAACTACCTGTTCAGCGCAATCATCAGCGAGTAGGAGAGATACTCCCTTAATTCCGGGTTGCTGATTTTTTCAATCACCTCCCACGCGAAGGCGTGATGCAGAATGTTTTTAGCGTGCTGCTCGCTGATGCCGCGTGAGCGTAAATAGAATATTGCCTCCTCATCCGTTTGCCCGGAAGTGGAACCGTGTGTGCATTTCACATCATCGGCAAAAATTTCCAACTGCGGTTTTGAGTTGACAGTCGCCTGATCGGAGAGCAAAATGTTTTTATTGGATTGAAAAGCGTTTGTCTTTTGCGCATCCTGCCGCACAAGAATGCGTCCGCAAAAAGCCCCGCTTGATGAGCCGTTCAGCAACCCTTTATACAATTGATTACTGAAGCAATGCGGTTGCGCGTGGTCAACAGTTACATGATTATCAACATGGTCTTTGCCGGATACAACATACAACCCGTAAAGATTCGTTTCGCAGTTTTCGCCATTCAGTTGCACGTTCAGATTGTTGCGAATCAAATCACCGCCCAATGTAATCGTCCACGAGTTGAAGCGGCTGTTTGCCTGCTGATTTACAAACACATTTCCAATATGCGAGTAGCCGTTTGTGCGCGATTGAATCTTGATATAATCTAAGCGCGCATTCTCCATTACAAATAATTCAGTAACGGTGTCGGTAATCGTTTTTGCATCCGTAAGATTTTGGTAGCATACAACCACCGAGCTTTGGCTGTTCTTCCCGGCAACCACGAGGTTGCGGGGCGCAATTACTTTTCCCTGTGTGGCTCCGGTAGAAATAGAATAGAGCAACACGGGATGCTCCAACACAACATTGTCAGGAATGCTGATAAACGCGCCATCCTGAAAGTGCGCGGTGTTCCATGTCGAAAATCCATCCTGCCGTTGATTGGATTGCTTTCCGAGATACTGCCCGATAAGCGCATTGTTCTCCTGCTGCCGCGACATCGGGCTGATAACGAGATGCGCCTTGTCATCAAGAATTTCAGAAAAATTTTCATTAAACCAACCGTCAACAAATACCAAACGATTTGCTTTCAGGCGGTCAATAGTATCAAGATGCAACTCACTTTTCAATTCAGGTTTTGCAGTAACAGGCTCAAACCCGTTTTTCACCATTGGCATTACGTTGGTGTATTTCCAATCTTCATTTTTCGTGGTGGGAAAGCCGAGTTTCTGAAATGCGGCAAGCGCTTCATTGCGCAGCAATGTCTGCGAGTCAGCGAGTCGCGGGTCGCGGGTTGTGTTTTTTGTTGAAATAGTATTCACTCTTTTTTTCTTCTGTAAATTATTGCATTGACTCGCAGACTCTCGACTATGCAGCAACTTCTTTCTTAATCCAATCATATCCTTTTTCTTCCAACTCCAAGGCAAGCCCTTTCTCTCCGCTTTTTACAATCTTGCCGTCAAATAAGACATGCACAAAATCAGGCACGATATAATCAAGCAGGCGTTGGTAGTGGGTGATGACGATGAAGATGTTTTCCGCATTGCGCAGTTTGTTCACTCCGGTTGAAACAACTTTCAGCGCGTCAATATCCAATCCTGAATCTGTTTCATCAAGAATGGCAAGCTTTGGTTCGAGCATCGCCATTTGAAAGATTTCATTGCGTTTCTTTTCACCGCCTGAAAACCCTTCATTCACGGAACGTGAAATCAACTTCTCATCAATCTCCACAAACTTCATTTTCTCTTTCATTGTCTTCAGAAACTCAACCGCATTCAACGCGGGTAAGTTGTTGTGCTTGCGAATTTCGTTCACAGAGGCTTTCATAAAATTCGCCATGCTTACACCGGGAATTTCAATAGGATATTGAAACGCAAGAAACACGCCTTCGCGCGCGCGTTCTTCAGGGGAGAGTTCAAGCAAGTTTTTCCCCTTAAAAATGATTTCACCGTCCGTCACTTCATAGCCATCGCGTCCCGAGAGAGCCGCAGCAAGCGTACTTTTTCCCGAACCATTCGGACCCATGATGGCATGAATCTCACCAGGATTTGCCGTCAAGCTCAAACCTTTTATGATTTCTTTCCCATCAACTTCTACTTTCAGATTCTTTATTTGTAACATCTTTTATTGTTTTAGTCGCGAGTCGCGGATCTGCGAGTCACGAGTCTTGGGTTTATTTGAGTTGTGTAAATAGGAAATGAAACTTCCTATCATGCGGGAGAGTTCCACAGAAAAATTATTCAGCCGATCAAAAACTTCCTTCGAGATATATTCCGTATCCAACGCTAAATAAAGTTGCGCTCTCAATTCACCGAGCGAACCTTTTACCACGCTCAGAAAATATTTAAACTCTCCATCTCCCATTCTTTCAAAACCTTCAGCAATGTTTGAAGCAACAGAGATGCTCGCTCTGCGGATTTGGTCTTTAAGCGCGTAATCTTTTGAAAACCTTTCCTCTTTTGTAATATCGTAAATCATCTTATTCAACTCCCTTGCTTTCTGCCAGATTATTAAATCTTCTATTCTCTCAATCTTGCTCATACCTTTTTAAGTCGCGAGTCACGGGTTGTTTTTTTATCCTGTATATTTTATACTCAATGTTACTTTTTACAATTCCCCCCTTGACTCGCAACTCGTGACCCGCAGACCCGCGACTATTCTTATCCTACCGACCCCTCCAAACTTACCGCCAGCAGCTTCTGCGCTTCCACTGCAAATTCCATCGGCAGTTGTTTGAATACTTCACGGCAATAGCCGTTCACAATCAGGTTCACCGCTTCTTCTGTTGAAAGCCCGCGCTGGTTGCAATAGAACATGATGTCTTCCCCGATTTTTGAGGTTGTTGCTTCATGCTCCACCTTTGCGGTGGCGTTATTGATTTCCAAATAAGGAAACGTGTGAGCACCACATCGGTCGCCAATCAGCAGCGAATCGCATTGCGAGAAGTTATAGGCTTTTTCAGCATTCTTACTCACCCGCACCAACCCGCGATAGCTGTTGTTGCCATGCCCCGATGATATTCCTTTTGACACAATGCGGCTGCGCGTGTTTTTTCCGAGATGAATCATCTTCGTGCCCGTGTCAGCCTGCTGATAATTATTTGTAACGGCAACCGAATAAAATTCACCGATGGAATTATCGCCTTTCAAAATGCAACTCGGATATTTCCATGTAATCGAAGAACCCGTTTCCACCTGCGTCCACGAAATTTTTGAATTCGCGCCTTTGCAGATGCCGCGCTTCGTCACAAAGTTGTAGATGCCGCCCTTTCCATTCTTGTCGCCCGGATACCAATTCTGCACGGTGGAATATTTTATTTCGGCATTATCCAGCGTAATCAATTCAACTACTGCAGCGTGCAACTGGTTTTCATCGCGCATCGGTGCGGTGCAGCCTTCGAGATAGCTCACGTAGCTATTATCATCCGCTATGATTAACGTGCGCTCAAACTGCCCCGTGTTGGCGGCATTGATTCTGAAATACGTTGACAGTTCCATCGGGCAACGAACACCTTTCGGGATATAACAAAACGAGCCATCGCTGAACACCGCAGCATTCAGCGCAGCGAAAAAATTATCCGTATGCGGCACCACAGAGCCTAAGTATTGCTTCACCAAATCAGGATGTTCCTGCACCGCATCGCTGAACGAGCAGAAGATGATACCCTTTTTCGCAAGCTCCTCTTTGTAAGTCGTTTTCACGGAAACGCTGTCCATCACCACATCTACAGCAACTCCGGTGAGGCGCTTTTGCTCCGCCAGCGAAATGCCCAACTTCTCAAAAGTCGAAAGTAATTCAGGGTCAACCTCGTCAAGGCTTTTCAACTCCGGCTTTTTCTTAGGCGCTGAATAGTAAATGATGTTTTGATAATCAATGGCAGGATAATGCACATACGCCCAATCCGGCTCCTTCATTTCCAGCCATGCGCGATAGGCTTTCAGCCGCCACTGAAGCATCCATTCAGGCTCGTTTTTCTTTTTGGAAATCAGCCGCACCACCTCTTCGCTCAGCCCTTTGGGAATCGCATCCGCCTCAATATCGGTGTAGAAGCCGTATTTGTAGTCGCTCGTGGTGGCGCGTTCAATCGTTTTTAAATCCTCTGACATCGCGTAAATACCTATTGCTCGGTATTTTGGCAAAGGTAGCTTATTTAGACGCAATCTAAAAAGGCAAGGCGGGAGAATTTTTTGGTAGTTACCCAGTTTGAGTGTGAGCCGTCATGCTGAGTTTACCAAAGCATGGCGCGGGCAATCACCACCCTTCGACAAGCTCAGGCTGACCTGCCGCCCTGCCCCCCAAAAAACACAACAACCCCCGGAATTCGCGTTCGGAGGCTGTTTTGCTTTTTACCCTCAAAGTAAAAAAAAGGAAAACTTTATTGCAAGCTATAATCCGGCAAGGCAGGTAACGATGGTTGAGCCTGTTCCCTTTCCGGCTGTGCCTAAGGGATAGATGATGAACGATACAATTTCAGCAGGGGCGCTGGGCATCGTGATGCGCACGCGCGTTGTAATCTGCACCTCCGTCCAAACGGAATTTTCATTAGCATAGCCCCCTGTTTTCAACACCTGATAAGAATGGGCGCCCGGTAAAGCCCGCCATGAAATGGCGATGGCGCGCGAAAGAGTTTTTGCGCGCGGATTCTTTACGGCTGAAAGCGCTCCGATGCTGCTGCCGCGCGTAATGGGCACAAATGCGGCAGCATGCACAATGCGCAGTTGCTCTTGTTCGCTCGCTTTTGCATTGGCTTTCATCAACACAAAATTGCTCCACTTCGCGAGGCAGGAAAGTAAAATGCTTTTTGCCGCATTCCGCTCGTTTTTTTGAATTTTCGTGCCGTGCGCAGCCAGCGCAATCTTTTCATTCAGGTCACGAATAAAATTTTGAACTTCAGCAGGAAGCGGTGTAATGCCCGCAAACTCGGGCTGGGAGGAAACGGCATCCACGTTTTGCTGTGCCGACATTGCCAGATCGGTAGGCTTCAGGTCAGTGAAACTGGAGGTTTTGATGCGTATCATACTAAAATCCTTTTGCGGGAATGAAAGATGAAATAAAATGAATACACTATTACTATGCATCAGTATAAAAAAGGTTGTGAGCTTGCCGGAGAAAGAAGAGGGAGAAGATTAATCCTGCCGGTTGTCGTGTTCACTGTTCGCGTTAAGGAAATAATGCTGACAGTTCTCCGGTTACCTGATCGGGTTAAGGGAAAAATCCTGACAGTTCTCCGGTTACCTGTCCTGATTAAGTGGATAATCCTGACAGTTGTCGCGCTACCTGTTTGGGCTAAGAGAAAAATCCTGACAGTTCTCCGGTTACCTGTTTGGGTTAAGAGAATAATCCGGCTGGTTATCGCGCTTCTGGTTTTTCTCTGCTTACGAAAATGGTATTTGAATGGGTGAAAAAGAAGATGTATTTTGGGGGGGACACCGGAAGTTGTGCGGGCATTTTAGTTTCCACTAAACATCTTCTTTTGGGGAACAGTGGAAGTTGGAGGGGGGTATGAGGTTCAAGTGTAAGAGACTGTTTAAGATTATAAAATATCACAAACGATTAAGCATTACCCGCATGGAGGAGATATAAACCATGGCGGTTCCGGTGTCATCCAGACGTTCATAATATTTTGAGTTTCTTCGATTCGCGTCTATCCATGCAAATGTTCTTTCCACAATCCATCATTTCGGGAGTATTTTAAATACATGCAACTCGTTTCGCTTTATAATTTCAAGTGTGATTTTAAATTGTTGCTTGATGTCTTTGATTAATGCACCCATGTATCCGCCATCGGCAAAGATAATCTTGATGTTTTTCCACTTCTGTTTCAAACATTGAATGGCCAATACAGCACCACCTCTATCCTGTATGGATGCGCTATGAATGATAACGGCTAACACCAAACCCATGGTGTCAACCAGAATATGCCGCTTGATGCCTTTTATCTTTTTCCCTGCATCGTAGCCCTTACTTTGACAACTGACGAATGTTCCTTTCACGGATTGCGAATCAATAATGCCTGCGGTTGGAGATGCCTTCCTTCCGGCTTTCTTGCGTGTCCTCTTTACTAATTCATCATGAATTTGCTTCCAAATTCCCTGCTTCTTCCAGGTATTGAAATAATAGAAAGTTATCTGCCATTTTGGAAAGTCAGCAGGTAATAAACGCCATTGGCAGCCTGTCTTTACCAAGTAGAGAACCGCATTGATGACTTCACGTAATTCATATTTTCTCTTTCTGTCGGAATCCTGAAATTTTGAGATAACTTGCCATTGGCTGTTGCTGATGTTTGTGGAATAGGCTGTCATAATGATTTGGTTTTGGTGAACTCAATCATTAAGCCGCAACATTCAAGTTGCAACGTCCAACAGCTATTTTTTTAACCTCATATTGTGGGGTTATCTATTTTTAAACAGTCTCTAAACAAGTTGTGCGTCATGCTATTAACGACCGTGCAACCTTGAAATTTTTGTATTTTGACTAAAACGACTTTGAAAATTGTATCTTCGACACCGCTATGGCAGACAAAGCTTTTATAACACCAAATGTGCTAAAATGGGCAAGAGATTCGGCAAGAATGACCGAAGAAACTGCCGCTGCCAAAATCCCTAAATTAACTGTTGAAAAGTTGAAAGAATGGGAACATGGAACTAGCCAGCCTACAATCAGACAGGCACAAATACTTGCAAAAGCATATAAAAGACCGTTCGCATTGTTTTTTTTACCAGAAGTTCCAAGAGACTTCCAACCACTTCAAGATTTTAGAAAATCGGGCTCAAAAGAACTTACAACTTCTTCAATTTTCATAATTCGAGAAATCCAACAAAAACAGGCATGGATTAGTGATGTTTATATGGAAAACAATGAAGAAAAACTGCCATTTGTAGGTAGATTTTCTATAAAAGACAATCCAAAGTTTGTAGCAAATGATATATTAGCCACACTTAATGTTAACCCTGCTAAATACAAGTCCGACAATCCAATCAGAGAGTGGATTAATGCTGCTGAAAGCAATGGGATTTTTGTATCTCGAACAAGTTTCATTCACTCTCGAATGAAGTTAGATTCAGAAGAATTACAAGGTTTTGCAATTGCTGACCCCTTTGCTCCATTCATTTTTATTAATTCTGATGATTGGAATGCACCACAATTATTTACACTGGTTCATGAACTTGCACACATTTGGATTGCAGCAACAGGAATTTCAAATGGAATTGAACCTGAATTAGTGAATCGTAACAAATTCAATCCGATAGAACTTTTTTGCAACGAGGTTGCTGCAAACGCTCTGATACCGAGTGAAGTAATTTTAAATATTGACAGAGAGGTTTTTAGAAATTCTCAGGAAATTTTTAAAGTGGCAAAAAACCTTGGCGTAAGTTCATTTGCTTTTTTAGTAAGGGCATTAAACCTACAACTTGTGTCAAATTCAGAGTATAACACTCTCAAAAGACAAGCAGAAATTGACTATCAAGCATTCTTAAAAAGAGAAGCAGAAAAAAAGGCTGCTCTTAAATTAAAACAGAAGGAAAAGCCAGGTGGACCAAATCCATATTTGTTACGATTAAACAAAAACAGTAGACTATTTACGCAAGTTGTGCTTGATGCTTTAAGAAGCGGTTTTGTTCAACCAACACAAGCAAGTTTTCTTTTGGGAACACCTTCCAATAACTTTCATAAACTTGAAGCACAGATATACAAATGAGTTCAACGGCACATATTTATTGTTTAGATGCCAATGTTCTCATTCAAGCTTGGCAAAAGTATTACGCCCCTGAAATTTGTCCTGACTACTGGGAAATACTGAATGAATTAGGCAAACAAGGACGAATTTTCATAGCAGAAGAGGTAAAAAATGAAATTGTTGTTACGGACGATAAAGAAATAACAGAAGACGACCTTTCAACATGGCTAAAACGTAGTTCCATACCTGTTTAAAAATCTACAGAAAATGTTATCAGGTGTTGGCAGAATATTATTCAAGCAAATCCATTACATAAACTGCTTGTTGACAATGTAAAAATCAGGTCACTTGCCGACCCTTGGGTTATTTCTCATGCTTTGGACAAGAACGCAACAGTTGTGACTAAAGAAAACCCAATCATTGCTCTAAATGCAAAAAAGCCTGTTACCATTCCAAACGTTTGTGACAATATGGGAATTCGCTGGATTGATGATTTCGCATTCGTGAAAGAAATAGGTCTTAAATTCTCATGCCGACTATAAAAAACGAAGCACGAACGCACCATCGAGTAGCCCGCCCCGCCACCTGTCGGTGACGGGGTGAGGCTCTCACACCCTCCGGTTATCGCAAGAGTTCCGCAGGGACTCTTGTGGTTTTAAATGGGGGAAAGTCTTTCGACTTTCCCCCTTGATCTTCCAAGTCTTCCTGCGCTGCTTGCTGCCGGACGCGACTTGGAAGCGTGAATAAAGAAAGGTCTTTCAATCTTCTAAGGGGGTTGAATAACTAAAACACATGCACAGCGACAAGCAAGCATATAATAACGCTTAAGCAAAAGAAGACAAAGCGATTTGTAATCTGCTCGCCACGGAGATAACCCGCAACTTGCCTGAAGCAGAAAATAAAATCTGGCATGCTCACCCCGTTTGGTTTCTTGACGGAAATCCGATTGCCGGATACAGCAAACTGAAAAATTGTGTTCGCCTGCTATTTTGGAGTGGACAATCATTTGACGAATCCGGTTTGCAAAATGAAGGCAGCTTCAAAGCAGCAGAAATGCGCTACACTTTCGTTGGGCAGATAAACAAAAAAGATTTGAGCCGCTGGCTTAAAAAAGCAAAAGAAATTCAGTGGGACTACAAGAACATCGTCTAACGCAAAGGGAAACTGGAGCGATTAAAATGAAAACTCCGGTTACTTCAATGCATACACCGTGAACTTCGCGTTGGCGTATTTGGCAGGGAGCGGTAGTGTTTTCTTTTCAGTCATTACAACTACATACACTTCGGGGTAGGAACTTAACTCTGCAACAATCTTTTCAAAGGCATGCAGTTCAAGCGCGTGATAAGTTTCTTGCAACTGCGAATCGTCAACGTAGCCCAGCATCTTCATGCGCCTCATCCATTCCTTCCCGAATGCAGGATTAAAAAACATCTGCGTGCCGTCTTTCCAATCGCCATAGAGCGTGCGTTCGCCTTCCACGCGGAAGCCCTCCCAGTTGGGGGCAATGATGAACGCAGCATCTTGGGGAGTATTATTCCTTGCCCAATTCTGGATGTCAACCCAGTTTTTTTCCTGCGCTGTTTGAATTGTGAATTTGCCTTTTAAGATGCCTCCTCCTATTCCCAAGCCAAGCAGCAGGCAGAGAAGCCCGGGGAAATAAAACTTCAATTGCCCCGGCAAATATTTCTGAACAATGCCATAACCGGGAAACAGCGCAAGCAACACCAAGAGGAAACTTGCAAACTTCGGGAGATTGTCATTGTAAAAAATGGATGCAAAGAGCAGCAGCGTTAAAACGGACAGCGGAGAAACCTTTCCTGACTCACGATAGAAATAATGCGCATAATAAATGATTCCGAAATAAATCAGGAACACAAAGCTGCGGAACAACTGGAACTGCACGATGATGGAAACCGGAATGAACTCGGTGAAGATTGTTCCCGCAAGACACATTAATAAAACGGCAGCGCAAAAAATAACTATCACCCGATGATGCCACGCGTCAGGCTTGTATTTCATGCACAAGATAAATCCGGCAATAAAGAGAGCTGCTTGAGTAATAACGGGAATGCCCCACATAAATGGAAAGATGTGATGCGCGGAGCGCAGCCTCAACAAATCAAGCCATTCCTGGTCGGGATGAAACAGTTGCAGAGAAGGAGCCGGGCTTTGCACTTTCAAATACAACACCGGGCTGATGATGATAATTAATAACATCAGCGAAGCGACAAATCTTTTCCAACCGATTTCTTTGAGCGAAAAAACAGAGCAGAGAAAAATACCGGCAAGCGCATATACCGCTGAAAGCGGATGAAACAGAAACGCAATACCCGCCAGAGCATAAGTCAACACAAATTTTTTATGGAGAAAAGAATAAATCGCAAACAGGAGCAGTGGCAATACAAAGGTGCGCTCAAGGAAAAGACTCTCCACCGTGCGAATGTCGCCCAGCGTGGAGAAAGAGAAAATCAGGAGGATGACAGAAAAGTAAGCAACCGCTTTTTCTTCAAAGAGCGTGAGGGAGATTTTGAAAATCGCGATGAGCGTTGCATAAAGAGAAGCGCAGTAAAACATAAAGAATAAAACAGGAAGCGAAACATGCAATGATTTTGAGAGAAAAGCAAAGACTGTATTGAAGTAAGTGTAGAAATATTTTTTCTCCGCTATCAGAAAATCATTCGGGTAAAGATTCGGGTCTATGATGCTTTTGATGAATGGCACGGAGATGAAATGATTATACATCCCGTAGGTGTATTGATTGATGCCGATGATGGAAGCGATGGCGATGAACGCCAGAAACAGCGCATTGGTGGAAGTAAAACGATTGTCTTTGAGCATGAATATTTTGAAAACGGAAAAATAGCGGGAATTTCTGCGCTGATAATTCAGATAACCAACAGCGCAAAGTGCAGGATGGAAAATAGGCAACATGAACGGCTGGAAAGAAAAATTTTTAACAAGTATAAAAACTGAGGTTTTGAAAGTATATTTGCACCCCATATCGCGGGGTGGAGCAGTTGGTAGCTCGTTGGGCTCATAACCCAAAGGTCGTAGGTTCAAGTCCTGCCCCCGCTACAAAGAGAAATCCTCTGAGCATTTGCCAGAGGATTTCTCATTTAATAGAGTTTATGCATAAATCCGGCTTTGTAAATATCCTCGGCAGACCGAATACCGGTAAGTCAACCCTTATGAATGCATTGCTGGGTGAGCGGTTGTCCATCGTGTCGCCTAAAGCGCAAACCACCCGTCACCGCATCATCGGGTTGCTGAACGATGATGCGTATCAAATTGTGTTTTCCGACACGCCAGGAATTATCCTTGACCCGAAATACAAGCTGCATCACAAAATGATGCGCTTCGTGGAAACAGCTTTTCAGGATGCAGATGTTTTGCTCTTTCTTGCCGATGTGTTTGAAAAAAGCGCTGACCTGAAAGGTATTCTTGCG
This sequence comes from Chitinophagales bacterium, assembly GCA_034440455.1. Lineage (GTDB taxonomy): Bacteria > Bacteroidota > Bacteroidia > Chitinophagales > CAIOSU01 > JAWXCB01. Next base: position 20,688 of record JAWXCB010000082.1, read on the forward strand.
GGAGCCGAAAAGCTGAAAATTCCCAAAGCGCTTATTCTGAATAAGATTGACCTGATTAAGGAGGAAGAATTACAAAACAAAATCAAAGAGTGGCAGCAGGAAAATATTTTCGATGAAATCATTTCGGTTTCGGCTCTCAAAAAAACAAATGTGGATGGGCTGCTCGAATATATTCTGAAGCGCCTTCCCGAACATCCTCCTTATTATCCTAAAGAAGAATTGACGGATAGAAATGTGCGCTATTTTGTTTCAGAAATCATTCGTGAGAAGATTTTTAATAACTACCGTCAGGAAATTCCCTACTCATGCGAAGTGGCGGTGACTACTTATGAAGAAAGCACGGACATTGACCGGATGCGGGCTGAAATCTTTGTGGAGCGTGATTCGCAGAAGGCAATTCTGATTGGCGACAAGGGAAGCTCGCTGAAGAAAGTGGGAATGGAAGCCCGCAAAGACATTGAAGAATTAATCGGTAAAAAAGTTTACCTCGAACTCTTTGTGAAAGTGAAAGACAACTGGAAAGATGACGAGCGTCTGCTGAAAAGCTTTGGCTACGAATGACGGAAGTTTGAAGTTTCCAGTTTGGAGTTTACTGAAAACAATAAACCGTAAACACTAAACAGAAAACTTGCGCTTAAATCCCGAACTTTGCAAATCAATCGTCCACCGTCCATCTAAAATCATCCATTTAAAGTGAGTTACACCGTTGCTATAGTAGGTCGTCCGAATGTGGGGAAATCCACGCTTTTTAACAGACTGGTAGGGGAGCGGCAGGCGATTGTTGACGACATCAGCGGGGTGACGCGCGACCGTCAATACGGCATGGTGAACTGGTCGGGGAAGGATTTCAATATCATTGACACAGGAGGATTTGTTGCGCATTCGGAAGATATTTTCGAGAAGGAAATCCGCCAGCAGGTGCAGATAGCGATTGATGAAGCATCGCTGATTCTCTTTCTTGTTGACGTGAAGGTGGGCATCACTGAGTTGGAGTTGGACATTGCGAAGATGCTCCGCAAATCAAAAAAGGAAACGCTTGTTGTGATTAACAAGGTGGACAATATTGAGCGGCAGTATGACGCGAATGAGTTTTATAGTCTTGGCTTCAAGGAGTATTTTAATGTTTCTTCCATCAGTGGCAGCGGCACGGGCGAGTTGCTTGATGCTGTAACCGAGCGGATGCCCACAGACGAGGAGGAGGAGAAGGACCAAAATATTCCGCGCATTGCGATTGTGGGGCGACCGAATGTGGGCAAGTCTTCACTGCTGAATGCGCTTGCGGGCGAGCCGAGAAATATTGTGACGGATATTGCAGGCACTACGCGCGACTCCATTCACACGCGCTACAACTTGTTTAATAAAGACGTGTTGCTGATTGACACGGCAGGGATTCGCAAGCGCGCGAAGGTGGATGAAAACTTAGAGTTTTACACCGTGATTCGCGCAATCAAAGCGATTGATGATGCGAATATCATCTTGCTGTTGCTTGACGCTACGCTGGGCATGGAGGCGCAGGACATCAATATTTTCAGCATGGGGGTGAAGAAACGCAAGGGAATTATTATCGCGGTGAACAAGTGGGATTTGATTGAGGGAAAAGAAACAAACACGGTTGATACCTATACGAAGAAAATCAAAGAGCGTATCGCGCCTTTCACTGATGTGCCGATTCTGTTCATCTCTGCGTTGGAGAAGCAACGCATCTTTCGCGTGATTGAAGAGGCGATAAAGCTATATGAAAAATTGCAGTTTAAGATTTCCACTTCAGCGCTTAATGATACGGTGCAGGAAATCGTTGCGAAATATCCTCCGCCCGCCACAAAGGGGAAGCTGATAAAAATAAAGTACGTTACGCAGGTGAACGGGCGCACGCCCACGTTTGCGTTCTTTTGCAGCCACCCGAAATATGTGAAGGAGCCTTACCGCAATTATCTTGAAAACTCGCTGCGCGACCGGTTTGACTTCAAAGGGGTGCCGATAACGCTGGTGTTTAAGGAGAAGTAATACACTTCTTCGGAAGAATATCTTTCAACTTAACTGCAAAGAATGCGTGACGCGCTCTTTTGCACCGCCTCACCCCCCTTCTCCAAAGGAGAGGAGAGTCCAAACTGTATCATAAATAAGATAGGCTTTCTCTAAAAAGAGAATTGCATTTTCAGAAGAGGTCTAATCGTATTTTCCGAAGTGGTTTATCTATTGCACTATTCTGTCGCAGCGTATAATGATGGGGGGCAATGCGAGGGTATCGCTGATATTGCCCGCACGGTCTCTGAGGAAAACAGAGAAATAAACGGTATCAAGGATTTTGACGGGGTCAAGCACACAGGGGAAGCCTGCGTTGATGCAACAAATTGGGGGACTGGTGAAATCAATCTCTCCTGAGATTGCATCGGAACTTCCCTTTGGGGGTATTACGGGAATTTGATAGACAGCGGTAAAGCATTGGGGGACTCTGTCGTCAATGAGGAATAGGCTGCGCCCACCACCCAGGCATGTATCGAGGTTGCATAGCTTGCAGAGGGTGTCTTGCGTAGCAAAGCCTAAGTCGCCATCACCGTCAGTAAATTCGACTTTTATTCTAACGGTGTCTTTCTGGTCAACTTCGGTTCTGGAAAGGGATGCAAAGGTGATTACCGGCTCAATGGGATAATTGGGGGGGCTGATGCAACTTGCCATCATGCAAAGGGACAGAGCAAACAAGCGAGATAGACGTAATTTCATCAACGGATTTTTTCTACAGTAACTACAATATTAGCCAAATTATTATCCGCGCTTTTTCAAGATGATTGCCGCACAACCACACCGGAAGGAGAAGATTTTTGAATTGAAAAGCAGCGCGGAGTTTGCCGAATGCGCACTGGAGATTTTCCGTTTTCAGGCAACGCATGTTCCTGTATATGCGCAATATCTGCAGCTGCTGAAAACAAACATCGGGCAAATTGATTCAATAGAAAAAATTCCTTTTCTGCCTATTGGTTTTTTTAAAAGCCATCAAGTAATTACTGAAAAAGCAACTGCTGAAATCATTTTTGAGAGCAGCGGCACTACGCAACAAACTCCTTCGCGGCATTCTATTGTGGACAAGGAGTTGTATGAAAGGAGTTGTATGAACTGCTTTGAATTGTTTTTCGGCAGCGCTGCGGACTATTGCATTCTTGCATTGCTGCCTTCTTATTTGGAACGAAAAAATTCTTCGCTTGTGTTTATGGCGGACGCGCTGATTAAAAAATCTGCGCATCCTTTGAGCGGATTTTTTTTGGATGATTACGCTGCGCTTTCGGAACGATTAAAAACGCTGGAAGCGCAACAGCAAAAAACTTTGCTGCTGGGGGTTTCGTTTGCGCTGCTTGATTTTGCGGAACAGTTTCCTTTGCGCCTGAACAACACCATCATTCTGGAAACGGGCGGGATGAAGGGGAGAAGAAAGGAACTGACGCGGGCGGAACTGCATTCAACATTGATGCGCTATTTTGCAGTGGAAAAGATTTATTCGGAATATGGCATGACGGAGCTTCTCTCGCAAGCGTATTCAACGGGAGGCGGAATTTATAAAACGCCCCCGTGGATGAAGGTGCTGATACGCAACGCGCAAGACCCGTTTGAGATTTTACCTCAGGAAACAACGGGCGGCATCAACATCATTGACCTTGCGAACATTCATTCCTGCTCTTTTCTGCAAACGGATGACCTTGGGAAACGCTCCGCTGACGGCTCATTTGAGGTGCTGGGAAGAATGGATAGCGCGGAATTGCGGGGGTGTAATCTTTTGCTGGAGTAGGTAGAAGATGCAACGAAATTTTCGCTAATTCAGATTAATTTTCAAATCAATTCTATTGCTTTTATTTCTATGGATACAGAGAGGAATATCCTAAAATCGTTTTCGGATTTTTATGATTAGAAGCAACATGCTTTGCTGACTAAACTGCAACTTGCGGAAGCGATTAAGAAAGATTTGGAAACGCTCTATCCGAAAATACAGGCTTTTTACAGGGACTACCATGAGAACAGCGTGCGGGCATTCATTAATCATTATGCCCTTGTGAAGCATGGCTACCTGCGCAACGCGGAATATTATGCTTGACTGCGGAGGAAACGCTGCTGGAATTTCGCCCGCAGGCGGAAAAATGCCTGTGGCAGATACAACAGAAGAAGTTATTTAACCTGCAATGCTTATAGCGGGCGGGACAAGTGACGCTGGAAGGCATCAACACTTCTTACGACTTTTTGTATTGGGAACATGACATTCAGCATTGCCCGTGTGTGCCGCCTGTGACGGAGGAGGAGGTTGACCTTTATATGCGCTACCTGCAAAGCGACAACTGTAATGTGGAAGGCACTGCATTTATGCACGGATGGCAGGATTATGAGGGGTATAAAGTTGCATCGCAGGGGGAGGATGGGGATATTGTGCCGCAGTGGTATGTGTTTTTTGATACGTATATGGGAACGTCTGCGCTGCTGAATTTGCCGGACTTGAAAAGCATGAAAGAGCGGCTGTACCGACAGACGCTGGCTGCGCACAAAATGCAACAGGCAAAAGCAGCGGGCAATTGGCAAGAGCCACCACCGCAGGGTGAACAAAAACCTTTTTTGCGCTACTTTGATAATAAGGAACTGATGCGCTTTGTGAGCGAATTTGAGAGCGAGGAAAACCAAGAAATGTTTTTGAACTATCAGCATGTACACTATCAACCTACGAAGGATGACCAATCTATTAAGGAAGAATTGGAAAACGCTATTTACCTGACGCTCTCAAAAGCGAAGGAGCATGTGCCGATTGAGGCGCACAGCGACTGGATGCAGGCGGTGATTCGTGCAGCCAAAAGATATAAGCAAGAAAAAATTGCGGAGGCGATGCCTTCGGTGTTTGAGGAATACACGTTTAAAATAGAAGCGGGTATCGGCTATCCTGCGTTGGAAAAAGAGAACACTTATGAATGGGTGAAGCAACTGGGGGAGGAGATATTGGAAGGGAGGTCGCTGGCCGGGGAGCCGAGGGATTATGAATATTGATTTGAGGCGTATCACCACGAGGTCGGGGCGGACACCAACCAAGGCGAAGCGCATCGCCACGAGGTCGGGAGACACACCAACCATGGCGGGGAACACACCAACCAGATCGAGGCGCACACCAACCAAATCGAAGCGTATCACCGCCAAAATGAGAAATATCACATGGGGATTGAATGACAAAAATGCAGGCGGGAAAGGGGAATTAGGAATTAGGAATTGGGAATTTTGAAAGCCCGCCTAAGGGGGGCGACCTATTTTTCACGCAGAGGCGCGGAGAAATGGAGGGACGAAAGGGACATTTGGGACTAAATGCCCGCGCTGGAAGTTGCAAACTTGCGTGATGGTTTCCACGAGATGCAATCTCGCGGGAGAGGGGATTTGCAGGGGGATTAGAAAGGGTGGAGTTTTGGAAATTCCGAACATTTACCAATTTGGTAACTATTGGCTACCTTTGAGTAAATGCCATAGCGTTTGAGAATAATTGCGCTTAAAACCCTGAGAAAATTTTATGAAAAGCATCGTGACAGCGAGCAGGCATTAAAGGCATGGTATGATGATGCGAGGCGGGCGCAATGGAAATCACAGGAAGAGGTGAAGCGGCAATATGTGTCAGCGAGCATTCTGAAGGGAAACCGGGTTGTGTTCAATATAAAGGGAGGACATTACCGGTTGATTGTAAAATTTAATTACAAGTATGGACATACGTGGATTCGGTTCATCGGCACACATGCGGCATACGATAGGATAGACGCAGAAAAAATTTAATCTATGAAGCCGATAAAAAACGAGAAACAATACAAGGCAGCGCTTGCCAGATTAGAAAAGGTATTTGATGCCGCCCCCGGAACAAAACAGGGCGATGAATCGGAAATGCTTGCAATTCTGATAGAAGTCTATGAGAATAAGCATTATGCTGTTGGACCGCCTGACCCGATTGAGGCGATTAAGTTTTATATGGAGCAGAAAGGCTACACGCTGAAAGAATTGGAGCAAGCGCTGGGCTATAAGAGCAGGGTTTCAGAAATATTGAGCCGGAAGCGAAAGTTAAACCTGAACATGATTCGCAGCCTTCATGAAAAGTGGAAGATACCGCTGGAATCGTTAGTGACGGATTATTGATATTTCGGGAGATAGAAGCCGCGAGTCCGATTTTAGCTATGTTTTTTTTAAAGGTAATCTGCTCTCATTCCTTCTTCCTTTTTTCGGGAGGCTTTGGCGTAGCTTGCGCTCGCTGCGCGATTCATCGGGATTATTGGAATTGTCTGAAGGGTGGTATTTAATTGCCCCGCCATTAATGGCGGGGATAAATGAACCACACACACAATTTTTTTGGCGGCTTTAGCCCTTGCGCGGGTAGTGGAGGTACGTTAATATTCCGCGGAAAGAAGTCCACTCTTTCCGCGCTAAAGAAGACCGGTATAGTTAACTGCCTGATTTAAGTTGATCGGTTGCTGGTTCACTGGTTCAAGTTTACATTTTTTTAAATACGCGGAGAATATTACGTTGGAGCCGATAGTTTAAAGTTTGAAGTTTGAAGAAACCTCTTCGGGAAACCGAGGGAGGTTTTTGTTTTTGGGATGGAGAGATTCTTCGCTACGTATGACTTCGCTCAGAATGACGGGTTATTTAAGATGTGAAGAATCATCCCCCTGCCCCCTTCGCAGACGCGCTGGGCAAAGGCGCAAGGGGGACTTCTGATGCTGGCGCAGGTAGGGTTGCGGCTTTGTGTTGTGCTTTGAGATGTGCTGAACTTCGGACGAGGGCGCTACGCGTACGATTGATAAAGAAGTGAAATCAGTACGCGCCACATTTTCAAAAAGTTTTTACCCAAACGGATGACCTTGGGAAACTTTCTGCTGACGGCTCTTTTGAGGTGCTGGGAAGAATGGATAGCGCGGAATTGAGGGGGTGTAATCTTTTGCTGGAGTAAGAAGACACAACATATTGCGTCTCTACAGTTTGCTCACCTTGCTGCGCAACAGGTGGTCGGCAAGCACGAGCGCTGCCATCGCCTCAACGATTGGCACGGCTCGCGGCAAGACGCACGGGTCGTGGCGACCTTTGCCTTTCATCACGGCTTTGTCGCCTGCTTCGTTCACGCTCGCTTGCGCCTGCATGATGGTGGCAACGGGCTTGAAGGCGACCTTGAAATAAATATCCATGCCGTTGCTGATGCCGCCTTGTATGCCGCCCGAATGATTTGTTTTGGTGATGATTTTATTTCCTTTCTTCTCAAAAATGTCGTTGTGCTCGGAGCCTTTCAGCTTTACGCCCTGAAAGCCGCTGCCATATTCAAAGCCCTTGGTGGCGTTGATGCTGAGCATGGCTTTTGCAAGGTCGGCATGGAGTTTATCAAACACCGGCTCGCCCAAGCCCACGGGGCAATGCTGCACCACGCAACTCACCGTGCCGCCCAGCGTGTCGCCTGCTTTGCGCGCTTTTTCAATCATTGTAATCATCGCTTGGGCAACTTTTTTATCGGGGCAGCGGACGATGTTTTTCTCCGCTTCGTTAAGGTTCAGTTGTGTGTAATCTTTTTGCAACGCGAGATTTCCCACTGAGGATACGAATGCTTTTATTTCAACGCCCGCAGTTTTCAATAGGAGTTTTGCAATGACGCCTGCTGCGACTCGAGCTGCGGTTTCGCGGGCTGATGAGCGCCCGCCACCGCGATAATCGCGGATGCCATATTTTTCCTGATAGGTGAAATCAGCGTGCGAGGGGCGATACACGCTTTTCATCTCATCATAATCTTTGGAACGCTGGTCGGTGTTTCTGATTAAAAAAGAAATCGGAGTGCCGAGTGTTTTTCCTTCAAAGATTCCCGACAGGATTTCCACCTCATCTTCTTCTTTTCGCTGGGTGGTGATTTTTGATTGCCCGGGTTTGCGCCTCTGCATTTCCTGTTGGATGAAAGCCGTATCTATTTTCAATCCGGCAGGGCATCCGTCAATTATGACTCCGATGGCAGCGCCATGTGATTCGCCAAAGGTGGTGATTCTGAAAATTTCTCCGAAACTGTTTCCCGCCATGAGACGAAATTAGTTGATAGTTCTTAGTTGACTGTTGTCTGATATACGATTGGGTGTACGACACTTTAAAATTGCTTCACTCTGAATAGGCGATGTCATGCTCCCGCACATGCGGGATTCCGACATCCCCAAAAAAAAGATTTTCGAGGGGATTCCGGCATAAAGCCGGAACGACAAGGGGATGAAGTGTCGAACACGCTATACGATTGTGCGACTCAATTAAGGGCAGTTCTAAAAATTGCTTTTTTTATCACCTCTCCCTCTCCAGATGGAGAGGGTATATGTAGTAGAATTTTTAGAACTGCCCTTAATAGCTCCACCTTAGCCGAAAGTAAAGTAACTCCGCCTGGTCTTTGTATTCGTCATTTACATTGGAGAAGAAAAGTTGCCCCACTAAATCAATATCCCAGTCTTCTTTAATATTGTAAGTAAGCACCGGGTTGATAAACAGCGCATGGCTGCCGGGACTGTATAGAGTTGATAACCCCGCGTTAAGAAAAGGCGTGATAGGATAGAGGGCCTGCACGAAAAAATTGTATTTGTAAGGCGAAAGTGTTTTTGCGGAAATGTTGAACACGCTGAGGAAAAAGTTTGCATCGTTGCTGCCGTTGCTCACATATAGAAAAGAAGAGTTTAAATAGAGGCTGTTCTTAAATGAATAATCAACCGACAGCACGCCCGTGAATACGCCCGTTGAATCGGTGAAGTGGCGGTAGGGATGGAAATAAGAAAACTCGCCTTTGAATCCTGCGTTTTTGATGTTGCCCGCCCAGCCGCCACCGGCAACCACATCTTTATGCGCCACCCCGCTAAACGCCTGAAAATCAAATTTTGCTTTATTGAACTTATAGAGCGCAGCGCTCACCACTTCATTTTTTTCTGTGGCAATCTTTGAAGTGATTTCAATGGAGGAGGAGGAGTTGGGATAAAATATAATTCTTGCGGCATCGCTGCCGAGGCGCTCTTCATAATCAAAATCATAAAGCGAATAGGCGTTGAAGATGTCATTCGGGTTCCATGCCAGCGTAACGCCCCAGTTGATGCGCTGCCTGCCGAGCGTGGCTTCCCACTTGTTTTTTGAATAGCGTACAAACGCGCGGTCGAGCATCACATGCCACACGAAGGCTTTCTTGTCAACTAAGACTACAGACATATCATAGATGTCATTGTTGTCAATCAGCTCGCCAAAGTCACCAAAGATGTTGGTGAGTTTCACTAACTCACCGAAGTAGATTCGGTCGCGGATTTCAACTGCAAACGTGAGCGGCTCCACGGGAGCATACCTGAAATTCAGCCGGTGGTGAATGAGGTTGTCGGTGATAATGTTATCAAGCCCTTCTGAAAAATTGGTGGTTTGCAAATACTTCACATAGCCGCTGAAGCGATATTTTTTTTCTTTTGCTGATTGTGAAAATGCTTGCAGGGAAAAAAAAATACAGACCAAAAGAATCGCGAAACGAATCATGCCCCGAAATTGCGCAAAAAGAGAGAATGGGAATATCATTAGACCTCTTTCCTAATTCA
>JAWXCB010000083.1:0-34581 GCA_034440455.1 Chitinophagales bacterium
CATTACATCGATTCCATCCTGCACAAGCGGATGGAATCGATGTAATTGAATTAAAGGGCGTATGCCGAAAAGCCCTGCGGATTGCGAAGAGAGTAGGCAAACTAGTATAATAAAAAATTAAAAGGATGAAAATTTTTTTCATTGCCTGCTTAACATTATTTTTTGTTTTTGCAAATGCGCAGGAACTTCAGGATAAATATACTATTGGCATTTTGCCTGTAACCGCTTCTGATTACAGCAACGATTCGTACAAAGCATCCATTTACGCTATTATCACAAATGTTTTTACTGGTAAAAGCCGATTTACCGTAGTGGACAGAGCCAAATTAGATCAAATAGCCAAAGAGAGAAATCTGCAAAAGCAGGAAGATTTTATAGACGGCTTCATCGTGGAGCAGGGAAAAAGTCTCGGAGCGCAATATCTTGTTTCAGGAAATGTCACCCAAATATCTACAACAGGATATAATAAGCAATTGTCAAAATCAGTGAAGAACCCTAATACCGGAGTGTGGGAAAAAAAATACTATCAAGCCTATTTCACTCAGGCAACTTTAAGCCTTAATATGCAAGTGATTGAAGTAGCGACTGGTTCAGTTAAATCCAGTAAAATTATTACCATATCCAAAGAAGCAGAAACCACAGACCAACGGTATGTGATAAATGCAACTATAGCAGCAACAGAGGGCTATGTGCGAGGTTGGGCAAATGAAGTTTTTCCTGTTGAAATGAAAGTAATGAAAGTAGAGAGTTTAGACAAGAAAGGAATGCCTAAAACAATTCTAATTAAAGGGGGTGCTGATATGGATATGCAACATTCGCGCGCTTTTCTGACAAATAACAGTTCAGAACTTGAAATCTATGAGAATGAAGTAATGGTGGTTGACGACAAGGAATATACAAGACAGATAACCATAGGAAAAATAACTATTGCCGAAACACAAGGGGAGTTTTCAGTTTGCAAAATAAAAAGCGGTGCAGAAGCTATTCAGAAAAAGCTTAATGAGGGGAAAACGCTGCGTTGCAAAATCGTTTCTTACCATTGACAATAACTATTTTATGATAAAGAATATCATTTATGCTCTCTCGCTTTCGATTATTCTCTCTTCCTGCCATCGCGAAACAGCGAATGTTATCAGCGATGCAACATACTTGACCTATGCCAACGGGGTGCTGAAAGTAAGAGCCACCGGGTATGGAAATCAAGAAAACGAAGCAATTACAGCAGCAGAAAAAGCGGCATTGGAGGCGCTTATGTTTCGGGGCATTCCCGGCTCGCAGCAAAACATGCCGCTGGTAAGCATTGATGAGAAATCAAAAAGCGACAATCAAAAATACTTCAATGAGTTTTTTGACGGGTTGCGCTATAAATCTTTCATCGTTTCATCTCAAGCAGTTTCGCCTCTCACGAAAGTATCAGGCGGCAAGGTGAAAGAGAATGGAGAAAAACAACCGCTGGGCAAAAACAAGATTACTGTCGACATTGGCATCAACCTCGCATCACTTAGAAAAAATTTAGAACAAAACAACGTCATCAGAAAATTTGGATTGGATTAACAAACAAAAAGCAAGTCATGTATAAAAGAATCCTTCGTTTATGGTCAGTATTGGTTTTTCTTGCACTGCATTCTGTGAATAGTTCTGCGCAGACAATCCCTGAAAAAGAAATTAACCGCACACAATTCACCTTGATGGTTGTTCCTTTTTCGGAAAGGGGAGAAGACGTAAGAAATAAAATTGAAAAGGACTTCAATTACAGAGTTGCTATCAATACAATTAGTAAGGCATTTGAAGATCGGGGTTATACCACCCATAGCTTTATTGAAGCACTGCTAATACTAACGACTGACCAAGTTGCCAACTCGCAAAACCAAACGGATGTATTCAAGGCTATTCAAGAAAACTCTCCATCAGATGTTTTTGTGTACGCGGATTTAACAATACAAAAAGGAACAAATGGCACTAAGGTTTCTCTTCTCCTAAACGCTAGGGATAAGTACTCTGGAGAAACGCTTGCGAGCACAGACCTGCTACAATCAAACCAAATGTTTACCGAGGACTATGGAAAATTAACCCAACAAGCTTTGATAAAAGATGGCGCAATTGAAAACTTCCTGAATCGTCTGAATGTGAAACTAAAAGATATTTCAGACAACGGAAGAAGTGTATCCGTCAAGATAGAAGTTACCGCCAGCAGCGACTTAGTTCTTGATGAAGAAATAGGCGCGGATTATGAAACACTTGCGGATGTAATAACGGATTATGTTAAAAAAACAGCCTTCAAAAATTATTATCACATCAAAGGACAGACAGGGAAAATTCTTGAATTCGATATCGTCAAAATCCCGATTAAAGATACTGCCGGAAATAATTATTTACCACAAGATTATATGCGGGATTTTAAAAAATTTCTAAGAGGATTGTCTTCTAAAGTGAGTACTGGCGAATTAAAACTTGAACAAGGAGGAATCTTGCGAGGGTCAAGAATACAATTCAACATTCTCTAAACTAATTCTTATGAAAATTTTATTGTTAAAAATTTGCCTGCTGGCTTATGTTACATCTGTTTTTTCTCAAGAAACAGCAACCAATGATTATCTCGGAAAAATTTCATTGTATGTTGTTCAAATTGAAAACTCAGCAAGATTAACAGAGGCGCAACGGTCAAAATTAGATTCAAAAGTTACATCTATTGCAACGAAGAATGGCGTTGCGGGAGTTGGATTCGGAGGAAGTTTCTTACTCTATCCCAAGTTTGAAATTTACAATGAAAGTATAGTGGAAGGAATGCAGAACATGACGGTTCTTGACATTGAGATTAACCTGTTTATCAAACAAAAGTCTAATAACGCAGTATTCTCCTCCTACAATAAAACCTTCAGAGGAACAGGTAATAGCAAAGACCAAGCTATTAATAATGCCCTCTCACAAATTAAGTCGGACGACAAGGAAGCTAAAACATTCATCGAAGATGGCAAAAACAAAATCATTCAATTCTACAACTCCAAGTGCAGCGATATTATTATGGAAGCCGACCGCCATGCAGGCATGAATAACTACGAAATGGCATTGGCTATTTTAACAAGCGTACCTACTGAAGCAACGCCATGCTATGAAAAAATCAGGGATAAATCCATCAACATCTATAAGTTGTACTTGCAAAAACAATGTCAATCTGTGATGCTCATTGCCCAATCACAAATCGCGGGTAAGCAATCTACAGCAGGGCTTCGAACGCTTTCCACCATTAACACTACTTCAAATTGCTACAAGGAAGCTCAGGCATCCATTAAATCAGTAGAAGGAAAAATTGACGGAGAAGAACTGCGCAGATGGGAACAGGAAAAAGAAAGGCTAAAAATAAATGCAGAAGTGGAAAAAGCGCAATGGGGTGCCATCACTAATGTGGCAACCTCCTTCTTTGAGCAAACACCGAGTCTTTGGGGTACAGTGTTGAACTTTTTGTTTTGATTACAAAGAATACCCATTTCACCAATAAATTTTAAATCTTTATGGACATCCCCTCTCAACTTCGTCATCCAAAAGAATCCGGCTACTTCACCATCATGGCAGTATTTGGAGGATTAATTTGGTTATCGTTGCTGCCTGTGCTTTTCATAGGCTCAATTTTTATTATACCGTATTTACTTGTTGTAGCTTTTGTGTCGTGGGTACTGTCGCTCTATCACAAAGCAGTACTTTACGGCACAGGTGTCAGGATAAGCGAGCAGCAATTCCCAGAAATCTATAAAATCGCTCAGGAGCAGTCGCAAGAGATGGGCATGAGTTCATTACCGGATTTATTTACTTATAATGGCAACGGGCTTGTGAATGCATTCGCGCAAAAAACGCTCTCAAGAAGATATGTGATGCTTCCGGGCGATTTGGTTGACCTGCTGCTGCGCGAAAACAAGATAGACGAATTGAAAATGATTATTGGACACGAATTGGCGCACCACGCAGCTGGGCATTTAAACTTTGGAAAAAATCTGCTCATTCTGCCTGCTCGTATTATCCCTTTCATTTCAGGCGCTTATGGCAGAGCCTGCGAACTTACGGCTGACCGTATTGGCTACCATGTGACACAAAACGCACAAGCATCAAAGAATGCACTGCTCTGTCTTGCACATGGCAGCAAAACCCTCGCTCCGAAAACTAACATCCAGGCATTTATCGGACAAGAGCAGGATATTCCGTATTTCCCCGGTTTGGTGCATAAGTTGGTCTCAACACATCCACGCATGACAAGGCGTCTAATAGAACTGGAAGAATTTGCAAGCTATAGCGATTATCTGAATGGTAGTTCCGCAAAGCCACTCACCCGTAATAAAGAAGCAGCAGTAAATCATTCTGAGATATGACCTTCAGGTTGTTTTCCTTAACTCTAAGTTCTCGCGAGAGTTCCGAATGTCTCCACCTGCGGAGTGTGAAGAGTGCATGCAAACCAAGTCTATAAAATTGAAATGATGAAAAAGATTTTCATTGCCTGCTTCGCCTTATTTTTTGTTGTTGCCAATGCGAAGGAAATTCAGGATAACCATGCTGTGGCTAACTCTCTATCCGCAAGAATTGACATGCCAGTGGTTATTGATTCAGCGGCAATAGAAAAATTTGAATCTGATTTAGGGATGGTTAAAGTAAATGCCGGAGAATTTATCATGGGCTGCACTCCTGAGCAAAGCGACAGTTGCTAAAGTGATGAAAAACCCGCCCATGTAGTGAGTTTGAATTCTTTTTATATCAGCAGGTGCGAAATAACACAAGCGCAATGGAGGTTTGTCATGGGTTCAAACCCAAGTCTTTTCTTCAATGGCCGCGATAATTATCCGATAGAAAATATAAGTGCGGAAGATGTAAAAGAATTTCTTATCAGGTTGAACAGCTTAACCGGAAAAAAATATCGGCTGCCAACAGAAGGTGAATGGGAATTTGCAGCGCGTGGAGGAAAAAAGAAAAATAAATACGTCTATTCAGGCAGTAGAGATATTGATAAGGTAGCATTTTATAGAAGAAACTCAGAATTCGAGACTCATCCAGTTGCTCAAAAAACCCCAAATAAATTAGGGTTATATGATATGAGCGGAAATGTATGGGAATGGTGTAGCGATTGGTATAGTGATCCTTATTATGCAAATGATGGTTCGAATGAAAATCCAAAAGGTCCATCAAAAGGAAATGTATGGGTAATGAGAGGAGGCTCGTGGAGTACAGATCCTACACAATGTCGTGTTTCTGCTCGCGCTACTGGAGTTCCCGACCTAAGATTAGGTAATATCGGCTTTAGGCTCGTTCGCGATTAAATATTGACCTCAGTTCTTGCAAATCTTCCTGCGTTAGCTTCAAACCAAGCCTGAATTGAACCCGCGTTCCCTCAAGGGATGCCCTCAAAGGTTCCCCCGCGTTCCCCCTCGGTTGTGTCAAGTCTTCCGTAGGGAGACTTGGCACGAAGGATAAAGGGGTGTCTTTCGACACCCCTCTCGGTTATCGCAAGTCTTCTGCGCTTGCTCAAGCGAAAGCTGACTTGTGATTTTTAATAAATGGAAGTCTTTTGACTTCCGCTGACAAAAGCGCCCTCCGCTAAAACCAGAGGGCGCTTTTTGTTTTTAGGCACATGAGCAAAACCCGGATGCGCTTTGTTGCACAGAATAATTCCATTAAGTTTCAAAGAGTATGGAGTTTATCTGGGATGAAGGCAATATTGACAAGAGTTATCAAAAGCATGGAATTTCGCCCCTGCACGCCATGTCCGTTTTCAAGGATAAAAACGCCATCCTATTTCCTGATGAAAAACATTCAGTTGAAGATCCGCGTTATCATATTATCGGAAGAGACATTGGAGAAACCATATTATTTCCTATTTTACCATTCGCAATGAAAAAATCAGAATCATCGGTTGCCGCAAGGCGAACAAAAAAGAGGAAGAAAAATATACTGCACAGTTCCTCTAAGCTCTCTGTAAAATCCTCACCGGATACACCTGCCGATAGCAGCGCGCTTATCACCAAAGAAGTGTTGGGCAATGCTTATCAAAAAGCTATCAGAAAACGCCTCGGTATTTAATTACTTCAACTCATTCAAGTCTTCGCGCCCATCTCCCGCAAGATTAAATCTTTTGGGTTTATAACTTCCTGCGTGGGCTATTTCCCCCTCAGTTGTGTCAAGTCTTCCAAAAGGGAGACTTGGCACAAAGGATAGATGGATGTCTTTCGACATCCCTGCCTGCACTGCGTTTTGAGGTAACATACTGAAACTTTACATCCTTGCATGCGTTTGCTATCTTTGAAGAAAATAGAGTTATGGTGGTTTCAGAAATTCAACTTTACGAACTCCTGATGGCAGAAATAGAAGTAAAAATTGCTCAATCAGAGGCAAGACTTACTTTGAGGATGTTTTATTTTTGGTTAGGTCAGGTTGCCGTTATAGCAGGACTACTTACATATTTTTTCAACAAATAGTTTGATGTCTTTCTTTGGCATACTCAAAGGTTCCTGCAAGGTTGCACCTTGCAGGGTAACAACTTAAAGCCTCCGGCTTTTGTGAGCCGGAGGCTCACTGATTTTATCCTTCAAGCGACACGCTTGAAGGTACAAGAGTGTCCCTTGAGGGCGGGCATCTGTCAGACTGGTGTTTTTAAAATCAGAAACAGGCTTCTTATTTTTTAGAAATTGAAAACCCTTACTTCACGCCCATCAACTCCACGTCAAAGATGAGTGTGGCTTTGGGAGGAATGGCGCCCGGATAGCCCTGTTCGCCATAAGCAAGCTGATAAGGAATAATCAGTTTGGCTTTGCCGCCTACTTTCATCAGCGCGATGCCTTCATCCCATCCTTTGATAACTGCGCCTTGTCCCAGCGGGAAATCAATCGGCTGACCGCGGTCGCGTGAAGAATCAAATTTTTTGCCGCTCACCAGCGTGCCGGTGTAATGCACGGAAACGGTTTTTCCGGCAACAGCCTGCTCGCCTGTGCCTTCCTGTTCTATGATGTAATATAATCCGCTGGCGGTTTTTGTCGCTGTGGGATATTTATCTGCTACTAATTGTTCAATGGGCATATTCAGAATTTTTTCTTCTTCTGCGGCTTGCTTTTTAACTACCGCAGTTTTTTCTTCAAACACTTTTGCGGCATCAAACGCACTCGCCTCTTTTCCCTGACGATAAATTTTTACGCTTTCCATCACGGTGTTTGCTTTCATGCTGTTCACCAATTCCTGTCCTTTCACTACGCTGCCAAATATGGTGTGCTTGCCATCAAGCCATTCTGTGGGAGCGATAGTGATGAAAAACTGGCTGCCGTTAGTTGCAGGTCCTGAGTTTGCCATGGAGAGCCTGCCCGGCTTGTCATGTTTTAAATCTGTGAACTCATCGGGGAATTTATAGCCCGGGTCGCCTGCGCCTGTGCCGAGCGGGTCGCCACCCTGAATCATAAAATCCTGCTGGTCGCCATTGGCTTTACTGATTACGCGGTGAAACTTCAGCCCGTCATAAAACGGCACACCCTCACCTTTTGCGGTGTTCTTGATTTTTCCTTCTGCCAAGCCAACGAAATTGGCAACTGTCATCGGGGTTTTCTGATATTCCAACTGGATGAGGATGCTACCTCCTGCCGTGTTGATTTCTGCGTAAATGCCTTCTGGTAAGTTCAAGTCTTTATATTTTGAGGGTAAGCCGCTCTTTTGTGAATTACAGGAATAATAGCTGAAGATGCCTGCTGCAAAAAAGAGCGTAAATAAGATTTTTTTCATGTTTCATTTTTTAAAGAGCGCCAAAGTAACGAATTATCTGTTTCTTCAACAAATATTCCTGTTCATCCATCGTCATCTTGGGGAGTTGCTGGGTGGCAATCCAGTGGGGCCAGCCATCTTTATCCGAACCTTCCAATTCATAGTAGCCTTCTTCGCTTAATAACTTGCAAACCGCAATATGCATGAGGTGCTGCTTTTCCTCTTTTGTAAACTTGGTTTGTATCTGCCCCAACTCGCGCATCCCGATTAAAAAAAGCAGCGCATGTAAATCCGGATTCTTTTGGAATTGCCGAAAGATACGCGCCTGCACTTTGCGAAACTGTTCGTTGATTGTATTCCTATCTATTTGTTCTGCTTCCATCATCTCTACATTTAAACTTTTAAGAAAACCGTACTGTTTGGACTCCCTCTCCTTTGGAGAGGGGCGGGGTGAGGCGAATCCGATTCACATATTTCTTCTGTACTGTCCGCCTACTTCAAACAATGCTTCCGTAATCTGTCCAAGCGAACAATATTTCGCTGCTTCCATCAATGTTTCAAACACATTTTGATTCTGGAGCGAAGCCGTTTGCACATCCGCAAGCAATCCGATGCTTTCATCTGCGTTTCTTGTATAAAGTTCTTTGAGCATTTCAATTTGATAATCTTTTTCTTTTTGCGCGGAACGAATTACATGCTTGGGTAAAATTGTCGGAGATCCCTCGGAAGAAAGAAAAGTATTTACTCCCATAATCGGCAGCTCACCGGAATTCTTCAGCGTTTCGTAATACAAAGACTCCTCCTGAATTCTGCCGCGCTGATACATTGTCTCCATCGCACCCAGCACACCACCTCTTTCAGTCAACCGCTCAAACTCTGCATAGACTGCTTCTTCCACAAGGTCGGTCAGCTCTTCGATAATAAATGAACCTTGGAGCGGGTTTTGATTTTTTGCCAATCCTAATTCATGATTGATAATCATTTGAATTGCAACCGCTCTGCGTACGCTTTCTTCTGTAGGCGTTGTGATTGCTTCATCATAAGCATTCGTGTGCAGGGAATTGCAGTTATCATTAAGAGCATACAAAGCCTGTAATGTAGTTCTGATGTCATTGAATGAAATTTCCTGCGCGTGCAAGGAGCGTCCCGATGTTTGAATGTGATATTTTAATTTCTGGCTGCGCTCGTTGCCTCCGTATTTATACTTCATCGCCTTCGCCCAGATTCTGCGCGCCACTCTGCCCATCACTGCATATTCCGCGTCAATCCCATTGGAGAAAAAGAAAGAAAGATTGGGGGCAAAATCGTCAATCTTCATTCCACGCGAGAGATAATATTCTACATACGTGAATCCGTTGGAAAGCGTGAATGCAAGCTGTGAGATGGGATTTGCGCCCGCTTCGGCAATATGATAACCGCTGATGGAAACTGAATAAAAATTGCGGACTTTGTTTTTAACAAAATATTCCTGCACATCGCCCATCAGCTTCAAAGAAAATTCGGTGGAGAAAATGCAAGTGTTCTGCGCCTGATCTTCTTTTAAAATATCCGCCTGCACTGTGCCGCGCACTTGTGTAAGGGTATTGGCTTTTATCTTTTCGTAGGTTTCTTTCGGCAGCACTTTATCTCCTGTGATTCCCAAAAGCATTAATCCAAGCCCCTCATTTCCTTCGGGCAACTCACCCTGATATTCCGGTTGCGGAAATTTTTTCTTTTTGAAATACTCTTTGATTTTTTTCTTTGCTTCCGGCTCTAATCCGTGTTGTTTGATGTAGAGTTCGCACTGCTGGTCAATCGCAGCATTCATAAAGAAAGCTGTAATTGTAGCCGCAGGACCGTTAATCGTCATTGAAACAGATGTCTTCGGGTCGCAGAGGTTAAATCCGGAATATAATTTTTTCGCATCATCCAAACAGCAAATTGAAACGCCTGAATTGCCCACCTTACCATAGATATCAGGACGCAAATCGGGGTCGCGTCCATAGAGCGTCACCGAATCAAATGCGGTTGACAATCTTTTCGCGGGCATGTCTTTACTGAGATAGTGGAAGCGTTTATTCGTGCGCTCCGGTCCGCCTTCGCCTGCAAACATGCGCGTAGGGTCTTCTTCTTCCCGCTTAAATGGAAACACACCCGCAGCGTAAGGAAATTCGCCCGGCACATTTTCCTGCAAACTCCATTTCAGAATATCGCCCCACGATTGATATTTCGGCAGCGCAACTTTCGGAACCTTGAGGTGTGAAAGCGTTTCGTAAAAAGTCTGCACTTTCAATTCCTTTCCGCGCACATCGAATTTGTAGTAATCCTCTTTGTAGCGCGCGGTTTTATTTTTCCAGTCACCAAGAATATTCCTGCAATCGGTCTCTAATTTTTTTTCAAGCGCGGCATATTCTTCTGCAAGACGATTGACGATTTCTTTGTTTTCTTTTTTGCCTTCAAATAAATCGAGCGTTTGTTTCAGAGCAAACAGTTTTTCTGCGATGCCGGATTGCTCTTTTGTCCAATCATCATATTTGTGATTGTTCTCCACGATTTCAGCAAGGTAGCGTACACGATTGGTCGGGATAATATGAATCTTTGAAGATTCTCCTTCGAGTAATTGGGCTGTTGACTTGAATTGAATTCCCGTTTTATCAGAAAGAATTTTCGTGAGCGCCTTGTAGAGCTTATTCGTGCCCGGGTCATTGAATTGTGAAGCAATGGTTCCGAACACAGGCAGTTCTTCATTCTTTGCATGAAACAACTGACGGTTGCGCTTGAACTGCTTGCGCACATCACGCAGCGCATCCTGCGAGCCGCGCTTGTCAAACTTGTTGATGGCAACCACGTCTGCAAAATCAAGCATGTCAATTTTTTCCAGCTGTGTTGCTGCCCCATATTCGGGCGTCATCACATAAAGCGACACGTCCGCATAGTCAACGATTTCAGAGCCGGATTGCCCGATACCAGATGTTTCAAGAATAATTAAATCGTAGTGCGCAGCTTTCAAAATATCAATCGCATCAGTGATGTGCTTCGACACAGAGATATTCGCCTCGCGTGTGGCGAGCGAGCGCATGTAAACGTGCTCATTATTAATCGCATTCATGCGGATGCGGTCGCCCAGCAACGCACCTCCTGTTTTGCGCTTGGAAGGGTCAACCGATAGAATGCCAACGGTTTTTTTTTTAAAATCAGTTGTGAACCTGCGCACGAGTTCATCGGTGAGCGATGATTTTCCTGCGCCACCCGTTCCTGTGATTCCAAGCACAGGTGT
This sequence comes from Chitinophagales bacterium, assembly GCA_034440455.1. Classification (GTDB taxonomy): domain Bacteria; phylum Bacteroidota; class Bacteroidia; order Chitinophagales; family CAIOSU01; genus JAWXCB01. The sequence continues at coordinate 10,976 of JAWXCB010000083.1, forward strand.
TTTTGTTTTCTTCGCTTTTTGCTTAACGAGTTTTAAAATCTCTGCAGATTGCTTGGGGAAATTTTCCGCAGCAGAAATCAACCGTGCAATCGCAAGCGGTTCTTTTTTCTCTAAGTGATTAAACTCTCCATTTAACCCAACGCCCAATGGGAAATCACTTTTTTGTAACAAGTCGTTAATCATTCCCTGCAAGCCCAATTCGCGTCCGTCATCGGGCGAATAAATGCGTGTGATGCCGTATTGATGCAGTTCTTTTATTTCATCGGGCAGAATTGTGCCGCCACCGCCCGCGAAAATTTTGATGTGACTTGCTCCATTTTTTTTCAGCAGGTCATACATGTATTTTAAAAATTCCACATGCCCGCCCTGATAGGAAGTGATGGCGATTGCCTGAACATCTTCTTGAATAGCGCAGTCAACAATTTCTTTTACTGAGCGGTCGTGCCCGATATGAATCACCTCAGCCCCGGAAGCTTGGATAATTCTGCGCATAATATTAATGGCAGCATCGTGCCCGTCAAACAGCGATGCGGCTGTGACGATGCGGATGTGATTCTTCGGCTTGTAAATGGAGGTCTCCATAATCTGTCAGTGGCGCGAATTTTTCACCGCAAAGGCGCGAAGAACGCAAAGTGAATTTTCGCTTTTCGCACATTGCATCTTTAACAGGTTGATTAATTCGGAGAATAAAATTACAAAAATAGGGACGGCAGTAATCTCCCCTGTATCGCAACGCCTTACTTCCGGTGCTTTAACACTTCCGCTTCGCGATAGAAAATAATGTCTTCCGCGATATTTTTAATGTGGTCGCCCACACGTTCCAATTTTTTTGTGGCGGAGAAAAGAAACAGCGCGTTGTGCGTGATTTCAGGATTTTTTAAAATCAATTCTGAAATCACCTTTGCGCAACTGCTGTTGATTTTGTTCAGCCCTTCATCTTTTTGAAACACCCTGCGCGTCATCTGGTCGTCTTCATCGCGGAAGCCTTCCATCACTTCCGTCACCATGGTGATGGCGATTTCAAACATTTCCTCCATGCGCACGGCTTCAAGGATTTCGTTTTTAAACGGCTCTTTCATTTTTAACACATAACCGGCAAGCCCCGAAGCATAATCACCGATGCGCTCAAGGTCGCTGTTCATTTTCATCATCGCAATTACAAAGCGCAGGTCGGTGGCAACGGGATTGAATAGCGCAAAAATATTTTCACACTGGCGGTCAATGCTCAACTCCATCGCGTTGATGCGCGCCTCATTGAAGATCACCTCGCGCGAGAGCGCAGTATCCATGTTGAGAAACGCCTCTTTGGATTTTTCCAACTGATGCTTTGTGAGTTGCATCATCTCAAGAATGGAACCGCGCAGTTGAGTAAGCTCTGATTGAAAAGAAGTCATTGCAATTTTTTGAAGTTTGAAATTTAGATGCTTTCAAACATTCTTCGCGGAAAGTTACTCCTTGTTGTTTTGTGGAAAGTTGTTTCAGGAAAATTATTAGCCGAACCTTCCGCTGATATAATTCTCCGTTTGCTTTTGTTTGGGATTCGTGAAAATTTGTTCGGTGTCGCCAAATTCGATGAGGTCTCCCAGATAAAAAAATCCTGTTTTATCGCTCACGCGACCGGCTTGGTGCATGTTGTGCGTAACGAGGAGAATCGTGTATTTCGATTTCAGTTGGTAAATCAAATCTTCAATCTTGCTGGTGGAAATCGGGTCGAGCGCGGAAGCGGGTTCATCCATCAGAATCACAGAAGGCTCTACCGCAAGCGCACGCGCGATGCACAGGCGCTGCTGCTGTCCGCCTGATAATGCGAGCGCAGATTTTTTCAAATCATCTTTCACTTCATCCCACAGGGCGGCTTGTTTCAGCGAGCGTTCCACCGTTTCGCCCAAAATATTTTTATCATTCACTCCACGAATGCGCAAGCCATACGCTACATTTTCAAAAATGGATTTCGGAAACGGATTTGGTTTTTGAAACACCATGCCCACTGTTTTCCGCAGTTCTTCAATTTTTGTGCTCTTATGATAAATGTCTGCGCCATCAATCAGCACCTCGCCTTCTTTCTTAAAACCTTCGATGTAATCATTCATGCGGTTGAACAGGCGGAGAAACGTGGATTTTCCGCAGCCGGAAGGACCAATCAGCGCAGTGACGGAATGAGCATGAATCTGCGCGGTGATATTTTTCAGCACCAATTTTTCGCCATAATGCACGGATAGATTTCGCGCTTCAAGACGAGGAACTCCGTTTACGCTGTGCATAGTCATTGTGTGATTCGGCAAAAGTAAATTATCTACCACTTCAAATTACGCTGCGCCCTTCTTCGCAAAAGAATAGCAACTCCATTCATGAAAAATACAAAGCAGAGCAGCACGAGGCTGCCTGCCGCTGCATTAATCAGGAAACCGGCTTGCGGGCGTGATACCCAGTTGAAAATCTGGATAGGCAGCACGGTAAATTCATCCATCGGGGTTTGCGCCACAAACGGAACATACGCTAACGCTCCAATCACAATCAGGGGCGCTGTTTCGCCCACTGCTCTTGCAAGCGCAAGGATAATTCCGGTTAAAATACTGCTGAACGATGCAGGCAATACCTGATTCCAAATCGTTTGCCATTTGGATGCTCCTAAAGCGTATGATGCTTCGCGTATCGTGCCTGGAACTGCGCGAATCGCTTCGCGTGTGGCAACGATGATAATGGGAAGAATGAGCAAGGCAAGCGTAAAACTGCCTGCCAACAAACTGTTTTCCAAATTCATCATTCTCCCAAAAATTTGAAGCCCTAAAATGCCGTAAATAATGGAAGGCACTCCGGCAAGATTGGAAATATTGATTTCAAGAAATTGCGCCAGCGGATTTTTCTTTCCATATTCTTCCAGCCAGATGCTTGCGGAGATGCCGAGTGGAATGGCAATCAATCCGGTTAAGGTAAATATCCAAAGCGAACCCGTCCACGCGGTGAGGATGCCTGCTCTTGCAGGAAGGCGCGAGGGTAGGCTGGTTAAAAATTGCCAGCTGATGCGCTGAGCGCCTTCCGTAAAAATATTCACCATGAAAATGCCAAGCAGGATTAATCCCAGAAAAGTACAGGCAATGCCGAAGTACTTGAAGGATTTGTCCACCGCCCGATTCCATGTCGCATTATTCATACTGCTGCCGGTATTTTTTATTAATCCAAAAGCTGATGTTGTTCAGCGCAAACGTGAAGAGGAACAGCGTTAATCCCGCTGCGAAAATCGTTTTGTATTCGAGCGAGCCGTGCGGCACATCGCCTAAGCTTACCTGGACAATGAAGGCGGTAATCGTTTCAATCGGCACCAGCGGATTTGCGGTGAGGCGCGGTTGTTGTCCTGCTGCGATGGCGACAATCATTGTTTCGCCAATAGCGCGTGACAACGCAAGAATCACTGATGCAGTGATTCCCGATGAGGCAGCAGGAACCAACACACGGAACGCAGTTTGAAAGCGGGTGGAACCGAGACCGAAAGCAGCTTCGCGCAATGACTTTGGAACTGCGTACAATGCATCTTCACTCAGAGATGAGATGAATGGAATAATCATAATGCCCATTACGATTCCTGCCGAGAGCGCATTGAAGCCTGACATGCCCGGGATAAAAAGTTGCAAAAAAGGAGTTACTACCGTGAGTGCGAAGAATCCGTAAATCACGGTGGGCACAGCGGCAAGCACTTCCAAAAGCGGTTTCACCCATGTGCGGAATTCTTTATGCGCATATTCATTCAGGTAAACGGCAATCGTAAGTCCGATAGGAAGCGCAACAGCAATAGCGATGATTGTGGTGAGCAGCGTTCCGGTCAAAAGCGGAAGGATGCCGAAATGCTTATTCGTGAATAAGGGCGTCCACTGCGTATCGGTAAAAAAATCGAAAAGCGAAACTTCCTGAAAAAAAGAAAACGACTCAGAAAATAAAACCCAGATGATGCCAACCGTAATGATAATCGTGACGAGCGCGCTCGACAACAAGATTTCTTCTATGATTCTCTCCCTGAGTTTCATTTGGAAGCGTTCTTTGTGTTTCCGTCATTGGTTAGTGAGCGGCTGGAATGGCGCTAATAAATGTATTGAATTTTTCCGTCTGCCTGACATATTCTTCCTCAGGCAACGGCACATACCCGACTTCCTGCGCCAACTGTGGAACGACTTCCAAATAGAATTTCACAAACTCCTTCACTTCAGGTCTTGCTTCAGAAGCGCCATTCACATAAATAAATAAAGGACGCGCGAGTGGCTTGTAGGTTCCGTTGCGCACGGTTTCAAGTGTAGGGAGAATTGCACCGCTGCCATTATCAACCCCCACAAGTTTCAGTTTGTCTTTATTTTCCTCGAAATAAGCCACCCCGAAAAAGCCTAAGCCGTATTTATCGCCTTCAATGCCTTGCACCAGCACATTGTCATCTTCGCTTGCTGTAAAGTCGCCCCTGCTCTTTCCTGATTCGCCTACAATCGCTTCCGTGAAATAATCAAAAGTACCCGAAGCTACACCGGGACCAAACAAATGAATTTCCGCATCGGGCCATTCGGGACGAATCTGGTTCCATTTTTTGATTACACCTTGCGCTTCCGGCTCCCATATTTTTTTCAATTCAGCAACGGTGATGCTGGTCGTCCAATCGTTCTGCGGATTTACTACCACAGCTAAGCCGTCATAAGCAACGCTTAATTCCAAGAAAGTGACATTATTTGCTTTGCAGTCAGCAGCTTCACTTTCTTTGATGGCGCGGGAGGCGTTGGTAACATCGGTTTCGCCCCTCGAGAATTTCTTAAATCCGCCACCGGTGCCGGAAACGCCCACCGTCACTTTTACATTCGGCTGCACTGCTCTGAATTCTTCTGCGATAGCTTCTGTAATGGGATAAACCGTGCTGGAACCGTCAATTTTAATATCACCGCCAAGCTTTTGTGTTCCATTTCCTTGTTGCGTATTGTTGCAGGAAATGAAGAGGGCGGTTGTGATAAAAAATAACAGAATGGATTTCACGGAACGGATTTTGGGTCAAAAGTAATGAGGCAAAGGTAGAAAGCCGAATGTTAAGCCAATCTTAAGAAAACGGTTGACCCAAAGTAGAAATAGTTGAAAGACAAATCTTTGCATCACTTCCTGTGACCTTCTAAGTGGATGAGGCTTTTGCAACTTGAATGTCGCTGGTATTTCACGGGTCTCTATAATGTTACCTGATTTCCGCCTTCAACTCCTCGCGGTAGCGCGTCATCAGCTTTTGCATCAGCTTGTCAATGTCTTTGTCGGTAAGGGTTTTCTCCTCGTCTTCAAAGAGGTAGCTCACCGCATACGACTTCATGCCCGCACCGAGCTTGTCGTCTTTGTACACATCGAAAAGGTTCACCGCTTTCAGCAGCTTCCTCCCTTCTTCCGTTGCAATTTTTTCAATCGCAGCAAATGAAATTTCTTCTTTGAGCAGCAGCGCGAGGTCGCGCCTCACGCTGGGGTAGCGCAGTATTTCTTTAAACTGAATCGCGTTTGCTTTTGCAGCGCGGAAAATATTTTCCCAATCGAAGTTTGCATAAAACACTTCCTGCTTAATGTCCATCTTTTTCAGGATGTCCGCTTGCAGTTTTCCAAACTGCACGAGCGGCTTCTGTTGCGCAGTGTATGCTAATCCGAATTGCAGGATGCTTTCATCCGCCTGCCCGTCATCCCATTTCTTTAATCCCGTTCTTCTTAGAATATTCTGCACGATGGACTTTAACAAAAAGAAATCAGCCTGCTTGCTCTTTTCAAGATGGCTCTCCGCGTGCTTCATCCCTGTGATGAAGAGTGTGAACTCGCTGCGCTCGCTGTACTTCCCGCTTCCCTGCTGTGTATAGCTTTTGCCGAACTCATAGAGCTTCACATCCGAGTTCTTGCGGTTGAGATTCCACGCTACTGCCTCCAGTCCGGGATACAGCATGTTGGCGCGTAGCACATTCAAATCGGCATTGGCGCTATGTTGCAGGCGCACCACCTCGCTGCCTTCGCCATAATATTCCGCGCGTGAAATAGAATTGTTCACCATTTCATGAAAGCCGCTTACCGACAAATAATCGGAAATTACATTTTGCAACTGCTCGCGCACATCGGTATCCGTGCGCAGCGAAATAGAAGTGCGGATGCTGTCGGGCAGCGGAATGCGGTTCACTCCATAGATGCGCAACACCTCTTCAATCACATCCGCCTCGCGCTGCACATCCACCTTGAAAGGCGGCACGGAAAGCTCAAGCGTTTCCTGCGATTCCTCTTTTATCTCGATGCCGAGTTGCTCGAGGATGTCGTGAATCGTGTCGGCATCAATCTGAAAACCGATGAGCCGGTCAAGATGATCGAAGCGCATTGAAACTTCGTAATTGGGCACTGGTTGCGGATACACATCCACAATGGCAGAAGCTACTTCACCACCGGCAACTTGCAGGATGAGTTGCACTGCGCGTTGCAACGCAGTGACGGTGATATTCGGGTCGGTGCCTTTTTCAAAACGCATCGCAGCATCGGTGCGCAATCCGTGACGGTTGGCTGTTTTACGGATGGCGATGGCATTGAAATGCGCGCTCTCTAAAAAGATATTGTGCGTTGCATTAGTAACGCCCGAATGCAATCCGCCAAGCACGCCCGCGATGCACATGCCTTCTTCGGCATTGCAAATCATTAAATCATTGCTGCTGAGTTCGCGCTCCGCTTCATCCAATGTTTTGAATTTCGATTTGTCGGGAAGCGTTTTCACAACAACTTTGTTTCCCTTGATGGCATCCGCATCAAACGCGTGCAGCGGTTGCCCGAATTCCTGCAAGATGTAATTCGTGATGTCAACGATGTTGTTGATGGGACGCTGCCCTACTGAACGCAGTTTTTCTTTCAGCCAGTTAGGTGATTCAGCAACCTGCACATTCTTCAACACGATACCGGAATAGCGTGGGCACAACTTTGCATCTTCAACGATGACCTCAATCGGCTTTTCTGTTTTAGTGAAAAGCGTTTTGTCAATCGCTGGATAGTTGAGCGGAAAGTTTTTATTGAAGCGTACATTGATTGCCGCGCGCAAATCACGCGCAACACCGATATGGCTGAAGGCATCCGCGCGATTTGGCGTGAGACCGATTTCAAAAATGAAATCATCTTTCAGTTCAAAGTAATCGCGCACTTTCGTTCCGACTTGCACGCTTTCTGGCAATACCATGATTCCTTCATGACTTGCTCCCAATCCGATTTCATCTTCCGCACAAATCATCCCGTTGGATTCTACTCCACGAATCTTTGCTTTCTTGATGGTGAATGATTCTCCTTTCGTTGGATAAAGCGTTGTGCCGGGCAGCGCAACAATTACTTTCTGTCCTTCCGCAACATTGGCTGCACCGCAAACAATTTGCTGGTCTTCACCCGTGCCGACATCTACCCATGTGAGTTTCAACTTATCTGCGTCAGGATGTTTTTCGGTTTTCTTCACATGCCCGATTACCAATCCCTGCAAGCCATTCCCGGGACCTTTGTATTCGGAAACGTCTTCTACTTCCAAGCCGATGTCGGTCAGTAGTTCCGACAGTTCCTGGTGTTTGAGGTCAGTATCGAGATATTCTTTGAGCCAGTTGTAAGAGATTTTCATAGTTATAGTTCGATGTGCTTATAAAATTCCTGAAGGGTAATTAGCGTGATTTTTGGTCGCTTTAATTTTTCAAAATCAAAAAACCTTTGTCATTGCTGACGAAGGCGGAGTTTGTTTGATTCGCCAAATCTACGAGGTAATTATCCTTGTAGTCCATCAGCAGGCTGTAGCGTTTCTGCACAGGAAAATCCGCGCAGGAAAATCGCATCGCTCGTGTAGATGTTTGCGTTTTAAGCGGGAGCATCTTTGCAATTTTCGGGTTGCCGGCATGAATGCCCGCAAATTCATGTAGCTGTTCGCTGCAAGTGTAAATGATGCCGTCTTCTATATTTATTTTTTGAAGAATTTCCTGAAACCTGTTGCGAAAAAAGAATGATACCCAGATATGCGTATCCATCACATACCGATTCATTTCTTCGCTCTGCTGTTGTGGATGATTTCAGCAATTTCATCATCACTGATGTTTATCCGGGGCTTTTTAGCGGCATCAATTTTTTTTGCAAGGAGTAGCGCTTTCTTCAACTTCAATTCTTTTAAAAACCTGTTCTGTGCGCTCGCAGGAAATTCCTGGAACAGGTCAACTATTTCGCGTAGCGTAGCACTGTTCGTTGCTTGCAAAGACATTTCACTTTTCTTTAAACACGAATTTAGGAAAATTGCCTGCTTCAATTTACATCGCGCTGCACTGCCTGCAACACATCCATCGCAGAGCCGGAGCGATGTACTAATGCGATTACGCGCAATTCGTCAGCGTTCCACAGCAAAGGAAGATTTTCAACAGTGAAACTTTTTACGATTACTCTGCCCGCTTCTTTAGTAGTATTCAGCGCAAGTCCGTTTGTTGATGTAAGTGATTGTCGCAGCACACGATTTTGATTGTATGCAGTATCAAGCACACTGCCTTGTCCGATTTGTGCAGTGATGATGCCATCTTCCAACAACAGCACGGTGAGTTTGTTGTCTTGTAATTCTTCGGAAGTGTAATGGACAGTAATAATTACATCCAGATTGCGCGTGTTGTTGCTGAATGCCGTTTCAATATGAATATTCACAGGAGTGGTTTGGCTGATTTGCTGGTTCACGTAGTTCGCCCATTTCTGTGTGAAATAAACAAGCGATGTTTCACCGGAAAATAATTTCCGGTCAACGGCTGCGGATGGTTTAGCTGAAATAGGTCCCAATAAATCTTCAAATGCTTGTGCATCATCCGTGCGCAAATCCTGGTCGCCATCATAGGGGTCAGCAAGAAATTCGCTGTGGTCAGACACTGCAATAAATCGCTCCCCGTGTTGATTTTCCAAGTTATCAAGCAACTCATGCCCCTGCGGACAGTTCACGCAACGCACTCCTGTAAATTCTTCCAACAAAACATTTTTATCCTGCGGAGTTTCGATTTGCGTGGCGATGTACGTTGTGTCAGTAGTTGTTTCGCCTGTCAGGTCAATGGCGGGACCGACTTCTTTACATGAATTGAAGTAAAGCAGCGTACTCGCTAAAGCGATTAGTAATCTTATTCTATTTTGAAGATGCATGTATCAAAAACTCGAATTTAATGTCAGCTTCACACCGCTGAATGCAGGCTCATAACGGCAAACACCACCTGTGCATACAATTCCCGCAACCTGCCGCACATAAGCCAAAGTTAAGACGTGTGAATCGTAGGTAAAGGAGGTGAAGAAATTATAGTAATGCACTTTTTCAGGAATGCGCTCGGGGTTGGGTTGATAGTTGTACATGTCTGAAACCGCTATCGAAAGCCAGGGAGCAATGCTGTATTCCACTTGCCCGAACAGCCAACTGCCGAAATCTTCATCGCTGAATTGCGCCTGCGCATCAAAGGTAAGTGAATGTTTTCTATTCACTTTCCATGTAAATTCTGCAAACGGAGTGATGGCATTTACCAATTCATAATCACCATATACTTCGCCTTCGTAAAATAACTGGTCGTATTGAACGAACTGTAATCCTCCATTTGCTTTCCACTCTTTTTTGAATTTCAACTCCACGTTTCCGAATGCTTCGCGAAATTTTAATTCCTTGTTGAAATCGCGCACTTCTGCATAGCTGAAATTGAGCGTGAGTTTTTTTGCAATCGGGCTGTAATTTATATCTGCGCTGTAGGCGAGTTCTTCCAACTCCTGCACAGCAGCATTATAGCGGGCAGGCAATCGTAAAGAATTTTGCCGCGTAACAGGCGGAATAAAATTGACGATGCCGTCAAGTAATGCTTCTTTCGGGCTTGTTCTGAAAGGAAAATTTTCGGTGCGCTTGAATTGCAAAGCTGCGCCAAATTTTGAGCGAGAATAATTCAGCGTGGTATAGATTACATTACCCGCTTCGTTGATTAGCGTTCCTCCTGCATTTACAATTGCTTCAGAAGTTTTTCCAACGCCTTCCACATACCATGAAAAATCACCGATAGTTAATGTATTATAAACTCCAAAAACATAGACATTATATTTCGGCACAAACCTGTCTTCCGGCTCATACGTTTCTATTGTGCTCACAACAAAATCCATTGAGCTTTGGTCAAGCACACGGTTTACGATAGAGGCACCGGGAATCAGGCGCACTTTTTCGCCAAGGGTGAGGTTGGATTCGAGATTCATTCCAAGGATTACGGGCTTGAATAAATCCAGCCTATTTTTATGCACGCCTGTGAACGCTTTAATTTTCAATTGCTTGATTGGCTCTACTTCTGCATGAATACCCAAAATGGAATTATCAATGCCGAGCGTTCGGTCTTCATAAGCGCGAAACACGATGCCGCTTCCAAACTGGTCATAGAAATAACCGCCTGTGATTTTGTATTTCTCACCTCGCTTGCGGATGTAAAAATTTCCGATGCCGATTGCCGAATAAGGAACTCCGGGGGTATGCAGGTTGGAACTGTTGAACATATCCAACCGAACTCTTAAATCAAAAAGATATTTATCGTTCGTGTAATCAAGATTCAGCCAACCGTCTGTTGAAGATTTCAGATTATCGTAGTGCGGAGTGCCAGCAGCGCCAATGGAAGAATCGCGCACATAGAAATAAGGATTCACCTGCAAGCTGCCGAAGAATGTTCCTTGGGCGAAAGCGGTATGTTCACACAAACAAAATAGCAACGGCAGCCAATAGCGCATTCAGAATTGGGAATAGCGGGATAAAAATAAGAAAGCGTTTCATCAGTCACCGCAAATGAAATTCTTCTGTTGCATGAGGACTTGTTTTAGAGAAATTTAATTTCCCAAACAGGGAATTCACCTAACTTTGAAAGGATAGCCGGAAATGGCATTAATATTGTTTATTAGCGCTAACAAATTATCGGTTATGAAAAACATTACTTTACTCACAACGCTGCTCTTTGCAGGAATCATCTCGCAGGCTCAGGTAAAAGAGGCGTTTACAGACAAGAAACTACCTTCCGTTGAGGTGCAGACGCTGGATGGCAAGCGCGTGAATATTGCCGATTATGGCAAAAACGGAAAAATCACTGTTATCAGCTTTTGGGCAACGTGGTGCGGACCGTGCAAATTAGAGTTGAACAACATCAGCGATATTTATGACGGATGGAAAAAAGATTACAACGTAGAGGTGATTGCAATTTCCATTGATGATTCAAGAAATACCGCCAAAGTGAAATCCTTTGCACAGGCGCAGGGCTGGGATTTTGAAGTGCTGCTTGACCCTAATCAGGATTTAAAACGCGCGTTTAATTTTCAAATGCCGCCTTACACTGTTCTCTCCAATCAGGAAGGCGTGATAGTTTCCACACACTTAGGCTATAAAAACGGGGACGAGTTGCTGCTGGAAGATGAAATAAAGAAATTGGCGAAATAAAGAGAGCCGAACAGGAGAGTGATTACTCCTTTGAGAGCGACTTCGTATAAATCACATTTATGTCGCCATCATACACGCGAATCATGTAAATGCCTTTGGCGAGTGCGCTGAGGTCAAACTTATGTGCAGTAGATTCTACGCTTGGCGGCTGTGAAAACGAGAGCATCTTTCTTCCAAAAATGTTGAACACCTCCACAGTAGAACTTTCATTAATCGGAAGATTTTTAATCAGGATATAGTCCTTTGCCGGATTTGGGTAAATGCTGATATTCTCGTTTGTTTTAGACTGCGCTAAACCTGTAGGTTCTTCAGCGGTTGCCTTGTAAAATCCTGTTACAACTGTAGCAGCGCTATCCCCAATTACCCATGCTCTCATTCCTACTGTCCCTTCTCCCGGAGTATCTTCAGGAGTAAAATGCACATCAAGATTTGAAAATGTTCCGGGAGCGATAATAACAGGATCAGGTGAGAAATCTACAGGAGGCAGATAACATTGGTTGTTATCGCAAATGGCTGTGCTGCCCCAAGCCAAAGGAAGACTTTCATTAAACCGCGACCAATAAACCTCAATTGTGTCGCTCCCGTTGTTGTAAATTCTCGAATAGGCGACAAGTTCGTTAATATCAGCTCCTCCTGTCACTAAAGTGCTGTCAGACACTAAGGACAAAGGTGATTGCGCTATCGCTGCCAGAGAGAACGAGATGATAATAACAACTGATAAGAAATGCTTCATGACGGGAATAACATGTTGTCGAACTGTAACAAATATACGATAATGGCTGCCAAAGTTCCAAAATTTTTATGGCAGGATTAACAAAAATTAACCGAATCGAATATCTTTGATGGAAGTTTGATTTAAGTAACCTTAAATTCCAATCAACAAATGAAAAGCATTATCGTTCTCTCCACTCAAATTTTTATTGCAGCAACTGTGTTTGCGCAGGGCATTCCCGTATCGCATACGCCTGAAAAAAAGAATGTATTGCTGGAAGAATACACAGGAATTCATTGCCCCTATTGCGCTGACGGGCATAAAATTGCAAACCAGCTTGAAGCAAACAATCCGGGCAATGTAGTGCTTATTAATATCCATGCGGGCAGCTATGCTGTGCCGAATACAGGCGAGCCTGATTTCAGAACTTCAGAAGGCACCTACATAGCAGGACAATCGGGATTAACGGGCTATCCCGCGGGCTCCATAAACCGCCATGTATTTCCTGCTTACTCAGAAACAACGGGAAAAACAGCAATGTCCCGAGCAGACTGGGCGGCAGCCGCCAGCCAGATATTGGCGCAAGACGCTTATGCTAATTTGGGTGTTGAAGCCAGCGTTGATATTCAAACCAATTTATTGACGGTTCATGTTCAAGTATATTACACAGGAAACTCTCCTCTTTCAACCAACCGTATTCATGTGGCATTACTGCAAGATAATGTGGAAGGTCCGCAGGCAGCGCAGCAATTAAACCCCACCCAGATATTACCAAGCGGCAATTATAATCATGGTCACATTCTGCGGCAGGTCATCTCAGGCGTGTCGGGCAAAACGATTAACACAGGTGTCGGAACAACCGTAAACGAATATTTCACTTACACCATTCCTGCGGATTTCATTGGCATTCCTGCGGTGTTGGAAGATTTGAATGTTGCTGCTTTTCTATCAGAAAGTTTACAGGAAGTTATTACTGCGCAGGTTGTTCCTTTAACATTTACCAATTTTCCGGGCGCGAACAATGCAACATTAGTAAGCGCTACTGTTGAAAATGAAAAAGTTTGCGGATTTACAACCGCCCCGATAGTTACAATCAAGAATTTCGGAAGCCAGTCTCTCACGAGTCTGAATATTGATTATTCAATAAACGGCAGTCCCGTAAAAACAAAAAATTGGACGGGAGATATCGCCCCCATCGGGCAAGTTGAAGTAGCATTAGACGCGATTAATTATTTTCCCGAAGCCACCAATACAATTACCATCACCACAAGCATGCCCAACGGAAACGCAGATGCAAATACTTCAGATGATATTCTCCTTTCCGATTTTGCAACTGCCGCAGATGCAAGCAACACCGTTACCATGGCATTGCAATTGGATAATTACGGCTCAGAGATTACCTGGGAATTACTCAACTCCAATCAAACGCAGCTTTATTCCGGTGGTCCTTACAGCAACAGCAGTGCGCAAGTAATCTCTTCCACATTTAACTTAACATCGGGCGATTGCTATGAATTTAAAATTTATGATAGCTATGGCGATGGGCTAATCAATGGCGCGGGCTTAACCCTTGTTGACGACCAAAACCTCACCATCATCGCCAATTACAAAGCATATGGGGGGGCAGGCAAAGTTGTGTTTGGCGTTGACGTTGCGCAGCCCGATTCATCAGATGTATTCACAGGTATTTTCTCCCCTGCTGGTGTGGCAGGCGGAATAGCAGTGTTCCCCAACCCAACAAAAGGAAAAATCAATGTGAATCTCGATTTCAGTAATGAGCTTGTTTCCTCTGTTTACCTCACCGATATGCTGGGAAAAAGAGTGAAGACAATCGGGCAAAATGAAATAAATGCGGGAGGCACACTTCAAATTTCAATGGCTGACCTCACCCCGGGAATTTATTTTCTGAACGCAGAATCCGGAGCAAAAAAATACACCGAAAAGATTTTAGTGTCCTTCTGAATTCTTGATTAAGCTATTGAAAAAGGGACGCTTAAAGCGTCCCTTTTTTCATTTACAGCATTCCCTCGTCAGAGAAACTATAGTAGCCGTTTTCAGAAATGATGATGTGGTCAAGTACCTCAATCTCCATGATTTTGCCCGTGTCGCGCATCTTCCTTGTAAGTTCAATATCCGCGTTGCTCGGCTTGAGGTTTCCAGAAGGGTGATTGTGCGCAAGCATGATTGACGAAGCAAGCAGTTCAATTGCTTTCTTGAAAATGATCTTTACATCAGCCACAGTGCCCGCCACCCCGCCTTTGCTGATAGCTTCTATGCTTAGAATTTTATTCGCCTTGTTCAGGTAAATCACCCAAAATTCTTCATGCGGCAGGTCAGCCATCATGGGCTTCAGAATTTCATGCAGCGTTTTGCTGTTGGTGATTTGGTTTTTTGTTAACGCTGTTGCCTGCTGTTTGCGCGCTCCAATCTCTAATGCAGCAAGAATGGAAATCGCTTTCGCTTCACCCATCCCTTTAAATTTACAAAGCTCTTTCACATTCATCCGAGCAAGCGCGTTTAAATCATTGTTGGCAAAAGCAAGAATGCGCTTGGCAAGGTCAACGGCTGATTCATTGCGCGAGCCGCTGCCAATCAGAATTGCAATTAACTCGGCATTGGATAATGCGCTCCTTCCTTTCTTCGCAAACTTTTCTCTCGGGCGGTCATCCTCTGCCCAATTATTGATGGTGAGTTTGTTTTGGTATTCTTCCAACGGATTAGCTTTCCCTAAAAATAAAAAAAGCATACACAATTGTGTATGCTTTTTTATAAAAATTTATGCGAGCCTCTTATTTCAGCTTGCTGACATGCACCGCCAGACTTGACTTCAGATTAGCTGCTTTCTTCCAGTGAATCTGGTTGCGTTTTGCCAATTTATCTAACTTGGAAACTACTTGTGGCAGGAGTTTCTCTGCTTCTGACTTGTCTGCTGTTGTTCTCAACTTAGCAACTACATTTCTCGTTGTTTTGGCGTAATACCTGTTTTGGTCTCTCTTCTTCGCTGTCTGCCTGATTCTCTTAATTGAAGACTTGTGATGTGCCATGAATGCTGATTTTTAAAAAGTGTCGGCAAAAGTAGGGAAATTATCCCGAAAAGTGTAGTGAGTGCTTAGTGTTTTTTTGCCGTCCAATGCCGCACCATCTCTATTACCATTGGGAGGACTGAAATGAAAATGATGGCAAGAATTACGGTTTCAAAGTTTCTCTTCACAATGGGGATATTCCCGAAGAAATAACCAAGAAGAGTCAGCCCGAGCACCCACACCGCCCCGCCAATGATATTGTAAGAGATGAACTTGCCGTAGTTCATATCGCCAATACCTGCTACAAAGGGCGCAAATGTGCGCACAATCGGCACAAAGCGGGCGATAATGATGGTTTTTGCCCCATATTTTTCATAGAAACTATGCGTCTTGTCAATATATTCCTGCTTTACTAATTGCCTGCCTCCCAGCCTCCATTGCAACACCTTCAGCCCGATTTTCTTTCCTAAAATATAGTTCAGCGTATCTCCTAATACCGCTGCAATAAATAATAAACCAATCAGCACGTAAATATTCAGAGAACCAAGCGCGGCAAAGGTGCCAGCGGCAAAAAGAAGCGAATCGCCCGGAAGCAAGGGCATCACGACTAATCCCGTTTCCACGAAAATAATGGCGAATAAAATAACGTAGGTCGTTGTGCCGTATTCGCTGATAATCCGTTGCAGGTGGTCGTCCAAATGCAGAAAAAAATCCAAGAAGTCTTTCAGGTATTCCATGAGATGCGCAAAGATGGATAAATCTTCCGATTTGGATTTGATTTTGCCGGAAAACGGGCGATTAACCCTTTTTAACTTTTCAACTATCCTGCCCTAACCTTCAAGCACCAAATTTTTATATTTTTGCAACCCCTGAAAACAAGGTTCTTGTTTTAAATACCATTCCATGAAAAAAGTAATAAAGACATTTCTGACAGCAATCTTTCCTTTACTGGCTATCGCGCAGATTCATGCGCAAACGCCTGTTCTATTCTCGTTTGGAGATAACAACGTGCGCCTCTCTGAATTCGATTACGTTTATAAGAAGAATAACGTGAACGATGAGAATGCTTACTCCAAAGAATCGCTTGAAGAATACCTTAATCTTTACATCAACTTCAGGCTGAAGGTGAAAGAAGCAGAATCACTCGGCATGGATACGGTGAAAGCCATTCGTGATGAATTGAAAGGCTATCGCGACCAACTTGCAAAATCCTACATGCAGGACAAAGGAGTGAGCGAAAAATTGTTGCTCGAAGCTTATGACAGAATGAAATGGGAAGTACGCGCAAGTCATATCCTCATCAAGGTTGCCGGAGAAGGCTTGCCTGCCGATACATTGAAAGCCCACAAACTTGCAGGTGAAATCAGGAAACGTATTCTGAAAGGCGAAGACTTTGAAAAATTAGCCCGTGAGTTTTCCAGCGACCCTTCCGTGAAAGACAATGGTGGCGACATCGGTTATTTTACTGTGATGCAAACAGTTTATCCTTTTGAAACTGCCGCCTACACTACGGAAGTCGGGAAAGTATCGGATGCGGTGCGCACAAAATTCGGCTACCATTTGGTGAAGGTAATTGACAAGCGCCCCGCGCAAGGCAGAATCAACGTAGCGCATATCCTGTTGAAAATTCCGGAAAATGCAACGCCAGAACAACTGGCGGAAGCAAAGAAAAAAGCAGATGATGTGATGCAGCGCATCAAAAACGGAGAGCCGTTTGATGAATTGGCAAGAAAATATTCTGATGATAAACTCTCAGCCGGGAAAGGCGGAGTACTGCCCGAATTCAGCACGGGCAAAATGGTGTTTGAATTTGAAAAGGCGGCATTTGCTCTGCAAAAAGATGGTGATGTTTCCGAGCCGGTGAAAACAGAATATGGCTACCACATCATTAAGCGCATCAGCAAGCCGGGCATCCAGTCCTATGATGAAGCAAAAGTTGATTTAAAAAAGCGCGTAGAGCGCGATTCGCGCAACACGATGGCTACGCACGTGCTGGTTGATCGCATTAAAAAGGAATACAACTTCAAAGAAAATCCGAAAAACAAAGACACTTTTTTTAATATAGTTGAAAATGAACTTGCCGCGCCCAAAATTGAAATGCCAAATAAAGAAGGGTTGGAGAAAAAGCCCTTGTTTGATTTGGCGGGCAAAACATATTCGCAACTTGATTTTGCCAACTTCATCGAAGCGCAGCAAAGCAAGAAGCGCGATGGATTGCCCTACAAAATTTACTCTGACCTTTATGAAAAGTTCGTTGATAAAACCTGCCTTGACTATCAGGATAGCCAGTTGGAAGGAAAATATCCTGAATTCAAAATGCTGATGCAGGAATACCGCGATGGCACGTTGCTCTTTGCATTGACCGACCAAAAAGTGTGGTCGAAAGCATTGCAGGACACAACGGGATTAAAGGCATTTCACGAAGCCAACAAAAAAAACTACATGTGGGATCAGCGCCTGGATGCCGGTATCTTCACTGCAAGAGATGCAAAAACTGCCAAGGCTGCACGTAAATTAGTTGCAAAAGGAAAACTTAACACGCAAGCGATTCTTGATAAAATCAACGCAAAGGACTCTACAAAATCGCTGCTCACTTCGCAGGAAGGAATTTTTGAAAAAGGACAACAGCAGTTGATTGACCAAACAGCATGGGCGGCCGGCATTTCCGATAATATCACTAACCCTGACAACAGCATTACGTTCGTGCAGGTGAAGAAAGTGATTCCTCCAACCCCAAAATCACTCGAAGAAGCAAGAGGATTTATCGTTTCTGACTACCAGGAATTTTTAGAAAAAGATTGGATAAAAATCCTACGCGAAAAATATCCTGTGAATGTAGATTACAATGTGTTTAACACGTTGATTAAACACAATTAATTAAGCCTCACCCCGCCCCTCTCCAAAGGAGAGGGCGACCGAAGATTTGTACTATAGAACAATCCTGTTTCGCTTATTGAATAAAAGATTATCCGTTGCTCAACAGAATTGAATGATTGAAAAACGTAAAAATGCCGGGACACCCTCGCCTTTGGAGAGGGGCGGAGTAAGGCAATTCACGGGAGTTTTAAAAAAATTATTTCCTCTTTTTATCTGCTTAATTGTTTTCTCCTCCTGCAAATATTTTAAAACCAAACCCGGTATCAGCGATGAGCAACCCGTTGCCCGCGTTCAGGACGCTTACCTTTATGCTGATGACATTGAGCAAGTGCTCAAAAGCGCAGGCAATTCTAAAGACAGCGCCAGCTTTGTAAAAAATTATGTGGACGATTGGATTAAGCGCAAGTTGATGATTGAAAAAGCGTTGCTTTACCTGCCGGCAGAAGAATTGGATATTGACAAGCAGGTGAACGATTATCGCGAGTCGCTGATTTTACATGCCTATGAAAAAGCGCTTATTCTCCAGAAGTTAGACACGTTTGTCTCAGATGAAACAGCGTTAAACTATTTTGAGGAATTCAAACAGAATTTTGAGTTGAACTTTGACCTCGTGCAATTGCGCTATGTGAAAGCGCCAAATAACGCTCCAAAGCTCGACTCTTTGATAACCTGGCTCGGTTCCGATAATGAAGCCGACAAAATAAAATTGGAAGATTACTGTTATCGGAACGATGCTGACTTTTCTTTAAATGATTCTATGTGGTTTGATGTGCCGACTGTTTTAAAAACCATTCCCATTGCGCAGAACCAATTCGATGCGCTGATTGGCTATAAATCGAAGACAACCGTGAATGATTCTGCGTATCATTACGCGCTTCGCGTAAATGGTTTCAGGAGGAAAGGCGAAATTGCCCCGTTTGATTTTGTAAAAGATGATATCCTCCGCATAACTTTGAATAAGCGCAAGATGGACCTTGTCCGTTCAACCTACGATAATATTTTTCATGAAGCCCAGCGTAATAATGAATTTGAGATTTATAAATAGTCGTCAGACGTCAGACATCAGTCGTCAGTTTAAATATCTGATGAGCTTTGTAATTGTCTTTGCATCGCTTACGGCTTTCGCCCAGGATGACGAACGCATTCTCATTGACCAGGTTGCAGGCATTGTTGGTGACGGAATCATACTGCATTCAGATATTGAATTGCAATACCAGCAGATGAAACTCGAAGGAGAAGTGCCTGAAGATTTTAAATGTGCCATTCTCGACCAAATGCTTGCGCAGAAACTACTGGTGGAGCAGGCGATGCTTGACAGCATCGTGGTGGGCGAAGACGAAATTGAAAGCGAGCTCGACCGCAGAATCAGGTACTTTATTTCTATGATTGGCTCAGAAGAAAAGCTCGAGGAATATTACGGCAAATCCATTATCCAGATTAAAGATGAATTCCGCGAAGACATTGAAGACCAACTGCTCTCGAACAATATGCGCTCAAAGATTTTGGAAAAAATAAAAGTGACTCCTTCCGAAGTGAAAAATTTTTTCAATGCAATCCCGAAAGACAGCCTTCCTTATTTTAATGCCGAAGTGCAGGTAGGGCAAATTGTGCTCAATCCGCAACCAAACCAAGAGTTAAAAGAATATGCACGAAAGTCGCTCGTTGATATTCGACAGCGTATTGTGGATGGCGAAGATTTTTGCGTGCTTACGAGTTTATATTCGGAAGACCCCGGCTCCCAAACCCAGTGCGGGAGTTTAGGTTTTATCAAGCGGGGGGAAATGGTGACGGAATTTGAAGGAGCTGCATTCCGTCTTGGCGTAAATGAAATCTCAGAAGTGATTGAATCGAAATTCGGTTTTCACATCATTCAAATGCTGGAGAAGAAAGGCGAAAAAATACTTGTACGGCATATCCTCATTAGTCCAAAAACATCCAGTTTTGATTTGGTCGCGTCAAAAGAAAAACTTGACTCCATCAAAACCTTAATTAAGGAAGAAAAAATCAAATTCAACGAGGCAGCCGTAAAATTTTCAGAAGATGAAGCGACAAAAAATCAGGGCGGCATGTTGGTGAATCCGCAAACAGGAAATAATTATTTCGAGATTGACCAGTTAGATAAGTCGCTCTACTATTCCATTGATGAACTGATGCCGGGCGATATTTCCGAGCCGCAGCTTTTTCAAACTCCCGAAGGGTTGCAGGCTTACCGCATCGTGTATCTGAAATCAGAATCTTCAGCCCACGCAGCAAATCTCAAAGATGACTACTCGCGCATCAAGGCAGCCGCATCGCAGCAGAAAGAAGAAGCGGAGTTTCAAAAATGGACGTTAGAAAAAGCAAAAGACATCTACGTATTTGTTGACTCTTCTTACGCTGATTGCGCTTTATTAACCAAATGGCTGAAGAATGATGCTGTGCTGGAGAAGACGTATGACTGAGCACATGAGAAACGACTCCCTTATTTTTTGAAATCTTTAAAAAAACATAACCCAATACTATGACATCTGAAGTACAAGCAGTTGACGCGATGGCGGCATCCTATAAAAAACTGAAAGACGAAATCGGCAAAGTGATTATCGGGCAGGATAAAGTCATCGAAGCGGTGATGATTTCCATTTTTTGTGACGGGCACAGTTTGCTGGTGGGCGTTCCGGGATTGGCGAAAACGCTGCTCGTGAGCACGCTCGCGCAGGCGCTGGAACTTTCGTTTAAAAGAATTCAATTCACGCCCGACCTGATGCCGTCTGATATCACCGGCTCAGAAATTTTGGATGAACACCGCCAGTTTAAATTCAACCGCGGTCCGCTGTTTGCCAACATCGTGCTCGCGGATGAAATCAACCGTACGCCTCCAAAAACACAAGCCGCATTGCTTGAGGCGATGCAGGAACGCTCCGTTACTGCGGGCGGCACTACGCATAAATTAGAGCTTCCGTTTTTCGTACTCGCTACGCAAAACCCGATTGAGCAGGAAGGAACCTATCCGTTGCCCGAAGCACAACTTGACCGTTTCATGTTCAATATCGTGGTGGACTATCCTTCGTTTGAAGAAGAAAAAACGGTAGTAAAAAACACCACTTCTTTCCGTGAAGTGACGGTAAACAAGAGCCTGTCTGCAAAAGATATTATCGGCTTTCAGCAACTCGTGCGCAAAATTCCCATTGCAGATAATGTGCTTGACTATGCCGTGACGCTTGCCAGCAAAACGCGCCCCAACACACCGAAAGCTCCCGAAATCGTAAACAACTATCTCACGTGGGGAGCAGGTCCGCGCGCTTCGCAATATCTCGTGCTGGGCGCAAAATGCCATGCCGCCATCCACGGCAAATATTCACCGGATATTGAAGATGTGCAGGCAGTAGCGCTCTCCATCTTGCGCCACCGCGTGGTGAAAAACTATAAGGCAGAAGCTGAAGGTGTGAGCGTGGATGAGATTTTCAAAAAATTGTTTTAAAAAATATTCCGATCAAATTGAAAGTCCTTGTCCATGATGATGAGAAAAAAGGATTTTGGGCAGAAGTACCTTCATTGCCAGGATGTTTTACGCAGGCTGATACAATGGAAGAATTAATTTCCAATATTTATGAAGCAGTGGAAGGCTATTTGAAAGTGCGCGAAGAAGAAGATGCTGTTTCGCGCAAGGGCAGAAAAGGTAGTCGCAGAGAGAAATATAAAGTGATAAAGATGGTAGTGTGATGAAATCTGTGAACGGAAAAAAACTGTGCAAAATTGTAGAACGAAAGCGATGGATTTTAAAACGCATAAACGGAAGTCATCACATCTATAAACGAGAAGGAAAATAGGAACTCCTTGTAATTCCCGTGCATAAAAATCAGGATTTGAAATCAGGCTTGCTGAGAACCATCATGCGCATGAGCGGAATTGAAGAAAGCGAATTGTAAGATTTTGAACACGTTCCCTAAATGGAACAGTAAAAAATGCAGGGAGCAGTGCGGTATTCTTTGCTCAGAAATTTATAAAAAGCACAAAGCCCGTTCACTTCCAGCGAACGGGCTTTGTATATTCAGCGTCCTTTGGGGACAAGGCTTATACAGCCATGCTGCTAATGGCATCCGAAAAACCGCCCAGACCATCTTTTCCTACTGCGGCTATGCGCCAGGAATAGATAGTACCGGGAACGAGTCCTTCCAGAACGATGCGGGTCTTTTTCGAGTATCCCGCATTTTCCCAAACGACATCCGGTGAAATCGGACTTGAAACGGTCTGCTGGATGAGGTAACTGCCTACACCCTTTTTGACACCGTCCCACTCCAACTTCATCGCGCCTGACTGACCTTTGATAAATGCGCTCTGCACATTCTGCACAGGGGGAAGAGGCGACTGCACCGGGGTGCCACGCTCCACTACCTGCCATCCGCCTTTTTCCAAAGAGATTTTATCGCCTTTGGTTATATTGACGGAATAGTTGCCAAGCAAGGTCAGGAGATTTTCCACGA
Source organism: Chitinophagales bacterium (assembly GCA_034440455.1). GTDB lineage: Bacteria > Bacteroidota > Bacteroidia > Chitinophagales > CAIOSU01 > JAWXCB01. Next base: position 33,485 of record JAWXCB010000083.1, read on the forward strand.
TTTCTCTTTTCTCTTTACGGATTTGAATCATCGTGCTGTCGCGATCTGCCGAGTTGACGATGGCGTCAACAAGCAGTTCGTTTGCAGTGATTACATCCGCAAGCGGAGGGTTAGGAGAAACATAAATCAACGGGAATGACCCCATTTTCGTGGTTATCTCAGTAGCCATTACTGCCACTTCCGTGGCATTTTTGCTGCTGAACCCAAACTTAATTCTAACTACGCTCATGGTATTGCTATTTTGGTAACCCCGCGCAAGCCGCTCAGCCCCGGCAGCCCGCTACAGGAATCTTGTTTGCTCGACCGAATGGAACATTTCGTGTTCATGCGCTACATATACGAAAGCAAACGAAGTTTGTTTAAACTACCCATTTTATCAGCTAATAACGAGCTACGTAAAATTACGTAAACATTTACATAATTTATTGATTTACAATGAATTAGACAACATAATTTTGGGTTAAAATCATTGAAATATTTTTTTGAGGAGGAATGAAACCCGCGTTTTTGAAAGAAATGCGGGAGCGGAAAATGAAGTTGAAAACTTTCATTTGCTGTCTTATTCTCCAAATAAATTAGTAAAAATTTTTGAATCTGATAATAGATTTCAAAATTTGTGTAACAGTCGCGGGTTTTTTTCGGTAAAAAAATGAATGTCTGTATTAGAATAATAAAATATTATACTAAGCGCTCCATTTTTTAGAAAAAATTTTCAAACTCAGTATTAGAATTTTGAATTGCTGTATTAGATGCTGTTTTTTTCAGGTAAAAAAATGGATGCCTGTGGCAGATGGATAAATTTCTGTAGTGAAGTTGAAATTTTTTTGTGAAAAAATTCGCGCAGTTAACGCCCTTTATCCATCAGTACGCAGCAACTCCACGGGCATCTTTTCGCCAATCAGCCACCTGCCGCGCCACACATTATCCGCATCAAATTGCAATGCGCAGGTGAGCGCGTTTTCTGAACGGATTTCCAAAATGGATTTGTCAGCGTTTTCCTGAAGATTCCAAAACTGCTCGCAGCCTGCGTTTCCGGCTCCTATTTTTCCGTTTGATAAAAATGTCAACGGGCGTTTATCGTAGCCGATGCGGTGATA
>JAWXCB010000084.1:0-22803 GCA_034440455.1 Chitinophagales bacterium
AATGAAAGCGGAGACTTTCAAGCCAGCGCATTTGATTTTAAGAATTTGAAAAACACGCCCAGCATTAAAAACCAAATCACGCAAACGTGGGAAATCGGTTACAAAGGTATTTTGTTTGACAAGCTCTTCGTTACTGCCGACTTCTACTACACGCGCGTGAGCGATTATGTTAGTCCTCTCACCAATTCAACCGCCAGCGTGATGTTCAACCCTGCCGAATTACGCGCGGCATTAGGAGATGATGTTACCGGATTGCTATATACAAATTACGAGAGCAGTTCAAATTTTCTCAAACAAATTTTAGTGAACGCGCTTGACGGGCAATATGGCAGCGCTGCCAACGGGAGCGCGTATGATGAATTGATTGTTGTTCTCATGGGCGCTGCCGCGCAGATTCCCAACGGCTCGCTCACGCCCGACCATCCTAAAGTGGGCAATGACATCATTCTCACTTACAAAAATCTGGGCACCATCAGCGTGGGTGGCATGGATTTGAGTTTTAATTATCATATCAATGATAAGTTTAGTGTTGGTGGCGCATATTCTTATGTCACTGAAGACAGCATTCCGCTTGAAGGTGCGCAGTTGGGATATGTAGCATTGAACGCGCCCAAACACAAACTTGCCTTATCGCTTGAACATACCTGCAAAAAAATCGGGTTGAAATCAAGGGTTGCCTATCGCTGGCAGGATGAGTATCCCGCAAACTCGGCTGTGTATGTGGGCACGGTGCAGGCTGCGCATTATCTCGACTTAGGATTCTTTTACACGTTTCCTAAATCACCAGGCACGAATATCGGACTTGATATACAAAACGTCACCAACAATAAGCGCAGACCATTCCCCGGCACACCGCAAATGGGCACGCTGGCGATTGTGAGAATTGCGCAGACGTTTGGGAAGTAAGGGTGGGGTAAAGGATTAAAGGTCAAAGTTGAGTTACAAGTCAGCCCCAACTGACGGCTGTTGACTAACAACTGACGACTTCAACACTTCCCGCAATGCTTTCGCTTTCAGCAGGCATTCTTCATATTCTTTTTCCGGCACGGAATCAACTGTGATTGCGCTGCCAACATGTAAGGAGAGATATTGATTAATGGAATTGTAAAGCAACGAGCGAATGACAACATTGAAATCAAAATCACCGTCAGGTGAAATGTAGCCAATGGCTCCTGAATACAATCCGCGCTTTGATTTTTCATATTGCTCAATCAATTCCATCGCGCGTACTTTGGGCGCACCTGTCATCGAACCCATCGGGAACGCATTTTTGATTGCATCAATAAAATGTACCTCTTCGCGCAAGGTTCCTGATATTGTTGAGACCATTTGATGCACCTGCTCAAAGGTTTTTATCCCAAACAACTCTTCCACGTTCACGGAGCCGGCATTACAACTGCGCGATAAATCATTACGCACCAAATCAACAATCATCACATTTTCAGAACGCTCTTTTTGGTCGCTCAAAAGTTTTTCACGGAGCAAAGCATCTTCTTCAAAAGTCTTTCCTCGTTTTGCCGTGCCTTTTATGGGCATTGAAATCAATTTGTTTCCGTTTTTTTTCAAAAACCTTTCAGGGCTTCCACTCAACAAATAGTTTTCGTTATGCTTTAAATAGCAGGTGAAGGGCGCTTTGGACAATTCATTTAATTCAATAAAAGTATCGAGCAAGTTGAGTGTCGCATCTTCAGCAAAAAATTCCTGGCAGTAGTTCATTTCGTAGATATCGCCTTTGAAAATATGCTGTTGAATTTTTTCAACCGTGCGCAGATAGTCGGATTTGGAGATGCGCGATTGAAGTTTGAAAGCCTCACCCCCGCCCCCTCTCCAAAGGAGAGGGGAGTTTGAGCGGTAGTGCGTTTTTTCAATAGAAGAAGAAAAAAATTCTGTGTTAAACTGGGTTTTCGTACCGAATGGAAATAATGTTCGGTCTCCCTCTCCTTTGGAGAGGGGCGGGGTGAGGCTGCTATGCACTACCGCATGTCGTTTATGAATCTCAATTACCCATTCCGGCTGAAAGAAAAATAAATCAGGGAAATTCAAACCATCCTGATTTTTTGAAGTGAGATGTTCAATCTCATTTTTCAAATCATAACCAAGAAAACCAAACAGCCAGTCTTTTTTTTGTTCGTAAAAATCTTTCAGTTTTTGAAAAGCATTGCCTGATGAAAGCGAGATGGAATCCTGAACACCCGCAGCAATTAATCCTTCGTAAGTAGAGTAGGGATAATCTTTGTAGTGATTGTTATCGCAATAAAGTACGGTGGAGAAATTATCGTCAGCCCACTTCAACGCCTGCTGTTTGAATTCGTCAGCATCTTCAATAATGAATGAAGTGGTTTTCCGATTCATGTAAGTCGTATTTTCTAAAACCTTCGTTGCAATGGTTCGACTCCGCTCACTATGACTTGCGCTCCCTCAGTCACCCTGAGCGAAGTCGAAGGGTGCTGCTGCCTGTTACAACTTGAATTAAACCTCAGCAGTTTGTTTTTTTAGTATCAACTGGTTTCTGTTCGGTCCGCTTGAAATGATGGTGATGGGAACGGAAAGATAATCCTCCACAGCAACCACAAAATCCTGTAACTGCCCGGGCAATTCATCAAAGGATTGAAATTTCTGAATGTTTTGTTTCCATCCAGCAAAGGCTTTGTAAACAGGCTTCACTTCAGTTATGCAGAGGTCATAAGGCAATTCAGTTGTGGTAGTATTACCAATCTGATAGTGCGTGCAGGCTTTTATTTCCTCAAAGTCATCCAGCACATCGGCTTTCGTAACGATGATTTGCGTGACTCCGCTCAACATGCAGGCGTATTTCAATGCGGGCAAGTCCATCCATCCGCAGCGTCTCGGTCTGCCGGTGGTGGCTCCGAACTCTTGCCCGATTTTTCGGATTTGGTCGCCCGTTACATCTTTCAATTCAGTAGGGAACGGACCACCGCCCACGCGCGTGCAATATGCTTTCGAAATACCAATCACTTCGCGGATGCTTGTCGGTGGAATGCCAAGCCCGATACATGCTGATGAAGAAATGGTGTGGGAGGAAGTCACATACGGATACGTTCCAAAGTCAACATCAAGCATGATTCCCTGCGCGCCTTCAGCAAGCACTTTTTTTCCCTTTTTCAATTCATCATTCAAGAGATATTCCACGTTCATCAACTTCAACTCGCGCAGCGCTTCGATACCTTCAAACCATTGCTGCTCCATATCTTTCACATCATTCGGATAGTCATACATTTCCAACAGACGCAAGTGTTTTTCTTTCAAAAAATTGTAGCGTTCTTTGAAGTTGCCGAACGTAATGTCGCCCACGCGCAAACCGTTTCTACCTGTCTTGTCCATATAGGCAGGACCAATTCCGCGCAATGTTGAACCGATTTTTTCTTCGCCTTTCTTCGCTTCCGATGCCGCATCCAATTGCTTGTGCGTGGGGAGAATTAGTTGTGCTTTGTTAGAAACAACAAGACGCTTCGCAACATCAAGGCCCATCAATTTCAGGCGGTCAATTTCTTTTTTCAGCGTGATGGGGTCAATCACTACACCGTTTCCGATTACATTCAAAGCATGGTCATGAAAAATTCCTGAGGGAATTGTATGCAGCACAAAACTTTCCCCATTCACTTTCAGCGTGTGCCCGGCATTCGGACCGCCCTGAAAACGCGCAATGATGTCATAGTTTGGCGCGAGATAATCCACGATTTTCCCCTTTCCTTCATCGCCCCACTGCAAGCCTAACAATACGTCAACACTCATTCTTAATTAGTTTGAAGTTTATAGTTTGAAATTTGAAGTTTGTTTGAATGCGTCAGCATGATGCGTTCAAACATTAAACTTTGTTTTTGCTTCCCCCAGTGATTCTGCGATGGTGAACACCGAAGCGAGTTTGGTGATGTTCAGCAGGTTGCTGACTTGTTCAGGCACATTGGCAAGCACAAGGTCACCACGGTTTTTGCGCGTTTTCAGCACACAGGTAAGCAACATGCCCAACCCCGAACTGTTGATGAATTTCAACTGGCTCATTTCCACTACAAAATTTACTTTACCCTCCTGCACAAGCGCGCTCACTTTTTCTAAAATTTCGCGCGTTTGCACGTCAGCAAGGAGGCTGCCTTTCAGGGTTAAAATACTGATGTTTCCGTCTTGTGTGATGGTGAAATCCATGTTGTTGGTTTGGTTTACAGTCGCTGATTATTTTTTTGCTTGCGCAAGATTGGGACAATTTTCCCGCTCGCAACGACCGTGTAAAATTAGCGAATGATTGCTAATCCTAAATTGAAGTAATTCACCGATTTTACTTTGAATTTGTTGAATACGCGGGTCGCAAAATTCAAGCACCTCGTTGCAATCCTCGCAAATCAAATGGTCGTGCTGGCGATAGTGATATGCCTTTTCATATTGCGTTTGCTGGTTGCCGAATTGATGCTTCTTAATCAGGTCGCAGGCAAGCAGCAGATCGAGCGTGTTATACACCGTTGCGCGGCTCACGTTAAACTGTTTCTTTTTTAAATCATTAAACAGGGTTTCCGCGTCAAAATGGTCGTTGCGGCTGTAAATTTCCTCCAGCAAAATAAAGCGCTCTTGTGTTTTGCGCTGCTGATGCTTTTCCAAATAGTCGGAAAAGATTTGCCGGACGTCAGCTAATAAATCAGGTTTTGTATCAACCATGAATGAAAGGAGGATGAAAAATTTCCTCAAATATAGCGAAGCAATAAACCTCTGTTAGAATTCATTCCATGCTAATCATAAACAGGATTTAGCATTTTGCTCGCCATTCTTTTTTAAAACTTGTAGCTATATCCCAGCCTGAATACCTGCGTTTCGTAATAATCCGCAGAAGTGTAGCTGAAATCTTCCCCGTCAATTTCCCTTTTAATCACGAGTGTGCCTGCAAGGTCGGTGGCATTGAAAAATATTTCGCCTTTGCCTTTTTGGATAGCCATTTTCAAGCCAATATCTAATGAAAATCGTGATTCAATTCTGCCTTGCGGAATGATGTCGGGGGCTAAGTAAATGGCAGTGAGTTGCATGTCCACATTTTTAGGAAGATGAAAAATTGTGTTCAGCTTGGCGTTGCCTGAAAAGATTTCCTGCTTGCCGACAGTGAAAGTATTTGAAACAGGATATTTATTCTCCACCGTGAAGGAGTCTATCATACTGTAGTAGCCATTCAGGTTTACATTAAATGAAAACCATTTTACCACGCTGTGCGAAAGCACCAATTCAAGCCCTGTTGCATAGCTGCGGTCAGCATTTTGATAGGCTGCATAAATTAAATAGCTCCCCGGAACGCTGCTTGCGATACGCGTAATCGTTGCGTCAACAATGCGACTGTACGCGGCTGTATAAAAGTACCCGTCTTTCCAGTTTGTCTTATAGCCCAACTCCATCAGGTTGGTGAATTGCGGGCGCAGCGCGGGATTTCCCACCTTGATAATTTCCCCGTCATCATATTTTGGAAAAATGCGGATGTCCACTTCGTTCGGGCGGTCAACCCTGCGGTTGTAAAACAGGGAGAGTTTATTATGGTCCTTGAACTTGTAAGCGAGGCGCACATTCGGAAAAGGCTGCGTGTAATTATATCCATCACTCTTATAGGTGCTGTGCTGAGGGTTCACGTCATATTGCAAATTTACATACTCAACGCGCAAACCCACTTCGGCTTCCCACTTTTTACTTTCATACACATAGTTGGCGTACAAAGCAGGAATTATCTCTTTGTAAGTTGCCCAGCCTCCCGCAGTAGTGTCTAACGGGGAATTGATTCCCGGAAGAAACAGCATATTCGTAGGAATCTGCCGCCAACGGAATTTCAGCCCGCCTTCAATGCGTCCGAATTTCAACGGACGCACATAGTCCGCATTCAAATCGGCAACGTGCTCATCTGAAATCAATTTGAAAGAATCTGCGCTCGTGTATGCAGGCAGGTTGTTATCAAAAAAATATTTCTCGTCTTCGCGGTGAAACGTATAGTTAAACCCGGCATTGAGCAAATGTCCGGGCTGTTTGAATTTGTACTGGTAAGCGGATGAAGCCATCACAGTAGTTTTCAATTCATCTTCCAGAAATTGCCAGAGACGTAACTGCTCGGTGAGGTCGGTATTGTAAAAAGGCTGGTCGCCATGGTCAAGAATTTTTTCTGTGCCGAACAAACCTGAAATCGTGACCATGTTGCGCGCATTGATGTTCCAGTCCGTTCCTGTTTTGAAGGTAGCAAAATGCGTGTCCCTGTTGCGCTTTAGTTGCTGATTGATGAGAGTGCCGTCATTATAGGTGCGCGTGACAAATTCATTTTTATTCAGCGTTTGCGTGTAGAGATAATCACCCTGGAAAAACACGTTGACCTTGTTTTTACGGTAGTTCAGCGACAGCGAAGGATTGATTTTCGGAGTGCATTGATATTGCGGACTTATGCCCGGAAGGTTTTCTTTTCGCACCCACAAAGAACCCAAGCCGCCTGCAATACCTGCTTTTCCGTTAAATCCGTCCTGTTTGTTTTTCTTGTAAATGATGTTGATGATGCCTGCGTTGCCGTTTGCATCATACTTCGCGGAAGGGTTATTGATGATTTCAATTTTCTCAATTGCTGAAGCGGGAATGTTATCCAAACCCGACTGGCTGCCCATGCCCGTTAATGCAGTTTGCTTGCCGTCAATGAGCACCACCACCTTGTCGCTGCCGCGCAGTTGCACTTTGCCATCCTGCACAGTTACACCGGGCAAATTCTGCATCGTCTGCAAAACCGAACCACCGCTTTGGCTGACATTGTCTTCAACCGAATAGGTTTTCTTATCCATCTTTCCGCTCACTTCATCCTGCTGTCCTGTAACGACCACTTCGCTCAATGTTTTCACATCGGTTTCCATTTCAATTGCGGACACTTCCAGAAATGCGGAGAGCGTTCCCACAAAAAGCGATTGGCGCTTTACGGCATAGCCCACATAGGATACTTCTAAATAATAGCTGTTTGGTTTGATGCCCGTGAGCGTAAACCTGCCTTCTTCGTTGGTAACAACGCCCGTAATAAAAGCGCTGTCCATTTCTGTTTTTAAAACCACATTCACAAAGGGCAAAACAGATTTGTCCTCTTTATCCTTTACAATTCCTGAAACGGTAACGCTGGTGGTTTGCGCGAACGAAACGCAAAGCGAAAAGAAAATAAACGCTTTGGTTAAAACCGTTTTGAGAAAAACGATTTTACTTCTTGTCATCTTCTTGTTCCGCTTCTTCTTTTATAAAATTTCCGTTGCTGTCAAAAATCAAACTCCTGCCTTTAATTTCTGCTTCATAGGTTACAACTCCTTTTGCATCGGTAATCGTTGCAGCTTCTGTTATTTTTTGCCCTGAATGATTTTTAAAAACATACTCCATTGCAGCTACGGGAAGCTCATCAGCTTTTATTTCAACTTCTGTTTCAAGAATGTTTCTTGTATTGTCAAACACCACAGAGTAGTCGGTTTCGCCAACCTCAAACTCTGCCTCATAGTTGTCGTTTTCCTTTTCCCATTTCAAGTCCGTTGCCGCAGGATACTTGCTTTGCAAACTTGTTTTTAATGATGCGGGAACATCTTTGTCCTTTATTTTTTGCGCGTTGGCGGATGCTACTGTGAACATTGCTGCCAAAAGAAGTGCTGAATTTTTCATTGTCGTGTTTTTAATATTTGCAGATAAAGTTACAACCCGATTTAGAAGAGATTTTGAATTTCAGAAGATTACAGAGAAGGAGTGCAGATAGTTTTCAAAAGTGTAGTTAATCTGCCATTGGTAGCGGTGGCAGATTTCTTTTACAATGGATAACCCCAAGCCGCTGCTTGCAGTTTCAGACGATGAAACTGCGAAGCGCTTAAACAGTTTTTCTTTGTTCAATGCTTCTGTTCCCGTGTTTTGAATTTGAAGCATGTTATCCTTGAGTTGAATGATTATCGTGCTGTTTTTCGGTGTGTGGCGGATGGCGTTTATCAGCAAATTGTTGAGCAGAATTTCTAAAAGCAGTTTGTTGCACGCAAGCGTCAACGGTTGTTTTACTTCATGGCTGAGATTCTGGTTTTTATCCTGAATGTAATCGGCAAGCAGTTCAGTGCTTTGTGTCAGCACGGTTGAAACATCAAGGTTTTCGGTTTCAGCAAACTGGCTATTATCAATTTTTGCCAGCAGCAACAGATTTTTATTCACTCTTGAAATCCGGGAAAGCGGCAATTCAATTGCATTTAATATCTCGGATTGCTCTGCGGTGAGGTGTTTGTTTTGCAAGAGTAAATCTGTTTTTGATTTTAAAACAGCCAATGGCGTTTGTAGTTCGTGCGATGCGTTTTCGAGGAAAGTTTTCTGCTGGCTGTAAACGGAAATGTTTTTGTCAATCAGTTTATGTAGCGACTGATTGAGTTCTTCAAATTCTTCAATGTCGGTTTGCTCAAATCGAATGGGTTTTCCTTCAGTCAAATCAAAGGACTTCAGCTTATGGAGCGTATTTTGAAATGGCTGCCAGATGCGTTTAGAAATTTTTCTGTTCAGAAATATGAAACCAGCAACCAGCAACACAACAAACAGCAATGTTACCAAAGCAATCGCCACTACTGTTTCATCTGCTTCCTCTACGTTGGTTTCAATCGCCAGATGATAGAACTTGCCATTCACTTTTATAGAAGATGACAACCCGCGAAAGCGGTCAACTTCATCGCTGATATATTCATTTTGCCTTGTAAAAGTGTAAACGCTGTCTCTTTCTTTTGGCTGGCTGATAGGCGTCAGTCTTGAACCCGGTTGCAGCGTATTCCAAAGCAGCAACGTCTCATTCAGTTCTTTTTCATCAAGCTGAATATTGCCGAGTTTGTTTTCTATCCGTTGTTTTATGATGAGATTGTGTTCGTCTAACTCCTCCATCCAAATAGAATTGACCACGAAATAATAAACGGGAATGCTGCACGCTAAAATTACAAGGGCGTAAATCGTGAACGCTTTAAACGGTTTGTTTAGCAGTTTGCTCATGATTCCCACTTATATCCGGTTCCGTATATCGTCTTCAGATAATTGCCGCAACCAGCTTCGCTCAATTTCTTTTTCAAATTTTTTATGTGCGCATACACGAAATCGTGATTGTCAAACATATCCGCGATGTCGCCTGAAAGATGCTCCGCCAATGCTCCTTTTGAAATAACCCTGTTTTTGTTGCCGATAAAAAAGAGCAATAAGTCAAACTCCTTCTTAGTAAGGTTGACGGGCTTATTTTTTATAGATACGGTTTTGCCCGGCAAATCAATCATAATCTCATTTTGTTCGATAACATTTGAATTATTGAACTGCTTTCTGCGGATAACAGAATGTATCCTTGCAGATAATTCCGAATGATGAAAAGGCTTGGCGAGATAATCGTCCGCGCCCGTTTGCAGTCCTTTTATTTTATCTTCAAGAGAGTTTTTAGCGGAAATGATAATCACACCATCTTGCTTGTTCTCGCGTTTCAGAAGTTCCAGCAACCTGATACCATCACCGCCCGGAAGCATTAAGTCCAAAAGAATACAGTCATATTGATACCCTGTGATTTTGTCGGTTGCTTTCTGATAAGTGGAAGCTATCTCGCACAGGTAGTTTTCCGATGAAAGATACTTTGCTATATCCAGCGCGAGTTCTGTTTCATCTTCAATAATCAGAATTTTCACGGCTCTAATTTACCGTTTGAATTCTGAATACTTTTTGAATGGGTAGAAATAGAGCTTGGCAATTACCGGCAAGGAGAAAACGAAAACACCCCGAAATCCTAAACAGATAATTCGCCCAGTTTCTTTTCAAACTTTTTTAATTGGTCATCTAACTTCTTTTTGGTTTCTGCAAAGTATTTACCCCAGTCATCAATCTTGGTGATAGTTTGGAAAGTTTCAGTTGATTTCATTTCGGTGAGTTCAAGTATCAGCTTGTTGATTTTGCTGCGCAGGCGGGTGACTTCGGCTTTCAGTTTCACCTTCTCGCTGATTTTTTCGGAGCGCGAAACGAAGAAATTTCCCTTGTTGATTTCATCGAGGATTTCCGATACACGTTGCAAGTTGTTCTCCTGATAGGCATGCGGCAACTCATTGAAAACTTCTTCCGCCTCTTTCTTCAATTCTTCCGCTACCTTGTCGGGGTGGCATTTGCGTGTCGCTTCCCGGTATTTTCTTTTGAGTTCCGTCTGTTGTTCATCGCTCAGGTCAAAATGTTTCTTTGATTTCGTTTCTTCGTATTGTTTATGGTACTCCTCATAATCTTTCTTTGCTTCCTCAAATTCTCTTTCTTTTTCCTCGCTTTCCGGCACTCCCATTTTCAACAACTCTAATTTCAGTTTCAGGATTTTGCTGATGACCTCTCCAAGTTGTTGGTTATGTCTGATGCCAAATTCAACAACTAACTTTTCCGCATCTGCCTTTTCGTTGCTGATAGAGGTGAGCTCCATCTCAAGCACCTTAATCTCCACTTTCAGCGCATTCACTTCCGGGTCTTCGTAAAGGGCAAGCTGCTGATAGCGGTTTATGAATAGCTCAATCTTGCTTACAGCATCAGAATACCGCTTCGCCTCAATGTCACGTATCACTTCGTTAAGCTCTGCGCTGAATGACATGCTGCGCAGTTTGGAAAGCTGCGCAGGTAGTTCATCCGTTTCGCCCAGCGCGATAAAGTTTTTTACTACTTGCAGCCGCTTCACCAACTTGCCGATGTCAATTTCTGCTGCTGTCTTTTCTCCGAAGTAATGCTCCACCAATCGGTTGAACTCATTAATAAATTGCAGCGACAGTTCGTAATCTCCTTTAGTGTGGAGTTTTCGGCAAACCTGCAAGATGCCTGATAAAATCCTCACTCTCGGGATGCGAGCCAGAGCGAGTATCTACAAAGTAAAGAAGAAGCAATCACTGCCTGCTAATCGAAAGTAATCCTTCAATGCTTTTCAGGCGGTTGATGAGCACATCCAATTGAGCCGTGTCATGCACAAAAAGCGTGATGGTGCCTTCAAAGATGCCGTCTTTCGTATCAAGCGAAATGGAGCGCATGTTGATTTTCATATCGCTTGAAATGATGTTGGTGATTTTGTTCATCACTCCGATGTCGTCAATACCGCTGATTTTCAGTTCGGTGAGGAAGGCGATTTCGTGTTGTTTGGTCCAGCGTGTTTTGATGATGCGATAGCCGTAGTTGCTCATCAATTGTGTGGCGTTCGGGCAGTTGGTTTTGTGAATTTTAATGCCTTCGTTGATGGTGATGAAGCCAAACACATCATCGCCCGGAATCGGGTTGCAGCATGGGGCAAACTTGTAATCGAGCTTCTCCTTGTTGTCTCCGAAAATCAACAGCTCGGCATTTTTATTCAGCGTGTTTCTAACTGCTTCCTCAAAATTTTCCTCCTTCTGCTGCTGCTCTTTCTTTTCCGGCTCTTTCACGACAATCAATTTGTCGCCATCAAACATCTCGCGGGTGAGCGTTTTTGTATCAATCTTTTTCGTGGCAACGCTGCCATAGAAATCCATCACAGAGTCAAGCTTGAAGTATGCTGCAAGGTCATTAAGCAACGCGGAAGACGAATTCACTTTCAGCGCTTTAAACCTGCGTTCTAAAATTTCTTTCCCTTCGGCAGCCAGCATTTTCTGGTCTTCCTTCAGCGCGGACTTAATCTTTGATTTCGCCTTTCCCGAAACCACATAATTCAGCCAATCCTCGTTTGGCTTCTGCTTTTTGGAAGTGATAATTTCTACCTGATCGCCATTATTCAGTTTATGGCTGAGCGGCACGAGTTTGTGATTCACCTTTGCGCCAATGCACGACAAGCCGATGTCCGTATGCACGTCAAACGCAAAGTCGAGCGCGGTGGAGCCGGCAGGCAACCGCTTCAGTTGTCCTTTTGGAGTGAATATATAAATTTCCTGCGAGAAAAGATTCAGCCTGAAATCATCAATAAAATCAAGCGTGTTTGAATCGGGATTCTTGATGATTTCGCGCATCTTCATCAGCCATTCATCCAGCGCGGTGTCAGTCGTTCCCTCCTTATATTTAAAGTGCGCGGCATAGCCTTTCTCCGCAATCTCATCCATGCGGTCGCTGCGAATTTGCACCTCTACCCATCTGCCGCCCGGACCCATCACGGTGGTATGCAACGCTTCATAGCCGTTTGCTTTTGGATTTGAAATCCAGTCGCGCAGCCTGCGCGGGTTGGGGCGAAAAAAATCCGTGATGATGGAATAGACTTTCCAACAGTCGGCTTTTTCGCGCTCATGCGGTGAGTCGAGTATCACGCGAATCGCAAACAAATCATACACCTGCTCAAATTCCACCCCTTGATTTTTCATCTTGTTCCAAATCGAGTTGATGGATTTTGGTCTGCCGAATATCCTGAACTTCAGGTCTTTTTCTTTTGCAATGCGTTCTTCAATCGGCTTAATGAACTCGTTGATATATTTGGCGCGCTCGCGTTTTGATTCATTCAGTTTGTTAGCGATGAGGCGGTAAATATCCGTCTCCGTGTATTTCATCGTGAGGTCTTCGAGTTCGGACTTGATGGCATAAAAACCAAGACGATGCGCCAGCGGAGCGTAGAGAAAAGATGTTTCAGAAGCAATCTTCAACTGCTTGTTGCGCGGCATGTGTTCCAGCGTGCGCATGTTATGCAGGCGGTCGGCAATCTTGATGAGAATAACCCGCATATCATCGGTGAGCGAGAAAATGAGCTTGCGGAAATTCTCCGCCTGTTGCGAGCTTTTCAAATCAAACACCTCGCTGATTTTCGTAAGCCCGTCAACAATCTTCGCCACCGAATCGCCAAAATCTTTGCGGATTTCATCCAGCGACACCTCTGTATCTTCGACAGTATCATGAAGCAAGGCGCAAATCACCGAAGTAACACCCAGCCCCATCTCTTCCACAGTAATTGTGGCAACAGCAAGCGGATGCAGGATATATGGATCGCCTGATTTCCTGCGCATGTTCTTATGCGCGTTCAATGAAAGTTCAAACGCCTTGCGGAGCAACCGCCTGTCTTCCTCGCTGTTCAGGCGCGGCTTCACCACGCGCAGCAGGTGGCGGTAGTGTTTCAGGATTTCTTTCTTCTCCTGCTCGTTATCAGGCGTAAGCACAGGGTTTTCCATAATGTTTGGAGAGCAAGTAAAATTACTTACAAGACTAATGATTTAACAATTTGAAGGGCAATAAGAATTCACGAAACTTTTATGGGCAGTTCTAAAAATTGCTTTTTTATCGCCTCACCCTATCCCTTTCCCCTGCCTGCCGGCAGGCAAGAAATGGAGAGGGTACAGGTGGTAGAACTTTTAGAACTGCCCTTATTTCAATTTGGAATATTTTTTTCCATTATTCTGGAGTTTAGTTGCCACCCCTTTCTTTATCATTCACTGAAAATGTTTTTGGCGATGACATGAGTGAAATGCAGAAATACCTTATACAGACACATGCATTTTTAGAACATACCGAAGCAAAACTTAAAATCATCCCTCGATAAAGAGGAGGAGTCCATACGCGCCAATACACCCTCCGGAATTCTGAAATAATTCAAATATTTTTTATCTTTCGCAAAAATTTCCCAACCATGAAACACTCATTTTTTCTTTCCCTGATTGCTTTGCTCATTATCACAGCATGTAACCAGCCACAGCCCGCGCCTGCTGAGGAGGCGCCCCAGAAAAAAGAAGACACCACCGCAGTTCCTGCAAGCGTAACGCCCCCTGACTCAGCCGCCACGATGGAAGCATGGACTGCTTATGCCACCCCCGGACCAATGCATGCCATGCTTGCATCATTTGACGGAGAATGGACAGGCGACCTCACCATGTGGATGGAACCCGGCAAGCCGCCCATGAAAACCACCGGCATCGCTGTCAATAGCATGATACTCGGTGGCAGATACCAATATTCGAAGCATTCCATGCTCTTTAACGGAATGCCGTTTGAGGGAATCAGCACGCTCGGGTATGACAACGTAAAGAAAAAATTCATCAGCTCGTGGGTTGACAACATGGGCAGCGGCATCATGCTGCTGGAAGGAACCTGGGATGAAGCAAATAAAACCATCAATTCTTCGGGCAAGCAGGTTGATCCAATGACAGGGCAGGATATGGATGTGCGCGAGGTGGTGAAAATCATTGACGACAACACGCAACTCATGCAGATGTTTATGAAATATCCGGGAGGCGAAGAATTTCAAACAATGGAAATAAAATCTACAAGAAAGGCTTCGTGAACGCATTCAGGAAAAGAAGCGATACGTAACTTCGGTGAAAATTTCCCCGGTGAAAAAAATCTTCAGAACAATCCTGCTTCTTTTAGGGCTATTCATTTTGGTTGGAATTTCTGTTGCATTCCTTCGCCCCACCAGTATTATCTCAAAGCAAGTAGCAAAAGGAAAATTTGCGCTTCCTGAATCTCGTTTTTTGAATTGGCGCGGGGGTGATGTGCATTATGTGGATGAAGGCAGCGGGTTCCCGATTTTGATGATTCATGGCTTGGCTGGCTCGCATCGCAACTTCGGGAAGATAGCAGCGCGTCTGAAAGGTGATTACCGCATCATCCGCATTGACTTGCCGGGTTTTGGGCTGTCGGATTTGCCGCCTGTGGAAAATGCCGATTACAGAAAAATGTATCACGAGTTTTTTGCCTACTTTCTTGACACGATGCAACTCGATTCTTTTTACCTGATGGGAAATTCCATGGGCGGGTGGATGTCGTGGGAGATTGCAGCGCGTTATCCTGAGCGGGTGAAAAAACTTTTTCTGTTTTGCAGCGCAGGCTACGACATGGAAGCGATTGCTGAAAAACTAAGCGCGGGCATGAGCGCAAATTCAACATTCGTAGAAAAAATTACCGCGAAAGGAATTCCTTCTTTTATCACAAGACGCAATATTGAATATTGCTTTGCTGAACCTTCAAGAGTAAATGAAGAAGAGGTGGCGATTGCCAATGCATTTACCAACCGGGAAACGAATTTTCACACTGTGCTCGAACTGTTGCGGCATCGCAAGGATGCGGACACTGCGCTGATTAAAACCATTCAATGTCCGACCTTAATTATTTGGGGGAAGAAAGACAACATCATTCCCTATACCCACGCGAGCCGCTTTCACCGCGATATTCCCAACAACAAGATGATTATCTACGAAGACTGCGGACACATCCCCATGGTGGAGCAGGTGGAACAGTTAGAGAAAGATTTCAGAGCATTTGTGGCAGACTCAACGCATTCCTGATCGGTGTCATGGTGGATTTATTCCGCCACCCCTTTGTCTTTTCATAAGGAGATGCCGGAACAGTCTTGCATGAAATAAAAAAGGCTGTCCGTATGGACAGCCTTTTTTATTTTTGGAGCAATTTATTTAGGATGGTTCTGCTTTCTTTTGATACTTCTTCTGGAACTTCTCAATACGACCTGCAGAGTCAATAAACTTCATCTTGCCTGTAAAGAACGGGTGCGATTGGTTTGAAATTTCCAACTTCACCAGCGGATATTCCTTGCCATCTTCCCACATGATAGTTTCCTTGGTGTTAGCAGTTGACTTTGAGATAAAAGAAAAGTCGCAGGAAAAGTCCTTAAATACTACGAATCTGTAGTTTTCCGGATGAATACCTTTTTTCATAGCCTTCTATTTTTAGGTCTGCAAATATAACAAGATTCTCCTGAAAGAAATACCCTTTTTTCCTGCAACTTTTTTCGCCCCCGGGTTATCAGAATAGCAGGAAACTGTGGCTGAAATGTAAAGAACATCAAGGTTTCAACAGAGGGTATAATAACTTTTTTTGTCCCTTTTGGGTTATTTGGATAGCATTAAGTGAATAAAACCGCCAAACTATGATACATAACACACTACATAGAATCACCAATTGGAGAACTTTCAACGGGGATAATATCGTGCTTCCGATTAAGGACGAGGTGGAAAAGGCTATCCTCCGCGAGCGGGCTTTGGGCAATAAGTTGATGGTGTGCATCGGCACCGATTCGCAGGTGCGGGGAGAGTTGATTGAATTTGCCACCGTCATTGTTTTTCTGCGGGAAAAGAAGGGCGGCTTCATGTACATCCACAATGAAAAGTCTAAGCAGCCGATGTCCATCAAGGAACGCCTGCTTACGGAAGTTTCCATGTCCATCAATATCGCCTATGAATTGTGCGACCTGTTAGACAGGCATAATGTGGACCTTGAAGTACATGCCGACATCAACACGAATCCGAATTTCAAGTCAAATACTGCATTGAGCGAAGCAATGGGCTACATCCTCAGCATGGGCTTTGCCTTCAAAGCCAAGCCCCACGCCTTTGCCAGTTCCTGTTGCGCGAATAAAGTGGTGTGATTTAGGTTTTGTCAGGACGGATTTATTCCGTCATCCCTGCTTTTTACAAATTGATACTTGCCCCCTGTTGCAAGCCCAACCGAGTAAAGCCTTCTTTCCAAAGGCGCATCAACTATTGAAAACAGCATTTGTCTGTAAGTTGGCTGTACAAAAATGTTCACTTTCGAGCCTAATGCAATATCCATTCCGACACCGCCTGTCACGGAGCAGTTGTATTTTCTGTATTCATAGCCGCCATTCAGATTGTCGTCTGTTGTTTCTCTGTCTTTGTCATCTTCATACCAAAAAGTTACTGTCTTTTTGTTTGAAAGATTGAAGTTTGCCTCCGTGCCGGCAACTGCGTAAAAACTCAGTTTCTTCTTTTTAAGAAATGTGTATTTCACCTGCACGGGCACATCAATATAATAGTGCTGGTAAACAATTTTAATTGCATCGGGCATTCCATTGGGGAAAAGTGCAGGGTCAAAACCAGTTCCGTTAAACTGGTTACCGAACGTCAAATCATTTTTCTTAAACAAATATCCATTGTTGGAAAAAGAAATTCCGGTTTGAATCCTGACTTTTTCATGCACAGCATAACTTGCAAGCAACCCTGCGGAGTAGCCGAGTTTGGGAGTCTCAATGTCATTATACACTTCTTTGATTGCATCGGGCACTGAATTATCTGCTCTAAGAATGCGATGCGCAACTGTAGGAGAGATAAATGCGCTCAGTGAAAATTTCGATTTCTTTTCCTGCGCGAAAGCTCTCGCGCTGATAAAAGCGAGCAGAAAGAATGCGACTGTGTTTTTCATACGATTGAATTTTGTGGACGGAACAAACGCAGCCGCTTCACATAAATTGCGAAACAACATCAATCGTTGTAAAACTTCTTCCCCGCCTTTGCATAATCCACGAGGATTTGCGCAGGCTTGAAACGCGCTGTTGTTTTTGCGGCAAGTCCTTCGAGAATCGCAACGGCTTTATCTGCACCAATCGTGTCAATGTAACGGAACGGACCACCCCTAAACGGAGGAAATCCTAATCCGAAGATTGCGCCCACATCGCCATCCATCGGAGTTGCGATAATTCCCTCCTGCAAGCAATAGGCAGCTTCGTTTATCATTCCGAAGCCACAGCGGTGTTGGATGAATTCAGCGTCAAGCTGCTTGCGGTTTTGCCCGCCAAAGAAATTGTAAGCGTTTGTGTCAATCTTGCCGTGCAGTTTTTTTCCTGTCTTCGGGTCGTATTGGTAAAAGCCTTTTTTGTTTTTCCTTCCGCTGTATCCTGCTTTGTTCATCTTGATGATTCCTTCTCCGCCTGATTTTGCGCCTTCGCGTGTTTCGCGATAATATTTGTTTACATCGCCTGTCATCACGTGCGCTGCAATGTCAATTCCCACTTCATCAAAAAGCGTAACGGGTCCTACCGGGTAGCCGAATTTGCGCACTTCTTTATCAATCTGCAAAATGTCACCGCCTTCTTCGAGCAGCAACAATGCTTCATTCATAAACGGACCGAGAATGCGCGAAGTGTAAAATCCCGGACCATCCTTCACCACGATAATTGTTTTTCCCTGGCGCAACCCCAATTCATAGCAAGTGGCAGTAACCCAATCCGCAGTTTTATCATAGGTGATGATTTCCAGCAGCGGCATTTTCGGCACGGGGGAGAAATAGTGCATTCCAATCACCAACTCCGGTCGCTTTGCTTTTTCCGCAATGGATTTAATCGGCAGCGCGGAGGTGTTGCTTGCGAAAATGCAGTTGTCGTTCGTCACTGCTTCCACTTCAGCAATTACTTTGTGCTTGATGTTGATGTCTTCAAACACGGCTTCCACCACGATGTCAAGATTCTGAAAGCCGTTGTAATCAAGCCTGTCATTCACCCTCGCCATCTTTTCTTCCAGCTCGAATTTCGTCATCGCTTTTTTGCGCACACGGCTGTCGAGGTTTTTCCAAATCGTTTTCTTCGCGGATGAAAGTGTTTCTTGTTTGATGTCTTTCAGCGTAACGTCAATATCATCGTTGATGCTTACCTCTGCAATACCCGCGCCCATAAAGCCTGCGCCCAACATACCGAGTCGCTTGATTTCGCGCGCCTTGTCTTTCATCGGGTTCTTTTTCTTCTCCGTCATGGCGAAGAATACATTAATCAATTGGCGGCTTTCATTGCTGAGAATCAACTCTTCAAACTT
Source organism: Chitinophagales bacterium (assembly GCA_034440455.1). Lineage (GTDB taxonomy): Bacteria > Bacteroidota > Bacteroidia > Chitinophagales > CAIOSU01 > JAWXCB01. The sequence goes on from JAWXCB010000084.1 coordinate 18,480, forward strand.
TTTCGCTTCTGCATCCAATCCTGCTTTCATGCCTTGACTCATGCCGATTTCCACGCAATCAATAATTTTCAATGGCGCAGGGTAATTTCCAGAAGTCATCCGCATTACCATCTCGCGGGCTTTCTTAAACACAATGAACTTCAACGGACCTTCAATGATTTTTTGCGAGAATGGTCGGTTGTCTTTTCGTTGCAGCGGCTTGTGCGCAAGTTCCAGCGCAAATTTTTTCGCTGCTTCATGTAAGCCATCACGGTGAATGAGCTTGTCCACCAAGCCCATCTTCTTTGCGGGATACGCATAAATATTTTTTCCCGTAAGCATCATGTCCAATGCTTTCTGGATGCCGACTAATCTTGGAAGGCGCTGCGTACCGCCTCCTCCGGGCAGCAAGCCAAGTTTTACTTCGGGAAGCGCAAGTGTTGTCTTCCTGTCATCCGAAGCAATACGTGCATGACAAGCCAGCGCGATTTCCAAGCCGGCACCAAGGCAGCTTCCATGAATGGCAGCAACAACAGGTTTCTTTGATTTTTCAATACGGTTTAACCCTTCGTGCCCTTTGCGGGTGATTGGTTCAAAGTCGCCCGGCTTCTGCACACGCTTGAACATTTCAATATCAGCTCCTGCGATGAAATCTTTTTTCCTGCTGATGAGGACAATCGCCTTTACATCTAAATCATTATCAAGCTGATTGAACACGTCTTCAAAAAGACCGACCATGTCGGCAGATACTTTATTAATCTTCTCGCCTTTCTGGTCAAGCCAAATAGTGGCGACACCGTTGTTAGATTTTTCAATGGTGAGGTAATCTGATTGATTCATAATTTGAGATATTAGATTTTAGATGGAAGCTGTTCGATACTGCTATAAATTGAAATGGGGTTTACGCAGCATATCTTTCGAGTATCATCGCATGTCCATGCGCCCCAGCCGCACAAGCCGCAAGCAGCGCATATCTTCCGTTTTCTTTTATCAGGCGGTTTGATGCGGTCGTCACCAACCTGCCGCCTGTTGCGCCAAACGGATGTCCCAATGACAGCGAGCCGCCCCATGTGTTGAACTTATCCATGTTCACTACGCCAACTGCTTTGTCGTGCCCAAGTTTCTCTTTTGAAAATTCTTCCGAAGCAAGCGCCTTGATGTTTGCAAGAATTTGTCCTGCAAACGCTTCGTGAAATTCAATCACATCCATTTGGTCTAAGGTCAGTCCCGTTTTCTTCAACACTTTTGCAGTGGCATACGCTGGACCCAGCAGCAACTCTTCATACAAATCCTGACCGCTGAAGGCATAATCCACCACGCGGGCTTTGGGCTTCAAGCCGAGTTGCTGCGCTTTTTCTTCCGTCATAATCAACACCGCAGTTGCGCCATCGGTGAGGAACGAAGCATTCGCTGCCGTAATTGTTCCGTAGTCTTTGATGAATGCGGGGCGCAGCGTTTTCACTTTGTCAATGGTCGTATCTCCGCGCACACCATTATCAAACGTGACGGGCTTGAAATGCGGAGGCAGTTCCACCGGCACGATTTCATCTTTCAGCAAACCCTGCTCGTGCGCCTTTGCCGCCAGTTGGTGGGAGCGCACGGCAAACGCATCCTGCTCTTCGCGCCCCACTTTAAATTTTGATGCAAGCAACTCACAGTCATAGCCCATGATGCGGTTCGTGATATATTCAGCAATGGCAGGCGCTTCAGGCTTGAAATCTTTCGGACGCAGCGAAAACACAAATTTCAAAATGTCGCCAATGCCTTTCAGCTTTTGTGCGCCCATCAGCTTTTTGCGCATCGGCTTGTTGAATGAAATCGGAGCATCTGATACACAATCCACACCGCCCGCAATCACCACTTCCGCCTGCCCTGCAAGAATCTGCTCAATGCCGCTCGCTATCGCCTGGTTTGCTGAAATACACGCCAGCGTCACCGTGTGGCAGGGCGTTGTCGCCAGCAAGCCCGCAGTGATAGCTGCTTCACGCGCCACGTTGCTCGTCTTCACGTTGGCAATCACCGTTCCATATACCACGCGGTCTATGTGCTTTACGTCAATGCCCGTTTTGTTGAGCAAGCCGCGAATGGCAAACTGCCCAAGCTGATACGACATCAGGTCTTTATACTCAGTGCCCGAGCGCAAAAAAGGCGTACGGATGCCGTCAACGATAACGATATTTCTTTTGGTCATGGAATCAGGTATTTCAGGAAAAAAAAATGGACGCACAAAAGTAAACAAATGCCAATGGATGCCAAGCGTTATAGTTGTAAGTCGTAAGTTCTAAGTTGAATGCAAAACGGCTTTACACTTATTACTTAAAACTTAGAACTTACAACTTCAATGTGGCGCGTACTGATTTCATTTCTTTATCACTCGTACGCGCAGCGCCCTCGACCGGAGTGCAGCAGTATTTTTATGCAAACACAAAAAAGCGCCCTCCGGAAAAACCGAAGGGCGCTTTTTAAAAACAGGAAGTGTAAACACTTCCATCTATTTCTTATCACAAGTCAGCCTGCGCTGCATGCACACGCTGAAGACTTGCGATAACGGGGTTTTTTATTTTTTTGTTTCTGATGTTTTTATCGGAGTTCCAGTCACTTTGTATTTGAGAAACCCACTATAAATTACACCATCAATTAAAGCATCGTAACCTGATCCGGCTTTTTCAATAGCTTTATCAACAGCATCTTTAACAGTCCACCCCTTTGCCGTAACTCTTGGGGCATCTTTTTTAACATCAATCGTAACATTTTTTGAACTAACAATGGTAAAATCTAACATTCTGCAACTGCTTAGTGTTGCTATAGTTAAAGCAACAATAAATAATGGAATTACTTTTCTCATTTTTATTTGATTTAAATTTTCGCCTACTCTTTTCGCAATCCGCAGGGCTTTTCAGCATCCGCCCTTTTATTTTTAAAAGACCACAATCAACAGTCCACCGTCAATGGTATTTTTTAACTGTGGACTGTTGTCTGTCGTCTGTTGACTTTCTACGCCTTCACCATCACGCTCACCTCTTCGCTCCACAAGCCCACGCGACCACCCCCGAAAATGTGGATGGCTTTGTAAGTCCATTTTTCTTCCGTGGCGAGAAAGGGAAACGTGTCCACATATTTGGGAGTGGTGGTGTCCACCGCGAGAAACGCAAAATCATCTGCACCGCGCTTCACCCAAATCTCCACGCCTTCGGTGCCTTGTTTTTTCCAGCCCACATCCACATGGTCGGCTGCCAGCGCGAGCTTCAGCGCGGGGCGCACAGTGGCAAGGTCGGGAGGCGGAATATCCGCGCCTTCCAATTGCAAGGCTGCGCCATCGGCAAGGGTGTAATCTTTATGCACCTTGATGGCGTTGGCGATGGAAAGTGCGCGGGGAAAAATGCCCGGGGCAACGGGAATGGGCGCTGCGGCAGGCGGGGTGATAACAGGAGTTACGCTCGGGCTGCTTCCGGCAGCCACGCCAAAAGCCGCCTCGTTTTTGAAAGCGGTGATGTTTTGCGCCAGCGTCTGCACGGCTGAGTGCACTCCATACCAATAGCCCAGCCAATCTCTGTCGGCAGCGATTGCCAGCAACTGCGCAGCCGAGATGCCATATTTGGCGGCATAGGTTGGAATTTGGTCAGCGAAATTGTTGAGCCAATTTAATTGGCTCTCGAAATCATCGGGGAAAAACGACTTTTTTGCCATAGTTAAAGGGGTTTAGGGGTTAAAAAAGAGGTGTTTATCTGTAAAACAGGCTGTTTAGCGCGGTTTAACCTGATGGGAAACCATTCCCCACCGGTGGCAGACCAATTCCCCGCAGTGGCAGAAGGGCTGCCCGCAGTGGGAAACCGCTCACCTTCAGTGGTAAACGGGCTGCCTTTAGTGGCAGAAGATCTACTCGCAGTGGTGGAAGAGTTATCGGTAGTGGCAGAAGGATTCCCCGCAGTGGCGGATGAGTTGCCAGCAGTGGCAACCGGGCTGCCACCGGTGGCAGATGAATTTACACCAAAGGGGGACGAGCGCCCTTGCAAGGGGGATGATTTCCCACGCGGGTAAAGTGATTCCGAAAGCGGGTAAACTGAATTTGTTTCTGTGCTTATTGAACTACCGGAAAGGCGCAGCGCTTCACGCTGGCTGTTGGCTGTTGGCTGTTGGCTGTTGGCTGTTGGCTGTTGGCTGTTTTCATAAAGAGGATTTCAAATTTAAAAAATCTGTTTGAGAATTCCAAATAGTTGAATGTGTTTTTTTGCACGTTAATCAAAGTGTCATTACGCACGAAGTGAAGCAATCCCCAACTCGAAGCCGTTATCTGAATGAGGAGATTGGTAAATGATTTAATTGCCGTCAGCTTTAGCTGACGGAT
>JAWXCB010000085.1:0-56813 GCA_034440455.1 Chitinophagales bacterium
AAGAAGTTAGCGATACACTGTTCCCCTTCTCCTTTGGAGAAGGGGTTAGGGGATGAGGCTATAACGCAGGCAAAAACCCTTAACTTAATGACATTGGGCACAAGCATTATAACTGGTGCAAGCGTCCACCCCATAATCCTTTAGCGTCCGCTATTTTGGTTTCCTTATTTATTATTTGTCTGCGCAGGGGCTAAAGCCGCAGAGAGTCGTTGTGGTGGTATTCTTTTCACCCTGCCATTTATGGCGGGGCTACTAATTGCCACGCCTTTCAGGGTGTGGGTGGATAAGAGAAGCATAAAAAAAACAGAAAGAGCTTCATACTGCGCACGCGAATGTGTGAATGATGTAACTCTTTTCTGGAATTATGTAAAGGTTATGAACGCCTGCGGCAGCACCTTTGCATGGATATGAAGTTACAGGGGCGCATCTCAGCATTCTTCGTGCTATTTGGAATTGATTTAATTACATCCGTAGGGTGTCTGTAAAGAAAAATCACACTGGAGAAGCTGGATGAAGGGGTGTCTGCAATTTTCAAAGACAGGGAGTAATACAGTGTAATAAATCAATAACAGGATACGCTCAAATAATAAAAATAAACCAGGATGTCAGAAAAAAACAAAAAACAGTTTGGCGTATGGATAGATGCACATCATGCGACCATTGCAGGCAGGCAAAGTATTGATAGCGGAGATTTCGTTATCCTCGGCTATGTGACGAACCCCGTCTCGGATAAAAATCCAAATGAGACTTCAGCCAACAACCGGGAGATTGGCTTAAGGCATAAGTTCTTTAAGGAGATTTCCGCCAAAATGCCCAACATAGATGAAGTGCATGTGACAGGGACAGGGCAGGTTCAGGAACAATTTATGAAGTTCCTTGCCGACACGCCACAATATAAAAATGCCGTGTCCAGTGAAAGCACCTCGAATAAGATGGGTGATAAGGAGCTGATTACTTTTATTACCAGGTATTTTAATTAATCGAAGTTTCTCCTCCTGCTTTTAATTTCAGAGGTAACCATTTATTTTGCTAATATTAATTCCATCATTCAGATATTTTAAATGTACCACGAGCGATGGTCACAGTGAGCGAAGTTGAACTGGCGCGTAGGCAAACGCTCAATCCTTCGACTCCGCTCAGGATGACAACGCACACGGTATTCATTAAGGTCTAAATGGTATTACATCACAAATGAAACAATCAGATAATGGGCAAAAGAATAAGCGGATATAAAATAACGGGATTTCAAATAGTAGCTGTTATCGTAGTAGCCATCGGACTCATCGCTGTTCTGCTGCTATACCTTTAAAACCCGCATTCCAGCAAGCGTTTTACTTTTTGGTTTAGGCATTCCATCATACGATGCGCACAAAAGATTCTATAGATGCAGGCGACAGCGGGAAAAAGCCGCTGACGCTTATTATTGATAACCTTGGCTCACCCGATGCACCTGTGCAGATGGGCATTTATAACAGGAGCAATAAATTTCTGGATACGGAAGACCGGCTCATGCAATGTGTATTTACTCCACAAGGCGATATCCTCACCGCTGAGATCACTGACCTTCCCTATGGTGAATATGCTTTTGCTCTGTTCCAGGATTTGAATCGCCAGGGAAAAATTGCCAGGAATCTATTAGGCATCCCGACCGACCCTTTTGCTTTTTCAAACAACTATCAGCCTTCTCTCAAGGCTCCGAAATTTGATGATTGTTGTTTTGATTATAATGCAGATACGCACACCCTCCACATTTCGATGATAAGAAAAGGCGCATAGCCTCCCTCGCAATGACCCCTCGTTGTGTCAAGGTTCCGAAGGGAGACTTGGCACGAAGGATAATTGGGACGTTTTTCGACCTCCCGTACATAATTTGATCCCCACTCCATTTGCGATTTTCTTTATCTTAAAGGTAAAACATCCGGTGAGTTCTGCTTACAAGTTTTTAAACGCTGATGGAGTTTATTTTCTTTCTCCCGCGAGATTGTATCTCGCGGGAGAAAGCATCAATCCCCGCACACCATGCACATCGGGTCGCGGGCAACTTTGGCTCCGTACCAACGAAGAATGGAAGGCTTATTGAAATTATATTCCAGCTTGCTCCAGCTTTCATAAATATTTTCCCTGCGGTTTGCCCAGATATAGAAGTCGGAAATGAAATCTTCTTCAAGGCTTTTGATGCCGCTGTCAACCCCGCGTGAAAGCTCTACGAGCGCGAGCTTCACCATGAAATTTGAGATAGGCGCAATGTCAGAAGCAAGTCCCACTTGAATGACTGCCTGTAATTCTTTTTCACTGGTATATTCAGGTAAAAGTTTTTTCGCCTGTTCCTCCTGCGAGATTTCTTCATCATCGCTGCCTTCAGGGCGGATGTTTTGCGAATACAAGCAACTGTAACACGGTCCCTCAAAGGGGCGCACGCGCATCACATCACCGCCCGTAGCCCGCGTGATTGCCCTGCCGAAGATGGCGGTAATCTTATTGCGCAGCGCAACCTCATTTAAAAAAAACGGCTGCGGTCATTGTCAGATGCAGCGATGATCAGGTCAACTTCTGCAAGCGCAGCGGCACATCCATCGCGCTCCTGCGTTACATCAGCTTCCAATGTTTTTATTTCAGCATAAGGATTTTTTTGCAAGAGGGCATCGCGCACGGCAAGCGTTTTGTATCTGCCCAAATCATGAATGCCGCACACGTGGCGCGACACATTGCTGAGTTCAAGCCTGTCGAAATCAATCAGCACAAATTTTCCCACGCCCGCTTTTGCCAACTCAACTGCAATGGGCGCGCCACCGCTTCCCAAGCCAACAATACCTACTGACTTTTTTGCCAGCGCATTCGTTTCGAGCAATCCTTTGCTGCGCGAGTAGAGTTCTGATTTTTCGGGAACCAACTTCACCTCACATTCCTGCACGGCTTTCTCATTCTTCAAAAATGCTTTTACTGCAATTGCATTCTTCTCATCGGCAAAAAACACAAGCAGTTTGGGTTTCGATTCATAGTTCTGAAGCGAAAGTTTAGCAACGTGATTTTCAATTTCACTGAATGCGCTTGTCGAAAAAATAAAATCACAATCGGCTGATTCACCCGCAGGATGCACGGGCGAATGCTTGGTGTAAGCGTGAAGAACAGTGTTGTTATCCCACGCGTAGGCGATTCCTGAAAACGAAGTTTTACTGGCGCTCTGCTGAAGCAGTTCTGTTAGTTGCTGTTCGAGGAGGTAAACAACGGGAGTCATGAACGGGCGCTGAAAAAACCGTCTTTATAAATTTGGTCAACAACAATTTCGTTAGGCTTATGCGAAGCATCTCCGGGATTCTTGATGATTAGCTCGCCCGTAGTGGGGTCAAACGTCAACTTCTTTTCTGACTGGTCGGCATTTTTCTTTGCCATTTCTTCCAGCACTTTCTTTGGGTCTTGGTCGTTGCTCATAACGTAAAGTTATACTTGGTGTCTGATAAAATAATCCAGCGGACGTCCCGTCACTAAATGTCCCTGATAAGCCTCCAGCCATATCCGCACTTTAATCAGCACATTATACAACGTGCGGTTTGGATTCCAATGCGTGGGCTTGAACGTGCAAATGGAAGGATACCCTTCATGCGGACTAAGCAAGTGCATGTTCGCGTCCTGACCATAATCTACTAAAGTTCTTCCGTGATAGTCAATCAAATGTTCGGGATACATAATCAACACATCAGGAATTGAATTGGGCATATCGGGCGGCAGATACATGCGCACCAGATATTTCGTGCTGAGATTTGTTTTCATCCACCCTTCTAAGCACACGCGCGTGTCCACATACTTCAGCTTGAAGTCAGGGAAATATTCCTGCACCAATTCCCATTCTTTATTCAGGCGTTTCTGTTGTTCTTTCGTCCAATACATTGCTGCGCTCCTCAGTTATTGCCCTTAAAGATATTCAGGGAATCCAAAAATTTTGCAATCTTTCCTTTTTGTTTTCTTCCCGAGCGCAAAATGACGCGGTAGAAATTATTCATCTTCACTTTTTCTATCACTTCTGGTTCAGCCTTTGGAAAGTTGTGCGGAAACCTGATTTCGTAAGCTGTGCTCTGGTGGCTGAATGCTATCGCCACACGGCTATCGGGAAGTTGCAGCAATTCCACCTCCGATAAATCATCTCTGCCATTCATCTTTTCAAATACATTCTTCAGATATTGTCTGCCTTCCGGCTTTGTCCAATAAGAATTTGCAGGAAACTGCGGCTTCACGGAAATATGTTTGCTCTGCACTTCAGGCATTTCGGTATTCTTCACATAAAAAGAAACGCCTTCTGATTCCGGCTCGATAAACAATCCGAGCAAACTCTCCCGCGCCTTCATTAAACTTTCGCGCATGGGACTTGTGCCGTCTAAAATTTCCCAGTTGCACGGAGTGTAGTCATGCAGGCTTTCGTTGCTGAACAGAAAACCATTCACTGCTACTTCTTCATGTTCAATGTTGCAAATGGAAATGATGAAGCGTGAAAAGCCCCCGTTGTTCATCGCAGTTTTCATGGTATGCACATCGCCCGCGCTCGGTTCAGACAATTCCATCGTGTGATGCGAGTGCCACGCGCCCAAGTGTTCTAATTTGAATTTGCCATGGAGCAGAAAACCACATTCGCGCAGATATTCGATGTCTTGATTGAAATGCGCGGGGGTGCGCTCCACATTCTTCCCCGGACCGATTGCATAGTGAATCACGGGAACGCCCTCTTTTGTCCACAAGCCGAAAAAATCACCGCCTGTTTCCAAATACGGATAATCCATCACGCAGCGGGAGATAAAATCCAACTCGCTTTCGTAGATGAATATTTTGGATGGCAGATTGTTCAAACTCATGCGAACATTGATTTGCAGAGGGCGCTATTCGGGGCTTAAGATAGAGGAAACAGGTATGAAATGCCCGCACTCTTTAGAGAATCAAAATTAAAAAACCATTAAAACAAGGAGAAATTTACTACAAGTGCATCTTTTCCTTCTTGGCAAGGAGTTGTTCTTTCGTTTCTACATGGTCGGGGTCGGGTACACAGCAATCAACAGGGCAAACGGCAGCGCACTGTGGCTCTTCGTGAAAGCCGGTGCATTCCGTGCATTTCTCAGGAGTAATGTAGTAATAGTCGTTTGAAATCGGGACATGTTTCTTCTCAGAATCAATCGTGGTTCCATCAACCAGCACAACAGGACCTTTCACGGTTGTGCCATCGGCAAATGCCCATTCCACACCGCCTTCATAAATCGCATTATTCGGGCATTCCGGTTCGCACGCGCCACAGTTGATACATTCATCGGTGATTTTAATAGCCATAGCAGGGGATTGTTTGGTTTAACTTTGCAGCACAATATTAAGAATATTGATGCAAGTGGCAGACGAAAAATCAGCAGCAAAAAAATTATCTCCCGAACAAAGTAGAGAAGCCTTTGCAACGCTTGGCAAACAATTGCTTGCGGGTGGAAAAGAACTGAATGAAATCATCGGACTTGCCGCGCTTCATAACAAATGGTTTACGGAAGTGAACATCCGAACTGCATTGAACGCTATCGCAGAAAACTTCCTTGATGAAATGCTTTTGAAGAAATGGATTTTAGCGTATAGAATAGAACCAAGCTGTCATCCTGAGTTTATCGAAGGAGGGCGCAAGCTAACGACACCCTTCGACTCAGCTCCGGATGACAGCCCTAAGAAAATCGCCCTTATTATGGCGGGTAATGTTCCCCTTGCAGGATTTCATGATTTGCTCTGTGTGCTACTGACAGGCAATCACGCCCTCATCAAAATGTCATCAAAGGACAAGCATTTGCTTCCTTATTTACTCAACCAACTTTGCATAATTGAGCCTGCATTTCACAAATCATATGAATTTGTTGAAATGCTGAAAGACTTTGATGCCGTAATCGCCACCGGCAGCAACAATTCCTCCCGCTACTTTGAATATTATTTTGGAAAATACCCGCATATCATCCGTAAAAACAGAAACTCAGTTGCTGTGCTTACGGGGAATGAAACAGACGAACAATTACAACGGCTCGGTAAGGATGTTTTTCTCTACTTCGGCTTAGGCTGCCGCAATGTTTCAAAGTTGTATGTTCCACGCGGCTATGATTTTCCGCAACTGTTCCGTGCGCTCGAACCATTCCATTCCATCATTCATCATCACGGCTACAAGAGCAATTTTGATTACAACCTCACGCTGCTCATCATGAACGGCACTCCCTATCATGCTTCGGATTTCCTGATGCTTACGGAAAATAAATCGCTCGCCTCCCCGCTTGCTTCGCTCCACTTTGAATATTACGACACGCTTGATGATGCAAAAGCATTCATTCAGGCGAGCAAAGATGAAATTCAATGTGTGGTTGCTGAATGTGAAATTGAAAACTCCATCAGTTTTGGAAAATCACAGCAGCCGCAATTTGCGGATTATGCTGATGGAATAGACACGGTTCGTTTTCTGCTTTCTTGAACTCCGAAATTAAAATCTACTTTTTCCCCGCTGCTTCTTCTCTTTTCTTCACTTCCTCCGGTGACACATCTTCCACGTGTGAGGCTATCCACCATTGATTGCCCGAAGCATCGAGCACACCGCAGGAACGGTCGCCATAAAATTCATTGGTGGGTTCGCGTAAAGATTTTCCGCCCGCTTCGATTGCGCGTTTATAAAAGCTGTCAACGTCTTTTACATACAAGTACAACATGCAGGGCATTGCGGGCCATTTCTCCTGCGCTTCACCCATCATGAGCATGGAATCGCCAATGCGCACGGCAGCGTGCATCACGGTGCCATCTTGCGCATCGCGCCTGTCTTTCACTTCAGCTTCAAAGCAGTTTTCAAAAAATCGAGCAATTCACGCACTCCTTTGCAAAGCAGAAAAGGAGTAACGGTGTGATAGCCATCGGGAATTGGTTTTACTGCCATGATTTGATTTTTAGTGAGAAAAATTATCGCGCGATGAAAAGTTTTTGCGGTTGAAAGTTCTTGTTTTGAGCAGAGAGTTTCACGATATAATTTCCTGCGTCTAAATTTTTCACATCTATTCTTGCTGATTTTGTATTTGATTCAATTGATTGAGTTAAAACTAAGCGACCTGTCAAATCATAAATTTCCAATTCCTTTATACCCGCTATATCTTTTTCAAGATTCAAGAAAAAAGCATTGGCAGTAGGGTGGGGAAACATCGTGAATTCACCTGCCTGAGTTTTTATCACGCTGCCAGCGGATACAAGTGTTGAATCAGCTTTCATCATGTTTAATGTCGCATCCTGACATGCGCCTTCCTGCGCGATACACACGAGATAGTAGAGCGCAGTATCCGGCTGCACACTGATGGAAGATGAAACGCCACTTGTCAGGCAAGGCGTGCCGCACCATTTTATCTGCGCGTTTCCATTGTCGTTTGCAACAGTTGCAGTTACATCAAATGCGCCCAACGTGGGATTGTAGCGCACCGTATCATCAGCAGTCACCGTCACATCAAGCGGGCAACAGAAGGAGCGTCCGTTGATTACTGCATCCATGCGCAACATCAGGCGATACACCACGCTCTTGATATACTCAATGCCGAAATCTTCCGAAGGATGATTTTTCCCTTCCATCGTATAGATGTAACTGCACAGCCCTTTTGCCCTTGCTGCCGAATCCACCAAGTAGCTGCCATACATATTAAAAAAGCCAAGCGTCAATCCCGCAAATGCTCCGGCTTTGTAAGGCACAATGTCATCGTCATCGCCATGCGCAGAAATTACAGGAATGTCGCCAGGCTCAATCCAGTCTGGATTAAGAATTGCACCCGACACTTGAAAAACACCAAGGGTATTCCAATTATAATTCGGAAACATTCCCGTAGTGCTGTTGAATCCGCCCAGCGCATTAATCGGAGAAATATTTCCTGCACCCAGTTCAGCCAATTCGCTTTCCTTGTCACAGTATGCAACCATGAGCGCAGTGATGGCGCCTGAAGATGCGCCTCCAAGCAAAATCCTGCTCGTGTCAATATTGTAGTTGTTGCCCAACTCGGCATAATCGGCTTTCAGATATTGCACAGCAGCGCGCATATCTTGCATCGGTCGAAAAAAAATGCGCATGTGATACGGCACGCCTGTGAGCAATCCTGATGCTACTTCAGTAGCAAGTTCTCCGGCATCATCGTAAATCCGGTAATCTATCGAGGCAACTACGTAGCCTGCCCTGGCAAGAAAATTACACACAAGCACCACATACCAATCATCGCGTCCACCGGTAACGAATGCACCGCCAAAAGCAAAAATTGCCACTGGACGATTTGTTGCAGTATCACCATACGGTTCGTAAATATCCATGTAGAGTTCCTGCATGTTGCCATTGGCGCGTTCGCCTTCGCCAAACTTTACGGTGGTAACAGTCACCGAGTCAAAGATTGGAGAAACATAGCGGCAGTCAGAACAGGTTTGCGCGAAAGAAAAATTGCTCGCAAGCAATAACACGAGCACGAACAAGGGGGTAGGTTGTTGCATGTTCAAGGGGTTTTAGCGACCTTAAACTACTAAATTTTTAGATTTGGAAGAGTGAAATAATTGCTGGGGCTGTACGACACTTAGTTTTCTTGTCATTCCGGCTTTATGCCGGCACCCCCTCGAAAATTATTTTTTGGGATGCCGGAACAAGTCCGGCATGACACTACCTGTGTAGAGTGAAGTAAGTATTCAGTATCGTACTTCCATTGCAGAAAATGTTTAGCGTATTGAACTCAACGCGATGTGTGCGCGAAAAATTTCTTGTGCGATGAAAACTATTGCTTTAAAACTTTGAGCGTTTTTGAAAACGAAACAGTTGAAAGTTTCAGCAGGTAAACTCCCGCGTATAAATCATTTCCAAGCAACACTTCGCCTTCGCTATCCGGCAGTGAAATTGAATTGAGCAATCGCCCGTTGAGGTCAAAGACTTGCAGGTGAGATTCATTTTGAGCGGCATTCTCATTCAACTTGTAATGCACTGTGCTATAGTTATTGAAAAGGGTAGGGTAGGCTGAAAAAAGAATTGCACCATTCATCAGAGGCTCATTGATGTTGACATACGTTGTGCAATTCAACGCAACATCAAGGTTTGTTACAATGCCGCTTTGCAAAGCAACGCCCGTAACAATTTTCGGAAGACATCCCTGTTTGTAAAAGCGCACATCATACAAACCAGAATCGGCAACTCCCATTTTATACACTCCGTCAGCAGTTGTATTTTCCAAAATTCCGGTTGCCATGATTTCAACTGAAACATCAACTATTTCATTGCCCGTTGAATCATCTGTAACTGTTCCCTTTAAATAACAAGCGCGTTGATAGTTTGGCGTGAGCACATATAGCCCCGTTTCCATATCGCTTGCGAGGATAGTTGAAGAAGGCAGATATGGATATACGCCCCAGCATCCCTGAAATCCATCGCTGTTGGGAAAAGGCGAAGTGTCATAGAATCCAACTTCAACAAGGTGCGCGGGGTTTGTCGCGTCAAGAATGTTGATGCCGTATTTGTAATATGCTGTTACTAAAAAATTATTCAGCACATGCGTGTTATGCGGAATCAACCCGCTGCCCGCGTCAGCCTGCCAGCGGTCAAGCTCCGTAATGTTGCCGACATCGCTCACATTGTAAGACGCGATGAATGCGCCTGAGCGTTCATCAGTCGTGAAAATAGAGTTGCCATCATCACTCAGCCAGCAATTGTGCGTGAAGCGGTTGGGAGTTTCCTGCGTGGTGATGACAACAGGATTTGCTTTATCAGAAACATCAATCACCGCAAAATTGCCTTGCGAAATTTGCGAAGCCCACAGCGTATCATTTCTAACATAACCATCATGCACATAATCAGCGCTATATGCGCCAAGTATTAGGGGTTGCTTTGGATTTACATTCAAGTCGCACATCAAAGTTCCGCGCGAATCGAAAGGAATGTTGCCTGCAAGATTGTTGTATCCAAATAAATAAAGAATGCCGTTTTCATCAATGAACAGAGTGTGCGCCCTGTTCAGCGCAGAGTCTGCATTCCAATAAGAATAGTTGATGGAGTCAGGCAGAAAATTCAGGTCAATAATCAGCAATCCGTTGCTGTTTTCATTCGTTGCGTAAGCATGATTGTTCCATGTTTTGATTTCGCGCCAGTTGCTGGTTGGACCGGGCGCAAGAAAGAGTTCAGTGATTGAATCGGGATTTGTAACATCAACAATTGAAAGTCCGTCATGCACACCCACCAACGCATATTCATTGCCGGCAGAATCTACGTGCCCCCACACATTGCTGAGTTGACGCCCATAAGAGAGCGTGCTGCGGAGTTGGATATTTTTTTGGGAGAAGGAAGGGAGGCTGAAAAAAAGGATGAGGATTGTGATGGTAGTCTTTTGCATGAAGTTTTTTTTCTTTCGCCTCAGATTACCTTACCCCGCCCCTCTCCCGCAGGGAGAGGGAGTCCAAACAGTAACACAAATTCAAGGTAAGGTTTTTTTAGGCTATTTGATTTTTAAGAGCTTAATGTTTTTTACCTTAAAATTCTTGTTAGATAAAACAGCAAAATAAACTCCCGGTTTTTGGTTTGCGCCCCATTGTATTTGTGTTCCTGCGGGCAGATCAAGTTTATCTACTTCAACTCCCACAGAATTATAGAAAGTGATTTGCAGCGATTCGTTGCTTGTAATCAAAATGTTTTCACGGAAGGGGTTCGGAAAATAGTTTACAGCAAAATCATTTGCACCTGCAATGGCAGTATTTACGCCCACTGTAAAACTGTCAATCGTGGAGCAGCCGAGGGAATCCGTTACGGAAACTGCGAAATCACCGGGCAATAGATTATTAAAACCAACGGGGAGGCTTCCGTTGCTCCAGAGAATTTGATAGGGCGGAATTCCTCCGCTGATAAAAAGCGCAACGCTGCCGTTAGCGTTTGTTGCGGAAGACGCATCAGTGACAACTGATTGAACGGAAGGCGTTTCATACACTATAACGAAATCAATTTTCGTCAATGAATTTGTTCCTGCGCTGTTTGTGGCAGATAGCGTAACGGTATAAGCGCCTGCATTCGGAAATACCACTGATGGATTTTGTTCGGTGGATGAAGGCGGCACTGCGCCCGGAAATTCCCAAAACCAATTTGTCGGCTCGTTCGCGGAACTGTCGGCAAATACAAAACTTTCACCCGGACAACTTTCATTCTTATCAATGGCAAAATCTACAACAGGCGTCTGTATAAAATTGGAGTCACGCACAAAAAAGAAATCTACGCCTGCTTCAACAAGATGTCCGCTCGAAGCATTATCGCTTGTGATAAACTGCATCGCCATTGTTGGTGAAAGCGAAATAAAATCTTTCACTCTGAATTGATATGCATTCCATCCGTTGTTGCCTGTTGCAGCGGTATGCACATCAATCATTGCGGTGTCTGTTCCGTTTGAAAGCGTGACTATCAGCGAGTCATTCGGAGTTGTTGTGCCGCCATCATTAAAAAACCAGCGCGAGTATGTGATAAACGGGTCGGTGAAATTCGAGAGGTCAAAGAGGGGAGAGGTGAGCGTCACGCTGCCATCATCCACATCATCATCGCCTGCGGAGCCACCGCCATTTCCCGTTACATAACATGCGCTGCCAAAATCATCCGGCACATCCGCATCGGGATTTGAAACATCTCCATTGAAATCTGTTCCAATAGGCTGCGCGCGCTCCCAGTCGCCAGTCATTGCAGTAGAAGATGTAGTCCATTCGAAATCAAATAGAAAATCATCGTAGTACCCCGTTTGCAATCCAATCGCAACAGTTGTTGCAGATGAAAAAATATTCACGCTTTGCTGCTTGGTGAGATAACCCCACTTGCCTGCAAACACATTATAGATGCCTGTTTCAAAGCTGTCAATCGTAAAATCTCCGTTGGAATCGGTTTCAGTTTGATAGGCGTTGATGGTGTTTTCAAGCAACACATTGCAAAACGAAATTTTTTGCCCGTTGGAAACATCAAACACCGAGCCGGTGAGCGTTATCGGAATCGCGGGAATCAGATGCACATCAAGCGTTGTCGTGATTCCGTTTTTTAGCACGATATTATTTTCAACATGCGTTTGATAGCCTGACTTTAAAAACTGCACGGAATAAATTCCGCTGTCGGCAATGCCGGTTTTATATTCACCGGAAAGGTTTGTGACTTCTGAGGGATTCACGGGCAAAATTGTTACTGTCACATTATTCAGCGCACCGCCATTG
Source organism: Chitinophagales bacterium (assembly GCA_034440455.1). Taxonomy (GTDB): domain Bacteria; phylum Bacteroidota; class Bacteroidia; order Chitinophagales; family CAIOSU01; genus JAWXCB01. The sequence continues at coordinate 12,208 of JAWXCB010000085.1, forward strand.
GAAATGTCTGTAACAGTTCCTTCGAGGTAACACGCCTTCACGTAGGTTGCGCCCAACACAAACAAGCCCAACTCAATATCCGACACCAGCAGATTTCCCGAAGGCAAATACGGATACACGCTCCATGCGCCATTGAACCCACCGCCCGAAAATGGCGTGGTGTCATAGTTTCCAACCTCAATGAGATTTTTTGGATTGCTTGCGTCAATGATTACAACGCCATCACGATAATAAGAGATGACGGCAAACTCACCACGATAATGCACATTATGCCCGATGGAGCCGCTGCCGGAATTCGATTGGTATAAATCGAGCAGTTGAATGTTTCCTAAATCTGAAACATCATAGGAGGCGATGTAAGAACTATTCACTTCATCAGTAGTAAGCAAAGTTGTTCCGTTGTCAGAAAGCCAGGTGTTGTGTGTTTTGTTGCTGGGCGTGGAGTTGGTGGTGAGAATCACAGAGTTTGATTTGTTTGAGATGTCAATCACCGAAAAAATGCCGTTGTTGATTTCAGCCGTCCACATCGTGTCGCCCCGCACAAACACATCATGCACATAATGCAAATCATAGCGTCCGATAAGCGCAGGATTTGTTGGATTTGCATTTACGTCAAGCATCAAAATTCCCCTGCCTGCGCTGTTGTTGCCGCCAGCGATGTATGCGATTCCGTTTTCATCGGTGAAAATGGTATGCCCGGTGTTGAATCCTAAGCCGCCACCTGTCCAGATGTAAGTTTCAATGCTGTCGGGAAGAAAATTCAAATCAATAATCGTAAGCCCTCCGCCTGTTTCATTTGTTACATAAGCAAAACCATTCCATGTTGCGATGTCGTGCCAGTCGCTGGATGCGGTGGAAACAAAAAACAATTCAGCGGGAGCGGTTGGATTAGTTACATCAACAATAGATACGCCAGAGCGAACACCCACGAGCGCATACTCTTTTCCATTTGCAGCATATCCCCACACATCGCTCAGTTCTTCGGTGTAGGTTTTTTGAGAGAGTAGGGTGATGTTTTGTTGGGCGGAAAGCAGGCAGCATTGCAGTAGTAGAATTGGCAGCAAAAGAATTCTCATTGAAGTTGATGGCATTTGAATAAATCAGGGAATTACTACAAGGTTGTCAATGTGTTTAAAATGAGCATCGAAGCTAAAAACACTTAACCCATACTGTTTGGCTGAAGTTGCAATCCACATATCATTAACAGGGATGGGTTTCCTCTTTCGTTTCAGCAGTTTGAAAATTGCTGCAAAATGTTCTGCTGTTATGAAGTCAACATTGATTTGTGTGACTTTATGAGAATTAATAAATTCAGTTATTTCGCTGCGATTGCGCTTTTCTCTACTTCCTAAAACAAAACCAGATAGCAACTCGCCAACTACAATTGTGCTTAAGAAAATAGCATCGCACTGTTCTATTATCTCAATTGCTTTTGTTTCCCCTCTTTTAAAAGCAGCATAAGCATTAGTGTCAATAACAACTGAACTTATTTCCATAATTGCTCGTCAATCTGGCGGAGGTCAGCAGTATTATCCATAAACTCACGATACTCTTTTTTATTCCATGTCCCTGCTAAATCTTTCAGTTCTTTTTTGCTCCCTTTTTTTCGGTTGGGCTTTATGTCAAAAAAATTTGCCAAAAGCTGAACCAGAAGAGCATTCACATCCTTCCCTTGTTTTTTTGCTTCTTCTTTCAATTTTTGAAACAGGTCATGGTCAAGATTTTTTATTGTAATGCTTTTTTCCATGCTTGAAGTTTTCTTAAAGATAGTCGCGCTCTGTCAATTTCTGTTGTCTGTGGTAGAAAGAATTACTCCACTTCCTTCACTTCGTAGCCTTCATATTTGAGTAAACGCACGTACTTGTTTTCGATGAAATCAGTGACTGGTATTGCGGGTGAGCCGTCAATCGGGTTAGGTGAATTGAGTTCAGCGGGATGAATTCCAAAGCGGAATTTGGTATGGATGCCGTTGAACTGTTCCACGCACAACATGCTGTCAACCTGCGCGCCATATTTCACCAAAAGATTTCCGAAGAACAGCATCAAGTCATAGCCTTTGATTGCATATTCCGAAGGCTCTGCATGAAAGGAGTCAACGTAGCTTTTATAAAACGGATTTGCAGGTGAATAAAAATCAGGCGCTATGAACGAGGAGGAGGTAAAATGCACATTCAGCTTCTGCGCATAATCGAGTCGCATTCCTTCCTGATCGCCCCATGCAGGTAGTCCTAAAATATTAATAGCAAACTTGGGCGCATCTTCTATTTCTTTAGGAGGTTCGATAAAGGCGTAAAGTTTTCGCGCGATGCTGTGGATATAAGCCTTATCAACAGAGGGCACGATGACAATGTTATAGCCGTCAGAACTGAAATTTTTTGCAAGCGCCTCATCTACTGAAGTGAGGTCATCGCCTCCTTCATCTTTCGGTAAGAAACGTACTTCGGTAAACTGCACGGAGGTGTCACCGGTTTCTGCGTGATATTCGTTGAGAAATGTTCTGAACAGAGATGCGTATTGTTCCTCCACAGCAGAGCCGGGGCGGGTGAAAAGTAGGATGTTGTTGCCATTGTAACGATGAATCGCATGTGCAAAAAGTTTTTTGCAATGCACCTCAATACTCGGATTCACCATGATATAATAGGGATTCTGATTGGTGATGTTCATTGCGGGCGAAAGCGGTGACACCATAAATACGCTGTCACGCTTTGCTGATTCAGCCATCAGCCGCAGGTTATTATTATAAACGGGACCGAGCAGTAAATCAAGTTTTTTAAAAACAGGTAACTGCGCGATTTTCTTCACGCGCTCTTTATCGTTCATGTCGTCATACACATGCAGCCGCGCATTGAATCCAAAGGGAGAGAGTTGATTCAATGCCATCTTCACTCCGTTATAAAATTCGATTGCGAGCGTGCTTTGGTCGAAATAGTTTACTTCAACAGAATCCGGCAAACGAGAAACAGAATCAAGATAGAACGGAAGTATCAGCCCAATGTCAAACGTATCAGGACCAAGCGGCAAGTCGTCTTGTTTTTTTTCTTCCTGAAAAACTTCCCCTGTTTTTTCCTCTTTTGGTTTTACGGTTGGAGAAGTATTGGTTTGGGAAGTTACTTTTTGAGTGGTGCAGCTTGAGATGAAAAGAAGAAGAATGAAATAACTCCATACAAGCCTCATCCCGCCCTTCTCCAAAGGAGAAGGAGTCCATTCATTATTGCTTTTATTTAGCAGATAATTCATTGTTTGTTTTAACTGAAAACTGTAAATCGTGTACGACACTTCCTTTCATTGTCATTCCGGCTTTATGCCGGAATCCCCTCGAAAATTAAAAATCAGGGGATGCCGGAACAAGTCAGGAATCACTCCCACTCAATCGTAGCAGGCGGCTTCGAGCTAATGTCATACACCACACGGTTAATGCCTTTCACTTTATTGATGATTTCATTCGATGTTTCTGCAAGAAAATTATAGGGCAGTTGCGCCCAGTCAGCCGTCATGCCATCAGTGGAAGTAACGGCACGAAGCGCAACTACACGCTCATACGTTCTTTCATCGCCCATCACGCCAACACTATGGATTGGAAGTAAAATCGTGGCAGCCTGCCAAACGCCATCATACAAATTATGCTTCTTCAGATTACCGATGAAAATTGCATCCGCATCTTGCAAAATCGCAACATCTTTTTCATTCACCGCTCCAATAATTCTGATTGCCAATCCAGGACCGGGAAATGGATGTCGGTTCAAAATGTTTGAAGGAATGTTTAACGCTTTTCCAACCAATCGCACTTCGTCTTTAAAAAGAAAACGCAAAGGCTCAATCACTTTCAGGTGGAGTTTTGCAGGCAACCCACCCACGTTGTGATGCGACTTAATCATGGCTGACGGTCCATGCACAGAGGTTGATTCAATCACATCAGGATAAATTGTTCCCTGCCCAAGCCATTTGATGCCTTTCAGTTTTTTCGCTTCACGCTGGAACACATCAATGAAAATTTTGCCGATGATTTTGCGCTTCTTCTCAGGATCAATTTGATTCTTCAAACCCTTCATGAATTCTTTGCTTGCGTCAACACCCTTCACATTAAAGCCCATGCCTTTGTATGAATGAAGTACACTCTTGAATTCATCTTTGCGCAGCAGTCCATTGTTTACAAAAATGCAAAGCAGTTGTTTCCCAATGGCTTTATGCAAAAGTTCCGCAGCAACGGTGGAGTCAACCCCACCCGATAAACCAAGCACTACGTTTTCTTTCCCGACTTTTTCGTGGATTTGCTGAATAGATTCTTCAATGAACGAAACAGGAGTCCAAGCGCCATGACAGCCGCAAATGTCACGCACAAAATTTTTCAGAATAAATTTTCCTTCAGTGGAATGATATACTTCCGGGTGAAACTGCAAGCCGACAACCGGATTCTTGAAGCGACCATTTTTATTATGAAAAGCCGCTACTTCAACGCTTTTGGTGCTGGCGAGTAATTCAAAATCAGCGGGCAGTTTTACAATCGTGTCTGCGTGTGACATCCACACCTGTGTGTTGTCGGAGATGTTGTGCAGTACACTTTCTTTCTTCAAAATCTTGTCAAGATTTGCTCTGCCGTATTCGCGTTTTTTTGAAGCTTCCACTTTTCCTCCGAATTTTTGCGCAATCAACTGCGCACCATAACACAAGCCCAGCACGGGACGGATTTGTGTGAGTCGCTCCACATCAATGTCGGGCGATTTCTTGTCGCGCACTGAAAAAGGGCTGCCAGACAGGATAATGCCTTTCACCGTTTCGTCAATCGCAGGAATTTTATTGAAGGGAACAATCTCGCTGTACACATTCAACTCACGCACCCTGCGCGCGATGAGTTGCGTGTATTGCGAACCGAAATCAATAATCAGAATTTTCTCATCCATAATGCGGGGCAAAAATAGATTGAATTGCGGGGGAATGGAAAAAATAGTTTCTAACGGATGTGGGGTGTTTCTCAGAGCATTCCACGTTTGGGGAACCTGAACAGCTATTTGAATTCAGTGCAGTTATATTCTATCGCTTCCAAGTTGAAATTGGCGTAAATGAATTCTCCTTCAGGCATATGCCAGATGGCATCAGCTTCGCTGCACACATTTCTTCCGTTAAAATTCTGATAACTTTTAATTGGAGTTGACCAGGTGTAGCGTTCATACTTTTTTCCATCTGCTGAAAGATAGCGGTCGTCAGAAATGAAATTGATGAGTGCGCCACGTTCATCAAACAATAATGTTGCAGAGAGGGTGTTTGCACCGTTTGTAAATCGCGCTTTCACCGTAAGCGAATCTACTGTTTCCCATTGAATGTTCTTGTCAATAAGCGTTGCGGGAGCCATCAGGCACATGTCATTAAATATCGTGACGGTTTCGCTTTGATTCATCTTTTCGCCTTTTGCGTCAGCCACCTGAAAGAGGTGCGCTAATTTAATTTGCATAGTGGCGTTTCCTTCCGCGAAAAGATGTAACCCGTCAAACGGAATTCCAAACAATGCTGACTTGATATAGAAAACACGCGCTGGCTCACGAATGAAGTTGTATTGCTTTGAATGAATTGGAATCCATTTCTCCTTCTTGTCTTGCTTCATTTGCCCGCTGAATACCGATCTTGAATTGTAAACTTTTGGTTTGCCGACAGCATCAGTAAAATATAAGTAGCGCTGCACAGGCAAGGGTAGTTGTGCAATGTCGCTTTCAGTCAATATTGAAACTGTTTCATTGTTGTTCAGCCTTTTTATTACTTCCGCTTCATACCTGTTTTTAAAACTTGAGGGCAAACTGCCCATGAGTGCAATGATTACCGGGACAAGAATCACCACGTTTGCCAGCGTGCCGAATTTCGCATCCGTCCAGCTTTTGAAAATCAAGATTTGCGACAGCACTATTGCCGCAGTTGCAATCAGCCACCAGCCTTCTTTATTCAGCAAGAACAACGCGAGCGAAACGAGAAATAATAAAGTTGCCAATAGCCAAAGTGAACCGATTGGTTTTGAAATAGGCTGCGTCAGTTGGCTGATTGTTGCATAATTAAAAGCCTTTGCAAAACCCATCAGGTGAATGAGTCCGTGCAGAGCAAGGATGCAGGCGATAACTATCTTCATGTTACTTATTTATCGTGAGTTCGGGATAAGCAAAGTACTAAAACGGTCGCCCTTACAGGGCTTTATATCAAAAAGCAAATTCTTTCTACCAAACGGTCGCCCCGTTGGGGCTTAACAGCCTCGTAGAGGCGACCTATTGGTAGCAGAAAGAGTATCTGAATTCCAAAAGCTCCGTAGGAGCGACCTTTCTGTTTCTTATCCCGAACTCAAGTTATTTCAGAAATTTTTTTCTTCCATAAATAATCGTGAGGCGGTTTTCTGTAAATCAAAAATGCGGCCATGCTGACGAAGATGCTGAATGGAAACCCGGAGCCTACGCCCAGCGGTGCAATGGCAAGCAGAAACACAATCGCTCCGATGCAGGCAATTTTTACCCACGCATCTTTCAGCAACATTCCAAGCGCAATCAGGAGTTGCCCGAACGCGATGCAAACTATTATTCCTGTGATATGATAACTGAACCATCCACGAATAATATTTTGATAAAGTGGAAGGGACATGTCTGCGTACTCAAGATACTTTTCAGGAGTGTTAAGCGAGGTGGCGCTGTTCGTCCATGCAGCCCAGCCGAACAGCAAAACAAAAAACAATCGTCCAAGGCGCATTGATTTCCATGTGGCAAGCAGGATGAAAATTGCCGCTACGTTTGAGATAGCGTAAGGAAGTAAATATTCTTTGAGATGCTCCACGTTTTTTTTAAACGAAAGCGAAAGTAGAGTAGGGATGCCTTCGATTATATGACAATAGTCATTTTGAATGGCTACTGAGTTCCCGCGCTCCAGCTATAATTCACATCACCGATTTTCACTCCGATGAAATTCTGATCGGGTTGATTCGTGGTGAGGTTGTTGTATGTTTTCGTTGTTACAATAGTAAAAGGATTGGTTGCCATGTTATAGCTGCTCACAAATTCCCACAGCCTGCTGTTGGAAGGAGGAAATTTGGCAACGCTGCTTAATACCACAATTCTCACCAATGGAATATCTCCGGTGGTAACGGCACCGTTGCCGGTGGCATCCGCAGCAATGATTTTGTAAGGAGAATCAAGCAAAATACTTCCGAGCACATGCCTTCTTATTAAGGATATATCAAGCGATGTGATGCCGTTGTTCGTAATGACATCGTTGTTTTTTAAAGGCGTAACAATGTAGTTGCCGCCCTGCGCAACTGCAAAGCTGTAGAACCCGTCACTGCCGGTAATCACTGTATCGCTTGCCGAGCCAGAAAGGATTACAGAAACACCAGTAACAGGCGTGTCAATCGCAGTTTTTATATAACCTGAAACCGTAACTCCTCCGCAAATATTGAGGTGTGTGCAAATCCCGTTTGAACAGCCATCTGTTGTGCAGGCATTATTGTCGTTGCAGTTTCTGGGATTAAAAACACAATTACCCGCGACACAAATATCAATTGTGCAGGCATTGTTGTCGGTGCAAACAATCGGTTGATTTGAACACTGTCCGTTTGCATCGCAGTTGTCCGTAGTGCAAGGGTTGTTGTCATTGCACTTAATGGGGTTTGAACATCCACCAACACATACATCATTGGTGCAAGGGTCGTTGTCAGAGCAGGATAGCTCGACTGTTGCCGTGTCGCTGCACCCGGAAAAACTTTCTGCAACAATGTGGTATTTACCTAATGAAACATCCGACCAAAGTAGGGATGAGCCGGAACTACTGCTCCACGATTGCAATACTTCGCTGTAATCGTTGTTGTAGAGATAAGCCACCCAGTTGTTGCCGCAGGTCAATGCTGAAACATCGGCAGAAATCGAGTTGTTATCACAGTCCGCCACAGTTTGCTGCGCATTTTGAATTTGGATGCTGCATGGAGGTCCGTTTGATACAAGTACGTTTTGCTGATTGATGCTGCATGCTTTATTATCTGTAATGAAAATCCGGTAATTGCCAGTGGGAAGATTATTCCAAACGATGGAATTTCCCTGTCCGGAAAGCCACGTGCCGATGGTCGCATTTGCAGCATTAAACAAAGTGGCAAACCACTCATTGTTACACACAACTGCCTGCACTGTTGCGGAAACGCTTCCGTCATTGCAGCCTGCTACCGATGTTGGCGATGAATTTAAATTGGCAATTTGAATGCTGCATGAAAGAGTTGTGCCGATACTTACTTGCGCTGAGTCTTTGCAATCGCCAAAGTCAGTTGCTACAATTAAATAATTGCCGACCGGAACATTATTCCACAGAATAGTTGCGCCCTGTGTTGAATTCCAACTCTTTTGAATGGTGTTTCCGTTGTAGAGTAACGCATTCCATTCTCCTATGCAATTTGGATGACTTACGGTTGCCGACACAGTGCCATCACTGCATCCCTGCACGGAAATATTTGTGGAGGATACATTACTGACTGCAATCGTGCATTTGTAAATGCAAGTGCCGTTTTCGCATACGTCATCAGTACAAGCATTTGAGTCGTTGCATTGGGCGCTGCCGATTGCCACTTCAGCAGCGTTGCTTGTGCTGGAAGAAGCGCAGCCATCTACGATAATTACTTTTCTTCTATACCACGTTGTTACTCCGACTGATGAAGGCAAGTAGTTTTGGCTGTTGCTGTTACCCGCTACAGGAGCAAAGCCTGCTGAAGAAGATGTTGTGCTGCTTTCCCATTGATAAGTAAAAATGTTTCCACCTGAAGGCAGCGAGCCGGTGATAGTTACAGGCAGTTGCCCCGCGCAAATAGTTTGGTCACCGCTGATTGTGTTGTTGCCCACTGCCGGGCTTGTAACAGTGATGGCAAAACTTGCGCAAGTGGTTCCTGCAACAGGACATGTGCCTACTCTTTTCACAAAGTAAGTAATGTTTGCCGATGGCGTGACAGTGATTGAAGCAGAAGTTCCTGTGATAAGCGTGCCTCCGCAACTACCCGAATACCAGGCATATTGTGCGCCACTTGCATGAGTGCCGCCAGTTGCGGTAAGTATAGTTTGTGTGCCTCCGCAAAATGAATTTCCTGCGCTGGATGTAATTGAAGCGGGCGCGGTGGAGTTGGCGATTACTGTGATAGTGATGGTTTGGCAGGAAGAAGTGCCATTGCAACCTCTTGCGAATACATCAAATCTGTTTGTTCCTGCCGAACTAAATGAAATCGTTCGCGCGTTTGCAGCGCAATCTCCAATTAACGGATAAGGAGGATTCATTTTGCAGCCAAGATTTATAATAAACGGAGCCGTCCAATTATAAACGCTGCCGTCTGCAAGCGAGCCATTTACTGTAAGTGTTGAAGTCGTTCCAGCGCATATAGATGTTCCTGCCGATGAAGTAATGCCCGTAACGGAGTTTGCCGCGCCTGATGCAAAAGAATAAACGGGCATACCCGCAGCAGTGGCAGCGCCAAACGTGTTTTTCGGAACAACCCTCCAATAATAAGTAGTGGATGCCGCAAGCGACCCCGGGTTGTAAAAGTTTCCGGATAAATCACTTGCAACTAAAAGCGGAGTGGATGCTGTTCCAAAATAAACATCATAAGCGGTGGGAACCCCGTCACAAGCAGACCACGATAAAATTGAGTTGCGGCATTGGTTGGTTGCTCCGTTTGCAGGAAAGTTGTAATTAATGCAAGTCGGAATTCCGCTTGCAGGCGCTGGCAGCGTGCGCGTGAATGTAATTCTGGAGTTAGCCTGCGGAACAGTTGAAAGAGTGTTGATGGCATTTGTGCTGAAAGTTGCGGTATTTGCACTTTGCTGAGCAAGCAACTGAGCAGATGCCGAATTTAATCCGCAGCTATAATTTTTAGAAAGTTCATCCCCACCTGCTGTCATCGTGCCATAGATAAATTCAATTTTGCCGGAGGTTTCATACAACTTCACCTGAAAGTTATAATTACCGTAGGCGCAGGGATCACTACAGTTAGAGGAAACATCCTTTGACATCCCGCGCCATTGCACGGTAAGCACTCTGTCAGGCGCAATACCGGATGTCTGATAATGCATGCTTGAATTCAGGGAATAACCATCTGTCACCAAATCATCAAAAAACGGTGCTACAACTGAGATGGAGCCTTTCGCTCCTGCTATTGAAAAATTAGTGTTATCTCCTGAATAGGCATCACCGCTTCCACACGCAACAAGATAATCACCCGTTGCATTTGTGGCGATATTGAATGTGATAAATCCATTTGTGGAAACTCTGAATTGCGTTTGCGAACTTCCATCATAATTAAATGCGAAGCCGATGTTTACTGTTTGGCTTAGGTTGTCATCTGTGCTGCTTCCGTTGCGCCAGAAAGTAACAGCGGTTGCTCCGGAGATGTCGGTATAACATGCGCAGTTGGGAGCCGTGCGGCTAACGGTGTAATTATCAAGAGCTGCGGATGCAGAGGAAATGCTCAGTAGAAAAAAGATACAAGAGCCATAGAGGTTTTTCATCCGCATGGCTTCTAAGGTAAAGAATACTTTTTGAATTACGGAGTGCCCGGTGTCCAGCTATTGTTCACATCGCCCACTTTCACCCCGATGAAATCTTGGTTGAGTTGATTCGTAGTGAGGTTATTGTATGTCTTCGTTGTTACAATAGTAAAAGGACTGGTTGCCATATTATAGCTGCTCACAAATTCCCAAAGCCTGCTGTTTAATGGGGGAAATTTAGCTGTGTTGCTTAACACAACGATTCTAACCGGAGGAATATCTCCTGTGGAAACTGTTCCGGAATTACTTCCATCTGCTGCTATGATTTTATAGGGTGAATTAAGTAAGGTGCTGCCCAGCACATGTCTTCTTATCAGGGAAATGTCAACTGTAGTTACACCGATATTGGTTGTCAAGTCATTCACTTTTGATGGAGTCACCGTATAGTTGCCGCCTGCATTCACCGTGAATGAATAAAGCCCATCGCTCGCTGTGTTCATGCTTTGCGTTTGCGAGCCGTTGAGATTCACCGTTACTCCCGGAACGGATTTATTATCTTCCGTTTGTATTTTTCCTGAAATTGTCACGTTGCAAATATTTGTATAAGTGCAGCCGCCAACTTCGTTGCAGATGTCTTGTGTGCAAGCATCGGTATCAGCACAATTTGGCAGGATGCCCGTAGTGCCACCTGAGCAGATGCCGCAGTTGTCAACAGCCGCTGTTCCGCCACACACGCCTGCGCAGTCTTTGGGCTGCACAACAAAGATGCCGGCTAATGCGGTATCAATATTGGTTGTAAAACAAAATGGGCATGTACCGGCAACAACGATAGTTACAGTTGCATTCGTTTGTGTTTGATAGGTTCCGGGTGTTGAAGCAGTTCCACTGATAAGTATGCATCCTCTTGCGCCTCCATTAATCGTGCAGTTTGCCGGATTGCATTGATAAGATATTCCCGGAGGGAGCCCGTTAATGCTGTTTACCTTTATTTTTTGAATTGGATAAGTAGTGGTTCCACTGGTAATCGAAACCGGAACGGCAAGCGTCAGCACTTGTGAGAATGCTACATTAACACATGCAGTAGATGCAGTGGATGCGCATATCAGCGATGCAAACGGACAGTTGGGATCAGCAGAACACTGCGCGGTTGCGTTTATCAGGAAGCCTGCGAGCAACAGGAATAACCAACATATTTTTTTCAAGGAGAAAGGATTGTTGCACTAAAATAAGGAAGATGCTTTTCTTTTCAACGAAGAACCCCGAATCTTTTCAGCACCTTGGGAAAATCTTAATCCTTTGTCAGCACATACCCATTTAGGGTAATGACCTTATACGCCCCGGCATCCTCATCTTTATCAATGGAGATTTCACGCAGTTGCAATTCCACTGCTTTGCCTGCTTCGCTTTGCAGCGCAAACGTCATTTGTTCCTCAGAAAGAGCATTGCCGTCATTCGGATGTTTTATCAACGCTGCCATTACAGAATCGAGCAAGATGGTTGCCACCAGCGTGTCGGCATCAAACACCCGCAGCTTGTTTTTTATGAGCGCATTGGTATTGTTCTCCACATCATCATAGTTATCTGCGTAGAGTTTATAGATTCTATCATAGCCCGTAACGTGGATGCCTTTGTCTTCGCGATTATCCTCGCAATAAAAATTAAACGCATAGCTTCTCGCGGCAATCACGTTGGAAGAAAAGCCTAAACAATCTTCCAGTTCATACGCGCTGAGCGCACAGCTATCCGTTATCCATTCTGCAACGCCAGCGAGTGTGTGATTCTGTTCCAAATAATATAAGATGGAGGTGATCTCCGCCACATCTTCATAATTCACTTTCGTTGCTTCATCAGCAGTCAGCTTTCTGATTTTTCCGTTTTCAAATGTGCCATTTTTCACAAGTAACGCTTGCAGCCGTCCCATCTGGCTGCGCTCGCTCATGCCGAACATGCTCGAAGGACCGAAGGAACCCAGCATTAAAAACACAAACAGCAGGACGGGAATAACGATAATGTTTTTCCTTTTTGAAAACAGAAAATATAGCGTAATCACAGCCAGCCATACGCCCAGTACAAACACGATATATCGCTCGATGGTAAACCCATAAGCATGGATACGCTTGCCGATGGCGACAAAGAGCAGCACAATCAGCGGCACGAGGCTCACGTAGTAGAAGCGTGAAAACGCTTTAATCCAGCCGTTGCTTTCCTGCTCGCGGATGGGCCACACGAGCAGCAGCGACAGCGTGCCCGCAACTGAAAATCCTAAGATGAGATTTGCCACCCAACCCTTCGGCAGCGACCACGCGATGCCGATTTTAAGCATGTAGGCATAAAGAATAAGAAGGTAAATCATCACCAATGGCACGAGTACATATTGAGTAAAGATTTTCAGCCCGCGCGGGTAAGCAGTTTCTTCCAGCAATCCTGTGACAGGCGCGGGAATTCCTCCGAGAAAAAAAGCCGTGTTAAACAACCCTGCGATAAAAATCCATAAGTGTGCATACAAGGTACCGTCCACGTTGATATTAAAAAGATTATCAACTGCCAGCAGCGCGCCCGCCAGCCCGAGGTAAAGCACGCTTGAATAGAGCGCAGCCGTGAGAAAGCGCAGGAATAACAACTTATTAAACTGCCAGAAGCCATTCACCTCTGAATAAACATAAAATGCGCTGAATGCCACCAGCAGGTGCATTGCCATGCTCAGCGCTGCATAACGATACATCACCGACTCCGGCTCAAACGTCACAGCAGGCAACAGGATAAAATAGCCGACAAGCGCCCCCACGCCTGCCATGTGCAATGCCCACCGCTGCCAGAGTGCCATGTTGCTGCGCTCGCAAAAAATTTGCACTGCAAAAAACAGCGGCAGCCCGAGGCTTGCCGTCATCAGCATTTTTTGAAACAGATGCTCCGCCACATCAGCCGCCTTATTCTCCACCAACAGCATCACGCACAGCGTGCCGATGACAGCCGCAACAAGCGCCAGCGGAAAGCGCAGCACCGTAGTGAGGATGGATTGTTTGAGCAGCTCGAGCGAGGGAAGTTTCATGCGCAGGTGGATTGACGTGAACCGAATGGAAATGATGAATCAGGAGGAAAGGTAATGAATAAATGAAAAGGGAAGGGCGAGCATAGATGAGAAGCTATTCTATCTCGATTATTTCTCCTTGCATTTTTAGTAGAGGAATCACCTCTATGGGAAATGTTGGTTTATCGAATTATTTCTCTGACGGAGTGGACAAGTCTTTTCTATTTCCCCAATTATTCCAGCAACGCATTTAACGTACTCAGGTCAATGCCTTTCCGCAAGAGCGCTTCATAGATTTTTTGCTCCGGCAAGTCAAGGTTCGTGTATCCCCGTTTCTTTAAGTAGAGATCAGGCTCAATCCATTCAAACATCCAGGTGATGCTCTCCTTTTCTTTCCGTACAATCGGATAAACCATGAATTTCTGCATTCTGCCCGCGTCTGATGCCAATTCGCCATAGAGCGTAATGCTTTCTTTGTTGAAGGCTAAGTTTTGAATCGAATACGTAGTATCTGTCGCGAGGTCTGGTTTCACTGTATCCGGTTTTTCTGCTTCATCGCTCACCTGATATTTTGACCAATCGAAATCCTGCAAGCTGTCTAATAAAGACTGTTTTTCTGAAATGGTCATCCTTTCAAAATCGGTAAACGTGATGCTTTCGGAAAAAAGGTTTGCATTTCTTGCTTCAAGAAAAAAAGTGCGTGATGTAATTGGGCGCACATAGGTATTCTCGCCATTCACGATTTTATTTTGTTCGATGGAGGCATCATTGAAATAATAAAACCGCCCGTCATCGGTTATTTTGAAATACTTCTGCTGTGCGGATGCAGGATTGATGGCAAAGGCGCACATCAATGCACAGAGCAGTAAAAATTTCAAACAGACCTTCGGCATCTTCATCGCGTCCTGTTATACGGACATGGTAGGGTAGGGTTATGCAGCAATTGAAGTATGCGTTTCTTGATTTTAGGGTTAATCGTAACTTTCTCCCGTGTTTCGTGAAATCAGTCTGCTCATAAAAAAAGATTTACTGCTCGAATGGCGGATGCGTTATGCTATCGGGGGCATTGTCCTCTATGTGGTGGCGACTGTGTTTGTTATTTATATTATCCTGAGTAGCGAAAAGGCGACTGAGCTTGTGAGCTATCGCTGGTGGAGCGTGCTGTTTTGGATAACGATGCTGTTCACAGCAGTGAATGCGATTGCAAAAAGTTTCACGCAGGAAAACAAAGAGCGGCTACTATATTATTATACGCTCGTACGCCCGCAATCTGTGATTCTTTCCAAGATGCTTTACAACATGCTGCTGATGCTGCTTCTTTCCGTTATTGGCATGGTCGTGTTTTCACTGATGCTTGGAACGCCTGTGAAAAACTATCCGCTCTTTTTGCTGGCGCTGTTGTTTGGCGGAAGCGGATTGTCTTTTGTGCTTACGCTTGTTTCGTCTATCGCTGCAAAAGCAGATGGCAATGCAACACTAATGGCGATACTCAGCCTGCCGGTGATGCTGCCCCTGATAATGGTGTTGCAGCAGTTTGCAGGCAATGCTTTTTTTATCAACATCCAGCTTGCTGACGTGTTGAAGGAAGTTGCAGCACTTGCCGCGTTTGATGTACTCCTTGTGGCAATGTCATGTATTTTGTTTCCGTATCTTTGGCGCGATTAAAAAAGAATGAGTCTCCTCAGGCAATTGTGGTGGAAGTTTCTGTGTATCCCCCTCCTTTTTTATGCTTTTTTCACTGGCATGTATCTTCCGCTTGGTCCGGGCATTGTGAGGGTAACTCCCGCATCTGTGCAGCGGGGCGCGACAATCTCTATAGATATTCAGGGTTACAATACGCACTTTAAAGAAGACGACCCTTCTTTGAATGTCATTTTGAAAAATGACAACAACCTCCTTTGCGCCAGTGAAATAACCATTGGCAGCAGTTCCGTAATTAACGCAGAATACGGCATTCCGCCCGACTTGCGCACCAACAACAAAAAAGATTATTACAACCTCATTATTTACAACGAACAGGATGGCACATTTTTTCTGCGTGACGCTTTTGCCGTAGAACGCGCAGACACCGCAAAGGGCATCAGCATGAAATGCACTACGATTCTCGAAATGGTTTCTCCCGAAGGAAAAAATTTCCCCTACCGCGAAATTCTTTATGAATCAATTCGCAATCTTTTCTTTCATGTGCCCATGTGGTTCACCATGATTTTTCTGATGCTGATTGCGTTCATCGGCAGCATCCTTTACTTGTCAAACGGGAAAGAGGAATATGACCTGATTGCTTCTTCCGCTGCGGGCGTTGGTGTTTTCTTTGGAACGCTTGGAATTCTTACCGGAATGCAGTGGGCAAATTTTACATGGGGCGCTCCGTGGGTAAACGACCCTAAGCTGAATGGCGCAGCGTTGGGCATGTTGGTCTATCTTGCTTACTTCGTGTTGCGGGGTTCGTTGAATGATGAAACAAAACGCGCGCGTGTTTCAGCCGTATATAGCGTGTTTGCATTTGTGATTTTCATCGTGTTCATTTTTGTCATTCCGCGCCTCACCCAATCGCTTCATCCCGGCAGCGGAGGCAACCCCGGTTTCAATACTTATGATTTGGATAGCGTGATGCGCCCTGTGTTTTATTCCGCAGTAGCAGGATTTATCATTCTTGGATGCTGGATGCTTTCGCTCACTGTGCGCTACCGCCAGTTATTTAAAATTCAATCAGAAAAGAATTAACAATGAAAAATCTATTGCTCACCCTGCTTTTGATGTGCGTGTTGTTCTCCCCCCTTTTCGCAACCGGAACCGAGAACCTGTGGACGACCGGAAAGATTCATGTGGTGCTGGGCGTGTTGCTTACGATTCTTGCAGGCATCCTCGTTTTTCTTTTTGTGCTGGAAAGAAAAATCAGCAAGCTGGAAAAAACGAATTAACATTGAAAAAACCCCTTTCTTCGTATGGCAACAGTAACAAAGAAAATTCCGAAACCTGAATTTAATTTCTTTCAGGGCGTAAACGACAACTTCAACAAGGCTGCTGAATTCACCAAAGTGCCCAAAGGACTTTTGGAACAAATCCGCGTGTGTAACAGCGTGTATCGCATGAAGTTTCCGGTGAAAATCGGGAATGAATATCAGGTGATTGAAGCCTATCGCGTGCAGCACAGCCACCACCGCACTCCCACCAAAGGAGGCATCCGCATCAGTTCGATGGTGGACCAGGATGAAGTGATGGCGCTGGCGGCATTGATGACTTACAAATGCGCCATTGTGGATGTGCCGTTTGGTGGAGCAAAAGGCGGCATTAAAATCAGCCCGCGCAAAGTAACCTCCAACCAGTTGCAGCGTATCGTGCGCAGATATACTGTAGAATTGATTAAGAAAAATTTTATCGGACCCGGCATTGATGTTCCGGCTCCTGACTATGGTTCAGGCGAGCGCGAGATGGCATGGATTCTCGACACGTATATGTCATACAACCCCGGGCAGTTGGATGGCTATGCTTGCGTAACGGGCAAGCCTGTGAGCCAAAACGGAATCAGGGGCAGAAAGGAAGCAACCGGCAGGGGAGTGATGTATGGCTTGAAGGAAGTGGTGAGTTTCAAAGAGGACATGAAAGAAATAGGTCTTGAACCGGGCTTGGAAGGAAAGACAGTAGTAGTGCAGGGTTTTGGAAACGTAGGCTACTACAGCGCATTGTTTCTTTATGAGCAGGGAGCGAAGGTGATTGGCATCTCCGAAATGGAAGGCGCAGTGTATAGCGCAAAGGGATTGGATATTCCCGCGCTCTATAAGCATCGCGATGAAACAGGCTCGCTGCTTGATTTTCCGGGGGCGCAGAACATGCGGGATAAATATGCCGCGCTGGAACTGGAATGCGATATTCTTGTGCCTGCCGCGCTCGAAAACCAGATTCACGGAGATAATGCCGACTGCATCAAAGCCAAAATCATTGGCGAAGGCGCCAATGGTCCCGTGTCGCCCGAGGCGGAAAAGAAGTTATTGAAAAAAGGGGTTTTGATTGTTCCTGATATTTATCTTAATGCGGGCGGTGTCACCGTTTCGTATTTCGAGTGGCTGAAGAATCTTTCGCACGTACGCTTCGGCAGGTTGCAGAAAAAGTTTGACGAAACCTCTTCGCTCGGCATCATTCAGCTTGTGGAAAAACTCACCGGTAAAAGCATTTCGCAACGCGAGAAAAATTTTATTGCGCGTGGCGCGGATGAAATTGACCTCGTGAACTCCGGCTTGGAAGAAACGATGACCTATGCCTATCATCAAATCCGCGAAATCTGGATGCGCAAAGAAGTGAAAGACCTGCGCACCGCAGCCTTCATCAACGCCATCAACAAGGTGTCGGCTGATTATATGGCGATGGGCATTTTCCCCTGATATGTTATGGCGCAGTCATTTGCTCACCAATGAACAAGAGTCATTGGGTGTACTAATATATTATAGGCATTAAGGTGCGTTACCAAGGCAACCTTAACTTCGCCTCGTGAGCATTTCCATTCATGAATTTCTTTCTCTGCGCAACGAACTGCCGGTGGTGGATGTGCGCTCGGAAGGTGAATATGAAAAAGGGAACATACCGGGAGCAATCAATATTCCTCTTTTGAAGAATGCAGAGCGTGTAGAAGTAGGGACTGATTATGTGCAGAAAGGGAGGATTGAAGCTATCATGACCGGCTTTCGCTTAGTTGGTCCTCGCTTGCATGATATCATTAGCGAGACTGAAAAAATTACTTCCGGCAAGGAACTTATCGTGCATTGTTGGCGGGGCGGCATGCGGTCATCCAACTTTTGTGGGTTTGTGGGGATGGCAAGAATAAAAACGCACCAACTAAAGGGCGGTTATAAATCCTACCGGCAAGCGGTGTTGGAATCATTTAAAAAACCGTTTCAATTTACTGTGATTGGCGGATGCACGGGAAGCGGGAAGAGTGAAATTTTGCGAGCGTTGGCTCAGAGAGGTGAACAAATAATTGACCTTGAAACATTAGCCGGACACAAGGGGTCTTCTTTTGGCGGACTGAAACTTCCACCGCAGCCTACCACGGAGCAATTTCAAAACAATCTCTTTGAAAAAATTTTGAAGCTGGATGTAAACAAGCGCATCTGGATTGAAGATGAATCCATTTCGATAGGAAAAATATTTCTGCCCAATGATTTTTGGAAAACGATGGGCGCAAGTCCCGCACTGACAGTTGAAGTGAGCAAGCCGATTCGTGTCAGTCGTTTGGTAAACGAATATGGTGATGCCGATAAAGAAGAATTCTTAAAAGCGATGGAGCGCATCACGAAAAGACTGGGACCGGAACAATTCAAAGCAGCGAAAGCAAGCTTACTGCAAGGCGACATGTTCGCCACCATAGAAACGCTGCTTACCTATTATGACAAAAGCTACCTTCGTTTGCTTGAAAAAGTTAAAGGCAGAATAATAGCTACTGTGTGTTGGGATGGAGAAAATGTAAATGCTTTTGTTAAAGACCTCGCGAATAATATTGAACCACAGAGGCACATAGGGCACAATATTTAAAAATTCATTATGGAAAAAATCAAACTCACACAATTCTCCCACGGTGCCGGATGCGGTTGTAAAATTTCACCTGCCGTGCTTGAAAGCATTCTTCATTCTGACTTTCCAAAAGCTGCTTTTCCCAATTTGCTCGTGGGCAATGAATCGAAAGATGATGCAGCAGTCTTTGACGTTGGTGACGGAACATGCATTGTCAGCACTACGGATTTCTTCATGCCGATTGTTGATGACCCTTTCACCTTCGGTGCTATCGCTTCGGTGAATGCCATCAGCGATGTGTATGCCATGGGCGGTGAACCATTCATGGCAATTGCCATTTTGGGCTGGCCTATCAATAAAATTCCACCGATTGTTGCCCGGGAAGTGTTGGAAGGAAGCAGGAAAGTATGTGCAGAAGCAGGCATCCCATTGGCAGGCGGTCATAGCATTGATTGCCCCGAGCCTGTGTTTGGATTAGCCGTGAGCGGAAAAGTGAAGAAAGAAAATTTAAAGAGAAATGATACTGCAAAGGTTGGCTCGCTTTTGTATCTGACTAAACCACTCGGCATCGGCATTATCACCACCGCACAGAAAAACGGGATAGTACAAGAATCGCATATTCAACAAGCAGTTGACACGATGCTTACGCTAAATAAACTCGGGGCTGAGTTTGGGAAACTTCCATACATCAATGCCATGACTGATGTAACCGGCTTCGGATTACTCGGTCACTTAGTGGAAGTATGTGAAGGCAGCGGAGTATGTGCCGAAATTGAATTCAGCAAAGTGCCCACCTTTGAGTTTCTCAACGAATACATTCAGCAAAAATCCATGCCCGGAGGCACACAGCGCAATTGGGAAAGCTACGGCAGCAAAATCAGTTCAATCACCGATGAACAAAGAGTTATCCTCGCTGACCCGCAAACCAGCGGAGGATTGTTGGTTTCGGTAGATTCAGACAAAGCCAATGAGTTTGAATCTTTCGCGCGCTCAAGAAATTATGAGTTGAAACCGTTTGGCCGGTTGGTGAATCAGGGTTCGACTATAATAAAAGTGCGGAATTAGCATTCGATTAACCCACATTAAAAAACCATCCCAGCTTCAATCCCACAGAATAAGCTATCGGAGGAATCTTGGCAGAGTTAAGTCGAAATTCAGGCTGAATCATTATACCGTTTTTATCCCCCACTTTTAAAATAGGACCCATTTCAACTCCTATTCCTATTGCATCAGCAAAGTAATCAAATGAAATATTCCGGTTATAATATTGCGGTCCGCCATAGTAATCAACAATGCCTTTTGAATTTTGAAAAACAATAGTTTGAAAGGAAGCTCCCATTGCAATTTGAAACTCAAGATTTCTCCTTTTCACAACAGTGAACAGAATACGCAAGGGCAAATCAATTATGCTGGTAGTTGAGGTTCTTTCTGAAGACTTAACGTAAACATTAAGTGTTGGAGCAGTTGGACGAGTTAAGCTATCCGAATAAAACGATGAATACGAACGATGCAGGATAAACGTCAACCCCGTGCCAATTGAAAACCATTTCAGCAATTTCACATTATACTCTAATCCGCAATTCAATACATATCGGGATTCCTGATTTCCGTTGTAGGCAGTTTCCGTTATTCCCGTCACTGCATTTGTATAAAATGGAACCAGTTGATGTTGCGGAAGTTTTTCTGTCTTTTTATTCTTTGCCGACAGTGAAGCGCAAAAAAGAAATAAGGTTAAAGTGCCAATGAAGTGTTTCATGCGGTTGGTTGAGCGCAGAAACGACAGGCGCTACCACTTTATTTCCCTGAACTTTTATCCCCTCGCCTCTCCTTTACACATTTACCATTCGTAATTTCACCAAATGTCCACTTTCGTGGTGAAGAAGGTTGATACAATTTGCCTAACTTGAGTTATATCAAATATGAAAATTCTCAACCTTGCTGTTTTATTAGTGTTCCCCGTTGCGGTATTTTGCCAGAACCTGACGCCACCGGATTGGAGGGAGCCACAACTCAATATTTATCATTCCCGATACTCCGCTTTTCATTTCCACAAAATCAATCCAACTGCACATAGCTTTGACAATAATTCAGTTTCCGCATTATCTCAAAACGCGCCTTTCATCCCGGTTTCCACTTCACCACAAAGATTACCGATGTTTTGCGCTCTTGAAAAAAAGCTGAGGGAAACGTGCAATGTTTGGATTAAGATTCGCCTGCCTGAGCATCCTTAGCAGCTACAATTCTGAAAGGAACTTTCCTCCCCCACCTTCCATTTATCCATTCATCATTCGTAACTCTTCATTCGTAATTTCATTCAACAATGTCCCTATCTCCCACCGACCCACAATCCAAACAAAACGGCAAAACACTCAAAGACCAGTTCTCTGCTTTGAAAAATCTTCCCGAGTTCTTCAGGCTCATCTGGCAAACCAGCAAGCCCCTCACCATCAGCAACGCGCTGCTGAGGATTGTCAGGGCAGCGATACCACTCGCGATGCTCTATGTCGGCAAGCTCATCATAGATGAAGTCATCCGCCTCATCGGCATACATGGCGAAGGCAGCATGAGGTATCTCTGGACTATCGTTGCCATCGAACTCGCGCTCGCACTCGCGTCAGACATCATCAACCGCATTGTCACGCTGCTTGATAGTTTGCTCGGTGATTTATATTCCAACAAAACCTCTCTCCAACTTATCAAACACGCAGGCACGCTCGACCTCCACCAGTTTGAAGATGCCGAGTTCTACGACAAGCTCGAACGCGCGCGCAGGCAAACCATCAGCCGCGTGGTGCTGATGTCGCAGGTGCTCACGCAGTTCCAGGATTTCATCACCATCATATTTCTCGCGGTAGGGTTGGTCGTGTTCAACCCGTGGCTCATCCTCATCTTGCTGGTCGCGGTCATCCCCTCATTCGTGGGCGAAACACATTTCAACGAAAAGACCTATTCCCTCTCGCGCAGCTGGACGCCCGAGCGCAGGGAGCTTGACTACCTCCGCTACATTGGCGCCAGCGATGAAACGGCAAAAGAAATCAAGATATTCAACCTCCCCGGCTTCATCGCGCAGCGGTTCAAAAAGCTGAGCGACAAATATTATGAAGCCAACAAAGTGCTGGCGGTGAAGCGCGCGTGGTGGGGCGCTGCCCTCTCGTCCCTCGGCACGCTTGCATATTATGGAGCATACGTGTTCATCCTCGTGCAGGCGGTTGGCGGCATCATCACCGTGGGCAGCCTCACGTTCCTTGCCGGCTCGTTCCAGCGTATGCGCGGGCTGCTGCAAGGCATCATGACGCGCTTTTCCGAAATCACAGAAAGCGCACTCTACTTGCAAGACCTCTTCGACTTCTTCCGCATCACCCCCGCCATCAAAGCCGACTCCACTGCCCGCAAGGCGCCCAAGCCCTTCACCAAAGGGTTCACGTTTGAAGGCGTGGGGTTCAAATATCCCGGCAAAGAAGAGTGGGCGCTGCGCGATGTTTCCTTTCACCTACACGCGGGCGAGAAGCTCGCGCTGGTGGGCGAGAATGGCGCTGGAAAAACTACCCTCGTGAAACTGCTCGCGCGCCTCTATGACCCCGCGGAAGGCAGGATACTGCTCGATGGCGTTGACCTCCGCGACTACGACCTCACCGACCTGCGCAGGGAGATAGGTATTATCTTCCAGGATTATGTGAAGTTCCAGATGAAGGCGGCAGAAAATATCGCGGTGGGCGAAATCACCGACCTCGGCAACCGCGAGCGCATACAGACCTCCGCGAAGAAAAGCCTTGCCGATGCCGTGGTGCAGCGCTTGCCCGAAGGCTATGAGCAGGTGCTCGGCAAGCGTTTTAAAAATGGCGTGGAACTATCTGGGGGTGAATGGCAGAAGGTTGCGCTTGCACGAGCTTATATGCGTGATGCGCAACTGCTGATTTTGGATGAGCCTACTTCATCATTGGATGCACGGGCAGAGCATGAGGTGTTTCTCAGGTTTTCGGAATTGATTGCCGGAAAAACGGCTGTGCTGATTAGCCACCGCTTCTCCACCGTTCGCATGGCTGACAGGATTGTGTTCCTCGAAAAAGGATGCGTGCGCGAACTCGGCACCCACGCTGAGCTCTTAGCCTCTGGCGGAAAATACGCAGAGCTCTTCGGCTTGCAGGCGAAGGGGTATGTGTAACGTGTCATGCCGGACTCGTTCCGGCATCCCCTAATAATTCAGATTATAGTTTGGCGCGTACTTATCTCGTTTCTTTATCGTGTCGCATTAGTAGCGCTCTCGTCAGGAGGGTATCATTGTTTGTCAGAAATTGGTGAGATGCCCTCTGCAAACTATTCCTTTATCTTTACTTGGCACAATTAACCTTATTAAAAGAATCATGGCAAAAGCGAAAAAGCCGAAACAGATTTTAGAGTTGGAGAAGTATTATGGATTAATATGTGAGGAAAAGGAAACTATCGGGGATGACTATATATGGGGTGATGACACACAACAATATGCTCTTGATGAAAGAGGGAAAATAATTTCATTAAGCATCAACCGACAAGAGATAAAGGATATTGAACCAATTACGAGGATAAAATCATTAAAGCATCTTAATTTATGGGGTAATCAGATTTCAGATATTTCTGGTCTGGAAGGTTTAGGTAGTTTAGAAAGTCTGAACCTTAGCGAGAATACTATAAGTGATATTTCAATACTGGCAAAACTGCATAGTCTTCATACACTTAGTATTTCTGGTAATCCTTTAATAAAGTTTCCTTATTTGGAACTTATTAATTTAAAAATATTACGGCTTTCTGGAACTTCTATAAACAATATTGAATCCCTAAGTGGTCTGAAGAATCTTGAAGAGTTAAATATTGGTAAGTGCGGAATTGAACATTTAGAGCCTGTTTCTGAACTTAAAGAATTAAAAATATTAGATGCCAGCCAAAATTACATCAGCGATTTATCACCGTTGAAATTTTTGAAGAACTTGAGAGAAGTCAGTTTGAGTTATAATGAAATAAAGGATGTGTCGGTTCTATTTCAGTTGCCTCAATTAGAGAAATGCAGCTTGATGAAAAATCTGGTTTTCGAAATAAAACCAATGGAAATAAAACGAGTTCGATTGCATGATGATTACGAGGAATTTGAATTTGAGTATGAAAATCCGGAAGAACACAAAAATGACCTGTGGATTAATGTTGCAGGAAATCCTCTTTCATTCCCACCCATTTCAGTTGTGGGGCAAGGCGATAAAGCAGTGGATGCTTATTATAGTAATGCTAATTTGTTTGGGGCGCATCCACTTAATGAAGGCAGAATTATTCTTATAGGCGAAGGCTCATCCGGCAAATCGAGCTTAGTGAAACAGGTTCTTTACAATACTTTTAACGACAAAGAACTTCAAACCAACGGCATCAAGATTGACCAATGGCATTTACCTTACGAAGGAAGAGATTTGGTTTTCAACCTGTGGGACTTTGGCGGGCAGGAGATACAACATGCGGTGCATAAGTTCTTTTTCACTTCAGGCTGCCTTTATGTGTTAGTATTGGATAACCGCAAAGAGGAAGAGCCGGAGTATTGGCTGCAGCAAATAGAAAGCCTCGGGGGCAGCGCACCCGTGCTGGTTGTGTTTAACAAAGCAGATGAGAACAAGAATGAAACGGCTGACCGGAAATTCTTGAAGGAGAAATACCCCAACATTGTCGGCTTCTTTAACACCAGTTGCAAGAGCGGGCAAGGTATTAAGGAATTTCGTGAAACGCTCCAGAGGCAGGCGGTGAAAATCAGTTCGGTGAATGACCAGTTTCCCGGAAACTGGTTTAATATCAAGAAGGCGATTGAGCAGATGACTTCGGATTCGCAGCATTACCTTACTTATGAAACCTATAAAGCGATTTGCGATGAAAACGCAGTGAAGGACGAGGAGACACAAAAGCTGCTGCTGAAATATTTAACTACGATAGGAGCGGTTACATGGTTTGGGGATACCTACCTGACTTTTATGCAATTGCTGAATCCTGCGTGGATTACGCAAGGGGTTTACCGGATTATCACAGGAGGGAAAACCGCGCGGCAATTCGGTCAAATCCATATCAGTGATTTTCCCGAACTGCTTCATCCAGAAAACGAGAAAGATTTTACCTACGAGGAAAAGCATTATGGCTACATCCTGAGCCTGATGAAGAAGTTTGACTTGTGCTACACGGAGGATGATGAGCATATACTAATACCTTCCGCTTTCGGTAAGGAGCCAAGGGTGGAATACAGTGATTACAAAGGGGAAAGGGTACGCACTTACATTTTCCAGTTTAAGGACTACCTTCCGATTGCATTAATTCATAAATATATTGCGCGGAATATCGAGCATGCTTATGATAATAATTACTGGTATTCTGGAATCGTTTTGAGAGACCCTACAGACAGTAGCACGCTAACGATGGTACATGCGGATAAAGAGGCAAAGCGGATTTATGTGCGGGTGAAGGGCGATAATAAACTGCCAATGTGGGAGCGGGTGCGCGGGGAGTTTAATAAAATCACTTTGAATTATGCGCGTGTGCTTTACAGCGAGCAAGTGGTAATTGGCGAAAATCCTGAAATATTAGTGGAATATGAAGATTTATTGAATCACTTAAGGGCGGGGCGAGCAAAATACTTTCATTCCAAGCAGATGAAAGACTATCAGGTGGCGTATTTAATCGGATGGTTTGAAACGAAAGATGAAACGTTGAAAATGTTTGAGCGAGGAATTGTAGATGACTATGAACCTTATGATGAAGGCGATAAACGGATTTTTTTGAACATACAAAACATCCTGAACCAACAGGTATCCGTGAACCAGCAAGTTGAAATCAACATCCATATTCAGCAGCAAGAGAGCGAACTGAAGACTGAGGCGAATTACTTGTTAGAGGAGGTAAAAGCGAATAAAGAATTGAAGGCGGCTCTTCAAAAAGTGGTTGAATTTGCTGACGAAGTGAAAAGAGCGAAGACTGTTGAAGAGGTGAAAGAGAAGGGTTGGGGAAGGAAACTGAAAAATATTCTTCCAACACTTAGTAATGCGGGCGAGCAGGTGAAAAACATTAAGGATGGAGCGGAAGCCTTAGCATCCATCATGAACTACCTGCAACAGATGGGCGAGCACTTTCAACTGAAAGATATTCTCTCACTTATCTCTTAGTTATCCTTTTATCTTTGCCCTGTGCTTACAGAACAGGAAATTAAAAAGCAAATCAGCTTAGGAGAAGATTCCAATCGGCAGTTCAAAGAAAAGCTGAATAATGCCGTTCAGATTGCTGCCGAGATGTGCGCCATGAGCAACAGTTCAGGAGGAACTGTCTTTGTCGGGGTAAGAGATGATTTAAGTGTTGCAGGGCTATCTCAGCAAGAGATAGGAACATACAATCAATGGATTGCAATCGCTGCAAGCGAGCACATAAAACCAGCCGTTTATCCTCAGACGCAAACTGTTGACATTGACGGTAAAAGAATTATCGTAATCTACATTTCAGAAGGTCCTTCAAAACCTTATTGTACTCAGGATGGAGCTTATTGGATAAAAAGCGGCAGCGATAAACGTAAGTCATCTCCTCAGGAATTGTTGAGAATGTTTCAAAGTAGCAACCTGTTTCATTTAGATGAAAGCCTTACATCCGCAACGGTTGAGAAAGAAACTAATGTTGCTAAATTCTCAACCTTCTTTGAAAGAAACTTCGGGCAGGAAATTTCCGCAACAGGATTGAAGATTGAGAAGATTCTGGAAAACATGAATCTTGCTAAAGACGGGAAACTCACCCTTGCCGGATTACTTCTTTTCGGAAAAACTCCACAGACTTTCAAGCCTTTCTGTATCATTAGGGCAGTGAGTTATTACGAGAATGAAATCAGTGATGACAAGTTCATTGCAAAGAATGATTGCACCGGCACTATTGACGAACAATATCAGGCAGCGATGACATTTTTAAAAAACAACTTGTCACGTAGGCAAAAAGAGGGTTCCTTTAACCAATCGGGTGAATTAGAAATTAGTGAAAGAGCATTGGAAGAAACATTAGTCAATGCCTTACTGCATCGTGATTACAGCAAGAATGCTGTGATACGCGTACTCGTTTTTAAAAACCGCATAGAAGTTATCAGCCCAGGAAGTTTACCCAATCATCTGACTATTGAAAATATTAAGAGCGGTAATTCAGTAATGCGAAATCCCTTGCTCACATCTTTTGCCACCAAAAACACCTTGCCCTATTCCGGTCTTGGCTCCGGAGTTCCCAGAATATTCAAATCCCATCCATCAACCGAGTTGATTAACGATGCAAACGGAGAGCAGTTTGTTACTATTCTGAAGAGGTAATCTTACCATTATCCCTCACTAATCCATAGTCTTCCCCTCAAGCCCGCGTTCCAGCGACTACAGGCTTAATCAAAAAAAACTATCAAATGTTCTAATCTTTACTCCTATTAAGATTTTTATTTAGAACAAGGAGAGAGAAACAACTACTAACAAGCAGGACTTAATTTCACTTTGAAACAAACCGTGAAAAATGCCTTTCTCTAAAACCATTAAACGTGAAATAGAGGTTGCCTTTTCAAAGCATGCACAGCCTATATGGTTCAGAGTGGTGAAATATATTTTGCTTGGCGTTGTGCTCTACTGCTTTTTTGGAAGCCAATTACTGTGGGTCATTTTGCTGACCTTGTTTGTTGATGCCCTGTTGTTACATTTTTGGTATCGCTATAAAACTAAAGGCTGGACAAAAAGCTATGGCTTCTGGAAGCATTTTCCTTCTCGCTATCAGTAGCCTATTCGCCAAGCCCGCGTTCCAGCGATTATGGATTTAAATATTCCTGCTTCTTAATTGCTTCAAAACTTTTCATCAATGGCGGGGAACATTGAAACAGCTGTGCAATTTGTCCTACACCCCCAAATACGGGTTAGCCAACAAGGTCTTTGTATTCCGGTATATTTTCTAAAAAAACGAAACTGCCCTTTTCCAAATCAAGCTTGCAGCACAGGGTGAGCAATCCGTTGGTAACAAGCAGATAAGGCACTTTTATCGTGAGGTTGTAACGCGCAATTTGGTCAAACACATCCTGGCTGATTTTCACCGAGGGGGCTTTGCACTCAACCAGCAGCGCGGGCTTGTTGTTTTTATATGCTACGATATCGCAGCGCTTTGAAAGCTTGTGTACCAAGAGGGCAACCTCAACGCCCAGCAAAGCGCGCGGAAAATTTTTTTCGTGAATGAGATACTGAATAGTGAATTGCCGCACGAACTCTTCGGGTGTAGCTGCAACATTTTTCCTGCGCACAGGGTCAAAAATGGATTTCGATTTACCATGCGCGGTAAAAAAAGAGGGAAACCCGGGCAAGTCAATAATTTTCATCCGCCCTAAAAATCTTAAAAATGGGTAACTTCAAAAATTCTCTTTATCAACGATGACGGAATACTCGCAACTACTAAAGGATTTAAAAAACAAAATCTATCACCCGCTTTATCTCTTGCACGGGGAAGAGCCATATTACATTGACCGTGTTGCAGATTATATCGAACAGAATCTGTTGAATGAGGGCGAAAAAGCGTTCAACCAAACTGTGCTTTACGGGCGCGACAGCAACGCAATCACGCTGCTTGACACGCTGAGGCGCTACCCGATGATGTCGAATTACCAGTTGGTGTTGCTGAAAGAGGCGCAGGCTTTCAAAGACTTAGATAAGCTCGAATCGTATTTTGAAAACCCGATGAAGTCAACGGTGTTTGTGCTCTGCTATAAATACAAATCGCTTGACAAGCGCACACGCGCTTACAAACTCTTTTCAAAAGGCGTGGTGCTGGAATCGAAAAAGCTGTATGACAATCAGGTACCCGCTTTCATTGAGCAGCTTGCGAAGGAAATGAAAATGTCTATAAGCGGGGATGCTGTGCAGTTGCTTGCTGAGTATCTGGGAAATGATTTGTCGAAAATCATGAACGAAGTGGAGAAGCTGGGATTGAACCTGCGCGATGTGAAAATCACTCCGCAGCACATCGAAAAATATATCGGCATCAGCAAGGAGTATAACGTGTTTGAGTTTATCAAGGCGCTGGTGCAGCGCGACAAGAGCAAAGCGTTTCGTATCGTGAAATATTTTGAGCGCAACCCGAAATCAGGCGAGCCGATAATGGTGCTCGGCATGTTGTATTCTTTCTTCAGCAAAGCCTTGGTGGTGCAAAGCGCAAGGCGCTCGCCCTACGACATGATGAGCGAACTGCAACTGCGCAAGCCGATGGCGGATGATTTAAAAGTTTACCAATCAAATTACAAGATTCAGGATACGGTGCGCATCCTGCACCTGCTGCATGAGTATGATTTAAAAACGAAGGGCGTTGATTTTGCCGGCTCTGAAAAGACGGTGCTGATTACTGAGTTGGCTTATCGGATATTGAATTAGACAATTCGTGTTATAGCGGATTTATTCCGCCATCCCAAAGAGAAAAATATTAGGGGATGCCGGAATAAATCCGGCATGACATTTACTCGCTTACAATTTTGCAATTCGGCAACGCCAGTCGTGCTTTTTCAATTTCTCCTTTTGCTAATTTGTTATCCTTGATGAGAAACTCGCGCAGGTTGGTGAGATCGCTTAATCCTTCTTTCGGAAGAAAGTTCAGGTAGTAGTTTCCGCTGAGGTCAAGCACTTTCAGCTTTGTGAGTGTTCCGATTTCTACGGGGATGGAGGACCAATAGTTGTAAGGAAGATAGAGGCGCTCCAAGTTTTCAAACGTGAGAATTTCTTTTGGAAATGCTTTGAGCTTTTGCAAACTCAAATCGAGATACAGCACTTCATCAGGATTTGCTTTTGCTTTTTCCAAATCGCTGAACCAGTTTTCAGAAAACATCAAGTCGGTGATTGCTACTTCGTTTTCGCCTTGTTCCTGTGCGTGCAGCGCAAAAGAGGAAAGCAAAAGGAAAAAGAGGTTTAGAGTTTTCATTTTGTTGATTTTGATATTGTTTGTTTCGTCATGCTGAGCGACAGCGAAGCATCTCACATTTTATGAAGAGCGAGATTCTTCGCTATGCAGAGCCTCCCGCTCAGAATGACGATTCTTTATTGGTTTTTAGAGCGCGTAAAATTTTCAGGGAAAATTCTTTGTCTTTTTTCAGTTGTTGTATCAATTCATCCACCGAGTTGAATTTCATTTCTTTCCGGATAGATGCGACCAAATCAACGCCAATGTTCATGCCGTAAACTTCTTCGTTGAAATCAAAGATGTGAACTTCAATGGTTTGTTTCTTTCCATTGAAAGTCGGGCGGAAACCGATGTTGAGCATTCCGCCAAAATTGGTTTCATCCACTTTTACAATTACAGCATACACGCCATTGGCAGGAATCAGTTTATCGGCATCTTCAATTTTGAGATTGGCAGTAGGGAAGCCAAGTTTTTTTCCGAGATGCTCGCCTGTGACAACTTTTCCCGTGAGCGTGTAAGGATGCCCAAGTAAAGAGTTAGCAGTTTCGATTTCACCGCCTGTTAAAGCATTCCTGATTTTGGTGGAGCTGACGGAAATATTCTCCACCATCTGTGCTTCGATTTCTTCCACTTCAAATCCTAATTTCTTTCCCATTGCTGTCATCAGTTCAATATCTCCGGTTCGGTTGTTGCCAAAGCGATGATTGAAACCCATTACCACTTTGCGCGGATAAAATTTCTTCCAGATGAAATCTTCCACATACTGTTCAGCCGTTAGCTGTGAAAACTCTTTTGAAAAAGGCGTAACGACAAGATTATCCACTCCGTATTTTGAAAGCAGGCTGGTTTTTTCTTCCAGCGTGTTGAGCAGTTTCAGGTTGCTGTCATCCTTGTGCAACACCATTCGCGGGTGCGGATGAAAAGTAAGAATGATATTTTCACCATTGCTGTTTGCGGCAAGTTGATTAAGCCGCCTGATAATTACCTGATGACCGGTATGTACGCCATCAAACGTGCCAGTGGTAAACACGGGGTTCTTGAATTCGGGAAGATTTTCAATGCCTCTGAAGACTCTCATTCTGACAAGACAAAATTAACCCTCATTGATTTGTATCAGCAACTCCGGCAATTCCTTTGCATTCTCTAATGAAAAGCTACCAATGCGCGTGCGGCAAAGCGAGTTGAGATATGCGCCACTCTCCAATGCCTTTCCGAAATCATGCGCCAGCGAGCGGATGTAAGTTCCTTTGCTGCAACGCACGCGAAATTTCACTAAGGGCAGCGCAATTTCCGAAAGCTCAAATTCAGATATCGTAACGGTGCGCGGCTCCAGTTCCACAAGATTTCCTTTATGCGCTTTTCTATAAACGGGTTTTCCGCCAACCTTCACGGCAGAGTAGGAAGGTGGAATTTGTTTTGTTTGTCCCAGAAATATTTTTGCAGTTGAATGTAAAAGTTCAGACGTGATATGCTGAACGGGAAATGTCTGGTCATCTTCGGTCTCCCTGTCAAACGATGGGGTAGTGGCGCCCACGTAAAATGTACCGGTGTATTCTTTATCTAATTCTATAAATCCTGTGATGTCTTTCGTGGCTTTACCCGTGCAGAGAATCAAAAGTCCCGTAGCCAATGGGTCAAGTGTTCCGGCATGTCCAACTTTTAATTTCTTCCCCAGTTTTTTTTCAATGGTATAGCGCACTTTTTTCACCACGTCAAACGAAGTCCATTCGTAAGGCTTGTTGATGAGCAGCATTGCGCCATTTTCAAAATCCAGCATCAATCAACAAGATTAAGGTCGTAGCCAAGCGCGAGCAATGTGAGCAGAATTAATCCAAGCGTGATGCGGTAATAGCCGAAAAGTTTGAATCCATGCTTCTGCAAAAAGGAAATAAAAAATTTGATTGCAAGCAGCGCAACAAAAAATGCAACAACATTCCCAATCAAAAGAATTCCGATTTTATCGCTTGTCAGCGCAGCATGATTTTTATACAACTTGTATACGGTTGCCGCAAACATCGTGGGCACGGCAAGGAAGAAACTGAACTCAGCCGCAGTTTTTCGCGTGAGCCGTTGCGACATTCCGCCAATGATTGTCGCAGCCGAACGCGATACTCCCGGAATCATGGCGATACATTGAAACAAGCCAATCTTCAGCGCTTTGAAATACGTGATTTCATCATCGTCATCTTTTCCCGCCAGCCATTTGTCAATGAATATCAAAATCACTCCGCCAAGTAATAAGGATACTGCAACTACCTCCACACTGCCGAGAATCATGTCAACGTAATCACCGAACAATTTCCCGATAACCGCAGCGGGAATAAAAGCTACTAACAGTTTTTTATAAAAATCAACGGACTGGATAAATCGTTTCCAATACAACACAATCACCGAAAGGATTGCGCCAAACTGGATGCTAATGATATAGATAGTATTAAACTCATCGGGTTTCATTCCGAGCAACTTCTCGGTGATAATCATGTGCCCGGTGGAAGAGATGGGAAGAAATTCCGTGATGCCTTCAACGATGGCGAGTAGAATAGCTTCAAATAAAGACATCGTTCCGGTTGAATCAGTCTTTTGCTTTCACCATGATGGCGAATACTTCGATGATAAGTCCGATGATGATTACGATGGGAGCAATGGTGATGCGTGTTGCGCTGTATAATTCTTTTGAATTGAATTCAGCAGGATTTTCAGGATGCCCGCCAATCATCAGCACATAGCCGCAAGCGATAACAGCCATTCCCGCCAGCATTAGGATGTAATTGATTTTTCCGAAAACAAATGCGGGCGGGTTTCCCGTTTCGTTCTTGCTACTTAATAATGTCTTCGCCATTTTTAGTTTAGTTTAAAATTTGGACTTTGGAGTTGGTTTGAAATAAACTTCAAACTCTAAACTTCAAATTCCAAACTAATAAAGGTCATCCAACTTCAACCGCAAATATTTCGACACCGATAAGTAGGTGCTGAACCAAGTGATGATTACACCCAAAATAATGATTGCAGCGAAGATGGCTCCAAAGTTAAATAAATCGTCAGTGGAAACAATCAAGGTAGGCAATTGAGTTTGCGCATAATAAAGTAATCCCATCAGCCCGATTACTGCAAGCGCCCCGCTTACAAAGCCATTGAAGATGCTGCGCGCCATAAAGGGCTTGATGATAAACCAGCGTGTGGCGCCAACAAGTTGCATACTCTTAATGAGAAAGCGGTTGGAATACATCGCCAACCTGATCGTGTTGTCAATGAGGGTGATAGCAATCAGCACGAGCATCACTGACACGCCAAGCAAAATGAGCGTCACTTTGCGGATGTTCTGATTAATCAGTTCAACAATCGCCTTAAAGTAATAGACCGATTCAACTTGCGGATATTCCATCAGTTCGGTTTCAATCGCTGTAAGACTGTCCGAGTTGGCAAAATCTGATTTCAAGTGAAAATTGATGGAAGCATACAACGGGTTGTAGCCGAGAATCTGCAAATCTTCTCCGAAATCTTCCGCGAGGATTTTTGCGGCATCATCTTTTGAAATGTATTTGGTGGATTTGATGTAAGGCTTCTTCTCCAACTTTTTTTGAAACTGAAAAATATCCGCATCGCTCAATCCCTCTTTCAGGATAATTGAAATCTCGATGCTTTCCCGAAAATATTCCGATAGCTTTTGCGAAAACATCAGCACATGCCCTAAAATGCCAAGCATAAACAACACCATGGTGATGCTGATAATCGAATAAATGTAAGAGGGTTTTGAACGCTTACGGGGACCCTTGCCGACTTGTTCCAACACGCTGATTTTTGATGCTTGCGAAAATAGGAAAATAGAGGAGAGGGCTTGGGAGAGATACTAACAGGGGTAAAGTGGCTATTTATTTAAGGGCTAAAACTCTTGCTATTTTGTAGTTCTAATCTGCCTTCTCGTTTTATGGCGGGGATATGAGCATTAGGTCGGGGTTAGAAAAAAATAAAAAGCGGAAGAATAAAAGAGCAACTTCCCCACGCGGATTAACGCGCACTCAGGTATTTAGTAAAATCCGCCTGCTTTTCCTGAATTCCTGCGCATACCCGGTAATGATTTTCCGATTGAATGAGCTTTCGTTTTTTACCCTTCCCAGCATTTTCAATTCGCTCATCCGCAATATAATCTGCTCTGTTGGCTTATCTTCATCACCGTTGAAAACGATACCGAGGATTTTGATGCCACGCGAACGCAGCGCCTCCACAGTGAGCAGCGTGTGGTTGATTGAGCCGAGATAGTGGCGCGACACGAGCAATACAGTCAGGTTGCGCTTATCCGCCCATTCGGCATAGAGGTCTTTCTGATTGAGCGGCACAAGCACCCCTCCCGCCCCTTCAACAATTTGGTGGTTAGTGGTTTTGGGAAGTTTGAGTTGCTTCATCTCGATTTTTTTCCCTTCCGCTGCCGCAGCATGATTGGGGGGATGCCGGAAGATTGAAGCGATAGGCTTCGGGATGAAAAACCGATTTCTTATTACTCACCAACTGTTTTACACGCATCGTATCTGAATCAAGCAAGTTGCCCGATTGCACCGGCTTCCAGCGCGCAAAGAATGGCGGAAACGATGGTTTTGCCTACTCCGGTGCCGATGCCTGTAACGAAGATGTGAATCGCTAAGATTTTAAAACAGGAATACTGAGAAGCGCTGATGACAGGTTCTGGATTTCCTCTTCCGTATTAAAGCTATGCACCACCAATCTGATTCTTTCCCTGCCCCTTGGAACGGTAGGGTAGAGGATTGCCTTTGCATAAAAGCCCGCCTTCTCCAATTCCTGTGAAACCGATAAAGCCCTGTCATTTCCGGGGATAAGGAGGCTTTGAATCGGGCTTTCGCTTACAATCAGTTCTGTGTCTTTAATTTCCTTTATTAACTGTTGAAGCAACTCGTGCAAAGTCCTGATTTTTAATATTCTATGCTGTCGCTTTGACAGAATGTCATAGGCGCATCTTATCGCGATTATTGAGTGAAAAGGCAATGCTGTGGAGAAGATAAACGGGCGGGAAAAATTGAGGAGAAACTGTTTCAAAACTTCTGAGCCAAGCACGATTGCCCCGTGGCAACCGAGGGCTTTGCTGAAGGTGTGGATGCGGGCGAACACCGCTTTTTCCAATCCCAATTCAACCACTCTGCCTTCGCCTTTTGGTCCGAATAATCCGGTTGCATGGGCTTCATCTACCACAAGATTTGCCCCGGTCTTTTCGCAGATTTCCACCAGCTCTTTTAACGGGGCGAAGTCGCCATCCATGGAATAAATGCTTTCAACAGCGATGTAAATATTTTCGAATTCACCTATTAATCTAAACTTCAAGTCAGCTATGTTATTGTGTTGAAATTCAACAGTTTTTCCGCGCGTCAGTTTCAATCCATCTCGGATGGAGGCATGAACAAGTTCATCATACAACACCAAATCATTTTTCTGCGGCACGGACGAAAAGAACCCCACATTGGCATCATATCCTGAATTGAAAATCAACCCCGCCTCGGCATGATGATACCCTGCGATGAATGTTTCCAATTCCTCAAACAGGGGATGATTACCCGTGATGAGCCGCGAGCCGGTGGAGCCTTCGGGATAGCTGCCGCTTCTCTCCAGCTCCTTTTTGATTTTATCCCTTAATAATGCCGAGCGGGAGAAACCCAAATAATCATTGGAGCAGAAATCTATGAGATGCGATTTGTCGGGCAGTGAACGGATGGAGAGGTCAGCCTGACGTTTGGAAAGGAATTGCGAAAGGAGCAACAAGGTTCTATTTTCTTCTGTCAGAAACATAGTAGTGGTCTCTTATCGAAGTGATTTAATAAACACCTGTTTATCACCCTCCGATGTTAAATCGAGCGTATCACCGGTTGCTTTACTGATTTTCGATACGGAAATAAAATCCTCATAAAAGATAAATAGAGAGTCATGTTGAATTTGGTATTTATATTCAGGAAGTACAGAATCGGGATAAAATATAGTGGAGTCTCCAAGCATAAAGGGAGAATTAAAAGTATCGTCAATAGCCCGCCAAGCCCCTTTTATTTTAGAGTTGTAATCGAACTGGATGTTTTCTTCTTTTTTATCCAGAGGTTCCGGAAGAATATTCTGAGCCTCACCAGAAAATGAAGAATATAAGTAAAAGGTTGTAAGAAGGAATAATTTCTTACAGGCTATCAACTGTTTCATGTTGTTCCTTAAACGACTCCCGTTGAGTCAATCCCAGCAATGCAAACATCTGCTTGTCTTCATCAAGGGCGGGGTTGGGTGTGGTGAGCAGCTTTTCGCCTGAGAAGATGGAATTCGCGCCTGCGAGAAAACACAATGCTTGCTCTTCGGTGCTCATTTCATTGCGCCCTGCGGAAAGGCGCACCATCGCCTTTGGCATGAGGATGCGGGCGGTGCCAATCATGCGCACCATGTCCCACACGTTCACACGCGGACGACCTTCAAGCGGAGTACCGTCAACTGCTACGAGCGCATTCACCGGCACGCTTTCGGGATGTTCGGGCAGCGTGGCGAGCGTGTGCAGCATGTTCATGCGGTCTTCATTGGTTTCGCCCAAGCCGATGATGCCTCCGCAACACACGCTGAGTCCCGCCTTACGCACATGCCCGAGTGTTTCCAAACGGTCATCGTATTTGCGAGTGGTGATGATTTCGCCATAATAATCTGCCGAGGTATCGAGGTTGTGGTTGTAAGCATAAAGCCCCGCTTCTTTCAGCTTCTGCGCCTGACTTTCAGTGAGCATTCCCATTGTGCAGCAGACTTCCAAGCCCATTTCATTTACATCTTTCACCATGTCAAGCACCCGGTCAAAATCCTTGTTGTCGCGCACCTCGCGCCATGCCGCGCCCATACAAAAGCGCGTTGAGCCTGCCTCTTTCGCTTTTTTCGCAGTTTCCACTACGGTTGTTTTATCCAGTAGCTTGTGCGCCTCCACATCAGTATTGTAACGCGCAGCCTGCGGGCAGTATGAGCAGTCTTCCGTGCAGCCTCCTGTTTTCACCGACAGCAGCGTACACACTTGCACTTCACCTGTTGCCTGATATTTGCGGTGTAAGGTTGATGCGCGATAAATCAACTCCAATAAAGGTAGTTGATACACTTCTCTTACCTCGTCACGTGTCCAATCGTTGCGTATTTGCATTCGGGGATTTTTAGTGGGATAAATTTAGATAAATTATAGCTGATGCGCTGATATGCCCATACGATTAGGTTTCGATTTGATCAACGCCCAATCCTCCACCCTAACAAATATTTTGCGCGTATTTATTTCATTTCTCTACATAACAGGAATAATCGAATCCGGCAGGGACGTTTTCGTTTTAAATTGCACAGTTTCGATAAGGCATCGCGCGAAAAATAACGAACAAGATTTGTTGTAAACTTGTCAGCGTATGAGCGAGCAAAAGAAAAAGTTTCCGCAAGCGGGCGACACGGTTGACGCGCTGAAAAACGCGATGCGCGAGGCGCGCCAAAAAGATGCGCGCTGGCAGGATGGGAAAACATTCAGCATGGTGTTTTATCCCGGTGAAGAAGTTGCAAAAATTCAGGAAGATGCCTACCGCCAGTTTTTCTTTGAGAATGGATTGAATCCGTCTGCGTTTCCAAGCCTGCGTAAATTTGAAACGGAGGTGGTGGCGATGTCGGCAGATTTGGTGCATGGAGATGGGGATGTGGCGGGCAACATGACATCGGGCGGAACGGAAAGTATTCTGTGCGCAGTGAAAGCCGCAAAGGAGTGGTGGCTTGAAAAGAGCGCGGATGTCATTCTGAGCTTGTCGAAGGATGGCGCGGGCTTTCAGCCCGAAATGATTATTCCGCTAAGCGCGCATCCTGCATTTGACAAAGCCGCAAATTATTTTGGAATAAAAATTCATCACGCTCCGCTGCGCGATGATTATCGCGTGGATGTGGAAGAAGTGAAAAAGCTGGTGAATGCAAATACTGTGCTCATCGTTGGTTCTGCGCCCGCTTATCCGCATGGCGTGATTGACCCGATTGAAGATTTGGCAAAACTCGCATTAGAGAAAAATGTGCTGCTGCATGTGGATGCTTGTGTGGGCGGATATATTTTACCGTTTGTTGAAAGGCTCGGTTATCCGCTGCCGAAGTTTGATTTCCGCGTGGCGGGCGTCACTTCCATGTCAATGGATTTGCATAAGTATGGCTACATCACGAAGGGGGCTTCTGTGGTGCTTTATAGAAATTCAGACATCCGCAAAAAACAATACTTCGTTTATATCGGATGGCCCGGAGGCATTTATGCATCGCCTTCTGTGTCGGGTAGCCGAGGTGGTGGCGCGATTGCCGCAGCGTGGGCAACGATGAACTTTCTGGGAATAGAAGGTTATCTGAAAATGGCAAAAGCCGTGATGGATGCTACGGATAAAATAAAAGAGCGCGTGAATGAAATAGAAGGCATTCACCTCGTGGGCAATCCTGATGCGTGTGTGTTTGCAATCACTTCCGATAAGCTCGACATCTTCGGCATCGGTGATGAACTCACGCTCAAGGGCTGGCATATTGACCGGCAGCAAAATCCCGGGAGCCTGCACTTCACAATATCTTATGGCAATACTGCGCACATTGATACCTTCCTCACCGACCTTGAGGCGGCTGTAAAAAAAATGCGCAAGCCGAGCATTCATCAACTCACCGCAAAGGCAACAATCGGATTGGTGAAAGGCGCATCAAAGGTGTTATCGCCCAAAGCAATGTCGCGCATCACTTCAAAATTCGGCAGGCAAAAAAAGAAAGGCATCCCGCAGCGCTCTGCAGCAATGTATGGAATGATGGCAGCTCTTCCTAACAAAGGCGACATCCGCGAAATCATCGTGAACATGCTCGATGGCTTAAATAAGATGGATTAAGTGGAGTAGGAAGCCGTCATCCTGAGTTTATCGAAGGATGGCGTAAACTCTTGAAAAAAAGGGCAAAAAAATAGGCAAGATACTTATATCACACCGCTCAACCGTCTACCCTTGCTGCCTTCCGACCCTGGGGGAATTCAACAGGAGCTAGTTGTATAAGTCTTGCCCGCTGCAAATATAAAGAGATTGAACCGAAATACGCTTACGCTAAATCAATTTCTTTCGCGAGATAGACATCCTGGACTGCATTGAGCAATTCAACACCTTCTTTCATCGGCTTTTGAAAAGCTTTGCGTCCGGAGATAAGTCCGCTGCCGCCTGCGCGCTTGTTAATCACCGCAGTGGTTACTGCTTCAGCAAGGTCAGAAGCGCCTTTTGATTCGCCACCGGAATTAATCAATCCCACTCTGCCCATGTAGCAATTCGCTACTTGATAGCGGCACAAATCAATCGGGTGGTCGCTCGTGAGGTCTGAATAAACTTTCTTATGTGTTTTGCCAAAATTCAGCGCAGTGAAGCCGCCATTGTTTGTCGGCAGTTTTTGCTTGATGATGTCCGCCTGAATCGTTACGCCAAGATGATTGGCTTGCCCTGTGAGGTCAGTCGAAGTATGATAATCTGTGCCATTGTGTTTGAAGCCGCTGTTGCGCAGGTAGCACCACAGGATAGTTGCCATGCCGAGTTCATGCGCCATTTCAAATGCTTTGGCAACTTCCTGAATCTGCCGCGTTGATTCATCGGAGCCGAAATAAATTGTTGCGCCAACGGCAACTGCGCCCATATTCCATGCATCTTTCACGCTGCCAAAAGCAATCTGGTCAAACTTATTGGGATAGGTAAGGAATTCGTTGTGATTAAATTTTACGATGAAGGGAATTTTGTGCGCATACTTTCTCGACACCGCGCCCAGCACTCCAAAGGTAGAAGCAACCGCGTTGCAGCCGCCTTCAATGGCGAGCTTCACGATATTTTCAGGATCAAAAAATTCAGGATTGGGAGCAAAGGATGCTCCAGCGGAATGTTCAATGCCCTGGTCAACGGGAAGAATGGAGAGATAGCCTGTCCCTGATAATCTGCCGTTGTTATTCAGTGTTTCAAGGCTCCTCAATACATGCGAACTTCTGTTTGAATCGCGCCAAATGCGGTCAACGAAATCAGCTCCGGGATGATGGATGGTGTTTTTGGGAATCGTCTTGCTGACGTGGCTCAAAAGACTGTCCGCCTGTGCGCCAAGCAACTCGGCTATCTTCTCAACTTTTCCTGCTGTTTTTACTGCCATGATGTTTTAAATTTTACGTAGCAAATATAAATGGGGTGGGGGAGAAAGGCGAATCAAATTGTGAATCAGGAATTGTGAATTACGAATTACGAATTACGAATTAGCCATTAGCCATTAGCCATTAGCAATTAGCAATTAGCAATTAGCAATTGAATGATAATAGGGTAAGCAAATTAGGAGACAGAGCTTACAAAAACAGGATAAAGTCTAAATCAACTTAAAACAGAAGACGGAAAACAGAAAACCGGGATTACATCCCTGCTTTTTGGAATTTGTAGGAGTTCAGCAGGTTGCCGTTGCTAGTGAGGCGGAACAGATACATGCCAGAGGCTAATGAGCTTACATCTAATTGATAGTTGCTCACTTGTCCTTTCAGCACATCGAGATTATCAGAGTTAAGAACGCGACCAAGCATGTCCACCAGTTCTATTTGAATGCGCGAAGTATTGTCATACTTCACATCCATGTGAATGGATTGAATCGTAGGGTTTGGATAGAGACTTACAAAAACATCGCTCACCGGAATCTGCCTGATACCAATAGGAAAATCCCGCTCGTCTGATTGCTGAAAGCCCTGCGTAAGAATCACATTGATAGAGCCATTTTCCACTGTTTCAATCACTGTTTCGCCAAGTGTCCAGGATAATGAGCCAACAGGCGAAGTGAAATAATCACCCGCAGATGCAATTACATCACGGCTGATAGATTGTGCATTCGCTGCAAAAAACAGCAGAAGTGAAAAGGCAAGCGAGTAAAGCGTTTTCATAAGGAGTTGGTTTGAGCCTGTTGAGTTGTAACGGATATAAAAGTAGCAATTTTTAAAATGATTTGCAAGAAACAATGGGAGGAACGGATTCTTATACAATCTCCTCTTTCTTCACCCTCACCGTAAGATGGTTGTCGCTTTTCAGTCGTTTGAGCAATCCCGCTGTTTTGGGAATTTCATACTCAAAGAAGTATTCCAGCGCATGGAGCTTTGATTGCAGAAACTCCGCAGAATAATTTTTCGTGCCTGCCTGTTGCAACTCTTCCACTTTCACGCCCTGCTTCAGCCATTGCCATCCGATGGTGAGGATGCCAAACAACTCCAAATAGAGCGTTGCATCAGCAAGAAACACTTCAGCGCCTTCGCTTTGCGCTTTGCTTGCTAAGTGCATTGTAACTTCCTGTAGCTTTTCAAGTTGCTTTTCCAGCAGCGATGCATAAGGATTCAGCAATGCAGATTTTTTCGCGTTTTCAATATCGCTGAACACTTCCTGCATGAGCAGCATCGTGGCTTTG
The DNA here is from genome assembly GCA_034440455.1 of Chitinophagales bacterium. Lineage (GTDB taxonomy): Bacteria > Bacteroidota > Bacteroidia > Chitinophagales > CAIOSU01 > JAWXCB01. The sequence goes on from JAWXCB010000085.1 coordinate 53,572, forward strand.
CCGTTTTGCATCATCACTTTTCTTCCGAGCAAATCCATGCCGTGAATAGCAGTTGCGCCTTCATGCAGCGTGTGGATGCGCGTTTCGCGGAAAAATAATTCTGCAAGAAAATCTTTCGTGTAGCCATAGCCGCCAAAACATTGTAATGCCGCGCTCGTGGTCAGGATGCTCATCTCAGCAGGATACGATTTTGCGATAGGAGTAAGCAATTCCAGCTTCAGGAAATTATTTTCCTTCTCCTCACCTTCGGTGGTGTGATAATTATCATAATAAACAGCCGCCTGCAAGCACAACGCCAGCGAGCCTTCCACAATAGCTTTCTGAAACAGCAACATGCGCTTCACATCGGCATGTTCAATAATCGGTATCTGCGGTTTACTTGGGTCTTTATCAGTAATCTTTCTTCCCTGCAAACGGACATTCGTATAATCAAGCGCATTGTAATATGCAGCCGTTGCGATGGAAGTTGCTTGCATCCCCACGCCAATCCGCGCTTCATTCATCATCTGAAACATATAGCTCAACCCCTTGTGCGGCTCGCCCACTAAATAAGCGCGGCAGTCATCGCGTTCACCCATTATAAGATGTGCGATAGGTGCGCCATGATAACCCATCTTGTGAAACAGTCCCGCAGTATGCACATCGTTGAACATAAGTTCGTTTCCTTCCGGGCGCATACGCGGCACCACAAACAGCGAGATGCCTTTCGTTCCTACAGGCGCTCCTTCAATACGCGCGAGCATCAGGTGGATGATATTGTCGCAGCCGTCATGGTCGCCACACGAAATAAAAATCTTCTGCCCTTTCAATAAATAATATCCTTTATCGGTAGGCTTCGCAGTGGTGGCAACATCCGTGAGCGAACTGCCCGCCTGCGGCTCAGTAAGCGCCATCGTGCCTTGCCATGCTCCACTGAACATGCGCGGGATAAATGTTTCTTGCAGCTCTTTGCTGCCAAATGTCTCGATGAGGTGTGCCGCTCCCGTGGTGAGAAACGGATACGCCATCGTGGAGTAATTCGCTGCCGCCATGATAAATGCCGATGCCTGTAACACTGTGAACGGCACTTGCTGCCCGCCATATTCATACGGTGCGGACATTGAAATCCAACCGTCTTCGCCAAACTGCTTCATCAGCTTGCGCATGTCGCGATGCACTTTTATTCTGCCCTTTTCAATGTAAGGCGGGTTGCTATCCATTTCGGTGAGGATGGGGCGCAGGTGATTGGTAGAAAGCGTATCAGCCGCATCAAGCATCATGTCGAAACTTTCGGGCGTGTGTTCTTTGAAGTAAGCACGTTTACAGAGTTGCTCCACCAGCAACACTTCGTGCAGTAGAAATTTCAGATTTTCTTTTGAATAGAATTTGCCTTGCATCGTCAATGAAAATTTTTTTATGGAAATATTACGAGCGGCAAATTATGGATTTTACGAAATATTCTCTGAGCCTAAATCACGCAGAAATTTTAAGCGGCAATATTTAGCGCGCTTTCGCGATTTTGCAAATTGATTTAAAGTGGAAACGCTTGCTGGAATAGGTGTAAAGACTCATCTCGCAACTATTTTCCCTTTACCCAACACCGCCTTTTGGGTTGTTACCTGATAAAAATAAATATCAGCCGGATAATGCCCACGCTCAACATAAAACTCACAATACCCATATTGATTTAAAGTATGGCTACTTGCTTGCACCAACCTGCCTGAAACATCAAACAACTGAAACTCGATTTTTTCATTGGCATATTCTGCGCTGTTAGTTTTGATGCTGATGAGAGTTTGAGTAGAAAAAGGATTTGGGTAGGCTACGATTGTTGCACTTGATTTAGCAGATTGAATTTCCTGAATATCCAAAAGCAGCCCGCAGTTGTTTTCCAAACAACCGAGGCTATCAAGTTTCACGAGCCACACATGAGGATAACGGGCATTGGGTCGAGTTTCTTCGGCTTTCCATAATGCGCCTGCAATGGCAAAGCCACCGTCAGGCGTTTGCTGAAAATCTCCAAAAAATGAAGCATGTTTGCTCCAAGTTATTCCCGAATAAAAATCATTGAGATAATATCTCTCCCAAAGAATTTCCCCACCGGCATTTAGCTTTGCAATCCATGCCGCTGAACTATCTGCGCTGCCCACCTGTACTTCGCCAATAGCAACAATACTTCCGTCACTCAACTCACGAACCTGCTTGATGCTGTGCATATCTCTATAATTAAAAAAAGTGCGCCATTGAACTTCTCCTGTTTCATTCAGTTTGATGATTACAACGACATAGCGAAAATTCACATTGGATACAACGGTATCAAGATAGCCCCAATGAAAGTAGCCGCTGTCTTGTGAAGGCGAAACTCTTCCAAGCCCGTCACTTCCCGAAGTTCCATAAGCCTCATCCCACTCAATTTCCCCCAAACTGTCCGTCTTTACAACCCAACCGGAATATTCTCCTATTCCAAAATCAGAACTCCCACCAGCCATAATGAATCCATTATCTAAGGTTTGGTGAATTGTATAGCCCGCATTATCACCCGTTCCACCATAAGTCTTTTCCCATTGAAGTGCGCCTGATGTATCGGTTTTAATTACATAGTAGTCAGGATTAGTTACTCCCGGAGTATATGACTCACCAATCATAATGTAACCGTTATCGTTGGTTTTTGAACCGTGATAGGCTGTTTCATACTTGTTTGATACTCCGAATGAATCCGTCCAGAAAACATTTCCGGCAGTGTCAATTCTGCACAGAAAACTATTGGAAAGCTGTGTTGCTGTATCATAAATTCCCCCGCACAACCAGTAGCTGTCATTTATTTTTTCAAGTGGACCGAATAACCCTGACGAAATAGATTTTCCCGTCTGACTATAAACAGTTTTCCATAATAGGTTTCCCTCTGTATCCGTCTTCTGGATTTTCATACCTGATCTAAATTCCCAAGAATTAACCTCCTGAGTATAACCATATGATGCAATGACATATCCATTATTCTCCAAAAAGATTGAGGTTGGTTGGGAAATGCCAATAGTGTCAATAAATACTTTTTGAAAAGTAATTTGTCCCTTTAAAAAGATTGAAGTAAAGGTGATTGACAGTATGAGTAGTAATCTCATTATTTAATTAATCTTCACCAGTTTATCAGTATTCTTTATTTCACCATTAACATAAACGCGATAAATATAGACTCCGGGTAAGGTCATCAAATCTGAATAAGGGATACTGTTCGTTCCTTCGTTCAGTTGATATATTCCGAGCTT
>JAWXCB010000086.1:0-23891 GCA_034440455.1 Chitinophagales bacterium
AACTGCACTGCAACTGATACAAGGAATGTTACGGTCAATACAAATCCTGTTGTTGCTATCTCACCTGCATCTGCTGCAATTTGCGATGGAGGAAACGCAACACTCACAGCAAGCGGTGGTGCAACTTATCTGTGGAGCAATTCAGCAATTACGCAAAGCATCACGGTGAATCCGGCATCAACAACTTCTTACAGCGTTACTGCTACGGACGTAAATTCTTGTTCTGCAACTGCATCGGCAACGGTAACTGTGAATACGCTTCCCAACGCGACAATCTCCCCGGCAACCGCGTCCATCTGCACCGGTTCCAGCGCTACGCTCACAGCAAACGGTGGAACAACTTATTTATGGAGCACTACGGAAATTACACTGAGCATTACTGTTTCTCCATTAGCAACAACTACTTATTCTGTTACGGTAACTGATGCAAACTCATGTTCGGTAGTGGTTACAAGAGATGTAAATGTCGGAGCGAGTCTTGTAGTGAATATCTCACCTGCGGTTGTTGCGATATGTGAAGGCGCAAGCACAACATTAACTGCAAGCGGAGGAACATCCTTCGTATGGAGTACAACGGAAATCACATCAAGTATCATCGTAAGCCCGCTTGCGGCAACAACTTATTCCGTTACTGCCAGCGATGTAAGCGGCTGCACGGGAACTGCTTCGCGTGATGTTACAGTAAATACAAATCCAACAGCAGTAATCACTCCGGCAACCGTTTTAATTTGCGCAGGTGAAAATGCTACGCTCAATGCAACCGGTGGCATCAACTACAGTTGGAGTACGACTGAAATCACTCCTGTAATCACAGTTGCGCCAATCACAACTTCAACGTATGATGTAACCGTTACCGACATCAACGGATGCACTGCGAGCACATCTCGCGATGTTACGGTGAATGCGCTTCCCATCGCTGCAATTACGCCTGCATCATCAGCAATTTGTGAAGGTGCGAATACAACATTGACTGCAAGCGGTGGCGTGAGTTACGCATGGAGTAACGGTTTGGGAACAACTCAAACAGTGCCTGTTTCACCTGCTGCAACTACATCATACTCTGTCACGGTTACTGACGTGAATAACTGCGAGGCTTCAACTTCTGAAATTATTACAGTGAACACGTTGCCATTAGCTTCAATTATATCCACGCCATCAACTATCTGTGAAGGCGGTAGTTCTTCGCTCTTTGCAACGGGTGGAACTTCCTACGCTTGGAGCACTACTGAAATCACACCGGATATTCTTGTTTCACCAAACACTACTTCTACCTATTCTGTCACGGTAACTGATGCGAACAATTGTTCGGCAACTACCTCTTCAACCGTGCAGGTAAATGCAAATCCGCTTGTTGCCATTTCGCCTGCATCAAGCAGTATCTGTGGCGGGCAAAACGTGCCGCTCTCTGCTACTGGCGCGACAACCTATTTATGGAGTACGTCAGAAGCGGGAACAACAATCACGGTTTCGCCATTTGCAACAACTAATTATTCAGTGACAGGCACCGATGCCAACAACTGCACAGGCACAGGTTCCTCAACGGTTGATGTGTTGCAATCTGTTACTATTACTCCAATTGCCGATGATGTTTCCTGCAATGGCGAATCAGATGGCGCGGTGAATATTACAGTGAATGGCGGACAGTTACCTTACTCTTATCTCTGGAGCAATGGAGCAGTTACACAAAATATTTCCGGTGTGCCTGCAAACAATTATTCCGTGACCGTTACCGATGCCATCAACTGCGGAGCGACAGCGGGAGCAATCGTAGCAGAACCAAATGCGATTGCGATTACTGAAACTATCGCAGACATAAGTTGTCTGGGTGAAGCTGATGGTGCAATTGATATTACACTCAACGGTGGCGCAACCCCCTACGCTTACGCATGGAGCGATGGCGATTTAAATGAAGACAGAATCAATCTTTCTTCCGGCAATTATTCTGTTGAAGTGATGGATGCAAACTCTTGCGCTGTCACTGCGGATTATTTTGTGCGCGAAGGCGATGTAATTATTCTAAATGCAACGGAAACAAATCCGACATGCGCGTTTAACGGAAATGACGGAACCATCACCGTGAGCGGCACAGGCGGAACAGAGCCTTATACTTACGCATGGTCAAATGGAAACGGAGCCGGAACCAATGCTGCGGTTGCCCCGGGAGATTATACCGTTACGGTGACTGATGATAACGGCTGCGCGGAAACTGCGGATTTCACGTTGACTTATGAATATGTCTTTACTGCCGATGCAGGAAATGGAGCAACTATCACGGTGGGTCAATCCGTAACGCTGGGCTACACTACAGCAGGCAATGCAGGAAATATCGTATCGAATATTTGGTCGCCTGCTGCCTCGCTGAATTGTGGCGCTTGCCCAGAGCCTGATGCTACGCCTGAAGTGACAACGCTTTATACGATTACAGTTTTGAACGAAGAAGGTTGTCCCGCTACTGACACGATTCGCGTTTCTGTGATTGAAGAAGGTGAAGTGGTTGCGCCCAACGTGTTTACTCCCGATGGCGATGGCAACAATGATGATTTTCAGATTTACGGAAACCTCGAAACCATCAAATTTTTTGAAGCGCAGATTTACAACCGCTGGGGCGAGAAAATCTTTGAATCAAACGACCCTACTTTCAAATGGAACGGCATCTATCGCGGAAACTTATTGCGTCCTGATGTCTATATCTATCAGGTAAGGCTCAACACGTTGAGCAATTCACAAGTAAGAGTAAAGAAAGGCTCGGTGACGCTGATGCGGTAACTTGAACGGATATTTTCCGGTGTAGAAATTCTTCCTTGAAATAAACTCTCATGTTTCTCTACTATACAGTGCATCTGGCGAGAAATGCACCTTCCTTGACAACTCGCTGATTGCAAGTTGATTAGAAATTATTGAACGTGAATAGATACCATTTTGGATACCAGAATTTAAACAAACATTAAGGATGCGTAAAAGGGGTATCTAAAAAAATTTGTCACCTAAAACAAATAACTATACATTTGCATCTCTTTTGAAAGAAATCATGACAACGATACGCGTATATAAAAGTGATCGAAGCAGTTGCTGCACACCCCGAACCTTTTCGGGTAGTGCGGAGATAGCCTGCGCGTGTCGTTTGCGATATTGCTGATTGTTTTAGCAAGAAATAAACGAAACCCGGGCAAGTCAGTCTGGGTTTTTTTTTGCCCGGAGCGCTCTTGCCCACAAGTTGAACGGGATGTCGAGTGGTGAGGCGGCAGTCTGCAAAACTGCTTTCTGCGGGTTCGATTCCCGCCCCGTTCTCATGGGAGTGTGGCTGAGGCTGGTCAAAGCACCGGACTGAAAATCCGGCAATACAGGTTCAATTCCTGTCGCTCCCGCAAAATATTTGAAATATGATTACTGGAAAAGACCTGATTGAAATGGGCTACAAGCCCTCCAAATGGTTTAAAGAAGCCATTGAATTCGCCAATGCAAAAGAATTGAGCGGAGAACAACTGATTGCGTACCTGAAAACGGTAAGCCCGAAGATTGTTGAGCCTTTCAAAGAGCCGGTTGAATTTTATCTCAACATAAAGGCAGAATCCGAAGAAGAAGAAGCAAATGTTCAGGCTGTTCTTTCTACGATGAAAGAACTGATGAAAACTCCCACTTTGGTTGGCGGTTCGGTGATGCCTGATGCCTGCCCAACAGGAGAAGGGCAGGTTCCCGTAGGCGGTGTTGTCGTGGCTAAAAATGCAATTCATCCTTCCATGCACAGCGCGGACATTTGTTGTTCGGTGATGATGACGAACTTTGGGCACATTGCGCCAAAGGCAATTTTGGATGCCGCTCATTCAATCACGCATTTTGGCGCTGGGGGGAGGGAAGAATTTTCGACCTTGCCGAAGGAGTTTGAGCAGCAGATGGCAGCGAATAAATTCCTGAGCAGCGAACGAAGCTTAAATTTCGCACGGCAGCATTTGGCAACTCAGGGTGACGGCAACCACTTTCTCTTTGTAGGCTTTTCAAAGAAGACAGGGGAAACTATGATGGTTACGCATCACGGCAGTCGTGGATTTGGAGCGCACCTCTATTCGCAGGGAATGAAGTTGGCGGAACATTTCCGCAAGGAGATTTCTCCTAAGACTTTAGAAAGAAATGCTTGGATTCCGTTTGACACGGATGAAGGAAAAGCCTATTGGGAAGCATTGCAATTAGTACGGGAGTGGACAAAATTGAATCATACAACCATACATGAAGCGACCGCAGAGAAACTTCGTTTAGAACCGGTGGACAGGTTTTGGAACGAACACAATTTTGTGTTTAAAGAAGGTGATTTATTTTATCACGCGAAGGGAGCCACACCGCTCGATGACAAGTTTGTGCCTGATTCAAAAGAAGGGTTGCGGCTGATTCCTTTGAATATGAGCGAACCTGTCTTGATTGTGAAAGGCGAAACCACAGAGAATAATCTGGGCTTTGCGCCACATGGCGCAGGACGAAATATCAGCAGGAATAAGCATAAGAAAAAGAATGCTCACAGGACTTTTCAGGAAATCTTTCAAGAAGAAACAAAAGGTCTTGACGTGCGGTTTTTTTCAGGCAACATTGACATTTCAGAATTACCAAGCGCTTATAAAAATGCTCAGATGGTAAAAGACCAAATGAAAGAGTTTAATCTCGGAGAAATTGTGGACGAAATTCTTCCGTTTGGCTGCATCATGGCTGGCGATTGGATGAAGGATGCGCCCTGGAGAAAAAAGAAGAGAGGAGGATAGCTTAAAGAGATAAAGGGCTTGTCCGCATAGGTTAAACTGTCGCATAGGCAACAGTAAATCTTGGGACAAGCCACTTTTTATTAACATTTTCTATATTATCTAAAAGTGGAGCTGGTGGGAGTCGAACCCACGTCCAGACGAGATGTCAACACAACGACTACATGCTTAGTTACCTTTTGATTTAGGGAAGCGGCAGGAGAGGCAACGCACCAAACTGCAACCCGATCTCCTGTTTACGTATGATGCACCGGAGCGCTTGCATCATCCGACCCGATAAGTATGGTGCTCATTCACGCGCCTGTCGGGCGAAACACATGAGGAGCAGGCACTTAGATTCGCTTTGCGAATTAAGCAGCCATGGCGTAGTTTACTTCGCCATTTATAAAACTAGTTGTGTGCGTTGAGATTCACGAGCCAAATTGCACAATGCTCGGCATGCCGGTGTACTGCCACACCCGCTGTCAATTCCGGTCAGCCCCAATTTTATTTCAAGGAACAAATTCGATGTGATAATACAGAAACAAAGGTAAAGGTTCCATGGGGATAGTTTCAAGTTTAGAGTTTGAAGTTTGAAGCTAAGTTTGAAAACAACTTTAAACCTCAAACTCCAAACTTAAAACTTGAAAAGCATCGGCATTATTCGCGAAGGCAAAAAGCCCCCCGATTCGCGCGTGGCGATTTCACCGAAAGAGTGCAGGCAGTTGTTAGATAAATTTCCTGCTGTTGAAATAAAAGCGCAACCTTCATCAAGCCGCTGCTTTTCAGATAATGAATTTGCGGAACAAGGAATTCTGCTGGCAGAAGATGTAAGAGATTGCGCCATCTTGATTGGGGTGAAAGAAGTTCCGGTTGAACAACTTATTCCTGACAAGACATACTTGTTTTTTTCACACACCATCAAAAAACAACCGCAAAACAAAAAGCTCTTACAAGAAATCATCAAAAAGAAAATCAGGCTGATTGATTATGAATGTATCACCGATGAAAAAGGAATCCGCGTGATTGCATTTGGAAAATGGGCGGGCATCGTTGGCGCGCACAACGGGCTTTTCACTTGGGGAAAGAAAACAGGAAAATTGGATTTAAAGCGCGTGGGTAAATACAAAGATTATGCAGCGCTGAAAGAGGATTACAAAAAAATTAAAATTCCCCCTGTGCGTATTCTCATCACCGGTGATGGCAGAGTAGCGAGTGGCGCGGTGGAGGTGATGGGGTTACTGAACATAAAAAGAGTTTCACCGGAAGAATATCTGAGCGGCAATTTCAGCGAAGCCGTTTACGCTCAGCTTTCTCCAAAAGAGATGTATGCACACAAAAGCGAAAAGCCTTTTGACTTGCACGAGTTCTTTCAGAAGCCTGACGAATTCAGTTGTGATTTCAGAAAATGGTATGGCAACACAGATTTAATGCTCAACGCTATTTTCTGGGACCCGCGCGCTCCGCGTTATTTTTCGTTAAACGAAATGAAATCGCCTGATTTCAAAATCAGAGCAATTGCAGATATTTCCTGCGATATCAATGGTTCTGTTCCCGCTACGCTGCGCTCCACAACAATTGCCGAACCTGTGTTCGGTTATGACCCGCAAACGCAAAAAGAAACTGCACCCTTCCAATCACACACGATTGATATGATGGCGGTTGACAATCTTCCGAATGAATTACCACGCGATGCTTCGGAGAGTTTCGGAGAAATAATGGCGAATGTAGTGTTGCCGGAATTGCTGAAAGAAAAGAGCGGAATGATTGAACGCGCTACGGTTGCACAGAATGGGGATTTAACAACGCGCTATGAATATCTGCGAGATTACCTGAACGGAGGCTGAATGTGCGCCTGCAGCGCAGCATTCCAAAAATCAATCTTTTGATTTCTTTCTTTCCTTCTTTATAAATTTTCCTTCCTTAATCACATCCTGGTCATCGCGCTCAAGAAATTTTTTATCGTCAACATGACGGTTCAGAAACTCATTCACCTTTTGAATATCCATAGTGCTTTTTATTTCACCGAATTCGTTGATGCTCATTTCAAAACCTTCAAGTTCTTTATGAAGTTGTGGTTTGCCTGTTTTTGATTTTTTCTTTGGCATCGGGATGATTTTATTTAGTTCTAAAGTTAGTGAAGATGTCAATACTGCAGAAGCCCCTTTGTTATCTTTAGCCCCATGCGATTTTTCCGTTTTATCCTGTCCTTATTTTTATCGGGAACTGCATCAGCTTCATTGACTATTTCTCTTCAGGGAAGCAACCAACATTTGCAATCTTCCATTGCGCAACTTGCCATTCAGGATGTTACGCAGTTGCTGCATCAAGCCTGCAACTGCCCGGTGGAATGGAATAACAAAAATGCAACCGTTCAATTAATCCTTCCCGAAATCAACAAAGCCTTTGCAACAACTCCTACTGATTTTGAAAAACAGCCCTACCCCGTCAGGCATTACTCTGAACAGAATTATACATGGATTTCAAAAGATTCAGCAGGAATAATTGTATTGACGCTTCAGGCAAGAACATACAATGCAATCAGTTTCGGGTTGTATGGGTTGTTGCAGGAAAAACTTGGATTCCAATTTTATCATCCGCGTGAAATGCTCGTTCCGCATTTTGAGGAATGGACGCTTCCCACAAATTTTCACTGGAGCGCAGTGCCGCGTTTTCACAAAATGGGATTTCACCTGCACACGCAGCACCCGTTGGAACTGACGGAAGATTTGATGAATCCTTCTACGGAGGAAGCGAGGAATCGCATCAAAGAATATATTGACTGGCTTGCGCGTAATCAGCAGAATTATTTCGAGTATAACTTGCTTGAAAGTATTCATTTAAAAAGTTGGGTAAAAAATATCGCGCCTCTTGTTGAATACGGACATCAGCGCGGCATCCTGATGGGATTGGATATTTCACTGCACATGATTCAGCAAAAGGCATTCATGCTCTATGAAAGTTTTCCAAATTCATTTCGCAGCAAGAAAAAACAGATAGACAGAAACCTTGCGAAACTCTGCAAAGCCGATTGGGACGTGTTTGATGTAGAATTCTCCACCACCGAATTCACGAAGGGAAATGAAAAGCAGAAAAAACAATTGCAATTGTATCTCACCGACTGCCTCGTGAATAAATATGACGTGAAGCTAATGGGACGAATGCATGTTGTGAAACATGAAGAAATGGTAGGCGCGGGTGAAGAAACAGATTTTGATTTCACAAAAGAGGACTCGCTCCTTGATAGTCATCGCGGCATTCTCATTCACACGGTGATGTTTTATTCAATGGTGGATGAGAAAGCGCCCGTCTATCAAAACGAAAATCTCAAGCACATGCTTGATGCATTGCTACTTGAGCAGAAACAACGCGAAACATGGTATTATCCCGAATCGGCTTACTGGATTACGTTTGACAATTCCGTGCCGATGTTTTTGCTGCCCTATCTTTCTGCGCGGCTCGATGATATTCTGCTCTGCGATTCGCTTAATGTCACGGGGCATGTTACATTCAGCTCAGGATGGGAATGGGGCTATTGGCTTTTCGACTGGTGCATCGCGCGTTGGAGTTGGAAGCATGAAAAAGATGGAATACAGATTCAACCAACCCCCACCCAATTCATCTCAACGCTTTTCAATTCATATGAGGTGACCGCTTTCTTTGATGAAGCGTTGAAATTGCAACAGCATTCTATCAAAGACAAAGAATTGATTCGCTACATGACCGCGCAAACGGTGACGGATGAAATGCCCGGACCTTTCAATTTGCAACTGCATCCGCGTCCTGATGTTAGTTACAAATGGATGCGTAAAGAAGCGGATGCAGAATTCATTAAACAAGCGCATTACGAAGTGATTCAACCATTACTTACTTTTTCTGATTCTACCAATGCGCTGTTGAAATCAACAGGTGAAATTCATTTCAAAGATTCGCTTCAGCAAAAAATATTTGATGAACTCAGCGATGGTATTCGAATTACCGCGCTTCGCGCGAAATATCGCCAGGGGATAGTGGCAACCCTCCTTGATTTGAGAGAGAAGGATGCGAAATTTAAAAGCGAAAACTGCGCAGTGCATTTAACAGAGATTAGTATGACAAGCGCTCTTGAAATTGTTAAGCGCAGAGAAGCTGACTACCGTTACCCCGTAGAACTCTTAGTGACAAAGCGTCCCAGTCACTCTTCTTACAAACATGGTTATCTCTATACCGTGCATGACTTGCATTTCTGGAAACGCGAGGCGATGCAAATCAGAGAAAACCGCTGGGATTTTCTGTTCATGTCCATTTGGAACATTCCGGGAATTATCGGGCTGAAAAATTAAAATAGCGTTGCCGTTTGCGCACTGGAGGGAATTCCTCTTGCGATTTTTCCAAGTCGCTTCAATTCCCAAAAACATGCAGCAGTAGCGGCAATATCAATCGCGGCATTATGCGCTTCTTTTAATTCTGTTCGAAACAGCTTAAAATAAAGCTCTGAAAGTTTGGGCCACTTGTATTTTCCATAGGCGCTTTCTATTGCGCAGAAATCTGTCGCGCTTTCCATCGTGCAGATTTTCTTTTTGGAAGCAACGCTGTTCGGCATGTTATTCCGCAAAAATTCTGCGCCTACAATTTTTTCATCAAAACTCATGTTATGCGCCACCAAATATCCTGCTTGGTTTACAAGCGATTGAAAATCCTGTAAAACCGGCAAAAGCATTTTCCCCTCGCGGGTTGCTTTGTCCATAGTGATTCCGTGGATGCGGCTCGCATCAGCAGGAATTGTAAAGCCTTCCGGTTTAATAATAAAATCCCCGCCCGCAATTTTATTCCCGTTGCTGTCATAATAGAGGTACGCGAGTTGAACCATTCTGGGCCAATTATTTACCTCTGTTACGGGCGCTTTCCAGTTTCGGGGAAGTCCTGTTGTTTCGGTGTCAAAGAAGAGATACAAGGTGTTTGTTTTAGGGAGTGAAAACGCTAACGCAAAATGAGGTTTACCTGTTTTCTCAATTCACGCACGATTGAATTTTATTGATAGCTGCCAAGTTCGCGCTTTGTTTAAGTTGAGAAAAGAAAAATTTATTCCTGCCTGTGGATAACAACAATACTGACAGAAAACAGATGTTCAGAAAATTTAAAAGATTATTCAGAAAACAATCTGGCATGAAATGCAACCAATCCCCAATGACTTCCGACTATCCACTAATGTCTTGTTATAGCTTTGCGCTTTTAAGCAAATGTTATATTTTTGACGCTCTCGTAATTTTTAACCCAAAATTTAACAACCTGGTCATGAAAAAATTTCTCTGCATGTTGCTGTTAGGCAGCATCATCACTGTTGTTGTTGCTCAAAGCAATAATATCGTAAACGTGAAGATGAAGGAAACAAAATGCCTTCAGGATGATTATCAATCGGTAAATCCTGCGCCATTTAAACAAACGCATCTTTACCTGAAAAATCAATTGCAAAATAACATGCCACGCGGAGGCGCGCGCAATGTGACATCGGTGGAAATCGGCTCGTCAGGCAACCTGTTTACCATCCTTTCTTCGGAGGTAAACCGCATCGCTACCAATGGCGACCTGAACACAGTAGTGTTTGTGCATCGCTCCGACCCTTCGATTTTTCCGTTAAGCAACGTAGGGCAATATCGCTATGATGTGTCTTATGACGGTGGCGCCACATGGACGCTCAATCAGGGTGTGCTCAATCCCAAAGGAAACCAGCAAACAAGGGCAGGACGTTATCCCAACACTGCTATTTACAATCCCACCGGCAACACCGACCCGGACAGCGCTTATATGCTTTACCTCGGAAGCTGGTTGCCTTTTGATGCGGGTGGCAGTTGGGATGGCCACTTCTCAGGCGTTGCCCGTTTGGACAATGATACGCTCACATATACTGAAAATATTTCTACGCCAAATAATGGCGATATCAGCATAGTAGGCGGCTTGTGTAATGGCACACAAGGCACTTTTTGGGCGGTAAACTGGGAAAACACCAATGACCTGGCGCCAAACTTCACCTCGTTCATTATTTTCAAAGGCGTGTGGAATCCGAATAGAAATGATGTGGATTGGGTGGAATATTTAAAAGTTTCTCCTGATTATGATTTGGATTTTGATGGCACCATTCAGGCAACTTCACTGAACATGTCATTTGACCCCACCGGACAATATGGATTTGTTTCGTTCCTTGGTGACGTGGTGAGCGGTGGCGACAATGTGCTTTCTCCCGTGCTTTACAAAACTACCGATGGCGGTGACAACTGGACAGGACCTATCGTGCTCGACCTTTCCACCTTTAATAATGTGGTGAATAACCTTAGCGTGAATCCCACTCCGCAGCCCGCATTTGATATGGATATTGTGGTAGATGGAAACGGCAGTCCCCACATGCTCGTGGTGATTGGCTCGTCAGGACAGGATTACGCTATCTCAACTGGCACCGGAGCAGGCTTGAAGATTTATGACATCACGTATGTTCCTACCGGTGCAAATGATTGCAAATGGCAGGCGATTTTCATTGATGATGTAGCAACCTTACGTGGCGATATTACGGCTGATGTTACAGAGGACAACCGCCCGCAATGCTCGCTCAGCCCCGATGGACAAAAAGTGTTTTTCGGATGGCTTGATTCAGATGCCACCGTAACCGGAGGCTCCAATGAATTACCCAACCTGAAGACACGCGCCCTTGATGTGAACACTGGACTTGCAGCGCCTGTTGTAAACCGCACTGACACTGACCCGATTTGGGCAGGAGGCGCGTTGTTTGCTTCTTTTTCACCGGTTGCGCAACATAACGGAAACACGTATCGTGTTCCCACTGTGTTCACGCAGTTGAATGCAAGCGGTTCTGATGCTGAACCCACATCGTTCCATTACGTGCAAGATATTCAATACATGGAAAGTGAGTTCACAATTGATGTGTTCCCGCCTGTGATTGTTTTGAACGCTACCTCGCCCATCACAGTGGTTGTGAATACGCCTTATGTTGACCCGGGCGCTACTGCAAATGATAATCTGGATGGCGATATCACCGCCAACATCGTTGCAAATATCAGCGCAGTAAATACTGCTGCGGTTGGCAGCTATCTCGTTACTTATAATGTTACAGATGCTACCGGCAACGCAGCATGTGACGCTACAAGAATTGTAAACGTGGTTGCAACTCCCGACAATACGCCCCCAACAATTTTACTGACTGGCACATCCACCATTAACATTGACGTTTGCAGCTTTTTCTCCGACCCCGGTGCAACTGCTAACGACAACGTGGATGGCGACATCACTAACAATATCACTGTTACCAGCACTGTTCCGGGACCGCTTGTTCCGGGCAGCTATACGATTGATTATGACGTAACCGATGGCGCAGGAAATGTTGCTACAACAGTTTCACGCACGGTGAATGTTTCTGACCTTCCTCCCGCGATTACGCTGAATGGAGATAATCCCCTGAACATTGAAATCTGCCAAAACTTCGCTGATCCGGGAGCATTTGCGGTTGACAATTGCGCAGGCGCACTGTCGCTGACTGTTGTAAGCACTGTTGATACAAACACTGTAGGCTCCTATACCATTACTTATACCGCGACTGACGGGGTGAATGCTCCTGTTTCCTCTGTAAGAACGGTGAATATCACTGCCGATATTACTGCGCCTTCGTTAATAGCATTGGGCGCTAACCCATTTTATGTTTATCTCGGTGAAAATTTTACTGATCCGGGCGCTGCATCTGTTGATTGCGTTGACGGCAACCTTACGGGAGATGTTGTGAGCAATGCTTCATCTGTTGTAAATGTAAGCGCGCGCGGAAACTATACTGTGATTTACACAGTTTCCGATGCAGCAGGAAACGCAGCTACTCCCGCTACAAGAGTGGTTGTAGTGAATACAGAACCCGACCCGGACTTCACCTATGTTGTGAGTGGTGGCACTGTTGCTTATACAGATGAATCACTTTACAATCCAACAGGCTGGCAGTGGGATTTTGGCGACCAATTTGCAAGCGTACAACCGAACCCAAGCCGCACATACATCGCTAATGGCACTTACACTGTTTGCCTGAAAGCATCCAATGTTTACAACAGTACGCCTTTCAGCAAACCCATAAAGGAAACCTGCAAAGATGTAGTAGTGGATGCTGTAGGTATTAACGATGTTGCAATTGGAAATTCATTTGATATATTCCCCAACCCGACAAGCGGCTTGCTGACGCTCGAAATCAAAACTTCTGATTTTGAAAAAGTGCGCATCGAATTGTTTGACATTGTTGGAAAATCATTGAAGGCGTTTGAAATCAATGAAAGAACTGCAGGCAGCAGGCACACGCTTGATTTCTCCGGAAATTCTGAAGGCGTTTACCTCGTGAAAATTCAAACAGAAAAAGGAACAGCTACAAAAAAGATTATCGTAAGCAGATAATTTTTTCAGTGTCCGTTTTATAAAAAAGGCTTCCCTCGGGAAGCATTTTTTATTGTGTTTTTTTATATATTTATGTGTGCTTTCGCTGCTCAAAGAAATCTCTTATGTCCGGCTTATCCCGCCTTTTTGCTTGGGGATAGTCAGTTTCGTTTTCTTTCCATTTCATCCTGACACTCGGTTTGTATTACTGCTTTTTGCTTTCTGCGTTACCGGTTTTTTAGCAGGCCGGTATCTTGCTTTGCTAAAGAAATCCAATACGTATGGCTGGCTTTTGGGCATTGTAACGCATTTCATGTTTTATCTCGCAGGCTATTTACTCTGCGCGCAACACACGGAGATTTACAATGAAAAGCATTTCAGCAATTTCCTGCGCAAAGATTCAATGCTCGTGCTCCAGATTGACGAGCCGCTTGCCGAAAGCGCAAAAACATACAAGACAATCGGGAAAGTTATCGCTATCACCGATTCAACTTCTATTCAGCAGGTGATTGGGAAAGTGCAGATTTACCTGCGAAAAGATTCCGCTGCATTCGCTTTGAAATATGGCGACTGGATTTTGGTGAAAAATAATTTCGCAGCGTTGCCTGACGCGAAAAATCCGCGCGAATTCAACTATAAGCGATTCATGGGGTTTCGCAATATTTATCATCAGGCGTTTTTTGAAAAGGAAGATTGGCTCCTGTATGAAGAGGATAAAGGAAATCCATTGATGGCAGGCGTTCTGCAATTGCGCGGCAGCCTGTTGAGCATCCTGCGGAACTATGTGAAAGACGACCAGGCTTATGCCGTTTCTTCTTCCCTGATTCTTGGATTGCGCGAGAAACTTGATGATGAATTAATCAAAGCGTATTCAAGTTCGGGTGCGATGCACGTGCTGGCGGTTTCGGGTTTGCATGTGGCGATCATGTTTCAGATTTTCAGTTACCTGTTTTTCTTTTTGGATAAAAATTCACGACTAAAAACATTCAAATCTTTAATCATTGTTTTGATTATCTGGGGATATGCCGCGCTCACTGGCTTGTCGCCTTCCGTGCTGCGTGCAGCGGTGATGTTCACCTTCGTTGCGCTTGGCAGCAATATGAAGCGCATCACCAACATCTATAACATGCTTGCCGGCTCCGCATTTGCGCTCTTGCTTTACAATCCCTACTATTTGATGGAAGTGGGTTTTCAACTTTCTTATCTCGCAGTAATCGGCATTGTAATGTTACAACCGAAAATTTACCCGCTCTATTACACGCGCAACTGGGTGCTTGATAAAGTCTGGATGATTACGGCAGTATCTATTGCTGCGCAGGTTGCCACGTTTCCGCTTGGCTTGCTCTACTACTATCAATTCCCTGTTTACTTTCTTGTCTCAAATCTTTTTGTAATTCCTGTATCTACCGCGATTCTTTATCTTGGTGTGCTTCTGTTTGGCGTGTTTTGGATTCCGGGCATCAATCAGCTTGTTGGGTTTCTATTGGAGAAATCTTTATGGCTGATGAATTGGGTGGTACTCACGATTGATGCCCTACCCTACGCGCTGCTGCAAGGCATTTCTATCAGCGTGCCGGAATCATGGTTCATCTATGCCTCTCTCCTCGCAGTAGTTGCGTTTATCTACTGGAGGCGCAATTCGTTTCTCCTCGCTGCGCTTATGTGGGTGGTGTTGCTGCTCGGATGGAACGTGGCTGAAAAAATTCAAAACCAATATCAACGCACGCTGATAGTTTACAGCGTTTCAAAAAATACCGCGATTGATTTCATCAGCGGCTCTGAGCATCTGTTCATTGCCGACAGCGCCCTGCTCCATGATTATGACCGCATGTTATTTCATATCAAACACAACTGGTGGGATAGCGGACTGCAATCAGCCGCTGCGGATATGAAGCATGATTTCAGTTTGCCTTTCGTAAAACGAGAGAATGAATACATTCAGTTCTTTGATAAAAAAATGGTGTTGATAGATAAACCCTTGCGGGAAAATCTTCCAAAGGAAAAGTTGCGCGTGGATTATGTGCTGCTCTCAAAAAATGCAAAAGTAAACATGCGTGACCTCGTCAAAATGTATAATTTCAGGCGCATAATTTTTGACAGCTCCAACTCGCCCGGAAAAATAAAATACTGGAAGCAGGATTGTGAAAAATTAGGATTGGAATATTATGACGCACAGGAAAACGGAGCATACATAGAGCATCTTTAACGGAACAGATTCCATCTTTGTGAAAAGATGGAATCTATTTCTCACTAATAAAAATGAAAATAGGAAATAAACACTACCGCACAATTTGGATAAAGCCCGACAACCCTTTTGAAGTGCTGGTGATTGACCAGCGGCAATTACCGCATGAACTCGTGATCCGCGAATTAAAAAATCCTGATGACTTCGTTCATGCGATAAAAGAGATGGTGGTGCGTGGAGCGCCACTAATCGGCATCACTGCCGCTTATGGATTGTATTCCGCTTTGCTGAATTCCACAGCCGGTAATGCAGAACTGAACTTGCAGAAAGCATACAACGCCATTCTTGCAACGCGACCCACTGCCAGCAATTTAAAATGGGCGTTGCAAAAACAGTTTTATGCAATTCAAGAAGGAAAAAACCTCGGAGAAAAAATCAAGCTCGCGCTTGATAATGCTAACCGCATGGCGGAAGAGGATATTAAAATGTGCAAGCAAATCGGCAAGCACGGACTGCCGCTGATTGAATCCCTCAGCAAGAAAAAAAACGAAGGAGAACCTGTAAATATTCTTACACACTGCAACGCAGGCTGGCTCGCTACGGTGGATTATGGCACTGCCACATCGCCCATTTATCTTGCGCATGATGCGGGCATTCCGGTGCATGTGTGGGTGGATGAAACGCGCCCGCGTAATCAAGGCTCCAGCCTCACTGCGTATGAATTGGGCAAACATGGCATTCCGCATACGATTATCGTGGACAATGCCGGAGGACATCTCATGCAACGCGGCATGGTGGATATGTGCATTGTGGGTACCGACCGCACCACCGCAAATGGCGATGTGTGCAACAAAATCGGAACCTATTTAAAAGCATTGGCTGCCTTTGATAATAAAATTCCATTTTACGTTGCGCTGCCTTCCTCTTCGATTGATTGGGAAATCAAGGATGCTGCTGAAATTCCAATTGAGGAAAGAAGCGAACATGAAGTAAAACACATCCAGGGGTTTGACGGCAGGAAAATTGTTTCCGTGCAAATCGCGCCTTCGCTAAGCAAAGCCGCAAACTATGGCTTTGATATAACTCCCGCGCGACTTGTCACCGGATTAATCACCGAGCGCGGCATCTGCAAGCCCGACAGGAAAGAGCTTTCGCTGCTATTTTTTGATAAATGATTTCACTTGATTTCACAACGCAATATCCCTTCATCCATCACAGAGCCAATCAGCATCGTGTTTCCTGTAACTGCTGCAACGCTTGAAGCGGAAAGGTCATCGCCTTTGCTGAGAAAAATTTCTTTCGCTGAAAATTTTCCTGATGCATTCTTGCTGAGTTTAAAAACTTGCGAGGGAGAAAGTTTGCTCGTGTCGTTTGCATGTCGCACAAACGTGAGCAGCTTTGGATGACAAGCTACCCAAAGATTTCCCTCCTCATCCAATTCGATATTATCTATTCCTGTTTTCAGAAAAATTTCATCTTTCAGCATGAGCTTTCCGCTTGCGGAATCGCGGTCATACACCTGCACGCTGCCCGCAATGGTGGAGGCAACATACACTTCCTTTCCATCGCGGCTCATGTTGATGCCATTGGCGTAAGCAATGTTATCCGCAGCGATAGAATAGTTTTCACCATCGAAATAAATCACGTTTGATTTCTTGAGTTGAAAATAATCCTCCAGCTTTTTCCCGATGTGCGTGTGAGAACCATGATCGTTGGTGAAGTAAAATCGTCTTTCATCAACCGCAACGACATCATTCGGACTCAGGATGAAAGCGGAATCCTGAAAAGTTCTAACAAGGTTCTTACCATGATACAGCAGAATGGAATGTTTCCCCTTGTCATGATTCACCACATAGATAAAATGCCCTTGCGGTGATTGATAAAGTGAGATTCCATGCGGGTGGATGCTATCAATCAGCACAAAAGGTTTTGAAGCGGGTTCGTTCAGATTAAGCGCGTAAATCATCCCGCGCTCATGCCGTCCATGAAGCGTTGCAAACCTGTCATCAGCGCTGATGATGGCTGTGTTATTTTCAAAATCAATCGTGATGTCTTCCGCACCGATGATGCCGGAAATGAAAGTTTTTGTTCCTTTAAAATGCGGCTCAATAGTTTTGAATTCACCCGCATCACGAAGGGTTTTGATAAAGAATGCCGCAACGAGCAGCGCGATTGCAAGAATTGCAATGAGGAATTTTCTCAGCATGGAAAAGAATTGTTCCGACAAGATAGGAAGCGTCTTTCTATTTTTACCGAAAGAATTCCTTTTGAACATCCTCGGCATCATTCCTTCGCGCTACGCATCATCCCGCTTTCCGGGCAAACCGCTTGCAATGATTCAAGGGAAAACAATGCTACAGCGCGTGTATGAGCAAGCGAAGCAAGCAGCTTCACTTTCAAAATTGATTGTTGCGACCGATGATGAGCGCATCTTCAATCATGTAAAAGAGTTTGGCGGAAATGCCGTGATGACTTCTCCCTATCATCAAAACGGAACAGAGCGCTGCGCTGAAGCGCTGCAACTTGCCGGAGAAAATTTTGATGCAGTAATCAATATACAAGGAGACGAACCCTTTATTCACCCTCAGCAAATTGATTTGGTTGCAAGTTGTTTGAAAGAAACCGACACGC
Source organism: Chitinophagales bacterium (assembly GCA_034440455.1). Classification (GTDB taxonomy): domain Bacteria; phylum Bacteroidota; class Bacteroidia; order Chitinophagales; family CAIOSU01; genus JAWXCB01. The sequence goes on from JAWXCB010000086.1 coordinate 17,929, forward strand.
AAATTGCCACGCTGGTAAAGAAGATTGAGAAAGCAGAAGAATATCAGAACTCTTCGGTGGTGAAGGTTGTGTTAAACAATAATCACGAAGCTCTCTATTTCAGCCGCTCACCAATTCCTCATGCGCAAAAAAGCAGCATCGAAAAAAATCTGAACACTGATTCTTTCTACAAGCACATCGGCATCTATGCTTTCCGTGCGGATGTTTTGCGAGAAATCGTAAAGCTGCCGCCTGCAAAACTCGAAGGGATAGAATCGTTAGAACAATTGCGCTGGTTGGAAAATAGCTATCGTATTAAAGTACGTGAAACCGAGTTTGATACACAAGCGGTGGATACACCGGAAGATATTCAAAGGTTGATTACTAACCACTAAATCAATTCTCCTCAAACTCCATCGTTTCGCCTTTTTCAATTTTGGGCAAAACGGGCGTTTCAGATGGGGTTTCTGCTTTCTCTGTTTTTTCCGTCTTCTCCGTTTTGTTTGGCAGATTACCCGCGAGATATTCGGAGATAACGGGGAAATTGTTGCGGATGATTTCTGTTATATCGTTTGTGTTGGAGGAAAAATGCGCGATGGCAACATCGCCTGCGAGTTGCTTCCCTGATGCGTCAAAAATGGAGAAATGCACTTTGATGTCGCGCTCAAAGGTGTTGGTGGCGCGGTCGAGGCAATGCTCATAGTTTGTCACCAATTCAAACTGGTTGATGAACACAAACATGTCGGTTTCATATTTTTTTTGCAAATAAGCGAGCATTTCCGGTTGGTGAATTTTCACATTCATATATTCCTGCACGAGCACATGATTATTCAGTTTTGATGTTACCTGCGCTTCTGATTCGGCATCTTTCTTCTTGAACGTCAACGGATTTTTCTCCGCCTTCTTTTCTTCTTCTATTTTCTTTTTCATCGCTTCCGAAGGCATGCTCTTGTCTTTGAAATAGCTGATGTCGCGGTAAATGAGGTTTAAATCTTCCCTTGCCGTTTTCATGGTGTCGGTGAGCAGAGGCAGGGTGGAATAGCGCGCCAGGATTTTTGCATTCACCGTAGTGTTGATGCCATAGCGGAACAGCGTTCGGATTTCTTTGATGCTTTTATCATTATGCTTTGAAAGCTGGTCATCGGAATCGGAGAAATAGAGATTCGGGTCGAAAGGAATGATCATCACTCTTGCATAGTCGTCTTTCGTTTCCTGCGCAACTGTTTTGTTTGCAAAAAAAGGCGCAAGCAGAATCAGCAAAAAGAAAGAATACGCGTGTAAGCTCATTTGAAGAAGATTTTATAAAGGTCGTTTCCAAAAGCAAAAGTCATCAGCGTAAGCAGCAGCACCATGCCGACCACCTGTGCGCGTTCGAGAAATTTATCGCTCACGGGTTTTCCGCGAATCACTTCATAGATGATGAACATCACATGCCCTCCGTCTAAAGCCGGAATGGGCAACAGGTTCATGAACGCGAGGATGAATGAAATCAGCCCGGTGAGATACCAAAAGCGATTCCAATCCCACACAGGTCCGTAAATCTGCGCGATGGCGATGGGGCTTTGCACCGAATCAGACGCGCTCACCTGACGCGTGGCGATTTTTCCCAAGCCAACGGCATTGAAATAGATTGCTTCCCAGCCGTCTTTCGCTCCAAAGTAAAAAGCATTTGCAAGCGTATATTTTTTATGCTCATAAGGATTTGGCGAAGGCGCATGCGTGAAACCGATGGTGCCGAATTCACTCACAGGAGCGCTGATGCCAAGCGTATCGCTTCCACGCACGATGCGGAGGTTTGCTGTTTTCTTTGCATTGGCAACAGTGAGTTCGCGCATCTCGCCAAATGATTCCACAGGCTCATCATTAAAGGAAATAATTCTGTCGCCCGCTTGCAGCCCCGCTTTGATTGCTTCTTCACTCACCACGCTATCCACCATGAAGGGAAAGTTTTCGGTGGTGATGAACATGTCTTTTGCCGTTTTGAATTTCTGGAACAAATCATCCGGCAAATCCACTTCAACGATTTCACCATGTCGGTCTATTTTCAGTTTTGCGCCAAAGAAAACTTTCAAAGACATCAGGTCAATGGAGCGCTGAACGGGCTTGCCGTTAATCTCTAATATTTTATCTCCCGTTTGTAAGCCATTGTCGCGGGCAAGCTGGTAAGCATAAATTCCGTCCTTCAGGCTTTCAGGCGGCAGGTATTCTTTTTTGAATTGCAGTAACCAATAAGCGAAAATGAAGATGCCCAAAATCACATTCATGGTGATGCCGCCCACCATTACGATGAAACGCTGCCACGTAGGCTTGCTTCGAAATTCCCACGGCTGCGGCTCGGTGGTTTGGAAAGACTTGTCCATAGACTCATCCACCATGCCCGATATTTTCACATAGCCGCCCAGTGGAAACCAACCAATACCATATTCAGTATCGCCAATTGTTTTGCTCCACAACTTCCAACCGTTGAAATCGAAGAAGATATAAAACTTCTCCACGCGGATGCCAAAGGCGCGCGCGGCAAGAAAATGCCCCAACTCGTGAATAAACACCAGCAGCCCCAGCCCCAGCAGCAACTGCGCAGCCATAATAAGTACGCCCATCGTTTCGTGCCTTCCCTTTTATTGAAAGATTTCCAAAGTTATTATTAGTTGATTAGAGTTTTGGGATTTGCAGATGCAGTAATTAACAGGGAAGAATAAAGTGTAGGAATTCCGGCATGGTTGGGGAGGACACCGACCTCTGTCAATACAATAGACCTCTTCGGAAAATGCAATTCATTTTTATAGAAGCCTGTTTTGCACCTGATGCAGTTTGGACTCCCCTCTCCAAATGGAGAGAGGGGGCGGGGGTGAGGCGGTGCAAAAGAGTGCGTTACGTTTTCTTTGCAGTTTAGCCGAATGGTATTTTCCGAAGAAATCAAATAATTACGAATGTCTAACCATTAACGACCATCCACCACCAACTAACCACCAATTTCTGGTTATTTTAGTCCATCCAAATGGCAACACTGAAAACGAAAGCAAGAGAACTCCTGATTGATTTGTCAGGATATTGGATTTACAAAAAAAAGGATATTCCTATCGGATGCGACCTGAGTAATGATTTGAAAAACAAAATCAGCCTGCCGCTGAAAACCGTTTTTGATGTGGGCGCAAACATCGGGCAAACATCCATCAAGTTTCGTGAATCCTTTCCAGCAGCAGCGATTTATGCGTTTGAGCCTGTGAAAAAAACATTCCGCGAACTGACGGACAACACAAAAGGATTAACCCGCGTGCAGTGTTTTAATGTAGCGCTGGGCGAAAAAGCTGAATCGGTTGAAATAGATGTGTTTGAAGGAGATGCATCCGTTTTTAATTCGCTGAAAAAAGAAGCGCAGAACACAACGGGAAATGCGAAAGAAACCATTAGCGTTACCACCGGTGATTTGTTTTGCAAAGAGTACCGCATCCCGGAAATTGATTTATTGAAAATAGATACGGAAGGATATGAAATACAAGTGCTGCAAGGGTTTCGCAATATGATAGCCACGTCAAAAATAAAAGCCATTTTCTGCGAAGTGGGTTTCACGCCTGCCAATACGCGCAACACTTACATCAACGACCTGATTGATTTTGCAAGCAAACACAACTTCAAATTCTATGGCGTGTATGAAGTGAGCAACCTGCAAATCAAAGCGGGAAATAATTATGGGAATGTATTGTTTCTAAATAACGAAGTGGTGAAAAACCTGCGCTGAAGTTTTACGTGAATGTGACTTTTGTCATTCTCTTTTCCCGACACGAAGCCTACCTTTCTTGAAATGTAAGGTTATGCAAAGTGTTAACATTTTTTCGATTTTGCTGCTCTGTGTGCTGGCGGCTGCTTACCACCCGGCTGCGGCACAGGCGGTGCGGGGGCAAAAGGGTGTTGTGTGTACTTCCTACGACCAATGCACGGATGTGGAGATAGGGTATTTCGTGTTCCCTAATCCCGCAAAGGAGGTGTTGCATATTGACCTCACCTCAAGGGATGAGACTAATCTTATCCTTGACCTGTATGATATATCCGGACATCCGCTGGGCGGCTTTGAGCAGCGGGCTACGGTGGTGGGCAGGGCGAGTTTGCAGATGCGCATGGCAAACCTGCCTTCGGGAACTTATTTCCTCTACATCATGGATAGGACGCGCCAAACGCTTGAGATCATCAAGTTTCAGAAGAAATAGTTTTTTAGTTGTGCATGGATTTAATAAGAATACTTTTGGCTAAAGCCAATGAGGGCTTATCTATTTCATCCACGACCTAAAGGTCGTGGCAATTGATCGTGGCAATTGGTTGTGGCAATTGGTCATGGTAATTATTCGCACCAATAGGTTGTGGCAATTGGTTGTGGCAAACTCAACGCGCCACACCTGCGCCATTCAAAGGGTTTGCTCATAAACCCCCTCACCCTTCTGTCGAGCTGCGCTACTAATGCGCATGATAAGGAAACGAGGGAAGTACGCGCCCACAAAAACTGCATCTTGCGATTACCTCTGATAGTGTTTGCTTATCCCTTCTTTTCAGCCCAGTTGTAATACACCCCGAATGAAAAGGCGGGTGTTCGTGCGATATAGCGCGTGGTAAGCCCTCCGGCTAACGCCCAATTGATTCCCAGGCGCGGGTTGAAGGCATAAGAAAATTTGAACTCCCATGCAAAATATTGTTGATCATTCATGTAGAGTCCTGTGTGCAGATTATTGGAGGTGAGCAGGTCGGCATCATTGCGGCTTCCGTTATTGATGGATTGCCGCGCCTGCAGGAACAGCGCAATCCAAAAGGGGCGTTTCAGCTTGTAGCCTACCTCTACGGCTGCCCGCCATTCATCACTATAATCATTTATGCGAAATGCAAAGGCTGCCATCCCCTGAATATACAGGCGGGAGGAAAAGCTATGCCCCATATACACCGTGGGAATGAATGACCAGGTGTCATATCCCGTTCTCAGGGCATTTGAATTATTATATTGAGTAACGGGGGCTTCCACCTTGCATGCACCCGCGAGGATAATTTTTTTATTGACAAACTGATATTTCAACTCCGCCTCCGGATTGCCATATCCCGCCATGCGCCCGGCAGGCAGCGTGTCGTTAAAGTCATCGCTTCCCTCTATTGAACGCCCCGTTTGCACATACTTCAAGGGGAAATTTGCCGTGAGCGCCAGCTTGTTTGTGATGCCATATTCTACATAAAACTGTGTGGTAATATCGGACACTCTTCGTTGCAAAGCCAATCCTCCGCTATCGCCTGAAATGTTTTTGTAGATGTTGGGGCTTACCGAGGCAATAAATATTCCCTTGTGTTTTTGGGGTGTCCACGGACCACCGGCATTTGCCGATTGATACCCGAAACACAGGCACAAAACCAGCAAGAGAAAAGATGAACTTTTAGGCAATGCGATTAGAGTATTGTGATGCTAAAATAGATAAACGGGATAGCACCCGCTGTTCGCTCAAGTCTTCAGCGCTTGCTTTTTGCGCGTGTGCTGACTTGGGCGCGTAGTCCCTCCTTCTATTCCCGCTTCCAAGTCGCGCCTTGACTCGAAGCCAACGCAGAAAGACTTGAAAGAACAGGGGGCGGATAGTAATGACCGAAAAACCAACCGCATAAAAAAGCAAAAGCCCCGCGATGGAATCGCGAGGCTTTTGTATATAAGAGAGAATCAGGGTTCTTATCCAATCATGAATGACACGGGCAGGCTTGATTCAGCATGACCGGCAGTATATACGCCAACTATGCGAATCGCCCATTGTCCGGGAGTGGTTAATGTTACTTCGCAACTTGCCTTCGCACATACGGTTAAAATCTGCCACGCGCTGTTGGGCGCGATAGGTCCACTGGCGGCTGCCACCACAAAGGAATCGCATTTGCCTCTTTTCCAGCGCGCCTTAATAGTTCTCATGCCGGGTGTCATGGGCACATCCAGCTTCACATCAGTAATTTGCACAGGCGCAATCGGGTCATTG
>JAWXCB010000087.1:0-2851 GCA_034440455.1 Chitinophagales bacterium
AGCGTCCGCTTGTGCCATCATTGTTTCAGCGTCCGCTATCTTTTTTCCTTAATTATTTGTCCCCGCTTGGGCTAAAGCCGCAAAGACATGTCGTTGCTACCAACCTGTTATCCCTACGAGATAAAAACCAATGAAATTGACTTCTTAGCATTGACCTCCGAATATAGCGCAAGCGTCCGCTTGTGCATAATTCTCCTATAGCATCCGCTATTTTGTTTTCCTTGTTTATTCTTTGCCTGCGCAGGGGCTAAAGTCGCAGGGGAGTGTGGTGGTATCCCTGTACCCCGCCATAAATGACGGGGCTACTATTTGCCCCCAAATCTGGCGCAAGCATCATACCTGGTGCAATCCTCCGCTTGTCCCTAATTATGAATAACATCCTACCTTTACCGCTCACCAGTTCAAAAATTCATGAAACCCAACTTCATCCTACTTCTGCTTTTAGCTGCAACCGTTTCAACCTATTCACAAACTTTTGATGGGGTGCAAAAGACTCCTTTAAAAACGCTTACACTCAGTTTTAATCCCGAAAATGTGCTTGCCACAGCAATTCCGGGAAAGGTAATTGTGACCTCCGCAACTAAAATAATCTTGCTGGATATTGTTACCGGCAAGGAAACAAAGTCAATTGCATTAAAACAAGACGATTTTGACAACTCCTTTGGCGAGCCGTTTGAATTTTGCCGCGCCTGGGTAAGTTCAGACGGGAAATACATGCTGGTAAGCACCATTAGGAAATTCAGGCTCTATACGATGGAAGACTGGACAAAGCCGGTGATGGAATCCGCACAAATGACTCAGGGAGTTGCCTTCTCGCCCGGCAACAAGCAGTTTTATACTTATGAAAATAAATATTACATCGGAAAAGAGTATGAAGATACGTCCTCCATCAATGGATATGTCTATACATGGGACATTGCTACAAAAAAGAGTATAAAGAAAACACCGGTCAGATCAAACGCATATTTTGATGTTTCCAGTGAAAACCTGATGATTAAGCAAGTGAACGGGCAGGATATCTATTGTTCCTATGATTCAAAAAATGCAAGATCATCATTGGGTTTTGAAATCAATACGGTGAATCTTATAACAGGCGCATCAACAATTGTGCAAGCCAACCACGGCATGGAAATGATTGTGCCCGGTACGGAGCAAACCGGACATTCTTCAATAACAATGGCAGAGGATGTGTTTTATGCTGCGCCCATTTTTAGAAAGGAGGCTGCAGCCGCGTATGCGCTGGATATTAAAACCGGAGAAAGAATGGGATTTGTAACGCTTAACCGATTTAGCGGAACTCAAAATGTAATCCATGTTGACGTAAGCCCTGCGGGAAAATACCTGTGTTTGAAATATCAAGCCACGGATAATCCGGAAGGCTCCCAGGGCTTTGCAGGTATTTACACCATCGTGAAATCGGGAAGTAGTGTTGACTTGATTCCTTACAAACTATTTCCCGCTTCAGATGGCGACATGAATTATTTCTGTGTTACTCCTGATGAAAAGACACTGGTTATTATCAGCAAATTCCTGGGCAATGAATTGACCGTTTGGAACCTTTGATTTCAGCAAAGTCTATTTGTGCAGTACAACACATGCAAGACGTGAAACGCAGTGGTTAGCGATTTTTAGCTTCCAGGAATTTTTTGATGAGATAGGCTCTTGCGCTGTATGCATCCGACTCTGATGCAAAGTACAGGTACACACCCAGTGTTGTATTTTTACCCAACAGTTCGCTTTGGCTCGTAAAAGGAAGCCCGTAATTGTCACTCCAAATAATTAACCCATAAATTTCTGCAGGTATCGTTTGTTTTCCAAACCCGGTAAATTTCTTTACCGCCATATCCACCGTATTCATATCTACCAGCCTTCCCGCATACGTTACAATCTGGTCAGTATAGGAATTGTCCTGCGGGGAGTTTTTTACAGAGCTTTCTACAAATTCCGTGATGATAAATTCATCGTTGATAAGCTGAACAGTGTAAGTATAGGGAACACAGGTTTTGATCTCCTTCTTTTTTACTACAGAGACAGAGCATCTCTGAAAAGCGAAAGCAACAGTATCTGTAAAGTATTTCTCAGCAGAAAACTGGGCATGCGCAGAAAGAATGGCAAATACAAAAAGCATCGCGAGCAAAGAGTGTTTCATCATAATGATTTTGGAGGTGAAGAAAAATGAAAAGCGCAGCAAGTTAAGCAAGCGGTGCTGGAAAGTTGGTGATGATAAAATAGAGAGCATCCTTTGTTCAGTCCAGGAATAATAAAACCCTCCATGCTGGCGCAGGTATGGTTCGCCTGCCTGTCTTTATCCTTAAATCATAGGCAGGGTAAATTAGGAGTGCCTTTGGCTAAATTACTTTCTCATTGAACAAACTGACTATCCTTATCGTGGCAGCCATAGTGCTGTCACTCACCCTGCACGCGCAGGAACTTATCCCATTTTCAACCGGCACCGCTTACCACTATCTGTGGGCCCCCGCCTTCGCTCGCCTCTGGCGAGTGAATTGTTATCCCTGCCTCCGGCATCCACTGCTTCTAAGCATTAATCAGGCAAGATGCCTGCTCAAGCCTCTCTCGCCAGAGGCGAGCGAGGGCGGAGAGGGGGACCCCCGTTCCTGCAAGGTTGCACCTTGCAGGATGTTCACTTAAAGCCTCCGGCTTTAGTGAGCCAGAGGCTCACCGTTCTCTCCTTCAAGCGACACGCTTGAAGGAACAGCGGTTGCTGCCATCGGCAGAAGTGTTTTCTCCAACCCTGGCGCAAGCATTATAACTGGCGCAAAGCGTCCGCTTGTGCCATCATTGTTTCAGCGTCCGCTATCTTTTTTCCTTAATTATTTGTCCCCGCTTGGGC
>JAWXCB010000088.1:0-32729 GCA_034440455.1 Chitinophagales bacterium
GCCCAAGCGGGGACAAATAATTAAGGAAAAAAGATAGCGGACGCTGAAACAATGATGGCACAAGCGGACGCTTTGCGCCAGTTATAATGCTTGCGCCAGAGTTGGGGAAAACACTTCTGCCGATGGCAGCAACCGCTGTTCCTTTAAGCGTGTCGCTTGAAGGAGAGAACGGTGAGCTTCTGGCTCACTAAAGCTGGAGGCTTTAAGTGAACATCCTGCAAGGTGCAACCTTGCAGGAACGGACGCTAAAACAGAAAAGGCTCCCCGCCTGCCGCAAGAATCGAGGCGTTTGCCATGAGTGCCCGCCTTCTTGTGGCTTTCATTTGTTTTAAGTTTTCAACTTAATTCAAAATTGCCAACGCATGAAGTTGCAAACTTGCCGGAATAAATGCGTCCAAGTTGGCATTCGCACAAATCAACGCGTCAAAACTTGAACGAGCGGGTGGCGGGGCTATTTCATGCCATCGCGCAAGGGCTTCCTCCTTCATCCCTCTGACTCAATCAAGTGTTCTGTGTTGCTCTTGCGCGGTTGCACACTTGGTTGCTGTAATTTGCAGAAGTGTTTCCACTTCCGTGCGCGGGCTGATGAAGTCTGAAGACTTCAAGTTATTCAAGCATCCAGGTATCGCCTCCCCAAATGCCACCACATGAAGACTTGAATGAACAAAGGGGTAGCACAAGCCAGTGCGCTGCTTCGACTTCGCTCAGCATGACGCACATGCTCAAAGTGAGACACTACCACAGGCTGTCACCCTGATTATAGAAAGGTAGCACCCGGAAAAAAGGAAAAAGAATTACTTGAAAATCACTCACGCTTGGACTAACTTGTAGAGTCCAACACTTTCTAAATTGCATCTGCATTCCTCCATGAAGAAATCCTTCCTTCTGCATTTCACGTTATTCTTGTTTTTTCTGCACACTGCATGGGCGCAGGTTGCAGTAACAGGCGAATTGAAGCAATGGCATAAAGTAACGCTCACGCTTGAAAGCGGAATCGCTACTTCAGAGATCGCAGCAACAAATCCCTTCACGGACTATCGCCTCAATGTCACGTTCACGAAGGGAACAAAAACTTATCTCGTGCCGGGTTATTACGCGGGCGATGGCAACGCGGCAAACACAGGCGCAACAGCAGGCAGCAAATGGCGCGTACATTTTTGTCCCGATGAAACAGGCGTTTGGAATTATACCGTTTCATTCAGAACAGGGAGTTATGTTGCTGTGAGCGCTGTTGCAACTGCCGGCACTGCGGTTGCTCCGCTGAACGGATTGTCCGGCTCCTTCACCATTCAATCCTCAAATAAAACAGGAACAGATTACCGCGCAAAAGGAAAGCTGCGCTATGTTGGAAAACATCATTTACAGTTTGCAGGCACGGGAGAATATTTCGTGAAGGGCGGCTCTTATTGTCCTGAAAATTTCCTCGCCTATCATGAGTTTGACGGCACGTATGATGTGGGCGGAGCAGCAACAACGCTTCCTAACGGGTTGCACCAATACACCGACCACTTGCAGGATTGGCACAATGGCGACCCCACGTGGCAAAATGGAAAAGGCAAAGCAATTCTCGGCTCGTTGAATTATATCGCTGCGCAGGGAATGAACGCTTTCGGATTCATCGTAATGAATGTGAAAGGCGATGGCGATGATGTGTGGCCCTGGCTTTCACACAATGTAGCCGACCGCGAGCGCTTCGATGTTTCCAAACTCGACCAATGGGAAATTGTTTTTACGCACATGGACAGCCTCGGTATCGCACTGCATATTGTTTTATCTGAGCGCGAAAATCAAATGCTGCTTGATAATGGCGAACTCGGCAACCAGCGCAGGCTTTTTTATCGTGAGTTGATTGCGCGTTACAGTCACCATTTAGCAATCCTGTGGGATTTGGGTGAAGAGAATGGAAGAGAATTTTTAAGCCGTGGAGTTCAAAGCGACCAGCAGCGCAAAGACATGGCGACTTATTTCAAAACATACGACCCTTACAAAAGCTTTGTGTGCCTGAATGCGTATGACAACACCGCCATCTATCGCCCGCTGCTCGGCTATCCCGATTATGACGGCACTTCGCAGCAGGATTATGCGCAAGGCGTTCACAACTTCACTGTTCAGTGGCGCGACAGTTCAGCGATTCACGGAAGAAAATGGGTCATCTTCCACGATGAAACACGAGGCGGAATTACCATTGATGGCGCAGCTACCAATCACCAGTCATTAAGAAAGAGCGTGTTGTGGGGAAATTTGATGGGCGGTGGCGGTGGCGTGGCGTGGTATTTCGGAGCTGATGATTTATCTGTTGAAACTTTCCGCACACGCGCCAATGTATGGAACTTCACACGTCATGCGCTCACTTTTTTCAACAGCTATCTTCCCTTCGGGGAAATGAAAAATCAAGATGCGCTTACTTCAAGCACAAGTGATTATTGCTATGCGCTGCCGGGAAAAGTGTATGCTGTTTACGTGCCCAATAACAGCTCTACGAACATCAATCTTCCCTGCGGAAATTACTCTGTGAAATGGTTTGACCCAAAAAACGGAGGTGCGTTATTAAATGGCAGCGTTACGACTGTGAACAGCGGCAATGTAAATCTTGGCGTCCCACCCTACACGAATGAAGATTGGGTTGTGCTTGTGCGAAATACTTTTTCCGTGAGCTTTGACATTGTAAATACAGGCGGATGCGCCAACCCACAGGCGCAGGTTAGAGCAAATCCAATTGGTGGCGCTTCGCCTTTTACATTTTTATGGTCAACAGGGGCAACTGCACAAACAGCCAACGGACTTACGCCCGGAACATATTCCATCACTGTCACAGGCAGTAATGGATGCTCTGCAAGCGAGCAGGTTACCATCCCGAATACATCATCAGGCAGTGTTACAGCAGTAACTGTTTCTATTTGCAGCGGTGGTCAATACTTCGCAGGGGGCGCATTCAGAACGCAATCCGGAACTTATTATGACACATTGAACGGTGCAGGAAACTGCGACAGCATTATTATTACCACGCTTAATGTTCGCTCGCCTATTCGTGCATACCGCACAATCTTTATTTGTTCTGGCGAGAGCTACTTTGCAGGAGGCGCATTGCAAACACAAAGCGGCACATACTTCGATAACTATAAAACAGCAGGAAACTGCGACAGCATTCTTGCAACGGTGCTTAACGTGCGCACTCCTATCGTTACAAATCTTGCTGTTTCAATCTGCAATGGACAAAATCATTTTGCCGGAGGAAATTATCAAACACTTGCGGGAACATACTATGATATGCTGAGCAGTTCAGCAGGATGCGATAGCACAATCATCACGCAACTTTCAGTAGTAAACGCTTTCGTTCATCAAACAGAATTGGAAATTTGCGAAGGGGAAAGCGTATTGCTTGGTGGAAGTTTAAGAACAACAAGCGGAGTGTATAGAGACACGCTCACTTCTGCTTCCGGCTGCGACAGCGTTCTTGTTACAACGCTTGCCGTTACTTATTGCAATCCCTGCACGGTGTTCGACTGCAACAATGTGTGTGACGGCACCGCGCTTATTGACCAGTGCGACAGATGTGTTGGCGGAAATACGGGGTTAACGGCATGCACTGATTGCAACCTGCGCATCAATAGTCTGAGCCTGATGTATGAAGGAAGGTTTGGCGAAGTTGCAATACTTAAAAACGGACTTGTTATCAGCAAGGATACGTTGTGCCGGTTTAATGTGCGCGCAAATGTTTGTCGCAAGCCAATTGGTAGCGTGCGGTTTATTTTAAACGGAAACACATTCAGAATTGAAAGCCAGGCACCCTATTCCTTGTATGGCGACAGCCCCATAGGATATTATACTCCCTGGATGCCTGCTGCCGGAACTTATACGCTCACTGCAATTCCTTATTCAGGTTCGGGTGCAAGCGGCACTGCGGGCACTGCGGTAACTATAAACTTCACTGTGATTAATCCGAGCGGAGGAACACCGCTCGCCTGCACCACGCCTCCCAAAGTTGATTGCAATGGAAAAGTAAACGGCACAGCGCTTATTGATGGTTGCGGAATTTGTTCAGGCGGAAATACCGGGCATGTCGCTAATTCCAACAAGGATAACTGCGGGGTGTGCTTTGGAAATAATTCCACTTGTTGCCAGACGGTTGCCGACTGTAATGATTTTAATGCCTGCACCATTGATGCCTGCCAGTCGGGGAATTGTTTGCATACTCCTATGAACTGCAATGACAATGATGGATGCACCATTGATTTTTGCACAAGCGGAATCTGTCAACATGCGCCACATGACTGCAATGACAATATTATCTGCACACTTGATTTCTGTTCTGCCAATCAGTGTCAGCATACACAAGTACCCGGACAATCGTGCTGCATTACAAATGTTGATTGCAACGACAATAACGCCTGCACCACCGACCTCTGCACCAGTGGACAATGTTCTCATCAGGCTATTACAAATGAGTCTGCGTATCTCAAGGTGGTGAATCCGGCAAGAAGCTGGCGCAAACTCAAGCTCGGTTATAGCCCGACAAATATCTGGTCGCCCAAATTAGATGTTACCGCAAGCGGAAATCACACCGTTTGTATTACACTGCGCGACCCGCTCGCAAATGCCGAATGGAGCAAAATTCAAATGCGCCCGCAGGCAAGCAGCGCCAACGCTGTTGCATTGGGAAGTTATTTACCGCAAGGCGGAGTAGGCAATGCGTGGACAACGATTTGCATTCCGCTTTCCGCATTCAACGGTTTCAACTTCACACAGATTTCTTACTTTGAATTTCCGTTTAGCAACGGGGCAAATATGTTTGAAATACATGTGCGCAAGATTGAATTCATCGGAGGAACCACTCCTTTCCTTTGGTTTGGCGATACGAAAACCGACAACTACCATGACGGGCAATCAGGTAGTTCAAGCGCTTTGATTGCGCAGGTTGTGCCGGGACAAGCGTGCGGAAGCGCAAAGCAGGATGAGCAGGATGCCAATCCTTTATCCCAATCAGAAAGTGACATTTCGCTTCATGCTTATCCCAACCCGTTTAATGAGGAGTTGAATATTGAATTCACGCTTACAAAAACATCAAACGCCAAACTTGAAATCTACAACCTCACCGGGCAGTTGCTGGGTGTTTTATATGAAGGAGAAGTGAAGGCAAATGAATTTCAAAAATTCACATTCAATTCTGCTTCCCTGCCAAACGGCATGTTGATTTATCGTTTGCAAACAGATGATGCCGCATACTATGGCAAGGCGATGCTGGTGCGATAGAATTTCAATAGATTCTATTCAATGCGTCATTTGAGTGGTAATTTCAACGTGAGTTCTGGTTAAGAAATAGAAGGGCTAAAGCACTGTGTCTAACACACCTGTTTTTTCATTACCCCGCCTTAAAAGGCGGGGCAATCCTTAAACCCCGACCTTCAGGTCGGGGTTTAAGGATTGCCTGAATAGTCGCCAAGGGCTTTAGCCCTTTCCTTATCCCGAACTCACGTTAATTTTACATGCTGAATCCAGTTCATCCGCAGCGTTCTCTTCTTTTCTGAAAACCACCTCTATGCAACCAGCCGGAAATGCCGTTCAGCTTCAACACCCCGCTTTAATTGATTTAATAAAAATGGCATACTCGGCAGAGAAAGCCGCTGCCTTCGCCTATCAGGGTCATGCAGCCTCGCTGAACGATGCCGATGCGAAGAAGGCTGTCCGCCAAATTGAAATTGATGAATGGAACCATCGTAAAGAACTTGCCGACATGATGGAGCAATATGGCATAAAGCCTTCTACATGGTATGAAATCAAATTTCACATTATCGGCAAAGTGATTGCGGGCAGTTGCTACGTGATTGGCTGGTTTATGCCGATTTATTTTGCAGGCAGATTAGAAAGCGGCAACGTGTGCGAGTATTTCCGCATGAAGCAATATTTTAATTCGCTGGGGATCACCGCGCATGACCGGTGTTTATATGACATGGGCATTAAGGAAAAAGAACACGAAGTTTATTTTCTTGAAATGATTAAGCAAAGCAAACTTTTACCCGTTTTTGAAAAGTTCTTTGCGTGGGGATCAAAGAAAAGTTTCAACAACATTGACCTTGACAAAAAGTATCCTTTAGAAAATTCAGGCGCCTATTGCTCGCATGAACAATCGAAACTGCAATCCCCTGCCCTCACTCCGAAGCAAGTTGAACAGAAAGAAATTGAATTAACAGCATAGGGATAACTGCTGAAGTAACGCATTCCTGAAACAAAAAAATCTTTATAGCTTGCGCGTATGAAAGTCGGAGTTTCCTACAAACAACAACCCGTTAGCGAAAAGTTTGATGCAATTGTCATCGGCTCGGGCATGGGCGGGCTTACCACCGCTGCTTTGCTTGCAAAAGATGGCAAGAAAGTGCTGGTGCTTGAAAAGCATTACACAGCAGGCGGTTTCACACATGCGTTCAAAAGAAAAAACTATGAATGGGATGTGGGTATTCACTACATCGGGGCGGTGAATAAGAAAACCCGCACGCTGCGCAGGCTGTTTGATTATGTGACCGACAGCAAGCTCGAATGGGCTGACATGGGCGAGGTGTATGACCGCGCGATTTTCGGAGAGAAAGAATATCGCTTCGTGAAAGGCGTGGACAATTTCAAGCGCCAAATGAAGGAATATTTTCCCGCGCCAAAAGACCAGGCTTCCATTGATGCGTATGTTGATTTGGTGAAAAAAGCCAACGCGGTGTCGCGCAATTATTTCGCTGAAAAAGCGATGCCGCCTCTCGTGAGCAAATTCACGGGCTATTTCATGCGCTCGCCCTACATGAAGTTTGCAGACAAGACGACTTTGGAAGTGATGCGCTCCATCACCGACAACAAGCAGCTTATCGGTGTGCTCACTGCACAGTATGGCGATTACGGAATGCCGCCTGCGTTGAGCAGCTTCGCCATTCATGCAATGGTGGTGAGCCATTATTTTGACGGGGGCTACTACCCTGTTGGTGGTGCGGGCAGAATTGCAGAAACAATCGAGCCAGTGATAAAAGCCGCTGGCGGAAAAATTTATATTAATGCCGATGTGAGTGAAGTGATCGTGAAAGGCAACAAAGCCATCGGAGTGAAAATGGCTGACGGAAAAGAGTTGTATGCAGACACCATCATCAGCAACGCGGGTATCATCAATACTTACCGCAAGCTCATTCCTGCTGAAATCGGCAAACACTATGGCATGGCTGATTTGGTGAAAAAAGTAACGCCATCAGCCGCGCACGTGAGCCTTTATATTGGCTTACAACACACCGCGAAAGACCTCAACCTGCCCAAGGCGAACTATTGGATTTATCCCGATAATTATGACCACGATGAGAACTTGCAGAATTATTTGGATAATCCTGATGCGCCTTTGCCGGTCACTTATATTTCGTTTCCCGCTGCGAAAGACCCTGAGTTTGAAAAATATTATCCCGGCAGAAGCACCATTGAAATCATCGGGTTCATGCCTTATGAGCGGTTTGCAAAATGGGAAGGCACTCAATGGAATCATCGCGGAGAGGAATATGAAGCATTCAAAGAAAAACTTTCGCAAAAATTGCTGGAACAGCTTTACCGCTTCGAGCCACAGGTGAAGGGAAAGATTGATGTGTATGAAATGTCAACGCCACTCTCCACTGCAAATTTTGTGAACTATGCGCGTGGCGAGATTTACGGAATCAATCACACGCCTGACAGGTTTGCGTTGAAATTTCTTCGCCCCGCAACGCCCGTGAAAAATCTTTACCTCACAGGACAAGACATCGCCACCTGCGGTGTTGCCGGTGCATTGATGAGCGGCTTGCTTACTGCTTCGGCTATCTTGAAAAGGAATGTGAGTGATGATATTTTTAAAGCGAAAGGCTGATTCGTTTCATCATGCTGAACATTGGCGGTTCAGAAAGAATTATTATAAGAAATGAAGATGCCATGAAGCTTCACTCATTCCCCGAACGAACATCTGCGTAGCGGAGCGTGTATCCCCACATTTGCAGAAAGCGTTCAGAGGCTCTGCGCAAGGGCGTGAGGTCAACACCGTCTTTTTCCAACGTGCGCCAGAAAGATTCCAGCAAGCCCGGATGCGCCAAGCCGATGGTATCTGCCGGTTCATATTCCACCCCGGGTTCAATAGGAGTTGACAACAGCCTGGTGCGCGAAGACCAAAAGGAGCAAATACAAGAGATATGCAGGCAAACTCTTGAAGAACTGATGGCTGATTTGAAAAAGCGGTTGAAAAGAGATTGATTTAAAACTAACCTGGCGCAGCATATCTGAAGATGTCCTCGCCCGCCTCTGGCGAGTGAGCTTTATTAGGCATCTTGCCTCCAGGAAATTGAAAAGCAAATGATGCCGGAGGCAGCGGAAACCTTCACTCGCGTCCCGCGAGTGAAGGCAGGGGAAGCTCCGGTAACCCGTTGGTTTAACCAAGTGAGCGGATGCTCAATAATAATTGATATAAGGGACGCATGAACCATGCTTGCGCCAGTGTTGGGGTTAATTACCCGGCAATCTTGTCAGTACTGATTCCCAACCCTGTCTCAATTTTTGTGTAGGGTCTGAAATAAGATTGAGCGTATTGTTTAAAATCATTGTAGTTCTGGTTTGTTGGTTGTATTGCGGCCAGAAATTATTATCACTATTGGGTCTGCCGGTACGGGCAAAACTGAGCCATGCTGATTGTATTGTCTCTGAAAGGCGCTGCACCTTCTTGTTGTTCGCTGCTTTCATTACCAGCTTTCCCCGGGACGAGTGAAATGAATTGAAAACAAACGGCAATTCCATGCCATGGCATGCACCCAGTTTAATAAAACGAATAGCAAATGAAGTCCAGTCAAAACGATAACAATAGGTAGTTGCGAAGACCGACTGTGACGCGGCAATTTCATTTGCAGGAAGTTCAAAGATGGCATCCGTGATCATGGAAAGAATAGAAGCGGATGATGGGTATTGGGGATAAAGCGATGTGATATTCTGGAGGTAATCAGCCCGGCCTATTTTATCTATGAATTTGATGACCGTAGCTTCAGTAGGCTTCAATAATTGAGGATCTTTCGTTTTTGCAAACAAGTTCATCTCGTCCTTATTGGTGCCAATCAGCAAGGGGATGTTGCGGGCCGACCCGTTTGCGATAGCTTCCGTGTAAGGCAGTGGAAGAAATTCAGTGCCATACACGGGCGCAAAAGTCAAAATGCCATCTTTATTATTCAATACGCTTTCAAATAGTTTATCTCCAGCCTTCACCAATGAATCAACAGAAATGCTATAGAGCTTGGTAATATTTTCAGGAGTAATATTTAGCAGCTTCAAATATTCATTGGTCATTTTCTCTGCTTCTGTTTTGCTCAGTTCAGTAAATCCTGCAGCGCTCTGAACAATCGCTTTTTGAAACATCCCTTTTGACACCGGGGAAGCCATTTGCGCTAAAACGGAGTTGGCTCCTGCCGACTCTCCGAAGATGGTGATATTGTCAGGGTCGCCTCCAAAAGCCTCAATATTTTCATTTACCCATTGCAGCGCAGCCGCCTGGTCGCGCAAGCCAATATTATTGTCAAATTTTATGGAGTCATTGTTAAACTGGTCGAGATACATGAAGCCAAGAGCGCCAATCCGGTAATTGCAGGTCACCACAATCACATCGCCTTTAGCACATAATTCACTGCCGTTGTACATTTCGTCCGATCCTGCACCCAGTGCAAAGCCGCCACCATGTATCCAGAACATCACCGGCTTTTTTACCGTTTTTTCTGCTGATGCCCACACATTCAGAAACAAACAATCTTCATCCATCTTGCCAACACTGCTCAGCCTGTTGTTCGGCTGGTAGGCAATATTTCCATATTCAGTCGCATCGCGCACACCTTCCCATTTAGCTAAGAGTTGCGGCAATCTAAATCTCAATTGATTCACTGGCGGCTGTGCATAGCGCACGCCCTTCCATACATACACCCCGTTTTCAATAGTTCCCCGCAACATACCCTGGCGGGAGGCAACGGTTAATGCAGTAGTATCAGGAGTATTGGCAGCAACAATAGAAGCTGAGAACAGGAAGATGAAAATGTATTTCATAGCTCAGGAATAAAAAAAGGAGGTCTAAAGTTAGCAGTAATATAAAATGGAATCATGCATTAGTCCCCAATATTTTATCCGGAGTCGCTAACATATTATACTTAGCAACATGCTTGGCGGCTCGCGCAAGCGTCCGCTTGAATGATGCTTGCTCCATGGTTGGGGGAAATTATTGGATAAGAATCAGCAGCCGTTTTGATTAGTCAGTTTTACTTTCGAAATATCATAACCGCGAACACCCCATTTTTGCAACAGAATTTGATAAAGTGACTGGTCAATTGTTCTGGTGCGGGAGAGTATCCAGAAAGTTTGCTTATCGGGAGACCCGACCACAGCCCACTGATAATCTTCATCAAGGTCAATGATCCAGTAGTCAGCGCCACCAAAGCCAAAAAATGAAACCAGCAGCTTGGCATTGCCACTCCCGGAAACGATGGTCGCGCTACCTTCGATGTTGTTTACAAAACCGTTTGAGCTGAACAAGTTGCATTTGTTGGTTACCGAGATTTCATTCGGGTTTGATGTTGCGGCATACTCTGCAGTAGTGCAATTACATCCGGCTTGAAATACCTGGGGGATAGTAGCAATCTCATACCACAAGCCGGCATAGCGGCTGATGACCACCGTGTCAACAGTTTCTTTAATTGCAGTTGTTGTATCAGGAATGGCTGTGGTATCAGATGGTGTTGTACCGGTGGTATCAACAGGCGGTGTTCCTGTTGTATCATCCGGTGAATTGTTTTCAATCATGTCTTGAGAGGGCAAATCATCATCCTTACTGCAGGAGGTGATGATAGCTGTTCCCAGGAAAAGTATGAATAGCGTTGTTTTTGTATGTTGTTTCATGCACCACTTAACAACCAACAATCGGAATTGTTTGCACAAACGATTTTCAGGCGCACACACAAGTCAGCAGGGCGCGATGCCAACGCTGAAGACTTGCGTGGAACGGTGTGACGCCTTGATTCAAGTTTTGTCACTTTGCTCCAATTCTTCAGGGATAGTGACATTGCATGATGTCACTCCGGTTGGGCTTCCGGGCAAAGCGACACCTCGCTTTGTCATTTTGGATAAGCCATTAGGCAGAGTGTCATGTGCCTTAAGCAAAGTGACAAGATGCTATGTCACTTTGGATAAGCGCCCGGGCAGAGTGACAAAGCCCTTAGTCCTGCTGCTAAAGCCTTCAATCATAGTGACGAAGCGCTTTGCCACGAAGCTATTACGTTGAGAAGGCAAGGAAACGGATGCAGGCGCAAGCAGCTTCAGATGAGCAGGCAAGGTGGGAAAAACATTATGAAGGAAAAATCGTAAGTATCTGGAAGATCAATATTATGATACGCACTATTCATATCAACCTTCGTTCGTATGCGCGCATGAGCAATGCGAATTTCAAATTAGCTTTTGAATCCATCATTTCAGCGCTTACAAACAATAGCCACTTTTTATCACCGCGTCCAAGCCTGAACGAATTGCGGGCAAATCTGGATAAATTCACAGCGCTTGCCGCAGCAGTGGAGGCGAAAAATTTGTCCTTGAAATCCGAAAGGGATTTAGCTCGTAATACCTTATTGCTGCAATTGCAGGCTTTATCAGCGTATTGTCAATATACCGCGATGCACAGCAGCAGTTCAACGCAAGAAGCTATCGTGAAGATTCAAAGTGCGAAGCTGGTGATAGGTCAGCAGGGCGGATATTCAAAAGGGCGTCCCTTGCCTGCGCCCGGCAACCTGCGTTCAAAAAGCTTTTCGCAGGCGGTGGAAATCCGGTTTAGCGCAGTGAAGCATGCAACAGGCTATCTCATCAGAAAAACGATTGGGTTGCCTCATGAAGCATCTAAATGGACGGATACATTCAGTCTCCATACTACCAATGTACTTCATAATCTTTCGCCCGGGCAAGTTATCACCTGTGTTATCATTCCTCTCGGAACTGCCGGACAGGGGCAGCCGTCAGGATTTATTTCGCAGGTAGCGGGATTGTAATACGCGAAAAATATTTCAAGGGCTCCCCTTCGCTCGCCTCTGGCGAGTGAGTATTTCATCAGGCATCTTGCCTGTTTGATATGGAAAAACAAGGGATGCCGGAGGCACAGAAAACAGTTCACTCGCGGGACCCGCTTTGCGGGGCAAGCTTCGAGCGAACACGGGAAAATAAAAAGCCTGAAACCGGGTTTATATACGGTGAAGCTGGTGAGCCCTGAGGGAAGCGTGGTGAAGACGAATGTGCTGATGATTAACCGAGGGGTGACTCTGGATTTTAACTGGACATTTTAATTCACCTTTTTAAAATAAAAGGCAACCTATGTTAGTTCCAACAATGACATTGCAGCAAATCAGGAAAGCGCTGGTGGCTGATTATGAACGCGAGCTGAAAGGGAAACTGAAGATGATAGAAATAAGCAGCAAGGGGAAATGGATGCGCAACGGAAGAAAAGATTTTGCGGAAACCATTTTGCATACTACGCAAAGCCAAAACAACTGGCGCATTACCATTGAATATAAAAAGGGGGTTTTAACGACTATCCCTTACCTGATTTCTTATGATGGGACGGGCATCACTGCTTCGCATTTTATGATGGGCTTCGGACCGGAAAGATTAGTGCATTTTAACACGCATTTCTTTAAACGCTTTAAGGAGCGCGGAAAAATAGATATTGAAAAGCCGCAAGACCTTGTTAAATATTTTTTCAGGAATAATTCGTTGATGCTTCCTTGTTATTTTCCGATGGCGGACGGCACGAACCAGCTATTTTGCCCGCTTGCGGGTGGGATAGGATTAGGCAGGTATTATGAGGAAGGTAATATTCATGAGTTTAAAACTTTTGTTGACAACAGCTTGCTGCGGGAAGACCAAAAGCAGCAGATACAGGAGATTTTTACGGAGACGATTAATGAGCTGATGGCTGAAATGAGAAGAAGGTTGAAGAGGGATTGATTTAATCTTTGTTTACCACGGGTTACACCCGTGGCTACTAATATGTGACCCCTCCGGGGTCAAACTGCCCTTCACTTAATGACAGTGATTTTGTGGGAGATGGGGGAAACAGAAATTGGAAGTACGCCCTCGCTCGCCTCTGGCGAGTGAGTATTTTACAGGCATCTTGCTTGTTATTTATTGAGAAATGATGATGCCGGAGGCAGAGGAAAAATTCACATGCGGGACGCGAGCGAAGGCGGAAATTACGCCCTCGCTCGCCTCTGGCGAGTGAGTATTTTACAGGCATCTTGCATGCTTGTTTATTGAGAAATGAGGATGCCGGAGGCAGAGGAAACATTCACTCGCGGGACGCGAGCGAAGACGGAAGATTCTACACTTATTTATTAATCTGAAGTTTCAAGTTGTGCGTTTTCCCGTTAGTGTAAATTGAAAGGATATACATCCCATTAATTAAATCTTCTGTTGTTATGGTATTGTTATAATCGTTCAATTCTTTTTGTAATACAGTTTGCCCCGAAAGTGAATATATTTTCAGGATTACGGGGAATATTGTTTCACCGGGCAAGATAAGGTGAACTAAACCTTCGTTAGAAGGATTTGGAAATAATTGAATATTCAAAGGGGCTTGTTCCTTCTTTAAAATAGCTTGGCAAGAAGCTGTTGCATTCGCTTTGTTACTAAACGCTGAATTTCCGGCAGCATTTCTGGCTCTTACTCTATAATAATATCTCCTGCCTGATGTTAATGCAGTATTTGTGTAGGTTGTCGAATTTGCAGGTAATGTAGCGATAGTTGAATAGATGCCGTTCAAAGTGGTGGAACGTCTTAATTCAAAACTGGTTTCATTTGTTGAATTATCAACCCATGAAAGTAAAATAGCGTTACAAACTGTTGCAGTGGCAACAAGATTTGATGGTGCTGCGGGAGGAGTTAAAGCTGCAGTTGTTGCGCTTGCCACATTGCTCCATGCCGAACTGCCGTTGGAGTTGGCAGATTGTACCCTGTAATAATAAGTTGCTGAACTGTTTAACCCTGTATTTGAATAGGAGATACTATTCGCAGGTAATGTCGCAATCGTAGTGAAACTACTTCCCGATAATAAAGACCGCTGAAGCACAAAACTTGTTTCGTTGGATGCGTTATCCGTCCAGGAAAGATTTATACTTGAAGAACCGCCAGCGGTGGCAGAAAGGTTTGTCGGGGCTGCGGGTGGGGCTGATGCAGTTGTTGCACTCGCTGTATTGCTCCAGATAGAACCACCACCGGAATTGGCAGCTTGTACCCTGTAGTAATAAGTCGTTGCGCTGTTTAATCCTGAATTAGTGTATGCTGTAGTATTTGCAGGTAATGTGGCAATGGTTGTAAACCCACTTCCCGATGACAGTGATCGCTGAAGTACAAAACTTGTTTCATTGGATGAATTATCAGTCCAGCTGAGATTTATAGATGAAGAACCTGAAGCAGTTGCACCAAGGTTTGATGGAGCAGCAGGAGAAGGAACAGAACTTGTCTGCGTAAATCGGGCAGTTGTGCCCCCTGTTACATACACACTGTTATCTGTACCAAAATCAAAACAAACAGGATAGCCGCTTGATGTTGTTGCCGCCCAGGCAGAGATGCCATTACTGTTTACTTTACACAAACCCATTTGCGACATGGTGCTTCCGGCAAGATATGCTGCATTTAATCCGTCTAATTTCATTGGTGCAAGTGCCAGCAATGCCAAACTCGAACCATCTGCATCGAGGTTCTGCCAAAGTACGTTTCCATTATTGTCATATTTCATAAATGCAGCGCCATACCCCACCATAGGATAACCGCCAACCACAGGATTATTGTCTGTGCCAACCTCAACCTTATTGCCTTTCATCGTATTTGTTTGCGACCATATTACCACTCCGATAGGAGATATTTTTTTAATGATACTTCCCGCATTTGTTGCCACATACTCGCCATCAATGGTGTAGGTGTTTCCCAAAGCATCGCCTGCCGCATCACCAACAGAAAGGCTATTAATACCGCTTAAACTCCAAATCTTATTTCCATTCAAATCAATCTTTGAATATCCGTTTATGCTACCCGTAATACCTCTGTGTACAATTACAATATTATTATCAGGAGTGAATTTGAAAGTAATGGGACCTCCAATTCCTGCATCAAAATAGTTCCAAACAGATACCCCTGACGAGTTGATTTTTTTCACTTTGGTAACCTGCCCGTTGGGACCTGTTCCAATACCAAGAACATAGATGTTATTACTTGCATCTACCAGGCATTTTCTTGTTGAAGAGCCTTCAAAAGAACTTTCGTAAACAACACGCCATAATAAAGTTCCTGCGGAATTGTATTTCATTAAAAGACTTGCTGCATTAACAGGATTTGAATAGCCCGAACGAATGGTTCCTGACACAAGAATGTTACCTGCGTTATCTGTTTCAACCCAAGTTGCCACTTCATGTCGTGTATTATCAGTATTGTCGTAAGTGGCGTTCCACAGAATTGTTCCAGAAGCATTGCGCTTGTTTAAAGTAATATCTCCGGCAGCATTGTAATCCCAGTTAGCAGTGTAAACATAATTTGAAGCATCTGTTGCAACAGCCACGCCTCCGGGATAATTAAACCAATCAACCGTTACCTGTGCTTGTGTTAATGAACTCATCCACATTAAAGCAATGATTGTTTGCCCTTTCATCTGTTAAATGCCATTTAATTTATTTTTCAATACTAAATTTTGAAGAATAGGTTATTTCGTTTTGTACAATCCTGATAAAATAATATCCGCTGGCGAGAAGGCTGACATCGAGCCGGTTTTCAGAAATATAGTTTTCAATTATTTTTTTCCCGGTGGCATCATAAACGCAGACTAAAGCGCTGCCATCGTTAATGATGATATTTTTTAAATTTATGATGTCGTGAGCGGGGTTTGGAAATATTTCAAGCGTTTCAATCTTTGCATTGCTTTCATATAAGTCATTTTGGAGACTCCCGCTTTTTAATGCAGACGCAATTACTACTGTATAATCTTCTGTTTCGCCACGGGGAAATAACCCACATGGAGCAGGTGCACTTCCATTTTTAATGGTAACACGCATTCGCGTGGTGCCTGATACTGCATTTGTTGGTATAGTGAAATTTACCGCAATGTATCCCCCTAAATCAGAAGCAATGTTTACAACCTGTTCACCTGCATCAGTAAAATCATTGTCATGGTTATAGTCAATCCAAATGCTGTAGTTTTCTAACATTCCATACGGTGTCGATGCACCCGAAAGATAACCGTACATAGTAGTTCCCTGAGTAACTGTGGCAATCAGATTGGTAAAATCTGCGTAGCCGTTATTACTCATTGTCTGATTTATTACTCCTCCAATCCACACAAGGTTTAAAAATTCCTGTGAAGTACTTTGACCTCCAGTAGTGCAATAACCGGCTCCTATGGTTGAAAAAGTCTGGGTAGCCCCATAACCTGAAGGTCCACTGCTGCAAATGGCTTCAACGGCATAATTATAGGATGTGCCGGCAGAAAGACCAGTTAGATTGATTGAAGGAAGGTTTGAAGAAGTGATTGTCCATGAAGTTGCCGAAATTGTTTTATACCGTAAATGATACAAAGTCGCACCGGTAACGGGTGTCCAGGAGAATGTTGCACTGGTATTTGCAATATTGGTTACATTTAATCCTACAGGAATGGTACATGGTGCAGTGCCGGACTGATCGAGAAAATGAAAAGCAGTCATATTGTTCCCACTCAAAACAAACAAGCTATTGTCGCTGGCAAGCGTACAAGCCAAGCCCCATCCTGAATAGATATTCAGCGTATCCAGCCACTGCCTTGCACCTGTATTGCCATATTTTAAAGTAACCATTCTCAGGTACGAAGACCCATTTGATTGAGTAAATTGAGGTCCGCCTTTACCGGTGACATACACCTCTCCATTGGCTTTTGCAGCAAGGAAATAAGGTTGCTCATCATTGCCGGTTGTTCCATTATACCGGGTATTCCATAGCATCGTGCCGCTTGTATTTATTTGAAAGGTTAACCAGTCAAAATAAGATGCATTGATGGAACCATATCCAATTACGCTTAATTTATCTGAAACGAAGGTGAACCTGGTCGGGAAATCATATCCCCCGAAATCATAATTCTTTTTCCATAGCTGCGTACCTGACGGATTTAATTTGTAAATCACAACATCCTGACCGCTGGTTGATGAAACCTGATTGGCATAAGATGTAAGTAAATAAACATTGCCGCTGCCATCCATTTCCACATCATTCCCTGATTTCCCCAGGAAAGATGCAGTCCATAATAAGGTGCCGCTTATGTCCCATGCTATTACCGGTACAGCGCTCAAATTGCCGGAGCGACCGGTCAAAACCACTTTATTGCCTTTCAGACGCATGGATCTAAAACCACTTACACCGTTGAGATTATTGCTTTGGGTAAATAAGGTAGTTCCATTGGGGTTTAATTTAATTAACACAAACCCTGAAGGGCTGACGGCAACCGTACTGATGTAGAGGTTGCCATTATCATCAACTTCGCTTCTAAGGTTGAAACTCAAGGAACTATTAACCAGTATAGACATACTGATGGTTTTTTTCCACAACAAAGTGCCTGAAGCATTGTATTTCAAAACCACCACCGCATTCGGATAATCTCTGGAAGAACCGAATGAATACCGGTAGCCTACGACAAATACGTTATTGTTGGCATCTGTATTAACCCAAAGGGGTTTTTCATAATTGCTGCGAATGCCGGATGTTGATATTTTTTCCCACAGGAAATTTCCGAACTTGTCATACTTCCTTGTATAAATATTCTGGCTCTGTATAAAACCCGATACAATTACATTGTCTGAATTGTCACGCGCCATCATAACACCCGTTTTCAAATAGTTATCAGCGGGCCTTATCCAGTCGTAGAATACTGTGCAAATAATCCAACACAAGTCATAAAGACCAACCCTGTAAGAATGATAATGTTTTTCATGATCTTCAGTTTTAATTTCCTTGCATTAATCCAGTTCCGTTTACAAATCCGATAATTTCTACTCTTTAAATACCTCCTTGGTGAAGGTAGAGTTAAAGTCCTGATGATTGGGTGATAATAGTCACCTTAGGAGAGAATTTGCCAATAATTTCACTCCCTCGCTTGCAGCAAGATTGCATCATGTGGCACAATCCGGCAAGTTTGCAAATTCATGCGTTGGCTTTCAAAACAGGAGTCAATATAGAGAATTAATATTTCGCGTGAAGATGCTTTTTGCTCTGCTACCTTCTTCACACTCTGCCCTTCAATCTCACGGAGGTAGTTGGGGAAAAAGTCATTTTAATTTGGGCTATTCTATTCATAGTTCCTTCATCATCCTAACAAATTCATCCGGTGTGTAAACCGGCAACCGGCTATGGCGATAGTCACGCTTGTTGCGCGTAATGATTGCCTCCATGCCGGGTTCTGCTAAAGCCGTAAAATGCTGAACGGCATCTTCAAAATCAGAAAACTTGCTGGAGAGAGCATCCACTACATTTTGCTTCGTGGTGGGCAGCAATTGATGCAGCGTAACGAGGTCATTCAGCATAGATTTCAGTTGTTCTTTTGGAAAACTGCCTTTCACAAAATAATCTAAATCCATCACTGTTTTTAAAGACACACATAACCCGACTGATTCTTCCTGCGCTGCCCGGAAGAACTGCGCTGACGGTTGGTGTCTGGAAAAAATCACATCCAGAAAAACATTGGTATCAACGAAAACCTTGCGGCTCATTTAAGCTGTTTTTTTGCGATGCGGGCAATGCGCTGGTCTTTTGCCCCTTTTTTCAAAACAGCATTTAAATCACCAATTCCTGTCCATTTATCTGCCCAGTTTGCACCTTGTTTTTCGCTCACTGAGTCAAGATATTTTTCAATAAGATTGGAGATGCTGGTTTTTTGCTTGCGTGCCAGTCGCCTTGCTTTCATGATTTTTTTCGCATCAATAGTAAGGGTGAGCTTCGTCTTCATAACTACACGTGTTTAGTTGTAAAGATACGTGCTATGATTGAAATCTGCCAAGAGTTAATAGATGAACGTGAACTCCTGACGAGCGCGCTACCAGTGCGACACGATGAGGAAACAAGATACGAAGCGCCACATCTTAATTACGAATTACGAATTAAGAATGACGAATTACGAATGGTGCTCCACTTCTGCCAACGCGCCTCTTCGACTTCGCTCAGGGTGACCCTGCTGCCTACTGCCGCTGCCCACTGCATACTCATTTTATCTTCTCCTTCCCCCCAATGCTATCTACCTTCAAGCCATTGATAGCGAACTTCACCCAGTTCTTTGTGCGGCTGAAGTAGGCGTCCATGAGGTTGCTGAGCAGCGTGTATTTGCCGGTGGTAAACGGATACCAGTGCGGCTCGATCTTGCTGCCCTGCTGGTCAATGAGGATGCTCTTGCTGTTGCAGAAGGTGATGATGCCCGCTTCGCCCTTGTAGCGCCCGAAGCCGCTATCCTTCACTCCGCCAAAGGGCAGCGCGGGGTTGCCTTCCGTAAGCATGTGGCTGTTGATGCTCACATTGCCCGTTACAATTTTGCGGGCGACACGCTCTGCGCGCTTCAAATCTTTTGACCACACGCTCGCGCCCAAGCCATAAGGCGAATCATTGGCGAGGCGCAGGGCTTCTTCTTCGGTTTTGAATTTCATCACCGCCACCACGGGACCAAAGGTTTCCACCGAGGCAATCTTCATGCTGTGGTCGCAATCAGCCACCACCGTGGGCGGGAAATGATGGCTGCCCGGCTCGCGCTTGCCGCCAGTTAAAATCCTTGCCCCTTTCTGCGCGGCATCCTGGATATGGTCTTCGATGATCTTGATTTGAAACTCGGCAGTTACCGCGCCCACATCGCAACTGCCGGGGTCTTTGTAATTGATAGAGGGCGTTGACACGCGCAGCTTCTTCGTTTTGTCAACAAGCATGGTGAGGAGCTTATCATAAATCGTGTCCTGCACATATAATCGTTCAAGCGAAGTACACGACTGCCCCGCATTGGTGAACGCGCCCCACATGATGCCATTGACGGTGCGCTCCATATCCACATCATCGAACACGATGCCGGGGTCTTTGCCGCCCAACTCGAGGTCAACGGGGATGAGGTATTTGCTGGCATGTTCCATAATCTTGTGTCCCGCGCGCACGCTGCCGGTGAAGTGTATCTTGTCGGGGCGCAGCTCGATGAGGCGCGCGCCTGTTTCCTTGCCGCCATACACCACTTGAAACGCATCTTTCATAAAGCCGCTTTCCTGCATCATCTTTTCCCATAATCCTTTGAGGGGCGTTACTTCTGATGGTTTGAAGATAACGGCATTGCCCGCAAGGAAGGCGAGCAAGCCCGGGACGATGCCCTGGTAGAAGGGATAATTCCACGGTGCGATAATGAGGATAGTGCCGAGCGGGTCATAGACAATCTTTGACTTCTTACCCATGAGGAAGATGGGCGTGGAGGTGGGATGGTCTTTGAGGATGGCGGGGGTGACTTTCTTAAAATGGTCAATGACATCGCATACTTCAAACACTTCTGACACGAGGCAGTCAACCTTTGCCTTGCCGGTTTCTTCCACGATGCGGTCAATGATGTGCTCGCGGTTGGCGAGGATGAAGTCATTTATCTTGAGCATCTCGGCAATGCGCTCTTTCACGGTCATGTCAGCAATCTTCTGCTGCACGGCTCTTGCTGTTGCAAACACTTTCTGCAACTCTGCATCATTCGGTTCGCTGATAGTGTAGAGCGGAGTGTTATTGATGGGGTTGGTTACTTGGATGGTGGTGGGTGTTGCGGTGTCCATGATTAGTTTGGAGTTTGAGGTTTGGAGTTTTAAAAATCTACAATTGTAAATCTGAAATCAAAAAAAGGATTGAGGGACTAAAGATAAAAACTTTGGGCGTTCCCCCGCAGCAAACGTGCAGAGCAAAGCGCGGGATCGGGCTTTCCGCTACAATCTTTTTCTCAACGCACGAGGCAAGGCTGAAAAAGGATTTTCGCTGCAATCTCTAACGCGGGACAACTGAAAAACTTTCAGTAGTTTTAAAAAGAGGCATTTTACTACTTTTGAAAACAGTGATGGAAGAAAAGGGATTTATAGAAATAAAGTTTGACGGTCGGGTTAGCACGGGGAAACTGACTCCAATGGAGGTGGACATTGCAGAGATAAAAGAAGTAATGACTGATTTGGAGAATTTTCTTTTTCCGACTCGAACCGAAAAAACTGAAAGACCTCTTATTGCTTATCAATTGGAAAAGGGATCAGCAAAGCATAAATTCTTTTTACCTATCACAAGTGTGATTCTATTTAATGGATTAATTGGAGAAATCGGTGGTCGAGAATCAACAGATTTTCTTGATTACAAGCGAGCTGAAATTATTGAAAAATTTCAACGTAAGGCGAAAGAAAAATCCTTCGAAATCACCTTCTCAAGTTCATTAAAGGACAGTAAAGAATTGAAGATTACTAAAAACACCAACTATTATAAACCGCAAACTGACTGGATAAATACTGAATTTGATTTGTATGGTGAAATTTATCAAGAAGGAGGGATTACACCAAACCTTCATATCGTCACTAAGGAGTATGGCAAGCTGACCATATCTGCTACCAAGGAAAAGTTGATGGAAGGAGAAAAAAAACTTTATAAATTTTATGGAGTAAGAGCTAAAGGAAAGCAAAATCTTGCAGACGGTAGCATTAGTGATTTAAGTCTCCTTGAGTTCATAGAGTACAATCCTGTGTTTAACAAAGATGAACTTAACATTTTGATCAAAAGAGCAGCACCTAATTTATCTACCATAAAAAATGTTGATACTTGGTTGGCGCAAATTAGAGGAGGTGCGAATGGATAGCATTATGCTTGATACTTCCTTTTGTATTCGCCTTCTGAAAAAGGATGATGCTTTGCACCAAAACGCAGTTGAGTACTTCGAGTATTTTCTACAAGAAAAAGTAGAATTGTTTCTTTCGAGTATAGTTATAGCAGAGTACAGCGTCAAGGATGACCCTCATAACTTGCCATTAAAAACAATGCGCATAGTCCCATTTGATTTTTTCGATGCTAAACGTGCGGGGGAGTTTCATAACATTCTGCTTGAAAATAAATCTGCATTAAAAAAAATTGACAGACTTGTCATTAAAGATGATTGTAAAATTTTGGCTCAAATAGCAAATCGTAACATTGATGCTTACATAACAAAAGACAGAAGTTCTTTTAGTAAGATAATCGCACCTATTCAAAAGCAAACCAGTTTAAATATCAAGCTAATTGATTTGGAAACTCCATTAAACAATTACAAAAACGAATTTCCATTTCCGAAGCCCTGATGTTATACGTTTACTTAACTTCTCCAAACGCCCGCAATTTTCAGCGTTCCGAAATCATCCGCTTCAAATGGCTGAAGTGTGATTTCCCCGAGCAGGTTTGGGCAGGTAATGGAAATGATTTCGTTATTTCTTTCTCCGCACACTCCATGATTTCGGATGTATGGCAAGGTGAACTACCGCTGTGACGGTGATTACATCTTGCTTAATCACAAAGAATATTCAGAAAGGAAATCTTCTCACTAATGCCCTGCGAATGGTTTTGAATAATTGTTGAAAGGCTTCGGGGTTTCTCCTGATTTTCACAAGACACGCTTCAACTGCGTTAAGAAATTCATCACCCAACCCATCGCGTTGCAATTCATACCACGCGAAGGCGTCATCAACATCTGATTCAACTTCGGGAAGAAAATCAAGAGAGTAGCTACTTGCTGCGTTTTCTGGATTTGACTTTTACTTTGATTTCATTCCAGGTAATTCTCTTAGTAGATGTGTGGTAGGATTTCAGACGCTGTTCCAGCAATTTTTTTTGTGCGTTGGTGAGAGAAACATCTGCGTTTTCCTCTGCGATGCTATCCCAAATATCCTCTACCAACAAAATTTTTTCTGGAACAGACAGATCTTTATATTCTTCTCGAAGCATAGCGATTCAACTTTAAACAAAGATAAAATTTATCAGGCGAATGGACTTCTCCAAACGCCTGCCATTTTTTAGTGTCCCGAAATCACCCGCTTCAAATGCCTGAACTGTGCTCTTTGTGATTTCAAATTTTCCTTATTCTCCTCTTCCAAACTTTGGAATTTCATTTCTGATGAATCACCGCAAGAACATGAAGCACATAATAATCAACCAACTAGTAAATCTTATAAGGAAATCTTTTCAGACCGAACGATCGTACTTGCTTATATCTTTTTCTGAAAGCAAAAGGATGAAGGCTTACAATCGTCAAAACTTCTCTGACCTCTAAAAGGAAAGCTTCGCCTAAATTTTCCTGCTGTTGGTTGTACCAGAATATTGCATCATCAAGGTCTTCTTCAGCAAATGGTCTAATAATGATTTTTATAGCCATGCTTCTTGCTGAGTGTTTTTACAACCTTATCTAATGGTTTGTCCCCTCGCGTGTTTTTATGGTATTCTGCAAGACGGTCTTCAACGATATTTTTTTCATCATCAGAAATCTCATCCTCTATGTCAGTTTCTTTTACAAATTTCATGGAACGAAGCAATTCCAAGAGTATTGCTGCTTCTTTAGAACCATCATCTTTTACTGTAAGCGTCTTCAAACAAACAAAGCTAAAGTTTGTTATAGATTGAGACAAATGATACTGTGATCACCTCAGCCTTTCTCCAAACGCCCGCTATTTTTCAGCGTCCCGAAATCACCCGCTTTAGAGCCAAAGACAGCTTCTGAAACAAACGAGGTTGGAATACAGGAGGATAAAATCAGGAACACATTTTTAATACTGACGGCATCAATAAATTTGATGGACAAACAATTCCCGCCTTTTCCTTTAGTCAATTCAGAATGAAAATTGAATGACCAAGCAAGAAACTGAACCGGCAACATTTTACCCGGAAAGCAGGCAGGCGTGGAGACAATGGCTGCAAAAGCATCATCGCTCCCTGCAATCTGTCTGGCTCATTTGCTACAAGATGAAATCGGGCATACCAACACTCACGTGGAGTGATGCAGTTGATGAGGCGTTATGCTTCGGCTGGATAGACAGCACGCTGAAATCGCTTGACGCTGAAAAATTCATGCAGTTTTTCAGCAAGCGAAAACCAAAGAGCGCCTGGTCGAAAATCAATAAAGAAAAAATCCAACGCTAAACTGACCAAGGACTGATGACTCCGGCAGGCTTGGAATGTATTGAAACTGCAAAGCAAAATGGCTCGTGGTCAATTTCAGATGCCGTAGAAACATTAACAATACCCAAAGACTTAGAAAAAAAATTTAAAACTCAGCCGGGTTCAAAGAAATTCTTTCTGAGCTTAAGCAAATCGGGAAGAAAAGCTATTCTTCATTGGTTGGCGCTTGCCAAGCGACCGGAAACACGACAAAAGCGCATCAGCGAAATAGCAAGGCTTGCAAGTCAGCAACTGAAACCCAAACAATTCAGATAGAGTGTTGGGGGGGGTGTATTGGGTGTTGGGAAAATGGTAATTCCTAATTCAGAATTCTTAATTCTTGATTTTCACTTCGCCCTTTTTGGTGGTGGCGCTATGCAGAGCGGCATCCGAATAGAGATAGTCAGCAATGGCAATAGCGGCTTCACGCCCATCCAACGCGGCATTCACCACGAGGTCGGCACCGCGCACGGCATCGCCCCCGGCATATACGCCTGCGCGGGTGGTCTGCATCTTTTCATCGGTGATGATGCCGCCCATGCGGTTGGTGCGGATGCCGTTTTCATTGAGAAATTTCAATTGCTCGATATTGAAGCCGAGCGCGAGAATTACGATTTCGCCATCAATGCTGTGTTCGCTGTCGGGTAATTCTTCAAACGATGCCCTACCCGATTCTTTATCTTCCTTGAGCGCGGTGTTTACGAAGTTCATGCCCATGACTTGGCCGCGCGCATTCGCGATAAAGTTTTTAGGCGCAGTGTTAAAAATGAATTCTACGCCTTCTTCCTTTGCGGCTTTTACCTCTTTGCGGCTGCCGGGCATGTTTTCTTCATCGCGCCTGTAGATGCACTTCACGCTATTGGCGCCCTCGCGCATGGAGGTGCGTACGCAATCCATCGCGGTGTCCCCTCCGCCAATTACGATGACATCTTTATCGGATACATCATACTTTGCGTCATACTTTTTGCCGAGCAGCTTCTTCTGAATGTTGGTGAGGAAAGGCACAGCCATATAGATATTGGATGTGTTATAGTTTTCGTAAGAAAGGAGTTTGCCTTCCGTTGCGCCAAAGCCGAGAAATACTGCATCATGGGCGTTGCAGATTTCATCGAAGGAAATATCTTTTCCGATTTCGGTGTTCATGCGCAGTTCCATGCCTGCTTCGAGTAGATATTGCACTCTGCGGGTAACAGTTTCTTTCTCAAGCTTAAACCCGGGAATGCCATAAATCAGCAACCCGCCTGGCTCATCAGCGCGGTCGAACACTACGGGCTTTATCCCAGCGCGAAGCAAAAACGTGGCACACGCCAGCCCCGCAGGACCGGAGCCGATGATGGCTACTTTCTTATCGGAGAGTGTTGAAGCGAACGTGGGCTTCAGTCCATTGCTGAATCCTGTTTCACTAATAAAGATTTCAATCGCGCCAATCGTGACTGCGCCATGCCCGTCATTCAATATACATGCGCCTTCACACAATCTATCATGCGGGCAAATGCGCCCGAGAATTTCGGGAAAGGGAGATGTTTCATTGGAGATTTCAAAGGCGAGCTTTAAATCTTTGTTGGCGATGTATTTCAACCATTGCGGAATGTCGTTGTTGAGCGGGCATCCTGTGGCGGAGCAATAAGGTATGCCGCACTGAATGCAACGGCTCGCCTGCGTTTCACCGATTTGCGGCTCATAGATTTCATAAATCTCTTTGAAATTCTGCACACGCTCCTGCGAAAGCTTCACTTCCGGGTCAATGCGTTCTATTTTGGTGTATTCGTACATGATGTTTAGTCCTCAGTCAACAGTTGAAGAATTTAGTTTGTATTTTATTGGCATATCAGCAAATCGGCACATCGTCAAATTATTAGTTTCCTTCAAAGGGATTCAATGGTGATTTCATATCCTTCGGTGTTACGAGCCAGAAAAATCTTAACTCACCGAGAAAATTATCCAGCACAGCTTTCGCCCGCGGGCTTTGTGTTCTGTTGTAATAGCTCCGCAAAATGCGCTTGAGATAGTTGCGCGCTTCTTCACCTTCATCGGTATCAATTCTATCCAACTTTACCAACTCCATATTGATTTTGTCAAAGAAGGTCATGTTCTTGTCATAGACGAAAGCCGCACCGCCTGTCATTCCTGCACCGAAGTTGATTCCTGTTTCGCCAAGCACAACAACGGTTCCGCCTGTCATGTATTCGCAGGGGTGGTCGCCCGTGCCTTCCACAACAGCGAGCGCGCCTGAGTTGCGCACGGCAAAGCGCTCCCCTACTGTTCCGGCAATAAAAAGTTTTCCTCCCGTGGCGCCATAAAGGCAAGTATTACCTGCGATGCTTCTTGTCTTTTGAATATTTTCGGGCACAACCACGATACGACCGCCATGCATTCCCTTTCCGACATAATCATTTGCATTGCCGGTGAGGTGAATGAAAATTCCCGGGGCGAGAAACGCACCGAGCGATTGTCCGGCTGTGCCTTTTAAATTGATGTTGATGCTGTCTTTCGGCAAACCTGTGTTGCCATATTTTTCTGCAATCATTCCACTTATGTAAGTGCCAAACGTGCGATGCGTGTTGTTGATTTTGTGATTGACCGTGACCGGCTGAGCAGGATTTTCAATGACGTGCTGCACTTCTTCCACAATTTTCTTTTCCAACACGTTTCTCTCGGGTGGCTTGCGCTTCAGCAAGCCGTTATTCTCATCCGCAATCTTTGTAAGCACAAAAGAGAAGTCAAACTTTTTCGCTTTTTCATTGTCAATCACCTGAAGCAAATCCGTTCTTCCGATAATGCCGTTGAGCGAACGATAGCCCAGTTTCGATAAAATCTCGCGCACTTCCTGCGCCACATTTTGCAAGTAACTAATCACTGCTTCCACGTTGCCTGTATAATATTCGCGCAATTTTTCATCCTGTGTTGCAATGCCGACACTGCATTTATTCAAATGACAAACACGCAGGATTTTGCAACCGATAGTATTCAGCAACACCGTTCCAAACCCATAAGAATCCGCACCGAGGATAGCCGCTTTCACCACATCCATCCCTGTTTTTAAACCGCCATCGGTTTGCACTTCCACGCCATCGCGCAGGCGATTTACCTTCAGCGCATTGTGCGCTTCCGACAAACCAAGCTCCCACGGATTGCCCGCAAACTTGATAGATGAAAGCTGTGCTGCGCCTGTGCCGCCATCATAGCCGGAAATCACAATTTTATCTGCATAAGCTTTTGCAACGCCAACCGCGATTGTTCCTACTCCTGCCGTGCTCACTAACTTCACGCTGATTTTTGCATTGGGATTGATTTGCTTCAAATCATAAATCAACTGCGCTAAATCTTCAATGGAATAGATATCATGATGCGGTGGCGGAGAAATCAACGCAATGCCGGGAATGGTGTACCGCAACGAAGCAATCAGCGGAGAAACTTTAGAACCGGGCAACTGACCACCCTCACCGGGCTTTGCACCTTGCGCAAGTTTGATTTGCAGTTCGTCTGCATTGCGTAAATATTCAGGCGTAACGCCAAACCTGCCAGACGCAACCTGCTTGATTCGGCTGTTCTTAATCGTGCCGTAACGCTTCCTGTCTTCACCGCCTTCACCGCTGTTTGACATGCCGCCAATACGGTTCATCGCTTCGGCAACCGCTTCATGTGCTTCGGGAGAGATAGAACCCAAACTCATCGCAGCGGAATTGAAGCGACAAGTAATTTTTTCAATCGGCTCTACTTCACTTAGCGGAACAGGCTTGCGGTCGGAATCGAGCGTAAAGAAATCGCGAATCATATATTGCCCGCGATTATTGATGCGCTTGCTTACAATCTGGTAATCATTTTCAAGACGCGAGGCAGCAAATTTTCTAATCGAAATGGAAACATCAGGTGAATAATCATGATACTCGCCCTTCGCCATGAATTTATAATAGCTGCCAACTTCCAGTGCATATTGTTTCTGCAAATGCTTTTTCCCAAAGGCGGTTTCGTGACAGGCGTAGATCTTTTGTTCAATGTCTTCGTAAGTCAAGCCGGGAAGAAAACCGATTGCGCCTGCAAAACATTCACTCGTGATTTCGCGGCTTAATCCGATAATATCAAACATGCTGCTGTGCTGGTAGCTGTCCACAGCGCAGATGCCAATCTTCGACATAATTTTGAGCAAGCCGGAATTGAGCGCTTTGTTAATATTTTTCAACGCCATCTTTTTGCGCTTGCTCAACGCGCCATTCAACTGCGCTGCTTTACGGTCAACAAATTGCAGCGCGGTTGCATACAGTAAATAAGGATAAACCGCAGCAGCGCCAAACGCAATCATCACCGCGCAAGAATGTGAATCATATACCTCACCGGAGATTACAATGAAAGAAGCCTTACTGCGGATTTTCTTTTTGAGCAAAAAAGAATTCAAATAACCCATCACCATCGGCATTGGGATGAGCGAGTTTTCTTCCGAAAGATTTCTGTCATCAAGAATTACCAAACGTATGCCTTCATTTGTAATCGCATCTGCTATCGCTTCGCCTAATTCGTGGAGCGACTTTCTTAAATCAGTTTTAAATGTTGTGTAAAAAATCTTGTGCTTGTAGTTCGCGTTGTTTGTCCCAAAAGAAAGAATCACATCCAGCTTTTCTTTGGAAAGAATCGGGCTGTTCAGTTTGATGCCCGCTGCATTTTCGGGAAGCTCTTTTAAAATATTTCCGCGCGCGCCAATCGTAACACTGGTGGACATAATCAGCTTCTCGCGAATCGGGTCAATGGGAGGATTTGTTACCTGCGCAAATTTCTGACGGAAGAAATCGGTGAAGTTGCGCTGGATGTTGCTGAAGCAAGCCATCGGGGTATCATCACCCATTGAGCCTGTTTCTTCTTTACCCTCGTTGCCCATCGGCTGAATGATAGACTCAACCACTTCATTTGTATAGTTGTGATAGCGCTGCAACTCAACCAGATTCTTATACACGTAGTCGGAATGCTCCACATAGTTTTCTTCTACGTGTTCAATGATGTGCGCCTGATACTCGTTCAGCCATTTTTCATACGGCTGCGATTCCTTCAGGAAGTTACGCACTTCATCATTCTTCAAAATCTTCCCGTGCCGCGTATCCACCGCGATGATTTCACCGCTGTTCAGCTTTCCTTGCTCTTCAATTAATTCTTCGGGAATATCCAACACGCCCAATTCGCTCGCAATAAAAAAGCGGTCATCTTTAGTGATAATATATTTCGCGGGACGCAACCCGTTTCTGTCCATCACGCAGGCGAGATACCGACCATCCGTAAAATTCACGGCTGCCGGACCATCCCATGCTTCGCTGTTGGTAGAAGCATATTCATAAAAAGCGCGAATCGCTGAATCCACTTTGGGCAAGTTCTGCCACGGAGGAGGAAACATCGAACGCACCGCTTTAAAAAAATCTTTGCCGCTTTCAATTAAATATTCAAACACATTGTCCGCGCTGCCGCTGTCACTCGTGCCTGTCTGTAGAATCGGAACCACTTTCTGCATCTCCTCTTTTGTGAAAACAGGACTGTCGGCATCTTCGGTATAAACACGCGCATTATAGCGATTCGCCTCAATGGAATTGATTTCGCCATTATGCGCAAGCGTGCGGAACGGCTGCGCCAACGCCCACTTGGGAAGCGTATTTGTAGAAAAGCGCTGGTGAATCATCGCGAATCCTGTCGCAAACAACGGATGATTGAGGTCTTGATAAAAATCCGCAACCTTGTTGGACATGATGAGTCCTTTGTACACAATCACTTTATCAGAAAAAGACGCGATATAAAAACCGCTTTCGGCTCCAATTGTATTTTCGATTTGCTTCCTTGCCAGATAGAGGAATGACGAAAAGCGCGTGTGCGTCATCAGCGAGGCGGGAACAACAAACGCCTGCGTGATTTCCGGCATCGAAACGAAAGCTTGTACGCCCAGCACTTTCGTGTTCACCGGAACGGGGCGATAAAACAGCACCTTCAAATCGTTATCCGCACAGATGTCAGTGAAGATTTGCTTTTGACTTTCATGCGTGAAGAAAATCATCGCTACCGCAAATCGGGTGTTTAGCTCATGTCCATTTGCCTTTGCGACATCACGCATGAACGCATCCGGCATGGAGAACAGAAATCCGCTTCCATCAGCGCTTTTCCCATCGGCAGCTACCGCTCCTCGATGCGTAAGACGGCTCAACGCTGTGATGGCATCATCTGTTATTTTGCGTGAAGGTTCGTTGCGGATATTCGCAATCATCCCGGTACCGCAATTGTCTTTATCTAAATAGAATAACTCTTGCATTTTTTTTTAAAAATCACCATAAAAAACTCTGGGAAAACCCGCAGTTGAAATAGGGAGATGAAGATACAAATTTAGAGGTTGCATTAATTAGATTTCATGCGATGATTATTTTAGTAACCAACAAGACATTAATTTTCGTTTCAAGAACAAAAATCATGACTACAGACCAAATCCTTTTACCCTCCGCTCCAACAAGCCCTACATGGAGCAGCACTTTGGCGTAAAGTCATTAGCACTATTCGGGTCAGTGGCAACAGGAGCCGCCTCAGATGACAGCGATATAGATATTCTTGTTGAGTTGAAAGCCCCTGAATATGATTGATGGGCGGGATTGTTGGAATATTTGCAAGATAAGTTGGGAAGAAAGGTGGACTTGATTACAAAAGGAACACACCTGTCTGAAAGGTTTCTGAAAAGAGTTAACAAGGAAGTGATTTATGTCTGAACCAAACGACCTGATTCCCGACATACTGCACAACATTAATGACTCAATCAAACTTGTTGAGCAAAGAATTTCCAAGATTTCTTCGGCTGTAGATTTCATGAAAGAACCTGAAGGGGTTAAACTGCTGGACTCCATCTCCATGCGCCTTCAGTTTATCGGAGAATCAGTGAGAAAAATCGAGAAGACTGACCAAAGTTTTCTCTTGAGGTATCCAGAAATTGAATGGAACAAGATTATCAACATCCGCAATTTCATTTCGCACCATTATTAAATGCTCAACCATGAAATTGTTTATGACATCGGAAGAGAGAAGATTCCGCAATTGAAGAAAGTTGTTGAGAAAATGATACGCGAGAATGATTCTTTTCCAGCCGCATAGGGGTAAATCCCACATAAGTTGTCTCTCTGTAAGCAATTGGCTTTTTCTTCCTTAAAATTTCAATCTCGCTAAGAATGGAGTTGCAGGAAGGACAGTTGGTTGCCGCTTTTCGGCAGGCTCGTATCCACGCTGTTTGAAGGAAGCACCAGCAAGAATGAATCTTACCAGAGAACATTCAAAGCGGGCGACCTTCCCGATGCCATGTATTTCTACCGCCTCATCACCGAGTCGGTCGCGATACACAACAGAAAACTGTTGCTCTTCCGTTAAGATTTAGGTTTTTAAGGTGAATGATGAACCCCGAAAGCAGCTCTGCTTTTGGGGGGTTTCTTTTTGCGCGTACTTACCTCCTTTCTTTTGTGGCTCTGTTTAGAAGCGCAGATGGCAGGAGGGGAGTGGTGTCTATGTTCAATATCGCTCCTACGGAGCTACTGTCACTATTTATTTCGTTTACTATTACTATTGAACTCCTGCAGAGTTAGAAATCCCGTTATGCTGAGGGAGGCTTTGTCCCGCGTTGCAGGAAAGAATCCCAAACTTTCATTTACCGATTTGCAAGGCACGAGTCTCTAACAAATGTTTCGCTGTCGCTAAATCCGTCATTTTTTATAAATTCTTTAAACTGCTTTTTTGTCGCTGTAAAATTGTAAGGATGAACAGTGTCGGTTGGTGTTTCCGTTATTTCTTTAAGGTTGTCAATTTCAAGTTTTGTCGAGATATTGCTTATTTCAAGTTGTCCTTTTGCTAATTGAATTTTTTTGACTTCCCAACTTATCTTGTCATATCGAGTGTTTAGGAAATAATAGCCTTTGAACTTTCTAACAACATTGTCATAGTCCATTTGAAACAAAGTGTCAATGTAATGAACGTGAGTTATTAAACTGTCACCGTCACGCTTAATTACGATCCTTTCATTTGTCTTTATGTTAATAATGGTGTCGCCCGAAAGTCTTGAGGTGCTGTCAAGTTGGTTTGGATGAACCTTGTAGTCATAGTCGTAAATTCTTTGAATTAATTTGTCGCTAATTGAAAGCGTTGAATTGTCTGCAAGGCTTATATATTGACCTTGTAAACGATTGGGAAATTTAGATAAGTTGTCTGTGTCGGTCGGTTGTGGTTCATTAAAAGTCACAGTCGGTTCACAAGCAAATAAACTTGTCAAAATGATAAATGTCGATATTAATTTTAGTCGTTTCATTGTCTGTTGTGTCGTCTTTTTAGAATGCCCTATAACGTTTATTGATGCAAAGAAAGGCGGGAAAACGAGCGATTAACTTATCCAACCGATAAACTTTGCACGGGTGAAGAACTTCAATAAACAGCTATCACCCCGCTTTTATTTGCATCATTGTGGTGCGCCTTGAATGGTGAATATAGTTCTTTTAAAAGAAGAACCCCAGAGAGTGAAAGTCTCTCCACGCGGGGACTAAAGC
>JAWXCB010000089.1:0-28281 GCA_034440455.1 Chitinophagales bacterium
CACGCTTCCTGCATTTTGGCTGGTGATGGTGAGAAAGTTTGCGCTTACAATCGTTGCATCAACGGGTAACCCGCGATTCGCGAAATTGTTAATCGTGAGAATGTCAATGTCAAAACCTACGTTGATGCTCGAGGAGTAAGAAGGCTGATTTATTGTGCCTCCAAATGTTGTGGTGCAGTTTTCAGAAACCTGATAAGAGCCTACATATTTCGGGTAGCTCAGAATGTCGCAAAAGTCACCTTCATATCCGGACAGGCAATAACAGTCACCACTTACGCAAGTGGAATTCGCTCCCTGACATACCACATTCTCGCAACTTCTATTATCACAGGAAAAAAACAATGCGCTTATGACCACAAATACAAGGAGGATTCTCATACGCTCAAAGCTACTCGATTTTCTTTATCCGCTCCATGAATGCAAAGCTGATTCTGAACTCAGCAAGCACAATTAAAATGAGCAACCCGACAGAAAAGAGCAGGAACTCACTTCTGAAAAAATGAAATTTTTCCATAATGACAGCGGGGGTTAATCCTGCATCAGGCGAAAAGAAAAAGAACAAATCATACGTGTCGAACAGATAAATCATGTCCTGAATTTTTCCGAGCACGACAACAAACAAAGGAATGTGCCCCAGAAATAACAATACCTGAATTGCCAGCGGCTGTAAGTAAGAAATCTGCTTGAAAAAAATTACCGTACGGAAATAAAATCCAAACAACAATGCAAGCACGATATTCTGTTGCAGGTATTCATTGGTGATGATGCCATAGAGCGGAAGCGCAGATAGAAGTACAAACACGCCAGTCAACGACAGCCAGAAAATTTCAATCGAAAGGGCATGCGCCCATTTTGTCTTCATAGTTTGGTGTCGTCCACTTGCGCCAGCCACGCATTCACTTCGGCAACTACTTTTGGCATCACGCCTTCGCTGAATGGTGATTGCAATCCTGCAAGTTTCACCAGACTCAAGAAAGGCTGACTGCCGCCCGCTTTGCAGAGTTGCACATAATCGTTCCATGCGGAAGCATTGTCTTTGCTTGCCCTTGTCCAAAATTGCAGTGCACATATTTCAGCAAGCGTGTAGTCAATATAATAGAAGGGGGTTTGGTAGATATGCGCTTGTTTTTGCCAGAAGCCTCCGTTTTCTAAATATGCATTCCCGTCATAATCGCGGTGAGGCAGATACTTCTTTTCAATCACGCGCCACATCTTTCTGCGTTCAGCCGGGGTAGCTTCAGGATTTTCATATACGAAATGCTGAAACTCATCCACAGCAGCGCCATAAGGCAGGAACAGCAGCGTACCGCTCAGATGCGCGAACTTATATTTCGCAGTATCTTCTTTGAAGAAATTTTCCATCCAGGGCCAGGCAAAAAATTCCATGCTCATTGAATGAATTTCGCAGGCTTCAAACGTGGGATAATAATATTCAGGCATTTCAAAATTGCGGCTCATGTATGCCTGAAAAGCATGCCCTGCTTCGTGCGTCAGCACATCGATATCATGGGATGTGCCATTGAAGTTGGAAAAAATAAAAGGCGCTTTATAATCAGGAAGGAATGTGCAGTAGCCACCGCCCGCTTTTCCTTTCTTGTTCACCAAATCCATGAATTGATATTCCGTCATGAAATTGAAAAACACATCTGTTTCTTTTGAAAGCTCTTTGTACATTTTTTTTCCCTGCGCGATAATCCAATCGGGGTCGCCCTTGGGTGTGGCGTTACCCGTTTTATAAGTAAGGTTTTCATCATAGTATTTCAGCGTATCAAGTCCAAGCCGCTTTGCCTGCCGTTCACGCAACTGGTTTGTGACGGGCACGATGTGTTTTAAAATC
Source organism: Chitinophagales bacterium (assembly GCA_034440455.1). Classification (GTDB taxonomy): domain Bacteria; phylum Bacteroidota; class Bacteroidia; order Chitinophagales; family CAIOSU01; genus JAWXCB01. Next base: position 1,838 of record JAWXCB010000089.1, read on the forward strand.
TGGTCGCGGTAATATTTCACATCAGCGGCAGAATAGTCTGTGCGCGTCATGCGGGCATAACCTAATTCTACAAAATTTTTGAAACCGAGTTTCTTCGCCATGCCATTGCGCAGTTGCACAAGGTCGTCAAAAAGTTTGTCAAGTTTTTCCTGATTTTCATTTAAGAAACCATACTTCGCTTCGCTTGCTTTCTTGCGCATGTCGCGGTCAACCGACATTTCAAAAGGAACAAGTCCGGAAAGGTTTCTTTCTTCCCCTTCAAACAGCACCTTTGCAGAAGCAATCAGCTTCATGTATTCCGTTTTCAGTTCGTTTTCTTTTTTCAAATCTTCAAGAATCACCGGGTCAAAAGTTTTCAGCGTTACTTCTGCAAGCGCAAAAAGTTGAACGCCCCACTTTGCTTCCAATTCTTTGCGGAAAGGCGATTTTACCAATACCTGATAAAACTTGTGATTCAGCGCTTCAAACTCAGGCAAGTTCTTATCGAAGTAATCCTGCTCGCCTTCATAATAAGCATCGGTAGTGTCCACCGTGTGGCGGATGGAGACAACTGTGCCTGCCGTATAAAAATTATTGCGCACGAGATTGATTGCTGCTATTACTTCATTTTGCTGCTGCGCGTTTTTCGCATTCGTAAATTCAGCGAGCAACTCATTAAAGCGGCTCTTGATTTCTTCCATTTCAGGACGTTGATATTGAATGTCGCTGAAGCGGATGGTTTCTGAAGAAAGTTCTGTTACTGTATTCATGGGATACTTTTTTTAAAATTCCAAATCACAAACCAAATTAAATTCCAGTAATCAAACTTGAAATGACAAACCAAAGTTGACTTTTGGAATTTGAATTTTCTCTACTCACTTATCAATCTTCCTCCGCACATTATACACGCCTTTTCCCTCTGCAATCAACTCCTCCCGCACATGATATGCGACCATGCGCGTCACGATAATTCTGTTGCCGCTACGCCCTAATTCTCCTTCCACAAAAAAATCAAGCGGCTTGCCCGGTCGCAGATAATCTACGCGCATATCAATAGTCGAAAGTTTGTCATCAGGCGAAACAAGCGTGGTCATCGCAGCCGCCCCGCCCACTGAATCAAGCGCCAGCGCAATCACTCCGCCATGCAGCGCCTGAGAACGCGGGTCGCCAATCAACTCCGGGCGAAAAGGTATGCACAACTTTGCAAATCCAGCGCGAATTTCTACCAACTGCACCCCTAATAAGACGTGCATCGGAATATACTTCTCAATCACCTCGCGGAAAAAATCCTTGTCAATTACCATTGCGCATTTTAAGGGAAGGCAAAAATATCAATTTTAAGAGGGAAGGAGACTTCAATGGAATTACAGGAGCTATGAAAAAGTAAGTGCTTGACTTATTCGCTTACTACCTTCTGCTAAACGACCTTCTTTGATTCCCTCCCGGACGGTGGTGCTGTTTCGGCTTATTATCCGTGCCGCCTTCAAGATGCGGGGGCAGCGGCACTTTGTTCACTTCTTTGCCGATGAGTTGTTCTATGCGCTTGAATTCTTCGCGCTCACTTTCGTTGATGAAGGTGATAGCAACGCCTGTTGATTCTGCGCGGGCTGTTCTGCCGATACGATGCACATAATCTTCAGGACTGTTCGGAATATCGTAGTTGATTACCAAGCCGATGTCTTCCATATCAATGCCGCGTGAAAGAATATCCGTAGCTACTAAGATTTGCACCTGCTTTGCGCGGAAGCTGCTCAACACTTTTTCGCGCTCCGGCTGCTCAAGGTCAGAATGAATTCCGGCAACAGACAACCCCATTTTGCGCAATTCCTGCTCGAGTTTCTTCACTTTGATTTTTGTGGATGCAAAAATCAGCGTGCTTGCAATTTTCTTTCCTGCGAGCAGATGCTTCACCAGCTCATTTTTTCGGCTGTCATTCACTAAATATGCCGCCTGCAAAATGCCTTCTGCCGGTTTTGAAATGGCGATGCTGATTTCGTGCGGGTTGTTCAAAATCGTTTTCGCAAGATGGCGGATTTTTGAGGGCATCGTGGCGGAGAATAAAAGAGTTTGCCGTTTTGCGGGCAACGCTTTCACAATCATCATAATGTCTTCGGAGAAACCCATATCAAGCATACGGTCGGCTTCATCAAGCACGAGGTGCTGCACATGCGTGAAATCAACATAGCCCATCTGCATGTGCGCGAGCAGCCTGCCCGGAGTGGCGATTAAAATATCAGCGCCCTGCACGATGGCGCGTTTTTGTTGGTCCCATGTGGCACCATCGCCACCTCCGTAAACAGGGGCTGATGTCACTGGCGCGTAATAGCCAAATCCTTCAACTTGTTGGTCAATCTGTAGCGCAAGCTCGCGCGTAGGCGCAATCACCAGCGTGTTGATGGCATGTTTCCCGGAGGGAGAAGCGAGCAGGTTGTGAATCACCGGCAGCAGGTAAGCAGCCGTTTTGCCCGTGCCTGTTTGCGCGCACGCGATAAGGTCGCGGTTCTGCATGATATAGGGAATCGCCTGCTCCTGAATGGGCGTAGGCTTTTCAAAGCCCATCGCATCAAGGCTTTCAAGCAAGGTAGCGTGGAGGTTAAAGTCGGTAAAAGTCACGAGAATAAGATTACTATAATTAGATAGATATTTATGGCGCTTAAAGTTAGGTGTTAATTGGCGATGCTGATGATCAAGTCAACAGTCGTCAGTCCGCAGACGACAGCTACAGTTGATGTGCTGATTGTCCCCCTTGCGTCTGCGCACCGAAGTGCTTCGGCAGACAGGTGCGCGAAGGATTTGTGGGTGTGCGAATCTCTTCACTTCACAATCTTTCCGTCTGCCATTTCGATGATGCGGTCTGTCCGGTTAGCAAAGTCGTGGTCATGGGTGACCACGAGCAGCGAGATTTTCTTTTCATTCGCAAGTCTGCGGAAGAGGTTGAACACGTTGTCGGAATTCTGGCTGTCAAGGTTGCCTGTTGGTTCATCGCACATGAGGATGGCGGGGTTGTTGATGAGTGCGCGCGCAATCGCCACGCGCTGTTTTTCACCGCCCGAAATGCGCACGGCAAGCTTCTTTGCCTTGTCGCCAATGTTGAGCAGCTTGAGTTTTTCCATCGCATCGTGCTCTATTTCTTCGTTTGTTTTTTTGCCCAGCTTGCGCGCGGGCAGCATCACGTTTTCAAGCACAGTGAACTCGGGCAGCAGGTAGTGAAACTGAAACACGAAGCCGATGTGCGCGTTGCGCACTATGGAAAGTTCGTTGCCTGATTTGCCAGAAAGTTTTTCACCGTTCAGAAACAGCTCACCCTCATAGTTGGTATCCATCGTGGAGAGGATGTAGAGCAGCGTTGACTTGCCGCAGCCTGACTTGCCCATCACGGAAACAAACTCGCCCTGCTGCACCCGAAAAGAAATATCCTTCAGCACATGATAATCCACCGGCACACGGAAGTGTTTGTTGATGTTTCTTGCTTCTAATACTGTTGCGCTCATTGTCCTCTGATGATTTCTACGGGGTCAATGCGCTGTGCGCGTGACGCGGGCATGTAGCCAGCAAGAAATGTGGTGACCAGCGCGAACACGATGCCAATGATGTAATACAGCGGATTGAAATTGACGGGGAATGTTTTGATGGTGGGAAGCGCCTGTGTTTCAAAGGGCGTGTGGTCAATGATCACGGAAACAACATAGCCGATAATCAATCCGAGGATGCCTCCTGCAATGCCGATGATGAGCGCCTCCACCATGAAAATCATTTTCACATCAAAGCCCGAAAAGCCCGTTGCTTTCAAGATGGCGATGTCGTTCATTTTTTCATAAATCAGCATATTGAGAATGTTGTATATGCCAAAGCCTGCGACAATGAGCAGCGCGATGGATACTGCGTAAGTTATGAGGTTGCGGATGTCAGAGCCTGTTTCAAACTGCGCGTTGGCGCTGTTGATGTCAATAGCAGCGATGCCAAACTGGCGGGCGAGTTTGTCTGACATGGGCTTTGCCAGTTCCAGGTCATGCAACTTCACATTAATGTCGGTGATGAAGTTGTCGCTTTGCCCGAGTAGCTTCTGCGCAGTTTTCAAATTGGCGTAGCTCTGGATGTCGTCAATATCCGCAAGTCCGCTTTCATACACGCCTACAATTTTTAATGGGAAAATATTTCCTGATGGGGTGGTGATTTGAATGATGTCGCCCGGCTTCACTGACATCTTGCGCGCCACGCCCGCCCCGATGATGATGCCGTTTTCGGTGCGCGCGAGTTCGAGCGTGCTGCCCTGCACGATATAATCGCTGATGCTGAAGAGCCTGTCTTCTTCGAGGATGTCAACGCCATTGATGATGCCATTCAGCTCGATGGAGCCTGATACATAGAATACCTGTGCCACCACCTGAGGAACTGCGCCTTTCACGCGCGAGTCATTGCGCAGAAAATTCAGGATAGGCAAGCCGTTGTGAATGCGCGTCTGTGCGCGCTTGGGCTTGATTGACTGCACCACGTTGAAGCTGCTTTTAAATGCATCGGCTAAATCAACAGGCTGCTCGGGGCTGGGCGTAATCTGGTTGTAAAGATGGATGTGTGGCGTGCGGTTCAGGATTAATCCATCAAGCATTTCGTTTAAGCCCGTCATAAAGCTCACGAGGATGATAAACGCCCCGATGCCAAAGGTGACACCAAGGGAAGCTGTCACCGTTTGCTTCATGCGCGAAAGCAAATGCGTGCGCGAGATGCTGAAGATGACGGGGAAATTCATCAGCGGTTACTCCGGTTTATAGATGTACGTGGTTGTGTCAATGCCGGAAATAATTTCAACGTGCTCAAAGTTTTTGATGCCGATAGTGACTGTCACTTCGCCCTTCTCGGTTTTCACTTTGTTGCCGTTCAGCAGATATTCATAAGGAATCGCCAGCGCTTTTTCTTTCACGGAAGTGATGATGTTCGCTTCTCCCGTGAGTCCGGGGTAGAGTTTCGCGGGCTGCACTTTGAATACTGCTTCCACCAAAAATGTTTGCGAGCGCACATCCATCTTCGGATAAATCTTGCGGACTGTAGCCTCGAAAACTTCTTTATCATAAGCATCTAAGCGCACAAGCACCGTTTGATGCTCGCTAATTTTTGCGATGTCCACTTCATCAACCTGCATCTCTAACAAAAAGGAATCTTTGCTGCCTACCAATGCCACCGGCTCTTGTAGGGAAACAATCTCCCCAGGATTCTTTTTCAGTTCATACACTTTACCATCAAGCAGGCTTTTAATTAAAAAGTCGCCTTTCGTGTTCAGGCTTGTCTGGTAGTTTAATTCTGCCTGCTCCAGTTGTGTTTTGAGTTGGTTTTTCGTTTGCGCATATCTGCTGCGCAGCCGCGCCACTTCGCTCAATGAAGTTTCATAGGCGAGCGAGCGCGTGTCATAATCAATCTTCGAACCGATATTTTGTTCCCACAATTTCTTTTGCCGCAGATAGTTCACAGAGTCATTGGTGAGTTTCAGTTGCGCTGCCCTGATTTGATTTTCCAATTCCTGCAACACCCCTTTCTGCCCCGAATAATTTTCCTTTGTCAGCTCGTAGGCAAGCAATGCATTTCTGGTATTCAATTCGGGATTCGCATTTTCAATCTGCGCAAGCGGCTGCCCTTTCGCCACCACATCACCTTCGGTTACAAGGTTTGCCTTCAGAATGCCGCCCACCGCAGGATAAACAGAATAGAGGCTTTCCGGCTGCACCGTGAGCGAAGCATACACCGACTCGGTGAGCGAGGTCATCTGCGGCTTCACTTTATCGCTTTCCTCGCGACACGCTTGCAGTAAGAAAAAGCTGAGCGTTGACAGTAACAGGAAGCCATTGTAATTTTTAATCGGCATGAAAATGAATTCGTAAAAAAATGCGGTCAAAAGATACAAATGAATTGGATATTCTGGGCGATGAAATGCCGTTCGCTTAAAAAATTCTGTAGTTATAAGGTTTAATCACTGAAGTAGTACGCAGGCGGACGCGTATTTATATCGTTTCATTATCATGCGCATTGATAGAGAAACTCGACTGAAGTATAGCGGTATCTTTTTACAAGGAAGAGTAAAATAGCTTGCACCTTGCATATTCAAGGCGTTTGCACCTGAAATTTCACATTAACACCATTTTTTCAGCACTACAAACTCCAACTTTTTTTTAGGTAAACCAAACCGGGGATTATCCATAGGGAAGGGTTTTATTTCTTTTGTATTTAGGTAACCATGTCGCTCATACCACGCAATCAATTCATCGCGCTCCGTAAGCACAGTCATGTAAATGGTATTGCAATTTAATTTCTTTGCTTCCCGTTCGGCAGCCGCAATCAGTAATTTGCCGATGCCTTTATTTTGCAACGTGGGAGAAACGGTTAACATGCCAAGGTAAAGTTTGCTGCCGTGTTTCTCCAAATGCACACAGGCTATTATATTGTTTTGAGCATCAAGCGCCTTCAGAATTTGGGAATCTTTTCCCTGAATGATTTCCGTGAGCCGCTCGGCATCCACGCGGATGCCGTCAAGAAAATCGGCTTCGGTAGTCCAGCCTTTGCGCGAGCTTTCACCCCGATAGGCGGAATTTACAAGTGCTTCAAGCGCGGCAACATCAGGCAGGATAGCGGGAAGGATGAGCATGGAAGATAATTACGAATTTAGAATTACGAATGAAAGAATTCAATAGAAACAGAAATATCACTTCCTCCTCAAAATTCCTAATTCCTAATTCCTAATTTCCCTATTTTTACCCTTCTCAAAAAGAACCCCAAAAAAACTATAAAGCCATGAGTTACACACGATTGTTTGATATTCTGGATCACCAGTTAAAAAATTTCCCGCAAGAAGATTGCCTTGCCAGCAAAGTAAATGGCGAGTGGAGAAAATTTTCTACGCAACAGGTTGTAAATATTGTGAACGAAGTAAGCCGCGCGTTTTTGAAGTTGGGTATTAAGCCGGGCGATACGATTGCTATCATTTCAAATAACCGCCCTGAATGGAATTTTGTTGATCTGGGGATGATGCAGGTTGGCGCAATCAGCGTTCCCATTTATCCCACCATCAGCGAAGGTGAATACAAATTCATTTTCAATGATGCCGGAATTAAACTGGCGCTTGTTTCAGATGAAGGATTATATCAGAAGATTCAGAACATAAAGAAAGATGTTCCTTCGCTACGCGATATCTATACTTTCGATGACGTGAAAGGAGCAAAGGCATGGAAAGATGAGTGCAAAGTGGTAAAAGATGGCGACAATTCGGAAGTGGAAAAGCTCAAAGCAGGGATCAAAGAAAATGACCTTGTTACCATTATTTATACATCAGGCACAACGGGTGTTCCCAAAGGCGTGATGCTTTCGCACAAGAACGTGGCAAGCAATGTGGCTGCAACTATTCCCAGCCTTCCTGTGAGCAGCGAGCATAAGGTACTCAGCTTTTTACCGATGTGTCACATCTTCGAGCGCATGGTGGCTTACACCTATATGGCGGTGGGCGCTTCAATTTACTATGCGGAAAGTTTGGAAACTATCGGAGCGAATTTGCAGGAAGTGAAGCCGCAATTTTTTACATCGGTGCCGCGCCTGCTGGAGAAAGTGTATGATAAAATCATGAGCAAGGGCTTGGAACTGACGGGTATGAAACGCAAATTGTTTTTTTGGGCTGTGAACCTCGGGTTGAATTTTGACGATAAGGGTGAAAACAGCTTGTGGTATAATATTCAACTGGCGATTGCGCGTAAACTTATTTTCAGCAAATGGAAAGCGGCATTGGGCGGAAACGTGGTTGGTATTGTAACAGGCGCAGCCGCGTTGCGCAAAGATTTGGCGCGTGTGTTTAATGCTGCGGGTATCGCAGTGCGCGAAGGCTATGGGCAAACGGAAACCGCTCCGGTGCTCACTGCAAATAAATTGGAAGAAGGCGGCTATTGGCTCGGCACAGTAGGCTTGCCGATTGAGGGTGTTACAATTAAGATTGATGAAAAGACGCAGGAGATTCTCGCAAAAGGTCCCAACATCATGATGGGTTATTACAAGCGTCAGGATTTAACCGACCAAACAATTGATAGAGACGGATGGCTCCACACAGGCGACCAGGGCACATGGCTCGATCACAAAGGCAAGAAGTTTTTGAAAATCACGGGACGTATAAAAGAGCTTTTCAAAACATCGGGTGGAAAATATGTAGCGCCACAGGTGATTGAAAATAAAATGAAAGAAAGCCCCTTCATTGAGCAGATGATGGTGGTGGGTGAAAACCAAAAGTTTGTTTCAGCGTTGATTGTTCCTGCTTTTGATTATCTTAAAGACTGGTGTGGGAAGAATGGAGTGTCCTACAACACGAAAGAAGAGTTAGTGACAAATCCTAAAGTGTTGAAAGCAATTCAGGATGAAGTGGAAGGATTCAACAAAGACTTCGGAAAGGTAGAGCAGGTGAAAAAATTCAAGCTGTTACCTGCTGACTGGACAGTGGACAATGGCATCATGACACCTACAATGAAAGTGAAGCGCGATGTAGTGATGAAGCAATATCAATCGGAGATTGACGCCATTTACGCTAACGACACCACGCCCGACAACGGGAACATCGTGTAAAGCAAACAGATTCCATCCCTCGCTGGGATGGAATCTGTAGAAGCAATTACAGAGACGCAAAATATTGCGTCTCTACAAAAGCGGAATTTTCTTTACTCCAATCCTCCACGTTTGTTCACTTGTTACATACGAATACCAAAGTGCAAGCGTATTGTCGCTGACTAAACCGGTAGCTCGGTAAACATAATGGCAATCATTGCCGATGTCGGTGCAGTCAAGAAGCGTGTTGACGAATTTCCATTCCATCAAATCATCACTTTGAAAAAGCAAGAGGGTATATTTTCCTTTGCTCTCTTCAAATGATGCCGGGTTGCCGTAAAAGCCGTTGCACAACAGATAATAATGCTGTTCGTCTTTAAGAACATCAAGATGCCACGGAGTGAAATTTTCAGGATAATATATTTGAATTTTTTGGACGGCTGTCTTTTCCCATGTTTGTTTTTTCTCGATGAACTCAATGTGATTTGTTGAATCGCCTTTCACCACATAAAACATACGCTCGGTATTATCGCGTCCGCGAATTACAGCAGGAGATAAAATAAAAATTTCTCCCTGCGAAAGATTGTAATGCAAAGCAGTTTGCTTCTTCCATGTTCTTCCTGTTTTACTCGTAAGCAGAATCACATTTTGCGAATCCGGTCGCATGGTTTCGAGATAATAAATTTGAAATTCATTTGAAACAGAATCAAAGAGCAAGTCGGGGTCATCGTTGTGGTCATAAGCTGGCGTAGGAACAAGGGGATTTAATCCGGGCGAAAGTTCTGTGAAGTTGATGCCGTCAGTACTTTTGTAAAAACAAGGGTTCTCTAATTTATCATTGTAAAAAGGGTAGGGCGTAGTGGCAAGATAAAACGTGTCGTTGTGAAAAAGAATGTCAGGATGCACAAGTTGACCGCTGCCATCATAAGTAGCAATTTCTAAGATTGCATCAGCGGGAAGCGCATCAAGTTTTTTTTCTAATGCGTTGCCGCATCCGGCAAGAACGAGTAAGTAAATAGAGATGAAAAAGTATCTGCGCACAGCTATACTTTGATGATGATATTCTTCTTGTACAAGATCCACACAGGGATGGAAAATACGAGCAGCAACGCAACAGAATACAGCAGCGAAGCAAGTTCAGAACTGCACGCCCAATTGTTAAACCAGTTGGTGAAAATCCAATCTTGCAAGCGCATCATTTCGCCTGTGTTTGTTTTCACCTGAATCAAATAGAGCAATGTAGGAATTGCTTCCAGCGCAATATAAATCGGCAATGCGTTTGTGCCGTAAGCTACAATCACAGGCGACCACTTCCTGATTTTCAATACATCAAGCAGAAGATAAAAAAATGAAAGACAACATAGCGCAATTCCAGATGTAAAGAGCACGTAGGAGCTTGTCCATAATCTTTTTTCAATCGGAAACGAGTTGTTCCACAACAAGCCGAGCATGATGAGCGCGATGCCGGAAAGCACAAGTGTTGTAAGTTTTCTTGTATCGCTTCTTGCTGATAATAAAAATTGACTTGCTATCATTCCCGTCAGCGCAGTTGCAATCGCGGGCAGTGTGCTGAGAATTCCTTCGGGGTCAACGGTAGGAGAATATTTGTAGATGTGTCCGCCAAGCACAAGTTGGTCGAGCCATGCAGCGAGGCTTTCTTGCGGCACATAACTCGCAACGCCAAAGCCCGGCACAGGAATAAACGTGAGCGCAGCCCAATAGCCGATGAGCAAAAAAAGCACAAGTAAAATTTGCGTGCGGAGATTTGTATGCAGGAAAAGTAATGCGCAGGCGCAATACACAACCGCGATGCGCTGTAACACGCCCATGACGCGCAGAGAAGCAAAATCAAAATCAGGCAGCAGGTTGAGCGCCATTCCAATTAAGAAAAGTTTTATCGTACGCGAAAAAATTTTGGAATACAACTCGCTTGGCTGCTTAATTTCTTTTGCGCTTTTCAGCGACACATATACCGATACGCCTACCACAAAAATGAACAGCGGGAAAAAAACATCCGTAAAGCTGCATCCCACCCAACCCGTGTAAGTAAAAATTGCGAAGCGATGCGTCCACGAACCGGGATTGCTTGTGAAGACTCTTAAAGAAGTGAATACTCCTCTCAATACATCCAGCGATAAGATGCGGCTTTTGTTACTCACTTTTTATATCCGGTGCGAATTTCTGAATAATTAAAACATTCTGGAAAAAGCTGCATCAAACCTTCTGCATTCCGCTCAGTCAAATGAGCCATTTAGCAGCAACTTTGCAAAATCATGCGGATATTCTTCCTGTTCATTTTGTTATTTACCTGTGTTGAAAATGTTCTCTATTCCCAGCCGCAGCAAGGCGATTTTCAAAAACCAACCTCTACCAAGCCGACAGGAGTTATAAAAGGAAACCTTCTGGATTTCAAAACAAAGCAACCTGTAGAATATGCAAGCGTCACGCTGTTTACTGAGCCTGACGGAAAATTAATTTCAGGGGCAGTCACCAACGAGAAGGGGAAATTTGAAATCAGCAGCGTGCCCTTCGGAAATTATTTTATGACGATTAGTTTCATCGGATTCACTGCCGATACTGTTCGTAATCTCTCGCTCTCAAAAGAAAAACCGGAACTCAAACTCGCAGATATTTTTCTGCGTCCTTCTGAAATCAGCATCAATGAAGTAAATGTTACCGGTGAGAAAGAAATTCTGGATTACAATCTCGATAAGAAAGTAATCAATGTGGACAAAGACATTACCTCTACAGGAGCCAATGCGCTGGAGGTGATGAAAAATGTGCCTTCCGTTTCGGTTGATATAGATGGCAACGTGAGCCTTCGCGGAAGCAACGCAAATATTTTGATTGATGGAAAGCCTTCAAGCATGAGCGCGAGCGTATTGCTTGAGCAACTTCCCGCAGAGATGATTGACCGTATTGAAATTATTACCAACCCCTCCTCGCGCTATGATTCTGAAGGCATGAGCGGAATTATCAATATTGTTACGAAGAAAAATAAAAAGCAGGGATTGAATGGCGTGGTGAATGCAAGCGTGGGAACGCGCCATAAATATTCAGCGGGAATCAACTTGAATTACAGAAATAAAAAAGTGAATTATTTCTTTGGCGCGGATGCGCGCTACAATCAGCGCTTTAATCGAGGTAAAAGTTTTAGAGAATACACTGTCAGCGATTCGCTGAATTATCTGAATCAGGAAGCTGACGGATTGCGCAAAGGACAGAACTACAACATGAAGGCAGGCGCGGATATTTTTTTGAACGACAAAACATCGCTCACGCTTTCCGGAAATATCCGCTATGGCTTGAGTGACGATGAAGAAGACAACGATTATTTAACTACCGATTTCAACGATTCGATTTCAGAACAATCGTTGAGAGCAAGCGAGGAAGATGAGCAGGATTTAAATTATGATTTTGCAGCAGGCTTCAAGCGCACCTATGAAATGAAAGGAAAAGAGTGGACGATGGATGCTTCCTATTCATCCAACGATTCCGAAGAAGACATGGACGCGCTGGAGCAGTATAGCATCTACAATTATGCGCCTGCCCAGATTCCCGGCAGCAGGCAACGCACAGCGCAACAGGAGCAAACGCAGGTAGCAACAGTGCAAACTGATTATGTGCTACCGGTTGAAAAAATAGGTCGCTTTGAATTTGGCGCGAAAGGCACATATCGCAATGCAGATAATGAATTGATTTATCAGGACTTTGATGAGGCTGCGCAGGATTGGGTGGAGGATGAAACGCGCTCCAACCGTTTTCAATTTGAAGAAACGGTGATTGCGGGCTATGTGATTTTGGGAAACAAATACAAAAAACTCAGCTATCAGGCAGGCGTGCGTTACGAAGGAACGCTCACCGATTCTTATCAATTTGTGACTGACGAAGCATACCAAAATGATTATCACAAAATTTTTCCTTCAGCGCATTTGCGCTATGCGCTCAAAAAGGAAAATGAAATTTCGCTCAGTTATGCAAAGCGCATCAGTCGCCCGGGTATGTGGTCGCTGAATCCGTTTCCTGAATATTCCGACCCGCTCAATTTGCGCATCGGCAATCCGAAACTGCAACCGGAAATCGTGCATTCGTTTGAATTAGGACACCAGAAAGTGTGGAAGAAAATTTCGCTCACCTCCACCTTATTTTACCGCAACACACAGGACGTTATCATGCGCTACACCAGCGTTGACAGCACAGGCGTTGCCACGCACATCAGCCTGAATCTTTCAGAGAGTCATTCGTTTGGCGCGGAAATGGTGTTTAATATGAACCTGTTCAAATGGTGGCGGTTCAACACCAACTTCAGTTACTTCCGTCAAATTCTCGAAGGGCGCGAAGACCTCGGCATTTCCGGCAGCGACATTTTTAATTTTAACGGGCGTGTCAGCACCACGTTCACCGTTTGGAAAAATATAGACATCCAACTTTCAGGATTTTTTCGAAGCAAATCACTCAACGCGCAAGGCTACACATTGCCGTTGTATAGCTTTGATATGGGCTTGAAAAAAGAAATCCTGAAAGGAAAAGGAAGCATCTCGCTCAGCGCAACAGACGTGTTCAACACGCGCAGATGGAGAAGCGTAACAGAAGCCGAAGATTATTATGTAGAATCCATGCGCAGGCGTGAATCGCAAATACTCACGCTTGGTTTTAGCTACAAAATCAACAACGGCAATACCCGCAAAGACAAAAAACGCGGAGAAGATGGGGGAGGTGGAATGGATATGGAAATGGATTAGTTATCCACTTTGAATTTTCTTTTACCAAACAAGCGTTTGGTAAAATCGTACAAACCTGCTAACTTCGTGTCGTTGCTTTAAGCGCTTCGCACGATTGAAAGATGCCTAAACAAAAAGTCAATAAAGAATACGTTGTTCATCAGGCGCTGAAGATGTTTCGCAAGAAAAGCTATCATCAGGCTACGATGGCGGATATTGGCGAATCGGTGGGTTTGCTCAAAGGTAGCATCTATCATTATTTCGACAGCAAAGAGGAGTTGATGAAAGAAGTGATGATGTATGTCCACAAGTTTTTTCAAGACCAGGTTTTCATGCACGCTTATGATAAAAGCCTTTCTGCAAAAGAGCGTTTAGAGAAGATGATTGCAGTGACGGAACACGTTTTCCTCGGCAGCGAAAAAGGAAATATTATGGGAAACATGGGTTTGGAAACCGCGCATGTCAATCCAGAATTTCAGGAGCTTATCCAGATATTTTTCAAGCAGTATTTCAAGGCATTGAAAACGATTTATACAGACAGCTTCCCGGAAGATAAAGCGCAGGAACTGGCGGAGCAAGCAATTGCCGAAATGGAAGGCTCGCTGATGCTTTCGCGCATCTTTAATAAGAAGGATTATTTCCTGAAAGCAAACAAAAGAGCGATTGAACGGTTAGTAACAATTTCAAACGGGCGTTTGGCAAAACACAATAACTGAATAAATTTGCAGTTCATGTACTTTCAATATTCAACCTCACTTAAAAGCGAAAACGCTCGGACTCCTTTGGTGAGACCGGAGGGCTTGGTGAGGCTTAATTTTTTAACCCCTAAAAACAAAAATTATGGAAGCTGTAGCTGAAAAACCCAAATCGCAGCAGGAAGGTGTAAAAACCGCAAGGCACGTACGTTCGGTTGTAGTGCTTGGCTCAGGTGTGATGGGCTCGCGCATTGCTTGTCATTTCGCAGGAATCGGAGTGAAAACGATTTTGCTCGACATCGTTCCCCGCGATTTACCTGAAAACAAAAAAAATGATAAAGCCGCCCGCAATAAGATTGTAAATGATTCGCTGACTGCCGCACTCAAAGGCAGACCGGCAGCGATTTATGATGCAGCATTCGCTTCGCGCATCACCACCGGCAACTTTGAAGACAACATGAAAGACATTGCCGATGTGGATTGGATTTTTGAAGCGGTGATTGAAAATCTCGACATCAAGAAAAAGGTTTTCACGGAAGTTGAAAAATATCGCAAACCCGGAACCATCGTTTCTACGAACACGTCCGGTATTCCATTGCACAAGATGCTCGAAGGCAGAAGCGAAGATTTCCAGAAGAATTTCATCGGAACGCACTTCTTCAATCCTCCGCGCTATCTGAAGTTGCTTGAAATCATTCCTACTCCGAAAACCGACCCGTCATTGATTGATTTCATGATGGAGTATGGCGATAAATTTTTGGGTAAAACCACGGTGCTCTGCAAAGACACTCCCGCTTTTATCGCAAACCGTATTGGTGTGTTCAGCGTGATGGCTGTTTATCATTTGATGAACGAAGTCGGAATGTCTATCGAAGAAGTGGATGCAGTAACGGGTCCGATTTCAGGAAAACCGAAAACCGCTACGTTCCGTCTTGGTGATTTGATTGGTATTGATACGCTGGTGAAAGTCGCGAACAATGCACAGGCTGATTGCGTGAATGATGAATCACGTTCGTTGTTTGTTGTGCCCGACTATATTAATAAGATGGTAGAGAAAGGCTGGACAGGCGACAAAGGTGGCCAAGGTTTTTATAAGAAAACAAAAACTGCTGAAGGAAAGAAAGAAGTAACGGTCATTGACCCTGCAACGCTTGAATACAAGCCATCAACAAGACCAAAGTTGGAAATTGTTGCAGACACAAAGAATGTGGATGAACTTACCGAGCGTCTGCGCATCATTTTCAAAGGCACAGATAAAGGCGCAGACTTTTTGAAAAAACTTTCAAGCTACGTATATCAATACTGCACGAATAGAATTCCTGAAATCACTGATGACCTTTACAAAGTGGATGATGCGTTGAGAGCAGGCTTTGCTTGGGAAACCGGACCTTTTGAGGCTTGGGATTCCGTGGGCGTTGCCGAAGTGGCTAAGTACATGGAGAGCATCAACAAGAAGCCCGCACAATGGGTGTATGATATGCTTGCCGGAGGTTGCGACACTTTCTACAAAGTAGAAAAGGGTGTTAAAAAATATTATCATATTCCGTCAAAGTCTTACAAAGAAATTCCGGGACAAGGTTCTTACATCATTCTCGACAATCTGCGTTCACAAAAAGCAGTTTGGAAAAATGACGGTTCTACGCTGCATGATATTGGTGATGGCGTGTTGAATCTCGAATTCCAGTCGAAGATGAATTCGATGGGACCGGAAGTGATTGAAGGTATCAACAAGTCTATTGAAATCGCTGAAACACAGGGCTGGAAAGGGTTGGTGGTAGCAAACAACGGGCAGAATTTTTCTGTTGGCGCGAACCTCATGCTTATCATGATGCTTGCCGCACAGCAAGAATGGGATGAACTCGAACTCGCAGTGCGCACATTCCAGAACACTACAATGCGCGCGCGTTACTCGGATATTCCGGTAATAGTTGCTCCGCACAACATGACGCTGGGCGGTGGCTGCGAACTCGCGATGCACGCTGATAAAGTAGTAGCTCATGCCGAAACTTATATTGGTCTTGTGGAAGTAGGTGTAGGCTTGATTCCCGCAGGTGGTGGCACAAAGGAATTTGTGTTACGCGCTTCTGATACTTACAAAAAAGGCGATGTGCAGTTGAATGTGATTCAGGAATACTTCGTGAACATCGCTACTGCAAAAGTTGCAACATCAGCTTATGAAGCGATGAACATGAATGTCTTCAAGAAAGACCGCGACATCATCGTGCTGAGCCGCGACCGTCAGATTGCAGAAGCGAAGAAAGAAGCGATCCGCTTATACGAACTCGGCTACACGCGTCCGGTTATGAGACAGGATATCACCGTGCTCGGTAAAACAGCATTGGGTGGATTCTACTCAGGCTCTTATGGTTTCTATTTTGGCAAATACGCTACTGAGCATGATTACCTGATTGCGCAAAAGATTGGTTACGTGATGGCGGGTGGTGATTTGTCAGGCGAGCAAAAAGTTTCAGAGCAATACTTGCTTGACCTCGAAAGAGAAGCCTTCTTATCGCTTCTTGGTGAAAAGAAAACTCTTGAGAGGATGCAGCACATGTTGGAAAAAGGAAAGCCATTAAGAAACTGATTGAATCAAAAATTATTAAACAATAAAAATCTAACACCATGCAAGAAGCATATATCGTTGCCGGTTACCGCAGTGCGGTAGGAAAGGCAAACAGAGGTGGATTCAAATACTTATCTCCAGTTGACCTCGCAAAAGAAGTGATTGACCATTTGTTAAAGTCAGTTCCGCAATTAGACCCGGAGCGTATTGACGATTTGATTGTCGGCAATGCAGTTCCCGAAGCTGAGCAGGGTTTGCAAATGGCGCGTTGGATAGCAGTGCGCTCATTACCGCTTGGAGTTCCTGCGGTAACAGTGAATCGCTACTGCGGTTCCGGAGTGGAAACCATCAACATGGCAACTGCAAAAATCCGCGCGGGTTTTGCGGATTGTATTATTGCCGGTGGTTCCGAAAGCATGTCTCTCGTGCCGACTGTCGGTTGGAAAACTGTTCCCAATTATGCTGTTGCCAAAGAATGGCCGCACTACTTTCTGGGAATGGGTCATACCTCTGAAAAGATTGCAACTGAATTCAAGGTTACGCGCCAGGAATCAGATGAATTTTCTTACAACTCACACGTGAAAGCGCTAAACGCTATTAAGAGCGGATTCTTTAAAGATGAAATCGTTCCGGTGAAAGTGGAGGAAATTTATTTCGCTGACGGAAAAAAGCAAACGAAAACTTTCACGGTTGATACAGACGAAGGTCCGAGAGCAGATACAAGTGTGGAAACACTCTTGAAATTGAAACCCGTATTCTCCGTAGGCGGAGTAGTTACGGCAGGAAATTCTTCTCAAACTTCTGACGGAGCATCGTTTGTGATTGTGATGTCAGAAAGAATGGTGAAGGAATTAAACCTGAAGCCGATTGCGCGCATGGTGAATTGTGCTGCTGCCGGTGTTGACCCGAGCATCATGGGCATGGGTCCGGTGAAGGCAATTCCGAAAGTGTTGAAGCAGGCAAATATGAAGTTGGAGGACATTGATTTATTCGAACTCAATGAAGCCTTTGCCACGCAAGCGATTGCTGTGATCAGAGAAGCAGGCCTTGACCCGGCAAAAGTAAATGTGAACGGAGGCGCAGTTGCGCTTGGTCACCCGCTCGGATGCACCGGAACAAAACTGACAGTGCAAATCGTGAATGAACTCCGCAGAAGAAAGAAAAAATACGGAATGGTGACTGCCTGCATCGGTGGCGGTCAGGGCATCGCGGGGATTTATGAGTTGTTAAACTGAGAAGCATAATAAACGGGGCGCTGCAATTTGCAGCGTCCCGTTTTAACTCTTTGAGTTCTCACTTTATTCAAAGAAATAAAAATGAAACCCATCGTCTTTGATACGGTAGTTGAAAACGGAACGATACGCATTCCTTTAAAGCATAGAAGAAAAGCACGCAGTCGGATGAAAGTGATTTTGTTGCCGGAAGAGAAAAGGGCTAAAGGAGATTTATCGGAGGAAGAACGTAAAAAAAACTGGGAGATTATTATGAAAGGTGGCGATGGCAAGTCTATCAAAGACCCTGTGAAATGGCAGCGAGAGATAAGGAAAGACAGAAAACTTCCTTTCAGAGATTGATGGCGGTGATAGACAGCAATATTATCATCTACTCAGCCAAGCCTGAAATATGGAAGTCTGAGAAAATTATTCAGCAAGCCCGGCACAAAGTTTTCAGCAATTTCAAAAGTAGAAGTACGGTGATTTCATTCGCTCACTTCAAAAGACAAAATGTTTTTTCAAAAATTATTTACGGCAGTGTCAAATTATCCGGTTGACCAAATGGTGATCGATAATGCCACACTGTTGAGACAAAAGAAAAATTTAGGATTAGGAACTGCTTTGATAGCAGCTACCTGTTTGCTATTTGATGAGGAAGTACTCACTGCCAATACGGATGATTTTAAAAACATTCAGGGATTAAAAGTTGTTAATCCACTAAAATAAATTCTGTTCCTTCAAAAGTTTAACCATAAAAATCTAACATCTAAATACAAAACTCAATGTCAACTACCACAGAAACAAAGCAATTCCTGAAAGGCGGTGAATTCTTAATCAAGGAAACGGAAGCGCAGGATGTCTTCACGCGCGAAGATCTGAACGAAGAGCAACGCATGCTGGAAAGCATGACCAACGATTTCATTGAAAAAGAAATTTATCCCAACCTTGATAGAATTGAAAAGCAGGAAGAAGGGTTCGTTCCTTCGCTGCTCGATAAAGCGGGTGAGTTAGGTCTCCTTGGTTTGGCAATTCCCGAAGAATACGGTGGATTCGGTAAAGACTTCAACACCAACACCGTGATGATGGAAGCGATGGGTAAAGCTTCTTCTTTCTCTGTTTCGATGGGTGCGCACACCGGCATCGGCACGTTGCCAATTTTGTATTTCGGCACTGCCGAGCAAAAACAAAAGTATCTTCCAAAACTCGTTACGGGTGAATTGAAAGCTGCTTACTGTTTAACTGAACCCGGCTCCGGCTCAGATGCGCTTGCAGCAAAGACACGCGCTGACCTGAGCGCTGACGGTAAGTATTATACTTTGAACGGACAGAAGATGTGGATTACCAATGCAGGATTTGCAGACATCTTTATCGTGTTTGCAAAGATTGGCGGAGACAAATTCACCGGCTTGATTGTGGAACGCAACCTGCCGGGATTCACGCTGGGCGCTGAAGAATATAAGATGGGGATCAAAGGCTCCTCCACGCGCCAGATCTTTTTTGAAAATGTGAAAGTGCCTGCGGAAAATGTTTTAGGTGAAATCGGGCAGGGACATAAAATTGCGTTCAACATTTTGAACGTGGGCAGATTCAAATTGGGCGCAGGCGTGCTCGGTGGCGCAAAGAAGGTAAGCAGCTTTGCAATTAACTACGCCAATGAGCGTAACCAGTTTGGGCAGCCTATCTCCAACTTCGGAGCCATCAAATACAAGCTTGCTGAACAGGCGATTCGCATCTATGCGCTTGATTCAATGACCTATCGCACCAGCGACCTCATTGACCAAAAAGAAAAACAACTGATGGCGGAAGGAAAAGATTTCTCTACTGCAATACAAGGCGCAGCGGAAGAATATGCGATTGAATCCTCCATTATGAAAGTGTTTGGTTCGGAAACGCTGCACTATGTTGTGGATGAAACCGTGCAGATTTATGGAGGCATGGGCTATTCGGAAGAAGCGCCTGCTGCGCGCGCTTACCGCGATGCGCGCATCAACCGCATCTTTGAAGGCACCAATGAAATCAACCGCATGTTGATTGTTGACATGCTGATGAAGAAGGCGATGAAAGGTCAGCTTGATTTGATGACGCCCGGCATGGCGATTCAGAAAGAACTCACTTCCGTTCCTTCGTTTGACAGTGGTGACTCCGGCTTGTTCGCTTCTGAAAAGAAGGCGCTCAAAAACATGAAGAAAGCCGCCCTTCTCGTAACGGGGAGCGCAGCGCAAAAGCTGATGATGAAACTGAAAGACGAGCAGGAAATTCTCATCAACATTGCCGACATGCTCATTGAGTTGTATGCAAGCGAATCCCTGTTGCTGCGCACAGAAAAACTCGTAGCTGTAAAAGGCGAACCTGCTACTGAAGTAGCGCAGGCGATGCTGAAAGTATATTTCAGCGATGCAATGGAGCGCGTTGGCTTACATGGCAAACACGCCCTCACTTCATTTGCCACAGGCGATGAACTGAAGGTGATGCTCATGGGCTTGAAGCGCTTTACCAATTATGACATTGTAAATACCAAAGAACTCCGCAGAAAAGTTGCCGCCAAGGTGATTGAGGCAAACAAGTGGACGTACTAAAGCTCAGCTAATTCAGAAAAAGAAAATCGCCACGTTAATCAGCGTGGCGATTTTATTTAAAGAGCTAAACAAAAGGTGTGCGCTTAAAAATGTAACGAAACCTTTGAGAAACATCACCAACATCCCGGTTCCGATAAAAATGTTCCCACTTTTACGAAGAAGAACTCATTAAACTTCTTCGGAAAATCAGTTGTTAGAAAGATAACACATGAGGAATTACGAATTGCGTCAAATTCCTAATTGTTAATTCGTAATTACTCGACCCGCACACCCGCTTCACCACCGTAAATTCCATCTCGTTTGGCTGTGGCAGGCTGCATTAAATTAGTTTGCATACAGAATAAATTCTAATTAAATTTGATAAAGCAAAACATGACGCTGAAAATTCAGCTTATCACTTATCAACCCGGCAATTGAAGAAACCCGATAAAATACAACAGAAGCGGCTTCGTAAAAAAAAGCAAAGCGAATTCAATCTGCGGGAAGAGTTTGCCTCATGGTGGCAGGGGAAAAATCCGGTTTTGAAGTTTTCATTAGGCTTTGCCGTTTTGATGGGCGTGTTTTACGGATTCTGGTTCACCGATTTTTTTACTAATAACATCCTCATCCCCTTCACCCGTTTCAATGCGCTGGTTGCGGCAAACATCTTGGCGTTGTTCGGGCAACACGCCACAGTGATTGATGCCAGGCTCAGCTCAGGCTCAATCACCATAGATGTTGGCAGGGGCTGTGACGCGTTGGAACCCATGGCGATATTTCTCTGTGCCGTTCTATTATTTCCAGCCCCTTTCAAAGCAAAGCTCTTTGGCGTATTAGGCGGTATTCCTATTTTGTTTGCGCTAAACATATTACGCATTATCACACTCTATCTTGCCGGAGCGCATGGCGGTTTCTTGTTTGGAGCCGAAAAAGAGTTTTATTTTAATTTATTACATCTCCAGATTTGGCCTGTGATTTTTATCGTGGCAACATTGATGCTTTTAGCCGGTTGGATTATTTATTCGCTGAAAAGCAGAATAACGCCACGAGCAAATCTTTAATGTAAGATATGAACAAAGTTATTTTCAAGTTTGTTGCAATCTTCCTTGTCGTTTATTTCATTTTGATTATGCAACAAATCGGCATGGGCGATAAATATGCCGCTTTCCTCAGATGGGAGGCGCAATATTTTTTAGGAAACTTTCGAAGCATCGGAGTTGCAGAATTCCTTCCGAATAAGGATACACATAGCTGGAATTTCCCCACCAACATTCATATTTACAATTCCAAACATTACGCACATTCTCTGAAAACGGGAGCCACTTATCAGTGGACGCGCATCAGCCTTGACCTGTATCATGATTTCCTTTTTGTAGCGTTTCTTCTCGCCCTGATTTTAGCCACTCCCTTGCCTTTGAAGCGCAAAATTCCTGCGTTGCTGCTGGCGCTACTCCTGATACAGCTCTATGTCAATTTCACTATTTACATTGAGATGGTAAACACGTTTAATAAAACTCCTGTCCTGGAGGCTCCGCCTCTATCGCCTGTTGCTGAACGGATAGTACATTTCCTTCACCCGATTGTAAGGGTGAATTATGGGACAGGCTTTTTCGTTGCCGTATTCATCTGGATTGTCGTATGCTTCCGAAAAGAGGACTTAACAAAACTGATGAAGTTGACAGAATATAAAGAGTAAAAAAAATTTGAATTGTCAACCAAAAAAATACGTGAAGCAATTAGCTTTGTTTTAAATTAAAACTCCTCTAATGAAACAACTCTATCTATCTATTGCTATGGCATTTATATTATTTACCGCTTGCAACAATCAAAGCGAACCGGCTAACGGGAATTCAAACGATTTCACTTACGAGACAAATGACTCAACAGTTATGCCGCCCGATTCATCCAGCGACCCGGCTAACCTGCTCCCAGATTCAATAGGAAATATCCCTACTCTTTCAAATGATCCGGGTAAGATTAAACTTGCTTCGGATCCGCTTGAGGGGATTGATATCAAATCAAAATTAAATCCCGCACATGGTGAGTCAGGGCATAGATGTGATGTTCCGGTTGGCGCTCATCATTCGTCAATGCCAAAAAAAATTGGAATGAGTTTGTGTAAACCAAATAAATAACCACGAAGTCGAAAATGATTGGAGAGAATTATCAGGGTTTGGGCCAGGCTGATTTAAGTTCTTCTATTGTAATATATTTTCCAACGATTTTCATCTCGCCCGTTATCAGGAAAAGGATAGGTGTGGCGCGAACATTATAGTCTTCTGCCGCTTTTGTATCCCACTTTTTGCGCTCGCTTACATTTATCCATCCCGCGTTATATTGTGCAAGCGCCTGAACCCAGGCTTCATAACTGTCATCAAGCGCTACTGCAAAAACCTCAGCCTCCTTTGCTTTTAATTCAGGATAAAGGTTTTTTAACTTATGGAGAATATCCAAGCAATGTGGACACCAACTTCCCCAAAAGAAAACAACGGTGTATTTATTCGACTTAACAGTAGAGGATAATAATTGAATGCTTCCAGCCGGGTCTTTAAGTGAAATTTCCGGTGCTGTTTGTCCCGGTATCAGACGCTCCACATTCTCAAAGTAATTTTTTAGTTCTCCGCTGAATTGAGATGCCTCACAAGATTCGGCACTCCCTGAATTGATAACGTATTCTACCATTTCAAGGTCCTGTGTGTTGAAATATGCCTCCATCAAAGTGGCCATCGTAAATTTTTGAACTTCCCGATTAGCGTCTGTTAAGCGAAGAAGCATTGCGCAACTTTCCTGCTTTGCCTTCGTGCTGCGCCCGCCAAAGTAATTGATATATTCATTCAGCTTCTGCGCAAAAAAATAATCGTCAACCAATTGCTTTTTGGAAAAGTCAATATTCCTGAAAAATTCAAAATGCTGAAAGGCGCGCTCACTATCATATTTTGCTTTGTCCGCTTCTTTGTTAAACACTGTGAACTTTAAAACCGGAATTAAAACACCTGAGAGGTATTCATCCGTTGTTTGCCGGGAAATGGCGTCCAACTTTGCATTGTTCTCTTCATGCAGTTGGTCATATTCCATTCTCAATGAATCCACCTTTCCCTTGTAGTTCACGTCAAATTCATAGATGGATTGTCCCAGCCTACTCAAGCTATCCCGCTTTAAAAAGTATTGCTCATTTTGAATTAAAATCTTTTGAAGCAGCCTATTGGGTTCAGAATTTTCAAAAACAGGTTTAGGAGTTAATTTTTTTTCGGATTCATATCTTACAGAAATGTTGGAATTACCAAGCAGTAAAAATGTTGCTTTCGTTGGTTCAATTACTACTAACTGGTATAATCCCTTCGGATAATCTTTACAATTGATTTTACAGACACCATTGATAAACTCACCCTTGGCTATGGTGTCCATTTTTGAGCCTCTGGGTTTCAAAAGGTAAGCAAATGCGCCCTGTTGACTGCTGATTTCCGTAAAGTTGATTTGAATATTTTGGCAAAATAAAACCTTAGGGCAGTAGAGACTTACTAACAAAACAATCAATAGCTGCTTTTTCAATATTGGCATAAATCGGAAAAGAGAAATTTCATTTCCAACAAGACATTGGAAACTGGGTGAGGGTAAAACTAAAATAATCAAGCCTTATCGAGTGCAAATACAGCAGGTTACTTCACGATCATGCACATATGGTGCGGTGAGTGAGCCAAGTTCTGTTTCCGTAGGATACCAATAGTCTCCGCCAGTATTAACATTGCTTCCGTAAGCCACGGGGGATGCGTTCACGCAGACGAACTCGCCCTTTCGTTGCGTATAATGAGCTGACATGACATATCCTGAATACTGCCTAATCCATCCCGAAGGGCAATTGGTAGTTCCGGGCATCATGAGCGCTTCGTTACCAGTGGCCTCGCATACCGCGCATAACATATCATAACCATGAAATCCTGCAAGCGTGGCAAGGCCGTATCCGCTGGTTAGCATTTCCACACCATACAGTAAATTGCCATCTTGATTAGCGGTAGAAAAAGCCGCGTAGATTGGAGCATTAGTAAGACAAAGCGTGTTTGCCCCTGACCCGGTATGACCAATGTTCCCCCCGGCTGCATATCCGGTATAGACCAGTTGTGAGGTGGCAGGGCAATCATTCCTTCCCCAGTTCGTGAAATTAGTGGTTATACCCACGTTAACCCAAGTGGAGCCATTATGAAATTGCAGGGATTTCACACTGCTGTTATAGCGGATCGTACCGGCTGACCCGGTGCCCGGAGCGGATTCATTACCCACCTCAAGCCATCCGTTAACATCCAACTTTTGGCTGGTAGTGGCTTTGTCAACTCCAAGCCCGGTTTGGGAGAAAGCCCATCCGCTTAGGGCGCTGATGATTACAATTGTTATTATCTTTTTCATAGCTGTTGATTTTTAAGATTGTTATTTAGTGCAAACCGCGCAGGTCAACTCACGATCTTGAAAATAGGGAGAGCCGTTGAGTACACCGAGCTCAACTTCTGTCGGATACCAAAGGTTACCATTACAATCACTATTCACCCCGGTTTGCAGGGGCGAGTTATTGACACACACGGTTTCGTTTTTGGTTTGTGTATAATGATTTCCCATGAGATAACCCCAATATCGTAGCATCCATCCGGAGGGACATACATTGGTTCCCGGCACCATCATTGTTTCACTTGCACCATCCACTAAGCATACGGCACATTCCGCGTCATAATCCTGCAATTGCCCGGAGGTCAGCCCGTTGCCGAAGGAGGCAATGCCATAACCGCTCATCTGGAATTCCACGCCATAAATCAATGAAGCATCCACGCTGGCATCATTGAAAGATGCGCCTGTCCAGTTTGGCGAGTTGGTTAAACAGAGCGTATTAGTCCCTGATCCGTTATGCTGATAGTGTTTGCTGGCTGCTTGTCCATTATAAACCAGTGATGAACCTGCGGGACAATCATTTCTTCCCCAGTTGATAAACGTAGTCGAGCGATCCGGGGGAAGACTCACCCAAGCTGAACCGTTATAGAATTGCAATCTTCCGCTGCTATGATAACGGATAGTTCCTGTGGTTGCTGTGGTACCAGTATTTTCATTGCCGACCTTTACCCATCCCAATACATCCAGTTTCTGCCCGGGGCTGGGTTCGCCAATCCCTAAGTTTTGTGAGAAAACAGAACCGGCAATGACGCTGATGGTCACGATTACTATTATATTTTTCATGGCTATATTGATTTAATTATTTTTTACTTGGTGCAAACTGAACACGTTAACTCACGATTGGCTATATAAGGTGCCCGCAGTGCACAAATTTCCGCTTCAACCGGGTACCAAAGGTCACCATTGCTGTTACTCGTACTTCCATAAAGCGTTGCACTATTATGCACACATACAAATTCAGTTGACCATTGACTATAATGCACTGACATGAGATAGCCCCAATATTGCTGCGTCCATCCTGAAGGGCATACTACCGTGCCGGGTACCATGAGCATTGTTGTTGCGGTTGCAATGCAAACCGCGCATTCCGCTTCGCGGTCTTGAAAGGATGAGGCTGCTACCCCCCCTAAATTTGAAACTCCATACCCACCAATTTCATATTCCAAACCATAAATCAATGCCCCGTTATGGTTGGCGTCATTAAAATCAACAAAGTTGGGTGTGCGGCTAAGGCAGAGCGTATTAAATCCGGAACCGGATTGGTCATGAGAAGATCCGCCAACAGTTCCTGTATAGACCAGCGATGAGGTGGCAGGACAATCAGGCCTGCCCCAGTTGGTGAATTTTACCGAAGGAAGACCAACAGCAACCCAATTGGTGCCATCGAAAAATTCCAGGCTGCCAATAGTATTATAACGGATAGCGCCTGTCGTTCCGGTGGAGCCTGACGATTGATTGCCAAGTTGTATCCATCCGTTCACATCTAATTTTTCGGTGGGGCTGGGTTGGTCAATTCCCATATTTTGGGCGAAAGCCAAAAAGGAATAAGCGCTAATGATTGCTGTTATGAGATATTTTTTCATAGCTAAGTTGATTTTATGCTTGGAAAATATTATGACTTAAACCGGCTTTGTTGCATGAAAAGTACAAAAGAAAAAAGATTGGTTGACAGGAAGCGTTAAAAATAAGAAGGACGGTAGGAAGTTTGATTTATGCAAAAAACA
>JAWXCB010000090.1:0-4028 GCA_034440455.1 Chitinophagales bacterium
AGGGGCGAGCTTGTCGAAGCATGGCGTTTGCCAGCGCCACCCTTCGACAAACTTAGGGTGACTGCGATTTCTATTCAAACTGTTGCACTACTAAAAAAAGCAAGGAAGTTTTTAGAAAACTCAGGCGCGTACTTGCCCGCTGCCCCGCACAATCCATTTATAACTGGTGAGTTCTTCCAACGCCATCGGACCACGCGCATGTAATTTCTGTGTGCTGATTCCTATTTCTGCTCCAAGCCCAAACTGTGCACCATCGGTAAATGCAGTGGAGACATTGGCATAGACTACAGCGGCATCCACAGCTTTGAGAAATGTATCAATGTGCATTTCATTTTCAGAGACAATCGCCTCGCTGTGTTTGGAACTGTATTGCGCAATATGTTCCAATGCTTCATCAAGTGAACCAACCGTTTTCACCGACATTTTATAGGATAGAAACTCTGTGCCGTAATGTTCGGGTGTTGCGTTGCTCAATAATTGAGCAGGGTAGTTTCCTGATAATGCAGCGAGTGAAGATTCATCGGCATACACTTGCACATCGTGCTGTGTCATCGGTTGCAGCAACACAGGCAAATCCTGTAATCTGTCTTTATGAATGAGCAGACAATCGAGCGCGTTACACACGCTCACTCTTCGCGTTTTTGCATTGTGGATAATGTGCTTTCCTTTTTCGAGGTCGGCTGTTTCATCGAAGTAAGTATGCACGATTCCTGCCCCGGTTTCAATCACCGGCACTTTAGCATGTTGGCGCACAAAATCAATAAGACTCTGGCTGCCGCGCGGAATAAGCACATCAACAAACCCGACAGCATTCAGCAATGCTTCGGTTGCTTCGCGGGCAGCAGGTAAAAGTTCGGCTGCGCAACTGTTGATGCCGTTTTTTTGCAACGTACTTTTTATGAGTTGCATAATTGCCTTGTTGGAAAAATCCGCATCGCTGCCGCCTTTGAGTACGCAGGCGTTGCCTGACTTGATGCAAAGCGCGAACACATCAAACGTCACGTTGGGGCGGGCTTCATAGATGATTCCAATCACTCCAAGCGGCACAGTGAGTTTTGTAAATTCCAAGCCGTTTGGCAATGTTTTGTGTGCGAGCGTTTTTCCTAAAGGAGAAGGGAGCTTGGTTACATTCACGATGTCGGCTGCGATGTCTTTGATGCGTTGTTCGGTGAGTTTCAGCCTATCATACTTCGGGTCTTGCGCATCCATCCTGTCGAGGTCTTTCTTGTTTTCGGCAAGCAGAAAGGGAATGCTTGCAAGTGCGCTTTCTGCTAAATCAGCAAGCAGATGATTTATTTTTTCATCGCTGAGCAGATTCAACCCGCGGCTTGCTGCGGCAACAGCTTTGAATGTTTTTTGAAAGTCGTTCATTGGATAAAGGGAGTTATGGAAATTCAAAAAAACAAGTGTTCTCGCAAAGGCGCAAAGTTCGCAAAGGTTTGAGTCTCTATTTATTCTTTGCGGGCTTTGCGCCTTTGCGAGAGTGAATTAATTTTTAGAACTGCCCTTAGTACAAAAAGAGATAATCATAATGCACCGTTGGTTTTTGATTCTTTTTGCCTTTCAACTCCAACGTCTTTTCTGAATTGTATTGCGCTTTTCCAACGCCAAGAGGCTTTCCTGCTTTGTCCGTGATTCTGATTAAATCTCCTTTCTCAAAACTCCCCGTGATTTTTAGAATACCGACAGGCAATAAACTTGTAGGCTTTTCCGATAGCAATGCCTTGCGCGCGCCTTCATCAATAAAAATAGTTCCTTTCACGGAAGATTCGGAATGCGCAATCCATTTTTTGGTGCTCGAAGCATTTCTCTTTGGATGAAAAAGTGTGCCTACAGTTTCGTTTTGTAAAATGTGCAACAGGATGTCATCCGTTTTTCCATTTGCAATCTGCACGGGAATGCCAAGCGCGGCAGTCTTTCGTGCGATGCTGCATTTCGTAGTCATGCCGCCCCGACCGAAATTTGATTTCCCGGCAGAGATAAATTCCGAAACGTCTTCTCCAAACTTCACATGATGAATCACACTTGAGTCGGGAAGCGTTGGGTTGCCGTTGAAAATGCCATCAACATTCGTAAGAATAATCAGTTTGTCGGCATTCAACATGCTTGCGACAAGTCCGGCTAATTCATCATTGTCGGTAAACATCAGTTCGGTAACGGAAATCACATCATTTTCATTGATGATGGGAACGATGTCGTTTTCCAACAATGTCTGCAAACAATTCTGCATGTTGAGATAATGCTGACGGTCGCGGAAATCTTCTTTCGTCACCAGTACCTGCGCACAATGAATTTTATGTTGCGAAAAAAAATCAGCATAAGTATTCATCAACAACACTTGCCCCACGGACGCGAGCACCTGCCTGCTGGAAACGACATCATAATCTGCCTGCAACTGAATTGAACTTCTTCCTGCCGCTACGGCACCTGAACTAATTAACGTGCAGCGGATTCCTGATTTTCTAAGTTGAGCAACCTGGTTAGTGAGCTGTTGCATTTGCCGGGTGTCGAGCTTTCCACCCTCACCGGATAAAACATTCGACCCGATTTTAACAACAAGGTTTTGATATTTCACAGAAAGAGGCATTAACTTTTCTCCATTTCCTTGTTCACCATTTTACCTCCGAAGTAAGCTCCCGCACTTCCCAAAACTGTTGCGAATAAAAACGGAATCAGCGCGATGGGCAACAGCGAAGCTGCGGTAAGAGAATCACCGCCCAGCATTTTACCCATCGCATCGGGCAAAGAAACCTGAAACGAAAGCAACAACGAACCGATGAGCAGCAAAAACAAACTGAGGCAAATTCCCATTGTTAGCCCGATGACGATTGCATTTTTCCCCGTAGCGCGCGCTTTCATGCCTCCGGCAAAACCTCCTATGAATGGTCCTAATGGTCCGGTGATGAAATGAAGTATTGGAGGGAGCAGGCAACCGACTGAAATTCCAAAACCCATCAACCCGGAGAGTAAATATTTTTTCATTGAAAGCCCGAATTTACAACTTCGTTGTTTCTCCATTTATCCTTACTTTTTTCTTTTGAGGAGGAAATGAACGCAGGATAATTATTTTTGAATTCAGAGCAGTTCTAAAAAATCTATTTCCAACTCCCTCTCCTTCTGGAGAGGGATGAGGTGAGGCGGTAAAAAAGCAATTTTTAGAACTGCCCTTCATTAAACAGAAGCAATGACATTCCCCCTTTTCTTTTGGATTGTATTATTTGGTTGCGTTGCACCCGCTTCCAACCAATTTGCCGATGTTATTTCGGTGGAAGTTTCAGGCAGAGAACAAGCATACATATTCAGCGTAGGCATTTCAAGCCCCGACACGGGTTGCGACCAATATGCAGATTGGTGGGAAGTTATTACAGAAGATGGCGCGTTGGCTTATCGGAGAATACTTGCGCACAGCCACGCAGAGGAGCAACCCTTTGTGCGCTCAGGCGGAACAGGAGCAATCAGCAGCGGACAAACTGTGATTATTCGCGCACACATGAATAAGGCAGGTTATGGAGGAAAAGCCTTTAAAGGTTCTTTGAAAAGCGGATTCACGCAAGTAGCGCTTGAAAAAGATTTCGCAGCAGCGCTTGAAAAGCAAGATCCGCTGCCGGATGGTTGCGACTTTTAGAATACATCCATTCTTCTCAACGGATACTTGTTAATTGATAACCACTAATCTGGAAGAAGATTGAGAGGAGTTGTGCATCTGCAAAAGATAAATTCCCGTGGAGCGTTGAGTTGAATTCGCTCGTTGATTTCCCTTGTTCATTCAAGTCTTCGCGCGGTTGATTTTGCGCACAGGCGACACTTAGATGTCTGAATAATTTGAAGTCTTCAGACTTCATTAGCCCGCGCTCGGAAGTCGAAAGACTTCTGCCAATTGCAGCAACCAAGTGTGCTTATACGCAGGGGCAACGCGAAACACTTGATTGAACGGGGGGGCTTTGGCTACAGACTATGGATAGTTGGGGGCATCTTGCCTATTTGAAATTAAAAAACAGAGGATGCCGGAGGCAGAGGAAACCTTCACT
>JAWXCB010000091.1:0-16993 GCA_034440455.1 Chitinophagales bacterium
ACAGAAGCAGAGCAAACGAATTGCCACGACCTTCAGGTCGTGGAATAAATTAAATAACAAACTTGGCTTTAGCCAAAACACAGGAAGTACAGAAGCAGAACAAACGAATTGCCACGACCTTCAGGTCGTGGAATAAATTAAATAACAAACTTGGCTTTAGCCAAAAAAATCATCTACAAATGCCCTCTGCCAAAGTAATGCTCCATTTCATTTGGTAAACAAAAAACAGGTTACCGCTTATTTCAAAAGAATTGAAACCTTCGCTCTTATCGCACATAAAGGAGAACAGCATCAGCAAAGGCATTTACATTGACTGCCTGAATTGCGTTGAAGACAATATCCATCTGCTGATTTCTCTGCGAACAGAACAAACCATATCAAAAATCGCAATGCTTATTAAAGGTGAATCCTCTTTTTTGAGTGAACAAACAAAACCTCCTGAGGCAGAAATTCGAATGGCAGGATGAATATATCTCGCTATCGGTGAGTGAATCAGCTCTTGATAAAGTGAGGCAGTACATTGCAAATCAGGAACAGCAGCATCAAACAAAAACATTTACCCTTGAATATGAAGAGTTTTTGGCAGCGCACGGTTTCAGCAGGAGGGATTTGAGCTAAAGCCCATTCGCTTCTCCATTTATCTATCCACGACTTGAAGGTCGTGGCAATTCGTTTGCTCCGCTTCTATGCTTCACCCGCTTGTGGCAATTCTCCTTTCAGCGCCTCTCCTTATCTTTGGCGCTCCGCTGATTTTCAATGAAAGTGTTTTGTTCTAAATTTGAACGATGCGAACACTCAACCTTTTGCAATTAGAAATACTAAAGCTTTTCAGCAATTACAGCACGGAAGAAGAACTGCTTGATTTAAAAAAAGCGCTCATCACCTACTTGTCAAAACAGACTGTGAAATCAGCGGATGAGGTTTTCGATTCAAAGAACTACAACCGTAAAACAATAGAATTGTGGCACAAAGAGCATAATCGCCTAAAGAAATGACTGTTGTAATTGATACAAACATTTTTATCATTTCGCTTACTTCCCAGTCGCCTTATCACAAGATTTATACTTCGCTGGTGGAACAAAAGGATGCGCTCGCTGTAAGCAACGATATTCTTCTTGAATACAACGAAATTCTTTCAATGAAATATTCCCCAAGGGTAGCGCATGAATTTCTAAACCTTCTTGCCGAATTGCCGAATGTGAAACAGGATACTGTTTATTTCAACTGGAATCTTATCGCTGCTGACAGAGACGAAAATAAATATGCGGATTGCGCAATCGCAGCGGCAGCAGATTTTTTTGTGACCGAAGACAAGCGCTTTAACATTTTGCAAAAAACTGATTTCCCAAAAATGAATGTAATCGGATTAAAGAAATTCATGAAAATGATTTGAGCAGATGAACAGTATTAAGGTAGACAACTTCAATGAAATCCCTGTAATGGAATCCTTCTACACCCTGCAAGGTGAAGGATTTCACCAGGGCAAAGCTGCGTATTTCATTCGCCTTGCGGGATGCGATGTCGGCTGCGTGTGGTGTGATGTGAAAGAATCATGGGAAGTAAATAAAAATCAAATCAAACCGGTAAAAGATATTGTTGAAAAAGCTTTAAAATACGAAAGCAGGATTGCTGTTATTACGGGTGGCGAACCCTTGATGTATGATTTAAAACCCCTTACAAAAGCATTGCAGCAATCAGATTTTCACACACACATTGAAACATCAGGCGCATATCCGCTTTCGGGAAAATGGAATTGGGTTTGTCTTTCACCTAAAAAATTCAAATCGCCTCTCCCCGAAAATTTCAAACATGCCGATGAGTTAAAAGTCATCGTTTACAACAAAAGTGATTTCGCATGGGCGGAAGAAAATGCAGCAAAAGTTTCTTCGAAATGCATGTTGTATCTTCAACCCGAGTGGAGCAAAGC
This sequence comes from Chitinophagales bacterium, assembly GCA_034440455.1. Taxonomy (GTDB): domain Bacteria; phylum Bacteroidota; class Bacteroidia; order Chitinophagales; family CAIOSU01; genus JAWXCB01. Next base: position 1,928 of record JAWXCB010000091.1, read on the forward strand.
GGAACAGATGCTGCCGCAAATTATTGATTACATCAAACAACATCCGCAATGGGAATTGTCGCTACAGTTGCACAAGTATTTGAACTTGCCGTGAAGCCTCACCTCCGCCTCCTTTCCAAAGGAGAGGAGAGTCCGAAGCGAACGCATCCCCTCTCCAAAGGAGAGGGGCAAGGGGTGAGGCAATCTTTTGGTGAAGCGCTGCTTTTATTTTTCATCCTCGCTTTTACGTCCTGCTCCTCCCCTACCCACAGCCAAACTGATATTTCAAAAAAAGCGTTGAAATATTATGCTGAAGGAAATGAACATTTGAATTGGAACAGGTTTCCCGAAGCAGAAACTGCATTTCTTGAAGCTATCAAAGCAGAGCCAAAATATGTTTCCGCACTGCAAAAGCTCACCTATATCTACATGCAAACGCGGCAATATGAAAAAGCCTATCAGCCTCTGGTTGAATTGACCAAAGCAGAGCCGAAACCTGTCGTCAGCGCATTTTATGAGTTGGCAAAAGTGTCGCTTGCAATTGGAAAACCAACCGGGCTTGATTCCTACAAGCAATGGGTAGCATTGAAAGGAGGAAACACAACAGAAGAAGGAAAAATATTGGAGCGGAATTTAGTCTTCGCTAAATCCTATTTTGAAAAACTTCATGATACAACCGATATAAAAATTGAACGGCTCAATACAAATGTAAATACTGCCGCGCGTGAATATTTTCCCACCATCACGGCTGACGGCAGCCAACTTTATTTCACGCGCCATGTCACGAATAACAATTTCATCAATGAAGATATTTTCGTGAGCAAACAGACGGGCAGCGATTGGGGCGTTGCGGTGAGCGCTGGAGAAAACATCAATACATTATCCAATGAAGCAGCATCAACTATTTCGCCCGATGGCAGAAAACTTTTTTTCACCATCTGCGAAGCCAACAAAGGTTTTGGAGGCTGCGACATCTGGATGGCTGACCGCATGGGCGAAATATGGATGACCGCAAAAAATCTGGGAATGAATTTCAATACTACGAGCAAAGAAACGCAACCTTGCATTTCCGGTGATGGAAGATCAATTTATTTTGTAAGCGCAAGAAAAGAAGGAATAGGAATGCTTGATTTATGGGTGAGCAACCTGCAACCGGACGGCTCTTGGGGCAAACCCGAAAATCTTGGCGATGCGATTAACACACCTTTTGATGAGCAGCGTCCGTTCATTCATCCTGACAATCACACGCTCTATTTTTCTTCCAATGGCCATCCCGGTTTTGGCAGTGCAGATGTTTTCATGTCGAAAAAAGATTCAACAGGAAAGTGGCAGAAACCGGTAAATATGGGCTTACCGATTAATTCTTTCGAAGAGGAAGAAGGCATGTACGTTTCGCTTGATGGCGCAACAGGCTATTTTGCTTCCGACCGTTTTAATGCAGGCGAACTCACACAACGGAATTATGACATCTACTCTTTTAAATTGCTTCCTGTATTTGCCCCCGAAATTGTGACATCCGTGCGGGGAAATATTTCAGATGCAGAGAGTAAGAAGAAACTGTCAGCAGAAATAGAATTCATTGATTTGAAAAGCGGCAAGCCGGTGAACAGCACGCTTGCAGACATCAGCACCGGTGAATATTTACTCTGCTTGGAAACCGGGAAAGATTACGCGATGAACATTTCAAAAGAAGGCTACTTATTCTTTTCGCAAAACTTTTCACTTGACAGTATCAAGCGTGGTGAGCACTTTAAACTGGATGCAGCTTTAAACAAAATAAAAACAGGAGAGAAAACCGTGCTGAGAAATATTTTCTTTGAAACCAACTCTGCGCAACTGAAGCAAGAGTCATCTGTTGAATTGAAAATCCTCCTGCAATTCCTGAAAGAAAATCCTGCGGTAAAAATTGAAATCGAAGGGCACACGGACAATGTGGGCAAACCGGAAATTAACCTGCAACTTTCAGAGCAGCGCGCGAAAACAGTGTATGAATCGCTCATCAGCAAAGGCATTGAGAAAAGCCGGTTATCTTACAAAGGCTTTGGAGAATCACAACCCATCGCATCAAACGACACAGAAGAAAGCAGAGAGCAAAACAGGAGAACTGAATTCAGAGTCGTGAATTAATTTGCTGATGTGCCGATTGAAAACAACTATCCTCCAAATTTTAACCCAATAAAAATGAACTACCGGATTTTTTTCGCACTGTTGTTTTTCATTTCAAGCACAACATTTTCATTTGCGCAGCAAATCACGCATGGTCCTGTTGTGGGCGGAGTTACTCCAAACTCAGCTCGCATGTATGTGCGCACAACGCAAGCCTCTCCCGTGCTCATCGAGCTTTCCGACAATCCGAATTTTTCAAACACGCTTCTTTTCTCCGATACGACAATTGCAGAACGCGATTCTTCCGTGATAACTGAATTGAGCGGATTAGACGCATTCACTACTTATTATTACAGGATAACCGTAAACGGGATCGCAGACACAGTGAGCGGTTTTTTCAAAACATTTCCGAATGAAGGCGAGCCGGGGAATTACATCTGGGCTGTATTGAGTTGTCAGGAATACGGCACCTACAATACATTTCCTGCTTTGCAAACCCGAAATGCTGATTTGATATTTCACACGGGCGATTGGACGTATCCTGATTATCAAATTCCCGGTGAGTATGAATTGGATTGGGCAAAAGTGCAACTCTCTTACCGCAAAAAATATTCGGAATTAAAAATGCCTCCGGTGCTACGTTCCTCTGTTTTCGATTATGTAGTGGATAATCATGACGGCATCGGGCAGCGAACAAACATTGTGTCGGTGCGGACTGTTGTTGACACCGATAGCGTGGTGACAAACTATGTGGATGCATACCCCGTTTCCGAACAGGCGTTCTTGAATATGATGCAGGGTTATGAAGAATACTTTCCGCATTGGAACCTTGCAAACGATTCAGCAGGCATGTATCACAGTTACCGCTATGGAAACGCGGAAATATTTTTTGTGGACGTGCGCAACTGCGGCAACGGGCAAGATTCAACTTACACGTATGATGCGCTCCGCAACAAATGGACATTCAACCCCAAGCAGGGACAAACTCTGCTGGGCGCAGAGCAATTTCAATGGCTGAAAAACGGTTTGCGAAATTCAACAGCCGATTGGAAATTTATTGTGAGCGGTGTAATGTTCAATAAAAAATTCAGGAAGATTCTGCAATTCGCAATGTTCTTTCAAAATCTTGTGTTTGGCATCGGCAGCGAAACAGGCTCGGGCTTTCGTCTTGCGCACGCCATTACTGCAAACTGGACAGGCTACCCGCGAGAACAAGATGGGTTGATTTATTTTTTAGATTCAGCGAGCATCAAGGATGTAATTGTGTTGAGCGGGCACATGCACACCAATGTGATGGATGACGGACGCAATGCGGGCTTGCCTGAATTAAACACCGGACCCGTAGCAAGCATCGGACCTGAACTCACCTACTATATTGACTCCATAATGCAATCGCTGAACTTGGGAAGCGCAATTGACTCACTGTGGAATGGAGGCGGGCAAGGAGTGCAAAATAAAAATTTTATGAGCGGTTTTGGTACTATTCAGATTTATCATAAAGATTCTGTTGTACTGTGCATCGTGGACGAAGACAACGTAGATGTAAGTTGTATGAAGATTCACCATTCCACCAGCCCCTACGCTTCTATTAATCCGCTTGCAGGGCAGGAGTGCGTGATTGAGAAAATTTATCCCAACCCGGCAAGTGATAAAGTCTATTTTGATTTTTGCGAAAAATATCAGCCGCAAGTATCCGACAGGGTTTTCCTCATGGACCAATCAGGAAAAATGTTTCCCACATCCATTGAGAATAAAAAATTCATCCGCATCAAAAATTTGCCTGCGGGATATTACATGCTTGTGTATGATTACGGGAATGATGTGTTCGTTGATGATGTGATAGTAGCGCGATAGCAATTCATGCTTGTTTCATATATCCTGCAATCAATCTTTCATTTTCAGACACGCTGCCTTCAAACGCAGAGATGATATTATTTCTCTCCTTCTCAGTTTTGTTTTGACTGAGTTTCTTCTTCCCGATTAATTCAGTTACTTCAATCTCAAAAGCAACGATTCCTTTTATCATTTTCAGTTTATAATCCATCGGGAGTTTCTCCCATTGAGTTTTGTAACCTGCATCATAACTATCAATCATTGATTCAAGCAAACAAAGCGCGTTCGCATCTTCCTGAATAATACGCCCGCTTCCATAGGCATGAACAGCAAGATAATTCCAGGTGGGAACATTAAGTTCTTTCTCGTAGTGTTTTGGGGAAATATATGCATGTGGCTCATTAAATACCACAAGTATTTTGCGCTCATCAATATCCTTCCAATTGGGATTAGCTCTGGCGCAATGTGAAGACAAAAGGATGCTGCCATTTACTTCATTAATTACAAACGGAAGATGAATGCCCTGCGGCTCGTTGTTATTCACCGTTATCATTAATCCGAAACTAAACCTGCGCATGAAGTCAACAGTTTCCTGCCTGTCCTGCATTTTAAATTGATTCGGCACGTACATGAAAAATATTTTGAAGTTCAAACCTAAAAAAAATTGACTTGCTCGTTCGGTTTTAATACGTTGCTGATACCCAATTGAGCGTATGCTTAAGTTCATCAAAAAAATTGTTGCGAATGGAAAAATCTTTACACGATTCCGGGAAATTCAAGTTGCATATCTATCCTTTCAAAGGGGAATGGCTGCTTGTAAATGATTATGAGAAATCAGCAAACTACGGTTCATTTGCGTGTCCAAATGAAGCATTGAATTGCGCCAGAACTGTTTTCAAAGGCAAAAACGAATTGGAGGTTGTCATCCATTCAAAGTATGACAGTATGCCGCACTTCAAAATGATTGTTTAGGCTCGCAACGCATTCAGAAAGTCAGCCAATTTTTTCATTGCTATTTTCCTATGGCTGATTTGATTTTTCTCTTCAAGGCTCATTTCAGCAAACGATTTGCTATATCCCTCCGGCTGAAAAACGGGGTCGTAGCCGAATCCTTGTTCGCCCGTAGGATTTTCTAAAATCAGTCCGTTAATCGCGCCCTCAAATAAGCATTCTTTGCCTTCAAGAATAAGGGCTACAACGGTTCTGAATCGCGCTTTTCTATTGGTATAGCCTTGCATCTTGTTCAGCAACAGTTCGTAATTATCACGATAACTTTTTCCTGCGCCAGCAAAGCGCGCTGAATATACACCAGGCGCTCCATTTAATGATTCCACCTCGAGACCGGTATCATCGGAAAAACAATTTTGTTTGTAATGCTGATAAAGAAATCCCGCTTTCTCCAAGGCATTTTCATGCAATGTTTCATGCGTTTCCGGCAGTTCAGTAAAACAGCCGACATCCTGAAGACTCAACAACATAATATCAAAAGACAAAATGTGCTTTGCCTCCTCCATTTTGTGTTTATTATTCGTGGCGAATACCAACTCTCCCTTGTACATATCAGTTTATCTCAAACATTTCTTTGAGCGCTTTCCAAAGCATTCCTTTAGACTTCTCGTTTCCAATGAGGGTTGACAAGGTTTCGCTGAAAACTATTTTAGTGTTCCTGAAATTAATCACGCGGTTCACTTCCGCATTGATATTCATGCCAATACTCTGCGGCTCAATTCCAAATACAAGCAACTTGGTAAAAGCGATTTTACTTTTAAGAAAATGAAAAGGAGGCGGTTTCGCTGCGGCACACAATGCAACATTTTCTATATTCAGCTTTAGCGCGTTGAGCATTTTACTCAGCATTGCGCGTTCTTCAGCAGGCAAAACGGACGAAAAGGAAGGAGAAAGTATCAATACGCTATCCGTATTTGTTCCGTCTATCTTGAAATTTTCGTTCTTGAAATCTGAAATTTTGAATAGTTGAGTTTGCTCAAAAAGAGTTGCTGCATCAATGGATTCATTTGTCATCTCAGGAAAAATAAAGGGACTAACCTATTGGTCTAAAAGTTCGTTCTTTATAGCATACTTCACAAGACCAGCGGTATTTCTTACTTTTAATTTTTGCAGCAGGTTTCTGCGGTGGGTGTCAACGGTGCGGGGGCTGATGTTCAGGCTTTCCCCGATATCAACATTCGTTAGTTCTGCGGCTATCATTTTTATTATTTCTATCTCGCGTTTCGTAAGCGTCAGTTCCGGCTCGTCATCATAGCCATTCTCAACCGGCTTTCCTGAAACGATTTGCGAAACCATAATGTCAGAAACTTCTTTGCTGAAATAATTTTCCCCCATCATTATCTGTGAGATAGCCTTCAGCAGTTCATCTTTAGTCGAATTTTTCAATAAGTATCCCTTAGCGCCCGCCTTCAGCATTTTCACAATATAGGGCTGCTCATCAAACATGGAAATCGCCAGCACTTTTATTGCGGGATATTTTTTATGAATTTCTCTGGTGGCTTCGATTCCTGACATCTGCGGCATCTTGATGTCCATAATCACCAAATCATAAAATTTCTTAGAGAGTTGTTGCAGCACATCCCTGCCATTTGCCGCTTCACCAATTTCCCCGATGCCGCTCTGCCCAACAAGCAGTTGGTGAATGCCATCCCGGAAAAATGGATGATCGTCCGCAATAAGAATTTTCAGGTCGCTCATGCTGTTAAAGGTATTTCAATGGAAGCAACGGTTCCTTTGCCCGGCTGTGAATCAATCGTAAAAATGCCGTTCATTGCTTTCGTCCTTGATGTAATACTATTCAACCCAAACGTATTTTCAAAATTTGTTTTGCGGGTATTGAATCCCTTGCCGTCATCTTCCAGCGTTAAAATGAGTTTTTTGTCGCGCTTAAAAAGTTGAATATTGATTTCTCCCGCGCTGGCATGTTTCAATGCGTTTGTCAGCAATTCCTGCGCGATGCGATACATGCCAAACTCAACGGACTTCTCCAGCTTTTGCCTTACTCCATAAGAACTGAAGTTGACATGGGTTCCGTTTGCGCGCTTCAATTTATTGCACATATCGCGCAAGGCGTTCTTTAAGCCAAAATCCTCCAGAATAGAGGGCATCAGGTTATGCGAAATGAACCGCACTTCATCAATTACTTCATCCAACATTAATTTCAACTTTGTCAACTCCTTATCCTTCGCAAAGTTTTCACTCATCATTTTTATGCCGGAAAGCTTTTGACCAAGACTGTCATGCAAATCTTCCGCAATTCTGCGCCTTTCTATATCCTGACCCGTTACCAGCGCTTTCATCTCCCTTGTTTCCGCGAGTTTTTTCTCCGTAACATCCATTGTTGTGCCTACAAGTTTCAGTACTTTTCCTCCCTTCTCAACCGCCCTGCCCCTGTTAGATGTATAACGAATGGTGCCATCCCATAATAAAAGCCGCAATTCAATTTCGTAAGGTTTTCCTTTTTGCAAGGCGGCATCTACGCTTGCTGTCAACACATCTCTGTCATCAGGATGCACATAAGAACGAAACAACTCGCGCGTAATGACGGTATTTTTAGGATCCAATTTAAAAATGCGGTAGGTTTCATCCGACCATGTTACCGTAGAAGTAATCACATCAAATTCCCAACTTCCCACGCTGGCAATCTTTTGCGCTTCCTTCAGTTTTTGTTCATTCTCTTTTATGAGTTCTTCCTGCTTTCTTCTTTCTGTCACATCCACCACGGCAGCTATCGCGCCTATATTTTTCCCTGCCGCATCTTTCATCGGATTAAAATTCAAGATAGTCCAGCGATCCTGCCCGTCTTTCGTTTTGAATTTAAAATCATGCGTTCCATAAATTCCCTTTTTACGTTTTACCTGATTTTGTTTTGAAATGGCAACGCCTTCCTTATCCATAAAATCGAAGAAGCTTTTTCCCAGCATTTCTTCCGGAGAATACTTCAGCATTTTCGCCATCTCGTTATTCGCAAACGTGGTGTTGTAATCTGCATCAATCATCCAGATTCCTTCCTGAATGAGATGAACAATTTCACGATATTTTTCTTCACTTTTTTGCAAATTTTCCTGCACCCTGATGGCTTCAGTTATATCTTCTGAAATGCCGAGCAGGTATTCGGGTTTACCTGCGGCATCGTAAAGGGGAATTTTTTTTGTGTGCAATACGCGCACTCCATTTTTTCGGGTTTTAATCTCCTCCCCTTTTATATCCATTAAATTCTTTTTCTTTATTACTTCTCTGTCTTTCTTCGTAAAGAAATCTGCTTCTTTTTTCGAAAAAAAATCATAATCATTTTTGCCTAACATTTCTCCGCGTTTAAACCCAAGCAACTCTTCTCCAGCTTTGTTGAAGCGAACAAACTTCAGGTCATGCGCGTCCTTCACGAATATCATGCTGGGAATATTTTCCACAACAGAATTCAGAAATGCTTCACTGCGCCTGATTTTATCTTCGTCTGTTTTCTTCTCTGTAATATCACGCGCCACTGCAAATACAAGATTGCGATTTACCGCAGGCGATGCATTCCATGAAAGCCATTTATAATTTCCGTCTTTACACCTGTATCTGTTTTCAAAGCTCACCGTCATTTTACCTTCGCTCAAATTCATAAGTTCCTTGCGTGTTTTTTCCAAATCATCAGGATGTACGAAATCAAAGAATGCATTGCCCAAAAATTCCTCCTCAGAATAGCCAAGCACACGTTCAAAACTTGGATTGATTTTTTTGAAATATCCATCCGTGCCTGCAATGCAAAACAGGTCTAAGGAGAGGTGAAAAAATTTTTCGTAGTCTTTAATTGCCGTTTCAAAAAACTTGCGCTCAGTTATCTCCGATATCATTCCAAACCAACCTGTCACTTTGCCCTCGCTGTCCAAACGCGGAATCAGGTTGTCTTCAAACCATTTGTATTTTCCTCCTCTGTGCCGAAATCTATAGGCGCGCGTAACCGTCTGTTTATCCTCAATCATTTTCCAGAATTCCGAGAGCGCTTCTTCGCGGTCATCAGGATGTATTTGAGCCTGATAGGTAATTTCTCCTTTTCTAAATACGTCATCCGAATAGCCGGTGAGGTCAAATACGCTCCCGCTCACAAATGTCGGGAGCACTTTAACAGAGTGAGATTTTTTTAAATCTTCTTCTTTGAAAGAAACATCAAATACAATCTGCGAGATGTTGTTTACTAAGGTGCGGTAATTTTCTTCGCTCTTCCGCATTTTATTCTCTGCTTCGCGTTGTTCGGTAACATCTTCGCCAGAGCAAAGCAAGCCGGTCAGCCTGTCTCCATCTTCCAAAAATACAGGATGCCATAGAATGCTGTGCGCTTTTCCGTTGCTTGCGAGCACTTGGTTTTCAAAAACATCATTTAACTTTTTCTTTTTTAATGCTTCGATAAAAAGCTTGCGCATTAAATTCCTTTCTTCTGATGCAATAAAAAATTTGAACCAGTCTTTATTCAGCGCTTGTTTTCTTTTCACGCCAAGGATGTCGCATCCTTTTTTATTGATGAGTTGGAGTATTCCTTGGGGGCTAAGGATAATGACAATTTGCCCGATAATATCAAAGACATCTTCTTTGAATGGCGTGTTTTCAATTTGTGCTATGCGTTTCACAGCAACAAGTTAACACGTATTTACGGGATGCTGAAATGGAAGATTGTATACTCCTGCTTTTATAAGACTTGGGATCATAACCCAAAGAGTTAAATCTTTCAGGAATAAAAATCGCACTTTTCAGGAGGCGCCTCTGGGAAGTATTCAAAAATAATTACGCTGTTTAGCGCCCTGCAATAATCACCTTCTTCACCTCGCCTTCGGCATGTAAATAGTAAACGCCTTGCGGCAGGTTGGATAAATCAATGACGATAGAATGTTTGCTGAACATATTCTTTTCTATTTGCCACACCTGCTCCCCTATTGTGTTAAAAATTTGAATAGGAGTGTTTTCAGGTGAAATATTTTTTGGCAACTTGAGCGTGAACTTGCCTTCATTTGGATTCGGATAAATAGAAAGCTCAGATTCTGTTCCTGCTTCAACACCCGTGAAATAGAAATAATAAGGAGCAGAAGTATCCGAAGGGCAATTGTTTTCGCTTACATAAACGGTGTATGCGCCTGATTTGGTAATCTTCACTTGTTGATTTCCCACGTTAAATGTCACTCCATCTCGAAACCATCTATAATTGCTTCCGGCAACGGAGCACTTCAAAGAGTCTTCTCCTACTTTGATAATTTCAGGCGTGTCGGGCGTGGGCTTCACCGTTACAATTTGCGCAGGTGATGTTTTGCTGCATCCGTTGCCGGTTACAAAGATGGTATAGGCTCCATTTTCGGCTGCATCATAAGAAGATTCGGTCGCATTTGGAATAGCGTTTCCATCATTTTGCCATTGAAACTCAGTACCATTCGTGTTCCCGACATGGAGCGTCACCGTTTTTCCTTGGCAGATAGTTGTTGAACTGTTTGTGCTAATCGTGACATTTGTTGGCAACGACAACGTAGTTATTGTTACAGCATCAGAAGCCTTGCATCCAAAAGAATTAGTAGCTGTTACCGAATAAGTTTTGGTAGTTGCAGTTGTGATTTTATAGACCGAATCAGTAGCAAACGTATTCCATACGTAGCTGACACCGCCCGATACAACAAGCGTAATGGATAATTCCGAACATACTGTCGTATCGTTGCTCAAGAAAACAACAGGCACCGGATTCACAGTAATCTCTTTGGGAGATGAAAAGCGGTTGCATCCGTTGAGCGTTACCTCAACAACATAACTGCCCGCATCACCGGTGAGATATTTTGCAGAATCCGCGCCAACGATTGCAAGCGCATCTTTATACCACTGATAGCTTAATCCCGCGCCTGTGTTCGCATTTAATGTAGCAACCTGTCCTTCGCAGATGCTTGTTGCGCCACCGGAAACATTGATGAACGCGTTTGGTCTGGGCTTCACCGTAACAACAATCGTTTCCACATCGGTGCAGGTGGTGCCATTGCTCACGGTAACGCTGTAAGTTTTATTACTTGTCGGGGCTACAAGAATATTGGATGTAGTTTCTCCCGTGCTCCATGCGTAAGTTGCACCGCCAGATGCAAAAAGCGAAATCGTATCGCCCGAGCAAATCGTGGTGTCATTGCTCGCAGTCGCTTCTAAGGATTGATTCACATTTACCTGAATTGTATTTGATGATTTTGAACAACCGTTCAAGGTTACTTCTGCGCTATATGCGCCTGTTTGCGTTGCGCTGTAGGTTGAATTTATTTCTCCGCCAATCAGGAAGCCGTCTTTTTTCCATTGATAGGAATAATTCGTTGCGCTACTCACTGTGAGCGTTACTGATTGTCCTGAACACAGGTTTGAATTACCAGAAGAAGAGAGGTTTGCATTCGGCAGGGGAAGCACGTTTACGTTCACATCTTCATAAGCTGTGCAGCCGTTGGCATCGGTCACGGTGACGGAATAAAAAGCCGTTGCGTTTGGATTCACGCTGTTAGTTTGGCTGAATCGCCCATTGCTCCAGCGATAGGAAGTTCCTCCGAAAGCCATGAGGTCAACCGTTGCGCCCTGGCAAATGGTCGTGTCATTGCTTGCCGCAGCAACCGGCAGGGGATTCACCACCACGTTCACCGCTGTTGATGTTTTCGGACAGCCCAACGCAGTCACCAGCGCAGCATACGAACCGGCAGTTGTTGCATGGTATGTCGAACTTGTTTCACCCGTCATATCGTTGCCGTCTTTTTTCCACTGATAAAAATATGCGGCTCCGATGCTTGCACTTAAAGTCACGGTATCATTCTGGCAGATTGTAGCAGAACCTGACAGCGTGATATTCGCGCTGGGTGTAGGAATAACAGTTACAAACAAGCTTCCGGTTGATGCGCAGTTTTGCGCGGAAGTAACCGTCACATTATAGGTTGTGCTTGTTGGAGGTGAAGCACTGATAGATTGGTTCACCGAGCCTGTGCTCCACTTGTAAGTTGCTCCTCCACTGGCGGTGAGCATCACGGAATTTCCCGAACAAATCGTGGTGTCATTACTCAATGAAACAATGGGCAAAGGATTTACTGCAAGCGCAACAGTATTTGATTTTTTCGGGCAACCGTTAGCCGTGACAATAACGCTATAATTTCCTGACTGCGAAGGACTTAAAACTTGGTTTGTAAATCCATTCAGAAGACTTGTTCCTTCAAACCATTGATAAGAATATCCCGTGCCGGAACTTGCGGTAAGCGTTGTCGTTTGCCCGCTGCAAATTGCAATTGAACCCGCAGGAGTGATGCTTGCTGTCGGTCGCGCAATCGTGCTTACGATAACACTTTCCGATGCAGTACATCCGAAAGTATTTGAAACAGTAACACCATAAGTTGTTGTGTTGGTAGGTGAAACAGAGATGGTAGAATTCGTACTCCCGTTAAACCACTGATACGAAGTGCCTCCTGATGCAGAAATCTCCACAGTATCACCCGAGCAAATCGTTCCGTCATTACTTGCTGACGCAACTGGAAGCGGATTCACCGTTACGCCTGTTGCGTTAGATTTTTTACTGCATCCGTTGGCTGTCACTTCCACCTGATAGGTTCCGGTTTGCGATGCCACTAATACATTCGATGTCGCGCCTGAGATGACTTGACTGTTTTTTGTCCATTCATAAGAATAGCCTGTTCCTGAACTTGCTGTCAGCGTTATTGTGCGGTCAGCGCAAAAAGTTGAGGGACCGGAAAGCGAAACCGAAGCATTAGGTAAAGCAATGGTCGTAACGATGATGCTCTTTGCCACCGCGCAGGTATTCACGTCAGAAATCGTAACGATGTATGTTCGTGTTGAGGTGGATGTAACGGGATAATCCGCACCGCTGAATCCTGTATTCCAGTTGTAAGTTGTTCCGCCAGAAGCATGTAAAGTAATTGTATCGCCTGAACAAATTGTAGTGTCATTGCTCACTGAAACCACAGGTAAAGGATTCACCGAAATGGCAATCGTGCTTGATGTTGCAGTGCATCCGTTTGCTGTATTTGCCACATAATAATTTCCCGCAAGTGAAACCATATAAGCGCTTGAATTTGCATTGTTTATCGCGGCTCCATTTCTGTGCCATTGCTGACTATATCCCGCTGTATTTGCAGTGCTTAACGTGAGCGTTTCTCCGCTGCAAAGCACGGTTGAGCCTGCTGCGCTTATCCATGCCTGCGGCAGTTGGGTAACGGTAATTGTGACATCCTCCGATGCCGTGCAGTTGAAAGAATTGGTAACAGTTACCGTGTAATTTTTCGTGGAAGTTGGCGCAACTTTATAGGTAGCTGTTGCCGGACCGCCTGAACTCCATTGATAGCCTGTTCCTCCCGATGCCTGCAACGTAATCGAATCGCCCGCGCAAATCGTGGCATCGGCTGATACCACAGGAGTCGGCAACGGATTCACGGTGATGGTTTGCTGCGCGGATGTTTTTGAGCAACCATCAAGGGTAACAACAACTTTGTAGTTGCCCGATGAATTCACAATAAGCGTTGCGTTCATTTGCCCGTTGATTACCGCGTTGTTTTTATACCACACATACGAATAGTTTGTCCCGGTGCTTGCATTTATGTTCACGCTTTGCCCTGAACACAAAGTCGAAGAACCCGACAGGGAAATGTTCGCATTCGGGCGGGGCTTCACGGTAATGATTGTCGTTGCCGTTTGTGTGCAGCCGAAAGAGTTTGTCACCGTTACCGTATAAGTGCGGTTGCTGGTGGGCGCGGTTGTGTAAGTTGCAGTTGCCGGACCGCCACCGCTCCATTGATAGCCCGTGCCGCCTGTGGCTTGCAGGGTAACGGTATCTCCCGAACAAGTTGTTTGGTCAGGCGTGATGGTCGGCACAGGGAGCGGATTTACGGTGATGACTGTCGGGGTTGATTCACGCGAGCATCCGTTCAGCATCGTGATTACCTGATAATTGCCTGATGCGCTTGCCGTGTAAGTTTGATTGGTTGCCCCCTGAATCGGCTGAGAGTTCAGGCACCATTGAAACGTATAACCCGCGCCACCGCTCGCATTCAGATTTACGCTCTGTCCGCTGCATAGCGTGGGCGAACCCGCCACTGAAATGGTAGCCTGCGGCTGTGGCTTTACTGTAATGGTTGAACTTTTCGTTACGGTGCAGCCAGCGCTGTTGGTGATGGTTACTGAATAGGTAGTAGTGCTGCCGGGGCTAACGGTGAGCGCGTTGAAACTTGCGCCAGGCGCGCTCCAGTTGTAATCGCTGCCTCCACTTGCAATCAGCGTTATCTGTGTTCCCGAGCAAATAGTTTGGTCAGCGGTGAGCGTTCCGTTGGGCGAGGTATTCACCGTGATAACAACCGCGTTTGATGTTTCTTCGCACGTATCTAATGTTACCTCCACCTCATAGCTTCCCGATTGCGTGACAATATATGTTGAGTTTGTCGCGCCCCCAATTACGTTGTTGTTGCGATACCATTTGTAAGAATACCCCGCGCCCGAACTGGAGGTGAGCGTCACGGATTGCCCGGAGCAAAACGTGAGAGGACCCGATGAAGAAACAGAAGGAACGGGCAGCACACAGGCAACTGCGCTTAGAGAAATTCCAACTGCGAACACACAGGTGAGGAAAAAGGCGGGCAAACGAAGGGAATGTATAAATCTTCTATTCACGATGGGAAGTTAATTTTAATCAGTAATTAATTGGTCAATGTATCTAAAAAGGAAAGGGAATGCAAGAAATTATTTCCGGGTATTTCATGCAATGCGCAGGAAGGGTTTTCACACTTTCCTTTAGCTATTTCAGATTGTTGCGGGTACGTTGATAAATCCCGACACTGGCGCAAGCAATAGACAACTTCGGAAAATGTAATTCTGTTTTAGAGAAAGCCTATTTTGTTTGTGATGTAGTTTGGACTCCCCTCTCCAAATAGAGAGGGGGCGGGGGTGAGGCGGTGCAAAACGCGCGTTACGCTTCCTTTGAAGTTTAGTCAAAAGATATTTTCCGAAGAAGTCTATTATGTCTGGCCCAAAGCGTCCGCTTGTGCCTTTCATCCTTGAGCGTCCGCTATGTTCCTACCTCAACTTTTCCTTCAAATAATTTCACTCCAACAGGATAATATCAAGCAATCCCTTCTCTCCGGCATAATCCCTTGCGCTGCTGTAAAT
>JAWXCB010000092.1:0-66231 GCA_034440455.1 Chitinophagales bacterium
AAACCCAATTGAGTTAAATCTAATTTTTCTACAAATGCTTCTACAACCCGCACGTTATTGTCTGCTGCTATCAGCCCTTCCAGTGATGTAAATTCAATTTGCGTTCTGTCTGCTAATGGTATGTGTTCCATCGTTTTTTATTTGCACACAAAAATAAGTGATAGCTATTTTTTCTATTTTTACTTTTTCAAAAATATACTAACAAATGGGTGTGAGTTTTTTCACACTCTGCCGTTACCGGAAACCCTATGACGACATTACTACCATCAAACGGACGGACTTTTAACCAAACAGTTTTGACGACACCACAAACCGGACAAGACCTTCTCACCAACAGGCAAACGCTTCTAAAAAAAATAAAACACCCCCACGCGCAAAAAAATGAAATTCTATGGCTACCCGCATTTGGCACATTTTGTTTTGCCGCTAACGCACAAGGCAACGCTTCAGGCAAAACAAAAAGAGCTAAATCTTGCCCACGCTTTATACCGACTTCCTAACTTGAATCCTAACTTAGGATAACTTGATAGAGGCAACTGATGGTTTTAATTTGCATCATCAATTAACAATTAAAATTGTCATACAATGAAAAACTACAAGTATTACCCGATGATAACAGGACTGTTTGCCGCCTGTTTAGTTATCTCAAATATTTTGGACACCAAAATATTTAAGTTCTATTCTCTGGATTTGCCCGGAGGAATTATTTTATTTCCTATCGTGTATGTGTTTGCCGACATCCTCACCGAGGTTTACGGTTACGCTTATTCAAGGCGTGTTATCTGGACAGGTTTCGGTGCATTGCTTCTGATGATAATTGCTTCAACAATTGTTCAGCACTTAGAACCTGCATCATTTTGGACATTGCAAAAAGAGTATGACGACATCTTAGGCAAAGTGCCGCGAATTGTAGCCGCTTCAATCAGTGCATATTTCTTAGGAGAGTTTGTAAACAGTTTTACACTTGCAAAACTGAAACTGCAAAGCGAAGGAAAAAGAATGCCTTTGCGTTTTGTGCTTTCAACAGTTGTCGGACAGTTTGTTGACACAAGCGTTTTTGTTTTGATTGCTTTCACCGGACTGATGGAAACAAAGGACTTAATTATGATTACGCTTTCAGCGTGGGCTTTCAAAGTTGCTTGGGAAGTAATTGCATTACCTATTACTTTGCCGTTGGTTAAGAAATTAAAGAAAATAGAAAACGAAGATTATTATGACCGTGACACAAACTTTAGCCCTTTCAAATTATCTTAACCGACTTATAAATTATCGTATAACAAATGGAAGACAATTTAAAACAACTTTTTAGTTTCATCAGCAATGAAGAAGTCCGAAAGAAATTACAACTTTCTGAACATCGTATTCGCAAATCTTATGACGAAATGTTTTCAGGATATTCTTTGAAAGCAGAAGATGTTCTGAATGATGTTGTGCATGTTTCAAACTATACCGGAGTTGTAGAAGTGAAGAACATTAATTTCTATACAATGTGTGAACATCACTTTGCGCCTTTCTTTGGAACTGCAAATATTTATTATCAGCCAAACGAAATTATTACTGGACTTGGAAAAATTGTTCGGCTTGTGCATGATGTTCATGCAAAGCGTTTGCAAATACAAGAAGTAATGACAAAAGAAATTGCAGAGGACATGATGAAAGTTTTAAAATGCAAAGGCGTATTTGTAACAACAACGGCTAAACATCTTTGCATTTGCAGCAGAGGACCAAATGATGATACTTCTGAAACAACGGTAGCTTATGGCATCGGCACTTTGGAAAACTGGTGGCAAAAAGAAAAATGAGCATAGAAGTAAAACATATCAATGAGTTTCATTCTCTTTATGGTGGCATCAAAAAGAGAAAAGAAATTGGCAATGCCTTTCAAGCATTGGTAAGCCATCACTTTGACAACATTTTAATTTTCGCAATTGTTGAGAATGTCAACTTGAACAATCCTTCTTTATTTGGATTAGGTGATACGTTATTCTTTACGCATAAAGAAGAAGATTCAGAAAATCAATTTGTCAAGGAGGAATACAAAAGAATAATTGAACAGGTTGAGAAGAAGTTTGAACATTCTCTTGCAGAATATATTGATTGGTATGAAACAGATTCAGTTTTGATTTCAGTTGAAACTGGTTCAAGCAAAACTTTCAATACTGATAATTCAGGTTGGCGAACAAGAATTTTCGCTAACCGTGAGAAGAAAGAGCAAAAAGCAAAGTATGGTTTTCTTCCATTTAAAGCAAAAGACGGTAAGACATTTAAGAAGCATATAGAAGAGTATTTTAAATTTTATATTGATTTACTTTGGACAAATCTTTCCTTTCATGATTTCCCCTACTTTGTAGTAATAGCAAAACCAATTTCCACAAAGGATAAGAACGGAATAATTAAACTGGGCAATCTCTATCTGCATTTTGCAACCACCGAACTAAAAGAAGATAAATTTTACCACCGTTTACTGAATGACTTCCTTCTGATTTGGTTGCGTGAAGAAGGGGGTGTTATCATTAATCAAATTGGTTCAGAAGCGGCTGACAGAGCAAAGAAAGAAGTTACAATTTCTCACAACACTCATCTTCCGGCAATATGGGCTTTGAAAGACACTACTCAATTTGGACAAAGTGAAATTGATAAGTTAGGAACGCAACTTGGAACATCAGGCAAGACATTCAAAGATTTTTATTACGAAATTTTCATCATAAATTCTATGGATTGTTATTCTCAACTTGAAGCCCAAGAGAAAAAAATCATTGACGAATTGATTCCGATTCTTTTAAAGAATAAAGGTTGGTTAAAAGACGGTGTAACAGTGCCCTATGTAGATGCTTTTATTAAAGTAGTAAAACAGAATGTGGAGCATAAAGCATTTAAAGTTTTTACAAAAGATGAAGTGTGTCGCTTCACAACCCTTTTGACTTTACGGCACATTGTAAATGTTTGCTTTTGTTGCTTCGATTTTGAAATTGATGAAATACACAGTTTACTTTCCACCGGAATTGCTGACAAGGAAGATAAAAAGGCAGTCGGCTATTCAACAAAACTGACTGGATATTTTTCAAAACTTTTTCTTTACAGCCCAAAGGAGAAAAACAAAAACATAACTACATTTAATAAACAAGATGCTTTCAACTCTGCCTCTGTAAAAGAAAGAGATTTTATGAAAGCATGTGCCGCTAAAATTTCACTTTTAATAAAAACGGAAAAAAAGAATGAATACAATACAAGTGCAGTCGCTAATTTTAAACTTGATTCACAGGAGATGAAAAAGTTCAATACAGACAATGTTTCCCGTTTAGCAGTTTTTGATTTTAAAAAAAATTGGTGTAACGAAAACGAAAAAATTCCGCAGCTATTAAAAGAAAAAGCCGGAAAATATTTAGTTGCTCCAATTTTAGATTGTGGTGCTGGATTAGGCGACATTGCCTACAAAGCATTTCCAGAGAAAGAAGCAATTCTTATTGATGTAAACCCAATTGAAGATAAAGAAACGCCAACCTCACCTTTGCACAAAAATGTAATCAAGAGCATCTTTGACTTTTATCCCGAAAAGCAAATTAAAACACTTCTGATAAGCCACACTTTGCAGTTTATTGATTCAGATATTGACCTTCTTAATAGGCAAATCCAATTTTTAAATCCTGCCACTATCATTCATGTTTCAAACGAGAACAACGACATCATGGGTGATATTTTAAAATGGACAAAAGAAAATTATGCAAACTCAAATCCTGAAGAAAGAATTTCAGGTTTCCCAAGTGGATATGATCGCATTGAAGAAATAAAATTTAAGGCAGATGTTAAGTGCAACACTTTTACTCAATTGGCAAAACAGATAAGTTATTTAATGATGATTGACTTATCAGAAACCGGAGACCAGTTGGAAAAATTCTTAAAGACCAAACTGAAAAAACCTGAATTCAAATTCAATCAGATTATAGAAGTTTTTCAAAAAACAAAAACTTGATTCCATAATTAGGGAATCAGTTAGGGGAAATTCGCCCCAAAATTCCTTTCTCTTCTTCTAAGTTAGGACGAGGCATTAGCCCCTCATTATTCAATTTTTTTGCATCGTGATTTAGTCAAATCCGAATCACGAATGCAAAATGAAAAAAACATTACTTACAATCATCTTCCGGTTAGCAGGAGTGGATTACAACGTAATCAAAAATTGCAGCCGCGACACCAAAGCGAAATATAAGAACCTTGGTCTTTCTCTCATTCTCACATCATCGCTCGCCTTCATCGGTGGTTTTGATGTGGCGCACCAGTTCACCCCCATGCTGTGGGTATGTGCCGCAGTTGGGTTGCTGTGGGCGATAGCCGTGTTTTCCTTTGACTACTTCCTTTTAAACTCAGGAAATATCAGCCCTTTCTTCAAAGTAATCCGTGTGCCGGTGGGCTTCGCCAACGTGTTCATCACCATCACAGCATTATTCGTGATGCTGAATCAAGCAACTATTGATAGCACCATCGGACTTGCCAATGCTTCAAGAATAACCACGGTGGACAGCACTTACCTCGCAACTAAAGAAGTGCGCTACGATGCTTACAACAACAAGCAATCACGGATAGAGGAATACCACCAACAGAGTTGCATGCCGGAAGCCCTGAACGTGCGCCCGGGCAAACTCTACGATGCAAAACATGCGCTTTGCATAACCACTCACACAGAACTTGAAAACGAATTGGCAAAATTGGACAGCGCGGAAACCGGATATTACAACGCATACCAAACGAACAGACAGGCATTAGCAGAAGTGAAGTCTAACGATTTCTTCGTGAAAGCAAAACAGCTACCCGCCATCTTCAAGGCGAACTACTTCATAGTAATATTGGCGGCATGTGCTTTTCTGTTCCTTGGCTACATCGAATTGCAGTGTATCATTTTGAAGTTTTCCATTGACGGCAACGATGAATACCACACCAACCTGACACGTTACAACGATGGCAGAAAGGAACACCTGAATATCTTGATGAATCAGCAAGTGGCGGGAGAAATGCGTGAAAACGACTTGATTGAAAAAGACAAACAGGTAAAGCATAAAGGGAAAACATTTGAGGTGGATGTAGAGGACATCAATCAAAGCATCGCGCAGATGTATGAGTTGAAAAAATTAAAGGAGCTATCAAAAGAGTTGGACGATGAAACCACTTTGGGAAAAATTAAAAAGACGGAAGCTGAATACGCTACTAACGGAAACACCCAAAGCAAAAACACGCAGCCGGAACTTTTCAGGATGACCAACTCAATGTTGGGACTTGTAGAAGAAATCCGAACCAAGTCAGATAAAGACAATCTTGCCAAGAACCTGTTTGATTGGGTGCAAACCAATGTAGAGTATGATACTACCCACACCAAAGAGTTCTACCGCACCGCTGCGGAGACCTATAACAACAGGCTCGGAGTGTGCGGAGAATTATCGGTGCTGATGATTTCGCTTTTCCGCAGCGCGGGTATAGAAGCAAGTTTTGCGGAAGTAACAAAGGACGATACAGGCAAGGAAGTAGCACACGCATGTGTGGTTATCAGCAGCAACGAAGGCGGCAAGCAATTGGTGGATGTTGCTTACAAATCCTTTGACATTAAACACACAGCTTACAGAGTAATGAGCGATAACGAGCTAATGACAAACTTTAAAAATTGGAACCAATAACTTAAAACGACTTATATGAAAATCTTTACCAAACTACTCGATTCAGCAGGTGAGTTCTTCAAAAGAAGTTCTTATCACCCTGGTGTTGACAGGGATTTTGAAGACAATTCAAGCCCTGTAACTAAAACCGAAAACAGGCATATTATCAAGACGATTCTTTTAGCGGAACGCCTGAAAGAAATTGATGAGAAGTATGACCCCATTATCGAGCAAGCACGTAACCAAAAACTGAACAAATGAAAAAGGAACTCTACTTATTTATTGCCGTAGCCGCATTAAGCGTTGGCTACGGCATTTACAGTTCTGCCAACATGTTGTTCAGCAATAGAAGCCCTTACACTATTACATGCGATGGAATTTTGCTCGACACCGCTAAGGTTTATGCCATCAGCAACCACGATAAAACTTCTGCCGATACCATTTACCTACACTACACGAATTCAGAAGTTATCGCACCGTCAACATTGGGATTTGTTTATTACGACAGGCAGCGCGGTGAATTTGTTTTGAAAAATCATCCGTGCGTTTTCAATCCGGCAAACGGTGCGCCCGGCAACTACTTCCTACCCTTTTGCAGAACACTTAAAGATGGAATTTACTTCGGTGCAAATGAAACTATCCCACAAACCATCTTGCTCGAACGAGGCATTAAATACAACACAGCCGTTGGGACAAAGGAGAACCGAATCAGTATAAAATTTTCAAAGACAGCGCAAGGGATGGTGCTATCCACGAAGGACGAAGGTATACAGTCTAAATATCTTGTTCAACGCGGCAAGAAAAATTTGTTTGAGGTTTATCTGAACAGTCCGATTGGAAACTCTATCTGCCCAAACATTTTCCAGTTTGAACACACAACAAGCGATACAGGCAGTTACACCATCGCTGTAACCCCTGATTTATTTAGCACCACATATGCGGTAACGGACGAGCAAAACAGCACGATTGTGGAAGGTAGTGGAAACACTCCGTCATTTTATATTAACGAGTTTCAGTTTTCACTGAACCCGAAATACAGCCAGTTTTTTTCCGTAATTTTTGTTGCCTGCTTTATCATCATCATTTTCTTTCAGATTTATTTTCTTAAAGCATTCAGCAAAGCGAAATCACCGCTAATAAAATCGCTCTTTAGTTTCAGGATATTGCTTAACTGCATTGCGTTTATGGCAATTCCCCTTTTCCTGACTTCCAGTTACTTGGTCGTAGGCAGAAACTGGTATTTGCTTTTACTTGTTGTGCTTAACGCATCCTTCTTTCTTCCAAAGGACTTTTTGAGCAAGTTGAACTTTAGTTTTTCATCACGACTTTTAAGCTATGTAGTTTGGTTGACCATTGCCGCAGCACCTTTTGTTTTCAAGTTTGCCACCGTAAACGAAAGTCTCTTAGGTATTATTCCGATACTGCATTGCCAAAAAGCGTTAATCCTGTTGTTGTTCTTCGCAACACAGAATTCTTTTTTCAACTCATCGCAACGCAGATACTTTTTCAGAATCGCTTTTATCCTTTTCTACTCACTTGGCATTTCTTTTATCACAGCCGACACAGGTTCGTTTATCTACGCTGGTCTTGCCATCGTTTTGGTAGAGCTAATCAGAAAGACAATCGGGCTAAAGCATGTTTTCGCTTCTCTTACTGCTATTGCACTTGTTACATTCCTTATGTTCAAAATAGCACCGGAAACTTTTTCAAAAGACCGGAAGACTTATCGCATAGTCGCACCTTATGTAAGCCCTGAATCAGACAAATTAGAAATGGCAAATCAAGCCGATAGAGAAAGCTACTCAAGTTTAATACTCAACCTGAAAAACATTGAAGGTTCGGATGCGCCAGAATTCAACGATTTGATTATTCCGGGCAACATGCGTTCAACGATGCATAGCGACTTTGCTTTTCACTGGTCATTGACCTTTGGAGGTTGGGTATTCTTCTTTCTCTTTCTCACTATAGTTTTTCTACTACTCTCCAAACTGTTGTTGCTGCTTTATTGCTCAATCAGGGTTTGCCGAGTTCAACAGGACACAGGTTTCATTTTCCCTACAAGCAGAAGCGCGGAGTTAGTCAGATTTCTTCTTGCCTTCACGATAATCGGTTTCACGTATCCGATTGCCAGCAACTTGTTGTTGATTCCGCTTACAGGTCAGTCAATTCCAGTTTTGAGTATCAGCAATGTTGAAGTGATATTTCTGATTGTGCTGATTGTATCGCTCGAAAATATTTTCAACAAACCTAACCATTTTGTAACCGCAAAGACAAAATACGGTTACGGTGATTTAAGGAAAAGTATCTACTGGGGGCTATCAATAATCTTTGTATTGTTTGGTTCTGCATTGATTCTGAAATTTATGAGTTTTTACTTCGCGCCTGAAACTTTAAACTGGAAAAAACATATTTCTGATGAGCGTATTCAACTGGAAGGACAGATACCTGATAGAAACGATAAGCAAGCTCTTGTTGACTTTGCCAAAACAGTTATAGGCAGCGATGATTTGACTGCCGTCCATAAATCAAAAAAACCGTTGCTGAAAAATTTGGCTTCACTTTATTATTCATACAAGCCCTATACAGAAACCATCCATGAATCCGCGACCTTTTACAACAGCACGGAAAAAATGAGAAGTCAAATGTCCGTTGATTCTTTCTTTTCAGAAAAGAGAAAACTTATCAGTGGCACATTTGAACCTTACGGTAAAGTTTATTCTATGGCTCAAAAAGTAAATAACCATTTGCAGAACAACGTAAGCCACCCGCTCTATAACTGCATTCCTCTTGGTTCAGCTTCTATAAATGCAGACCTGACTGCTGAATGCAATGATGAATTGCAACGACATCTGTTAGAAATTAATATTGCAGAGAACATCGGCTCCATTGTGATTATAGACAACAGAACCGGAGGAATTGTCGCTAATAGCACCTTCCCGTTTGACAGAGAAGTCAACAGCAACGAGGTTTATTACTTTGTCGGCTCACTGAAAAAAACACTGCTTGCGTATTGCGCCCTTACAATAGACGAAAACTACAAACTGAAACAGTATGGTGACAAAACATTTGAGGAGTTCATAAAAAATTCTGACGACTTCTTTGCAGCTTCACTTTTAAAGGACTTGTTGACAAACCATCAAGACGAGTTTGACAAGGTATTACAAGACGACTTTGGTATACCGTTATTTTCGCTTACAGACGATTCCTACTTGGACATCATGCCGACACCACATGACTTTTTAAAACCGCTTGACAGGAACAACACCATTTACAGGCAAGCAATCGGACAACAACGTCCTTACAAATTCATTGATGCTACACAGTGGTATGCACGTATCGCAAGCATGACCAAGCTGACATTGAACTATTCTGACGAGCCTAAACGCTATGGCGACTTATCAATCTCTCTTTCGGAATACGACTACTTGAAACAAACTCTCAACTCAGTCTTGACAGGAACGGCTACAAATGTTGGCGCAAGTTTGCATCAATACGGCATCAAGATGAGCAATTTTATTTGCAAGACCGGGACTTCTGAAAAGGCAGACAGAAGCGGTAACGCATCAAGCTCGTTCATCATTGCCAATGACCGCTATACAATCGGCATCATGCTCAAAGGGACAATTCCACAGAACAATGAGCGACTTGCCGCTAAGGATTTGTTCAATAAACTGATTCCGTTATTGACCAAATATGAGATACTGTAAACTTTTTTCAGGACGAGTCAAACCGCGCAAAGCCATCCCGCAGACCAAAGTTTGCAAAAAGAGTGTGCTTTCTTCCACCCAAGAAGAATTTCATTTTTTTTCTTCCCACCCTTCGGTGTTTTATTTTTTTTGCCAACGCACGGTGCGTAATTCGACAGGACAGTGTTTCCAATCTAAATTCCTTCGCGGATAATTTTGTGCTAACATTTGACATTACGCACCTTCGGACAGACAGAAGAGCATCCGGTAACAAGGGCTACACGCAATGCGGGGTTCAGTGCTTCGTATGAAAGTTTTGTGTATAATTGAAGTGTGGTTCTTCGTATGACCATTTGTGGTAAAAATCGCCACCTTCGCCAAGCTGCCAACCGTTACCTGCAACCCGAACAGATAACATCGACAATGAAGTACTTTTTTAAAAACATATTTAACAAGGACAAGAAAATCGAAGACAAACCTTCAACGGAATCTTCTACTGAACCATTGACTGAAACACAGATTTTAGATATTTTAAGCAATGTAATTTGTGATGTAGGTTATTGGAATTGGTGGACAACCAAATTGCCGACAGTTATCCAAATAGAGTTTGGCGGAACCCAATTATATTTTCCGCCAGCAGATAATTCACGCCCTCTGCGCAGGTCCCGTAAGGCGGGATGCCTTATAAATCGGTAAATGAAAGTTGAGGATTGCTTCGGTCGTTCCTCCCTCGCAATGACGGGATTTCTATCTCCATAGGAGCGACATTAAACAATGTTTGCCATTTTTATTCCGCTCCTACGGAGCTACTATTATCTGGCTGATGATTTTTCTACTAAGATGAATCCCCTACGGGGAAATCAAAAATAGAAATATTGTCTTCCCGTTTAACTCCGCAGGAGTTGAACAGCATATTAATTTCGTTCTCAACTCCGTAGGAGTTCAATAGTATTAGTAAGCGGAATCGAAAATGTTTTAGCTCCGTAAGAGCGACATTAAACATAGACACCACTACCCTCTTGACGAGAGCGCTGCGCGTACGAGTGATAAAGAAATGAAATCAGTACGCGCCAACAACCTTATCAAGGCTTGTTCATCATGTCCATCAGCTTTTGGCTCATGCCGGTGGAGGAGAAGCCGCCATCGTGAAAAATGTTTTGCATGGTAATCATGCGTGATAAATCACTGAAAAGAAATAAGCAGCAGTTGGCGCAATCCTGCGCGGTGGCATTGCCGAGGGGCGACATCTTATCTGCGTAATCAAAGAAATCGGCAAACCCTTTCACGCCTGAGCCTGCGGTGGTTTGCGTGGGCGATTGTGAAATGGTGTTCACCCGCACTTTTTTCTGCTCGCCATAGTAAGAGCCGAAACTGCGGGCGATAGATTCGAGCAGCGCTTTCGATTCAGCCATATCATTATAGCCGGGAAAGGTACGCTGCGCGGCAATATACGTGAGCGCAACTACTGAACCCCACTCGCTGACGGCATCATGCTTCATGCACGTTTGCAGGAGCTTGTGAAAGGACACGGCAGAGATGTCAAACGTCTTCAGCATGAACTCGTGGTTGAGGTCGGTGTATGGCTTGTTCTTGCGCACATTCATAGACATGCCAATGGAGTGCAGCACGAAATCCAATTTGCCTCCGAGAATTTCAACGGATTGTTTGATAAGATTTTCCAACTCTTCAATGCTTGTTGCATCTGCGGGAATCACTTGTGCATTCACGAGCTTTCCCAACTCCTGGATTTTTCCCATGCGCAATGCAACGGGTGCATTGGTCAACACAAGCTGCGCGCCTTCTTCGTGCGCGCGGAGCGCCACCTGCCACGCGATAGACTTTTCATCAAGCGCCCCGAAGATGATTCCTTTTTTTCCTTTTAATAAGTTGTAAGACATGAGTTTTCTGTTTATCGTCATGCTGAGCGCAGCGAAGCATCTCTCACTTCGATATTCGAGATTCTTCGCTCCGTATGACTCCGCTCAGAATGACGGGTTAGTTCAAGAGTAATTCCTTCGCGCTTGCCAATGCCTTTTGTGAATACTTTTCTCCGCCAATCATTTTTGCAATTTCAATCACGCGCTCTTTGTCGTTAAGCTTCTTCATGCGCGTAACGGTTTTTTCGTCTTTATCTTCCTTGTAAACATAGAAGTGCGCATTGCCTACCCGTGCAATTTGCGGCAGGTGCGTAATGGTTATCACTTGCCGTGATTTGCCCAGCTTCTCTAACACCGCGCCCACTTTAATTGCTGTTTCGCCCGAAACGCCTGTGTCAATTTCATCAAATATCAATGTCGGCATGGCAACGCTTGCGGCAAGCAATGATTTGAGCACGAGCATGAGGCGCGAAAGTTCACCGCCCGAAGCAACGCTTTTCAATTCGTCCATACGCCCGCCTTTATTTGCCGAAAAGAGAAACGTGATTTTATCAAAGCCGAACTCCGTTGCTTTTTCAAACGACAGTTTTTCTACTTCTACCTCAAAACGCGCATTTGGCATTCCGACTTCTTTGAGCAAAGAAGTTACCTGCGTTTCGATCGAAGTTTTTTTCTTTTTTCTGTTGTCGTGCAAAACAGCGCCCAGCGAAATCATTTCCTGCTGCACTTTCTCAAGCGCGTTTCTTTTTTCAGAAAGTTCTTTATCTAAATTTTCAAAGGATTGCAGCTTCTGCTCCAGCGTATTTCTTACTGCAATCAATTCTGCGCTATTCTGTGCGCGGTGCTTTTGTTGCAGGCGGTTGAGCGTGTCAAGCCGTTCGTTGAGCGCGCCAATCTTCGCGGGGTCAAACACAACTGACCCGGAAAGATGTTCAAGCTCTGCGTAAATATCTTTCAGTTCGATTTGGCTGCTCTCAATTCTTTTCAACGCATCATTGATGGCGGGATGATACGCGGAAACATTTTTCAGTTGCGCATAAATTTCGCGCAGTTGATTCAGCACGGCAAAGTCGGAATCCTGCAACAGCCCTGAAACCTTACCCAGCGCACTGCTTATCTCTTCTGAATTTTCAAGCGTTTTTAATTCACTCTCTACTACCTCTTGCTCTCCTTCTTTCAAGTTTGCATCGGCAAGCTCGCGGTATTGAAACTCAAGGTAATCCTTGTCGTTGATGTGTTGGTTCTGGTCAATTAAAGATTGAATCTCCGCCTGTATCTTTTTGTAAGCAAGATATTTCTCACTGAAACTTGCTAATTGTTTTTCATGCTGCACAAGCGCATCCACCATCTCCAGTTGAAACTGCGCATTATTCAAAGCCAGCGTTTCGTGCTGCGAATGCAGGTTTACAAGCTGCTCGCCCAGTTCTTTCAGCACATTGAGATTTACAGGAGTGTCATTAATAAACGAGCGCGATTTGCCATTGGGCGTAATCTCTCGCCTCACGGTGGTGAGCGCGTCATAATCCAAATCATGCGCTTTGAAAAAAGTTTTCAGCTTGTTTTTGCTGATTTCAAAAGCGGCTTCCACCACGCATTTCTTCTCTGCATCCATCAGCGCTTTGCCGTCAGCCCGCTGACCGAGAATAAGCGAGAGCGCGCCAAGCAGGATTGACTTTCCCGCGCCCGTTTCACCGGTAATCACATTCATGTTGTCGGAGAAACGCACTTCGAGATGGTCAATAATTGCGTAGTTGGAAATCGTGAGTCGTTGCAGCATTGCTGAAAAATAGGGATGGCAAATTACAAATTATTCGACAAGAGAATTTTTGCTATTTTGCCTGTAATGCAATCTTATCAGCTTAAATATCTCACCGGAAAAAGGCTGCAAACTTTTCTTGCCGTTGCCGACCGCATCATCCCGCCCGATGCAGATTCTCCCAGTGGTGGCACGTTGCAAACCGCAGGTGTGGTGGATTGGGCGTTGGATAAAATGCCTGACGACTTGCGAAAAAAAATATTGCTCTTTATCATCGTGATTGAACTCTTGGGGGTTTTCTTCGGAGGAAAACCTTTTTCAAAAAACAGCGATGCCGCGAAAGACCGCCAGTTGCGCTGGTTGGAAAGCAACCCAATTCGCCTTTTCCGCATGGGCTTCTTTGGAGTGAAAACTTATATCTGCATGGGCTATTACACGCGCGAAGATGTTTGGAATACTTTTGATTATGACGGACCGGTGGTGCGCGAACGACCTTATGTTGATGCGATGATTCGGGAAATGTGCCAGGGAAAAGTGGAGGTATTAGCATGAAATTGGAATACGACATTCTCATCATTGGCTCAGGCGCAGGTGGAGGAACGGTTGCTTCGCGCTTAATTCCGCTTGCACAGGCGGGGGCGCGTATTGCTATTCTCGAAGCAGGCGCGCATTATGACAAAAGCTTTTTCACGCAGCGCGAAATTGAGATGCTCGACATCTTCAAAGACCGTGGCGCGTGGCCCGTTGCAGATGGTTCAATTACTGTAAGTACGGGCAAAGCCGTGGGCGGAAGTACGCTGATGTACACAGGGGTTACGTTTCGTTTGCCCGATGATGTGTGCGAAGATTGGGGCGTTGACGGTATCACTCCGCAGGATTTGAATCCGCGTTTTGATAGGTTGCTTCAAGAAGTGAATGCGATTGAACCGGATGAAGCAACCTTTGAAAACGATAATAACCGTTTGTTTCGTGAGGGTTGCGAGAAATTGGGATTCCCCGTTGACAAATTGCTCATCAACATTAAAGATTGCGAGCAGATGGGCTTTTGCAACCTTGGTTGCGCGAAAGGACATAAGCAGGGAACACTCGAAGTGCAAATTCCGCTGGCGCAAAAAGGAGGAATAGAAATCATTCCCAACTGCGCGGTTGACAGAATTGCAAAAGGAAAAGTATTTGCAACAATCAATGCTGCTCCGAAAGGTTCGCTTCCCGGAAAATTAGCGGAGGGCAACTATGAATTCAGCGTGAAGAAAATCATTCTCGCGGGCGGCACTGCGGGAACGCCCGCTATCCTGATGCGTTCAGGTTTTCAAAAAGAATTGCCTGCGATTGGAAAATATATCACGCTGCATCCTGCATTGGTTGTTTGCGGTATTTATCCAACCAAAATCAAAAACTACAAGGGTTTTCCGAAACTCTATTTCACGCAGGCGTTTTCAAAAACGCACCATCATTATTTGGAAACGGCTTTCTACTATCCTTTCATTCAAACGAAACACACGGGATTGTGGGGAGCAGATTTGAAATATGCGATGAAGCATTATAACAACATGATGGATATTTTGATTCTTGCGCATGACGAAGCCTTGCCGGAAAATAAAATCATGCTGGATAAAAATGGAGAGCCGCAATTGCATTACAAGCTGACACAGAAAAATATTGAGTCGCTTTGCCACGCGCAAGTGCAATGCGCAAGAATCTTCTTTGCCGCAGGTTGCGAAGAAGCGATTGTTCCCTCAGCGAAAAAAGCATTATTCAAAAAATCAGAAATTGAGGACAAGTATTTGGAAGAGTTCATTTCCACAAAATATTTTGTGCCGAATAAAACTCCTGTTGCCTCTGCACATTTGCAAGGTGGATGCCGCATGGGAAATGATGCGCAAACATCTGTCACGAATGCATGGGGGCAAGTGCATGGACACGATTGGCTTCACATTGCCGATGGAAGTCTTTTCCCGAAAAGTTCGCATGTGAATCCTTACCTCACCATCATGGCGTTAGCAGAGCGTGTCGCGGAAGATGTGAAGAAAAGTTTGTGATGTCCGCTCAATGCCGGACTGGTTCCGGCATCCCCTGAAATGTACCGCCACATAAACTTGGAGATGGTGAAAATCATCTGGGGATTGCTTCGCTACGCTCGCAATGACGTTACCCTGCTACCTTCTCCGGATTCTCCACCACAAAATCTTTCCAGCTTTTGTATGCCTTCTTTCCGGGAGCAAGCGCACGGTTTTGATAATGGTGGCACACCGCAGCAGCTAAACCATCTGTGGCATCTTTAAATTTCGGAAGCTCATTAAAATTCAGCAACCGCTGCAACATCGCTGCAACTTGTTCTTTGGAAGCATTCCCGTTTCCGGTCACCGCCACTTTTATCTTTTTCGGAGAATATTCAATCACCGGAATTTCATGCAGCATGGCAACAGTTATTGCTACGCCTTGCGCCCTACCGAGTTTGAGCATAGACTGCACATTCTTTCCAAAGAAAGGCGCTTCAATTGCGCAACACGAAGGATTATATTGTTTGATAAGAGATGAAACCCGCTCGAAGATTTTCTTCAGCTTGATTTGCTGTGTAGTATATTTTGACAGGTCAATCGTGCCAAGGCTGATTAAGGATAGCTTTTGCCCGTTGCTTTTTATCAGACCGTAGCCGAGATACACCGTGCCCGGGTCAATGCCGAGAATGATTTCCTCCGGTTTCGATTCCATGCAGCAAAGTAAACCGTTGGTGGGTTGTGATCCCCATTATTTATGAACAAATCTCATTGGGAAGCGTCATTCTGAGCTGAGTTATCCGAAGCGAAGAATCTCTGCTTTTCTGAACGTAGAGATGCTTCGTTTCACTCAGCATGACGAAACAAAGTGTTGTTCCTTTTTTCTTAGATTAGCATCAAATACCTGCCATGAATAAGTTTGTTCTGCTCGCCTGCATCAGCATTTTTTTAATCAATAAATCACAAGCCGCTACGGGAGATACCACAGTTGTTGTAGCTCATTCATTATCAAACCTCGCTTCACCACCTTCCAATGATGATGAGTGGGTGGTGTTTCCGAATAATGGAACTACATATCAGCGTATCATCATGCAGTTTACGCTTGGATGCGGCACTCCAAATTGCTCAGGATGGGATTACACGGTGAATGCTTCGCTTGGAAAGAAAACAGGATTGCTCGATTCAACTGTTACTGCAATTGATACACTTACAAGCGATACGACCTGGAATGTTTTTGAACAAATGGAATACATTGAAGTCGGCAGGCTTATCACGCCTTATGGCACTTACATGGCAAGCGGCTCACAAGGATTTGACAACTCGTGGACACATCCTTATTACTATGATGTTACAGACTATGCGCAGTTTCTGAAAGATTCCACCAGCGTACGTGTACGCTATGACGGATGGACGGATGCGTTCAGCGCGCGCGTTGAATTTATTTTCATCGAAGGCGCTCCAACGAGAACTGTTTCAAATGTTATTGAGGTATATGATACGTATATCGGCTACGGTAATTCAGCAGGATTCGAGAGTGTTGCAACTCAAAAATCTTATATCATCTCGCCCAGTGTAACGAGCGCAAAGGTGCTTGTGCTCATGACCGGACATGGAAATCAAGGGGAATTCGACCCGCATTCTTTTTATTTAAAAGTGAATGGCAACCAAGTTTACAGTCGTCTGTTATGGAAAGATGATTGTGACATTAACCCGATAGCGCCACAAGGGGGCACATGGATTTTTCACCGCGCGAATTGGTGCCCTGGCGAGAAGGTGCCAGTCTATGAAATAGATATTACTCCTTACATCACACCCGGACAAATCGCAACGATTGATCTTGATTTTGATGACTTCACGATAGGCTCAGGAAATTCAGCGGGCTATGGCACTTCTGTGCATCTGATAACTTATACTTCCGAAAATGCGAACGATGTGATGCTGGAAGAAATCATCGCTCCGAATTCTGATAAGCCCTATTTGCATCACAATCCCATCTGCACGCAACCAATCGTGAAGATTAAAAACATGGGAAAACAAAATCTTACTTATGCTGAAATTTCTTATTGGGTGAAAGGCGGCAGTAAATGGTATTATGAATGGACAGGCAATCTTGCTCCTTTTCATTCTGATACTATCATGCTGCCTGTATTTGATTGGAATAGTACCGATTCGTTAAATACAACCTTCATCGCTGAAGCGAACTGGCCCAATAATGTTCCTGATGAGTATGTCTTCAGCAATCATTTGGAATCGCAATTCATTTCGACTCCTGAGCTTGATTCTGCCTTCGTGATTTTTTTCCGCTCAAATAATCAGCCGTGGGAAAACTGGTATCTCGTGCGGAACGAGCAGGGCGATACCATCCGTTATGAAAACACGTTTGCAGCTGCCACAAGTTATTATGACACGCTGCGTCTCACACCGGGCAGCTACTCGTTTGATTTTTTTGATTTCGATTCGCTGAATTGGGGCGCAGGTGATGGCTTGCGGTTTTTTGTAAACCAACCGCCTAATGCTTCTGCTTCCGACCCGTGGTATGAAACCACAGGACAGGTAGCCTTTCGCAAAGCAACTTCAGGTTTTCTGAAAAGTTTCAATGCTGATTTCGGACATCACATCCATTACGAATTCACGGTGGGCTATGCGCTGGGTGATAATCCCTCGAAGATTCCGCCCGAGCCTCCTGTACATCCTACCGCTGTCAACGAACTGGCAGTTGCTGCCACAATGAATGTGTTCCCGAATCCCGCAAGTGATGTGTTGAATGTGCGAATTGATTTAAGCAAGCCAATGAAAGGAAAAATTCTGCTGAGTGATATTTCAGGGAAAACTGTGAAACAATTTGATTACAATGCCCTGGGCGATTCTTTTTCTATTTCAACAAAAGAGCTTTCAAAAGGAATGTATTTTCTGAGTTTAATTTCGGAAGGAGTGAGGGTGGATAGGAAGGTGATTATTCAATGAGCCGAGCCTGAAATAATCCCTTGAATTTAGTTGTAGATTCTTCGCTTGCAATCCGCCTCAGGCAGACGCAATAACGAAAACTCTAAGCTGAAACATTTTTCCAGCCATTTGCGTAAATCAGAAATTCTGTTTTATATTTGCACCAGTTCTTTAACTAATGCTTATCTAGAAAGGTGGAGGGAAAGGCCCTTCGAAACCTTAGCAACCAATTCCGGTTTACATCGGAAAAACGGTGCTAATTCCTACTCTGAGTAATCAGAGTAAAGATAAGTCGTAAGAATTCCACACAGTCAGTTTTATGCTGATATACACGAATCTCTTCTGACTTATCGGGAGAGATTTTTTCGTTTTATACCCTTACTCCTCTCCTTTGGAGAGGATGGGTGAGGCGAGTTTCTTCCCGATACCTTCCTTTATAAGTATTTTTAAAACAAATCCATGAGAGAAGAAACAAGAATTTTACAAGCTATTCCGGTTGATGAATTGACAGGCGCAGTGTCAACTCCTATTTATCAAACAGCCACGTTCGTGCATGAAATGCCCGGAGTAACGAAAGGCTTTGATTATTCACGCACAAACAATCCGACCCGGCTCGTGCTTGAAAATTTATTAGCGGAGTTGGAAGGCGGACATTCAGGCTATGCGTTTGCCAGCGGTGTTGCCGCTATTGATGCGGTGATGAAGTTGTTGAGAAGCGGTGATGAAATCGTTGCTGTGGATGACATCTATGGCGGCACCTTCCGGTTGTTCAACCAGATTTATGACCGCTTTAACATCAGTGTAAATTATGTGGACACTACCGATTTGGAAAATGTGCGCGCTGCCGTTACTTCAAAAACAAAAATCGTTTGGTTGGAAACACCAACGAATCCTACGCTGCGCATTTCCGACATCAGCGCCATCGCAGAAATAGCACATGCAGCAGGAGCATTGCTTGTGGTGGATAATACGTTTGCTTCACCTGCTTTGCAAAAGCCGATTCAGTTTGGCGCTGACATCATCGTGCATAGCGCAACAAAATATCTTGCCGGACATTGTGATGTGATTGCAGGCGCAGTTGTTGTGAATTCAGAAGCGCTTGGGAGTCAATTCAAGTTTATTCAAAACGCTACGGGTGGCGTGCTTGGTCCTTTTGATTCATGGCTCGTGATTCGCGGCATTGAAACACTTGCGTTGCGCACGGAAAGAATTTCTGAAAATGCGTTGAAGCTTGCCCGTTTCCTTGAGCAGCATGAAGCTGTAGGGCAAGTGAACTATCCCGGGTTAGAAGCGCATCCCAATCATGAATTGGCGAAGAAGCAACAGCGCTCTTTTGGCGGGGTGATTTCTTTCACGCTGAAAAGCGACAGCGTACATGATGCGATTCATTTTGTTTCGAATTCTAATCTCTTCAATCTCACCGACAGCGTTGGCGGAGTGAAGAGTTCTATCAGTCATCCGGTTTCCATGTCGCATAAATCAATGACTGACGAAGCAAGAGCGAAAGCCGGAATCACGGATTCGCTGATACGTTTATCGGTGGGCATTGAACACGCTGACGATTTAATTGAGGATTTAAAAACATTGTTTGATAAACTTGAAAAGTTTGCCGTAACCGTAAAATTTCAAAACGCATGAACCGCAATCATATCAACCTCGGCATTTTCGGGTTTGGCGTAGTAGGACAAGGGCTTTATCGTATCCTCAATCAAACGCAGGGTATTCAGGCAACGGTGAAAAAAATCTGCATCAAGCATCCGCGCAAGCAGCGCCCGATTGACAAGAAATATTTCACTACTGACCGGCTTGATATTTTAGACAATCCTGAAATCAACGTGGTGGTGGAATTGATTGATGATGCCGATGCTGCATATCAAATCGTGAGCGCAGCGTTGAAACGCGGAAAGGGTGTTGTCTCTGCCAGCAAGAAAATGATTGCGCAACACTTGCCTGAATTGTTTGAGTTACAGAAAAAATACAATGCGCCTTTTCTTTATGAAGCCGCTGTGTGCGCCAGCATTCCCATTATCAGGAACCTCGAAGAATATTATGACAACGACTTGCTGAAGTCAGTGGAAGGCATCATCAACGGCACTACAAATTATATTCTCTCCAAACTGCATAGCGGGAACGTAAGTTATGCAGCCGCATTGAAAGAAGCGCAGGACAATGGCTTTGCCGAATCAGACCCTACGCATGATGTGGAAGGTCACGATGCAAAGTTCAAGTTGTGCATTATCTTACTCCATTCTTTCGGGTTGTTTGCAAAGCCGGAACAAATCTTCAACTACGGCATCACGCACATCAACGAGTTCGACATCAACTTTGCAAAACAGCGTGGGCATAAAATAAAATTGATTGCGCGTTGCCGCCAAGAAAAGAATGGAGTGTCTGCTTTCGTTCTTCCCAAATTTGTAAACAGCAATAGCCGACTCACAAGCATTGATGAAGAATATAATGGCGTTGTGGTAGAAAGCGCATTCTCTGAAAACCAGGTGTTCATCGGCAAAGGCGCGGGCGGCAACCCCACAGGCTCTGCCGTGCTTTCAGATATTTCCGCTTTGACTTACGATTACAAATACGAATACAAGAAACTGCACCAGCAAAAAGGAACAGCGCTCACCGAAAATATTCCGCTTGAAGTTTACGTGCGCTATAACAACCGCGACAGTATCAAGCCGAAAGATTTCAGCAACATTCGCGAACGCTATGAATCTGATTCATTTAATTATCTCATCGGAACAACAACGCTTGCGGCTTTTCGCAAATCAAGCTGGTTAAATAATAACGATGTGAGCGTGATTTTGACAAGTGAAAATTAGTGTGGCTTCTTTTGGGGTCATCTATTCTCGACCCGCCCTCGCCATTTCCGTAAATCCCCACTTTTTTGCTAAAGCGCTTACTGCTTGCGCGATACGCTTCGCTTTGGTAGGCTCTGTCTTTGCACTCTCAATCCATTTGCTGAAATAATTCTGATGTGATTTGGGAAGCGTTTTGAAATGCGCTAATGCGTTTGGTTCATCTTCCATGCACTGCATAAAATCTTGCGAGAGCAACAAAGGAGAATTATCAATCTCCATTATCACAGCTACCTGAGCTCCTTGTCTTTTGCGGATTGATTTGCGAAATACCACATTCAGCGGCAGAATAAAATCACCACTGCCCATCGGCAGTAGCGCAGTTTGTTTAAATGAGAAACTATCCAGTTTCCCCTTCACAAGAAAGGATTGCTTATTGCCGGGTTTCAATTGCTGCGCGAGTTGTTCCGGGATTTCGATATACGTCCAACTGGTTTTCTCGCCTTTTTTATCAAATTTCAGAATCGGAGCAGTGAAGCGAATCATGCGTTAAAATTCGGAATTGTGTTTTAAGAAAAATCATTAATCTTCGTTGTAAATTCACTTCCATGCCAAAAGTAAAATCAGGTGAGCGCCTCATTATTGACGCACTGCAATCAAAAGCCTGCGCGAAGCAGGGCATTTACCGCACTACACGCGAAGTATTTGCACAATTCAAGCAACAACTCCAGCAATTACAAGCACATTTATCAGAAGTCTTCAACAGGATTGACCCAAGTGTGACGATTGAATATCGCGAGTTGGGCGAGTTTGAAGCAGAGCTGAAGTTTGGCGGGGATATCCTTTATTTTTCCATGCACACCAACGTATTCACATTTGACCGGGGGCATGAAATTCATCAGTCAAAATACATTCAGGAAGATGAACTGCGCGGCTACTTCGGAATGATTACAGTCTATAATTTTCTTGCAGATTCTATCAAATACAACCGTCCGAATGATTTGGGTTATTTGATTGCCCGTATTTTCATCAACCGCGAAAAACATTTTTTTGTTGATGGAGAAAAACCATTGAGTTTTTTATTCACTGAACTTGACACGATGGAATTGAATGAAGGGCATATCAAAAGCATCATTGAATCAACAATACTCTATGCGCTCGACTTTGATTTGCTTGTGCCACCATTTAAAGAAATAAATGTTTTGAGCGTGACCGACAAGATGCAAATAAGCGGCAACGCTATGATGAGGACTGGAAAGCGTTTAGGATTTCAGATGAATAACGAACAGGAAAACCCGAAGTAAGAGACTACTTCATCCGCACGGTTTGGTCGGGCCACTTTACAAGTTCAGATGCGATATTGTCACAGCAGGTAGAGTTCACATCACATTCTCCGTAAGACAACTCTCTTTCATCCAAGTCATCGGGCGCGATATTCGCAACTCCGCTTCCGGGCCAGCGGCAGTTGAAATATTTCTGTAAATCCTCCGTGATAGTTGCAGTAAAGGCGCGTCCTTCCTGATTGATTCCCGATGCGCTTCCAGTGATGTGATACAAGTCGTCAAGCAGGAACAAAGGGTTGTCCCGCATCATCATGGAATGGTGATACTCACCAACCCAACTGATAGAAAAATCTTCTCCTGCTTTATTTTCTTCGGCAGTGATGATTCCTTCTTCTACCTCAAGATGATATTCCGGCAAACCCTCCGTGTTCAGTCCCGTGTTCTCAATGTTGAGCGAGCCTTGCACATTGTAAAGGTTACTGAAAAAATTTTCAAGCGAGACAGCGGCTATCGCACCCGTGTGATTCAGGGAATCGCTCAACACGATAACGATACGCCCCTGCATATCTTCACCGAACAAGCCCTCGCATCCTGCGCTACCAAAATCAATCGTGATAGTTTGCGGAAATGTGCTGCCGCTCTTTGTGATTGTAAAACAGCTATCCGTCAGCAATTCGCCAACAGGCGAAGTGGCGGTGAGCACATTTCTGAAAATGTCATTGAAACATGCTTCTGCAAGCGTGTGGTCTTCTGAAGTAAGTGTTTCGCGATTGTCGCGCCATTTCTTGCAGCCCATTGCTGAAAACAACAGGATGATTACGAGGAATGTTGAAGTGATTTTCTGAGTCATAAATTTGACGGTTAAGTTACCGCAATATTGCTGTTTCGTCATGTTGAGTGAAACGAAGCATCTCGGTGTTTATAAAATCAGATATTCTTCGCTGCGCTCAGAATGACGCGCTACCTAAATTATGGCTTCTCCCGAAGGGAATCAATTATTTATTCGCTGGTAAACTTCAAAGTCGCACGCAAACTTATTCTTTTCATCGGGCGCATTACTCTCGCTTGAAATTAACGTCCATTCGCTTTTATTCAAAGCCGGGAAATACGCATCGCCATCAATGTGCGCATGAATGCGCGTAAGGTAAACACGGTCAACAGAAGGCAGCGCCTGCTTATAGATTTCTTCCCCGCCAATCACAAATACATTTCTGCCTGATGCTTTTCCTTTCTCCAGCGCATCGCGCAGGGAATGCGCTACGAACGCGCCTGCTACTCGCATATCCTCCTTGCGCGTTACAATCACATTCGCGCGATTCGCAAGCGGCTTTCCGATAGACTCATACGTTTTTCTTCCCATAATCACCACGTTGTCCGTTGTGAGCTTTTTGAAATAGCGCATGTCAACGGGCATCCGCCAGGGAATGGCATTGCCTTTTCCAATCACATTATTTTCACTTGCGGCAACGAGAATAGAAACCATGTTAGAAGTTTAAAGATTGAAGTTTAAAGTTTAAGGATTTGCAAAGCAACTTCAAACCTTAAACTTTAAACTAACTATACAGAAACCTCCGCTTTGATGCTCGGATGCGGGTCGTAATTCATCAGATGGAAATCATCAAACTTGAAATCGAAAATAGATTTCACCGTTGGGCTAAG
Source organism: Chitinophagales bacterium (assembly GCA_034440455.1). Taxonomy (GTDB): domain Bacteria; phylum Bacteroidota; class Bacteroidia; order Chitinophagales; family CAIOSU01; genus JAWXCB01. The sequence continues at coordinate 23,639 of JAWXCB010000092.1, forward strand.
GTGCATCTTTGGCAAAGGCTTAGGGTCGCGCATGAGTTGAAGCTGCGCTTGCTCCACATGGTTTTTGTACAAGTGAATATCGCCAAACGTGAGGATGAATTCACCGGGTAGCAGGTTGGTTACATGTGCTACCATCAGCGTGAGCAGCGCGTAGGAAGCAATGTTGAAAGGCACTCCGAGGAACACATCCGCGCTGCGCTGGTAAAGCTGGCAGGAAAGTTTTCCGTTCACTACATAGAACTGGAACAGGCAGTGACACGGAGGCAATGCCATCTTTTCAATGTCGGCAACATTCCATGCTGAAACGATGAGCCTGCGTGAGCCGGGATTCGTTTTGATTTCTTTAATCACGTTGCTGATTTGGTCAATATGCTTGCCGTCAGGCGTGGGCCACGAGCGCCATTGATAACCGTACACAGGACCCAACTCGCCCTTCGGGTTTGCCCACTCATCCCAAATGGATACACCATTTTCTTTGAGATATTTTGTGTTAGTGGAGCCTTTCAGAAACCACAGCAGTTCGTGAATGATGGATTTGGTATGCAGTTTTTTTGTAGTGAGCAGTGGAAAGCCTTTCTGCAAATCGAACCGCATTTGATGACCAAACAGACTATAAGTGCCCGTGCCTGTGCGGTCATCTTTATTGACGCCTTTATCCAGCAGTTCCTGAATTAGATTGAGATATTGTTGCATTGCGTAAAGTTAGGTGAATTGCCAGCGCCTTTCCAATTCAGCACTTTCAACAAGTGTGGAAACTCATTTCACCTCATCCTGCCGTTTGAGTTTTTGTATCTTTCAAAAAGATTGTTCAAGAAGTAAGTATTTCAATCATGCTAAGGTTAATCGTTACTTTCATTTTGAATGCCTCCATTTCACTGCTGTTTGGACAGGTTAAAGACAATTCAATCTTAGTAGGGAGCGTAGTTGCTGATTCAACAACTTTATTTCCATCAATAAGCAAGGAAATCAAACCAATCTTGCGATCAAAAAAATAAAATTGAATTGTGGTTGATAGTTCGTCCATCTTTTGAATATTACACCTGCACCGTATTAGCTTTTAATAAAAAATGGGAAGCGCCTTATTATTACTACGACCAGCTTAATGACTCTATGGTTTCAAAAGCTATTGCAAAGAATGTGAATCTTGATTTGATTTTTTCAAAACTTGTTGCAAATAATGTTTTTGCTTTACCCGACCGTGAAAATTTGAAAATGGAAAGTCTTTGGTTTAATCCTGAATCAAACGAGTTTTTTGGGGAAGGTTTTGGTGTAACCGATGGAACGTGCTATGATATTGAATTCAAAATTGGAAAACAAGTTTAGACGTTTTGGCTACTGTAATCCGGTACAGTATTCTGAAGTTTACCATTTCATTAATGAACTTAAAAACTTCGTGAACATTGTTACAATATTTGACGAACTCCGAAGTAAATAATATTGAACTGCGGTCTTTTGTAAAATAATTTTCAACGTCTTATCTCCTTCCCCAAAACTTTTAACTCCCTCGCCACTTGTCCTGCTAAAGAAGTATTCTTCCGCTTTACGCTATCGGGAGTAAAATCATAACTTTATTGTCAAACACAAACGGATGAAAGGAGTAATTATCATGACGGAGGAAAAGAGCGGGAAGAAAATAGCCCAGTTTGATTTATCGTATCTCTCAAAAAGCAAAGAAGATATTGAAGAAGTGCTGGACATTCTGATAGGGGAAGCAAGAAAAGAAGAAAAAAACATCCCTTGGGAAAGTATTAAAAAAGATTTGAGAAAAAAAAGGGAAAGCTGTAAGCAAATATGCTGACAGAACATTACCAAATCACCGAATCCTCCTTCTCTTCATCTCCTTCTCAATCATCACCAACTCTTTTCCCACCTGCCCTGACACGGAACTGTTTTCCTGCGCCCTGCGGATTAAGTAGGGAATCGCTTCACGCACGGGACCATAAGGAACCAGCTTCATGGCGTTATAGCCCGCTTTTGCAAGATTGTAAGTGATGTGTTCACCCATGCCATACAGTTGTGAAAATAAAATATGCGGATGGTTGCGCGGCAATCTTTTTTCTTCCATGATATGGATGAGGCGCAGGCAGTTTGCCTCATTGTGTGTAGCCGCATTGACGGCAATTGCATCAAGATGATGCAGACAAAATTCAAGTGCGGCATTATACACTTTATCAGTTGCCTCTTTATTATTTTGAATGGGCGAAGGATAATTTTCTTTGAGGGCGCGTTCACGCTCTTTCTCCATGTATGCACCGCGCACAAGCTTCGCTCCGGCAATGTAATTGCCCGATTTTGCCTTCTGAACTGTTTGTTCAAGCGCTGCAAGTCTGTGTTTCGCATAAAGCTGGAACGTATTATACACCACCGGCTTTTGTTTATTGAAGCGCAGCATCATTTCATTTACCAAATCATCAAGTGGCTGCTGAATCCATGTTTCTTCAGCATCGAAAAATAATTTTTTATCCGCTGTAGCAGCAGCCTCACAAATCCGAATCATGCGCTGACGCACACGCTCCAATGCTTCATTTTCTGCATTGCTCACTTCACTCTTTGCATGTAAGCGTTCCAGCAGTTCGATGCTTGCAATGCCGGTCGGCTTGCAACATACAACTTTCACATGCTCCTGCTTTGATGCAAACGCTATGGATTGAAGCAGTTCGTTTGTAATCTTATCAAATTCCTCCTCAGATGATTTCGTTTCAACACTGAATTGCAACGCGGTGAAAATTTTATTTTCACTTAAATGCTCTATCACAGCTTCGCATTCCTGCAATGTTTCGCCCCCACAGAACTGTTTGTAAGCAGTTGCTTTCACGATTGGTTCTATCGGCAGGTGCAATTGAAAAGCAAGGTTGGTAAGGCTCGTTCCGATTTTAAGCAACAGCGGATTATTGAACGATTGGAATAGGCGAAAGGCGTTTTTTAACTCCTTATCCGTCTTGTTGGAAAAAGCAACGATTGAATCTTCAAACAGAGAAGCGAGCGACACAACATCATGCATAGTGGGGGTAAAAATAATAATTTGTGGCGGCTCGGTTTCGGTTAAGCCTGCCTCATTTTTGTACTTTTGAACCATGACTAAATTGAAGATTCTCCTACTCGGTTCAGGCGGCAGGGAACATGCGTTTGCATGGAAACTTGCGCAGAGCAAGCGTTGTGAAAAATTATACATTGCTCCGGGAAACGGAGGCACATCGCTGTGCGGGGAAAATGTAGCAATCGCTGCCGATGATTTTCCGAAGATTGAACAATTTGTATTGGGCAACAACATTGGGATGGTGGTGGTGGGTCCCGAAGACCCGCTGGTGAAAGGCATCGCTGATTATTTTTTAGCGAAAGAGGCGCTGAAAAAAATTCCGGTAATCGGACCGGTGCAAGCCGGAGCGCAGTTGGAAGGCAGCAAAGCATTTTCAAAAAAGTTTATGCTGCGCCATAACATTCCCACTGCAGCTTATGGAGAATTTAATGCTGGCAATTTATCGGAAGGCAAACAATTTATAGATAACATGGAGCCTCCCATTGTGCTGAAAGCCGATGGGCTTGCTGCAGGAAAAGGCGTGATTATTTCCCCGACAAAAGAAGAAGCGAAAGCAACGCTTGATGAAATGATTGGCGGTATGTTTGGCGCGGCAAGCAAAACTGTGGTGATTGAACAATTTCTGAAAGGCATCGAATTTTCAGTGTTTGCATTGACCGATGGAAAAAATTACAAGTTGCTGCCCGCTGCGAAAGATTACAAGCGCATCGGGGATGGCGACACGGGATTGAATACAGGCGGCATGGGAGCAGTGTCTCCTGTTCCTTTTGTGGATGAAGCGCTGATGCAGAAAGTGGAAAGCCTTATTATTAAACCTACCATGAACGGGTTGCAGAAAGATGGAATTCATTACAAAGGATTTCTCTATTTCGGATTGATGAACGTGCAGGGTGAACCATTTGTAATCGAATACAACACGCGCATGGGTGACCCCGAAACGGAAGTGGTGATACCAAGAATAAAAAATGATTTGGTGGATTTGTTTGAAGCGGTGGGGAATGAAAATTTAAAAGATGTAACGCTTGAAATTGATGCGCGGGCATGTGTGACGGTAGTTGTTGCATCAGGCGGCTATCCCGGCAGCTTTGAGAAAGGAAAAAAAATATCGGGCACAGATGCAGTGAAAGAAAGCATGGTGTTTCATGCAGGAACGAAAACAGAAAACAATGAAACGGTAACGAGTGGTGGACGCGTACTGGCTGTTTCTTCGTTTGGAAAAGATTTTAAAGAAGCAGTGAAAGTCTCCTATGCAAGCATTGACAAGATTTCTTTTGAAGGGATGTATTGCAGAAAAGATATTGGATTTGATTTGTAAAAAAAAAGGCGACCAGTTGGGTCGCCTTTTTTTATGATTTCTGTGAAGACTACTGAATCACTAATTTTCTAATAGCTGAACTATTTTTCTGTGTGATTTTCAGGAAATAAATTCCCTTTGCCTGACTTGATAAGTCGAGAGAAAATATTTCATTCGTTTTTGAAACGAGTTGTCTGAAAACCTGCTCGCCATGCAGCGTGACTACTTCAACAATCATTTCCTCAACAACCGTTTGCTTTGCTTTGATTCGATAAATACCATTTCCGGGATTCGGATAAACGGAGAACGCATTTTCACCACTTAACGCTGCAATGCCCACACTCAAATCAAGGGAGTTGATAAAGGTGTCTGATAATCCGCAGGCGTTTGTGGCAATCAAGGTTACTTCATAGATAGTTTGCTGCAGGTACTGATGCACAGGGCTTTGATCGGTTGAACTGCCGCCATCGCCAAAATCCCACGAGTAGCTTGTGCCGTTGGTGGTAGTATTTACAAACGCGACTGTAAAATTGTTTGGAATCGTGTTGAAACCTGCTGCGGGCGGGCTGTTATCCACCGTTACCGTAACGGAGGCGATACCGGAACAACTTCCGTTTGAAGCTTCAACGGTGTAAGTTGTAGTTGATGCTGGCGATGCGGTTGGATTGTCAATGTTTGTTGCATTCAATCCGGTTGCAGGAGTCCACTGATAGCTTATTCCTCCCACTACTGAAATTTGTGTGGATGCCCCAGAACAAATCGTAACATCATCTGAAACAGCAACGGTTGGCGCGGATGAATATTGAATATTCAAAGCATCGGTAGCAGTTGCTCCGTTGTCATCAGTCACTGTTACGGAATAGGTTCCCGGATTGCCGGGATAAAGTAGCGGATTGGGCAATGCAGGATTGGACAAATTGCTACCCGGACTCCAGACAAATGTATAAGGTGCAACGCCTCCATTAATCGAAGCAGAAAGTGGAAGAGTGTCACCGCTGCAAGCAAATGGCGGACTGTTTGCATTCACGCTCAATGCTCCGGCAACGAATGTGTTAGGGCATTGCGTGCCCGCAGAAATCACCGTTAAACGATAACCCAAACCTGCATTGGCAAGGAGAGCAGAATCTGCCTGAATAGGGTTAGCAAGCCCCTGCACAATCACGGTTGCATAAAACCCTAAGTTGTAAACGCCCGGATTATCTGTAGTATAACCGCTGATTCTGATGCAGCCCGTTTCAGCGCCCAGAAAAAAACAATCAGGATTGTAGCAGGTATAGGTTAATCCATCTGGCGTATTTGTAATCGAATCAAGTTGCACCGAAACAATCACCAAATTGAACCCGGGAAAACCAATCGCGCTGCCCGGTATGGTATCAAAATTTTTAAACTGAATGATTTCGTCAAAGTAAGTTCCGCTTTCCACGCAATCAAGCAGGGTATCAGGAGGATAGAGTCCTACCTCTATCAGATTCGGGTCAGGGAAACATACAGGCGGAATGTAAAGGTCATTTGGGCAAGTATCGCCCTGACCAATCACGGTGAGTTTATACCCAAGTCCGTTTGAAGCGAGCAACTGTGAATCTGCCTGCACCTGAAAGGGGGTGCCGCCTAAATCTACCTCTACCGTTGCATAAAAGCCGAGATAATAATCACCGGCAGGCGCATTCGTAGTGCCGGTAATATTCACACAACCCACTTCTCCGGTTGTGTAAGTGCAATTCGGGTCATTGCAAGTGTAGGTTAATCCTTGTGGAAGATTGCGCACAGAATCAATGCGCACCCAATTCACAGTAAAATTTCCCGGAATACCGATTGAAGCGCCTGAGATGACAGAAAAATTTTTAAACTGAATTACTTCATCAAAATATTCGCCCTCTTCCACGCAAGGAAGCAGCGAATCCGGAGGGTACAAGCCCACTAATTGCAGCGTGTTGTCGGGTGTGCATTGAGAAAAAGCCTGCCTTCCAAAGGCAAGCAGAAGGAGAAAGGGAATAATTCTTTTCATGTCAAAAGGTTTTATTGCGTGAAGCAACGCGGCATCCAAAATAAGAAATCTCAAAAAAAGAAAAGGTATAAAAAACGACTGCCCTCATTTCATGCTTGAAATGAGGGCAGTAATTTTTATTTCTAAAACAGCAATCAGCGAATCACAAGCTTCTGCACACCATTGCTCTTTTCAGAGTTGAGGTGCAGCGTGTAAATGCCCTTTGGCAACGCACTTAAATCAAGTTGTTTTTGAACAGTGCCGCTCAATGTTTCTTCAAACACATTTTTGCAGCTCAGGTCATAAATTTTCACAGTACTCGATTTTCCTGAATTATCTGAAAACAGAATCGTGAACACGCCTTCGCTCGGATTGGGATACACCGAAAACTGCAAGTCATTTTTCACAGAGCCGATGAACACTCCTACAATCGTTACATCTTCACTATAGGTGTCGCTGCCGCAGCTATTCGTAGCGGTGAGCGTTACAGTAAATGTTCCGTTTGCAGTGTAAGTGCGCGTTGGGTTAGGGTCAGTGCCGGAAGAACCGTCACCAAAATCCCATGAATAACCTGTGGCATTGGTGGAGTTATTGGTAAATATCACCGTAGCATCTGTTTGCGCAGTGTCAAAATCAGCAACAGGCGCAGGTGTGGGATTCACTTCCACCGTGTCCGTAGCAGTAGCCGTGCATCCATTATTTGTTACGGTTACAGTATAAAACGTGGTGGAAGTCGGTGATACTGTGAGAGCAGCAGTAGTTGCGCCTGTACTCCATTCGTAGGTGCCGCCTCCGCTTGCTGTCACCGTAGTGCTGGCCCCTGTGCAAATGGTAACAATGGAAGGAGAAATAGCAGCCGTGGGTGCGGGATTCACCGTTACCATGGTGTTAGCAACAGCGGTAGTTCCACCGTCAGTCACCGTCACCGTGTAAGTGGTGGTGGAAGTGGGAGAAACCGATACTGAACTGCCTGTCCCCGCTCCGTTTGACCAAACATACGTTTCACTGCCTGTGGCATTGGTGGAAACTGCTGACAGCGTGGATGATTCACCCGGGCAAATGCCGGCAGGGCTTGCCCCGGCAGTTACCGAAAGTGCGCCAGCCTCAATCACTGTGAGATAATACGTAAATCCTAAGGCAGCAAGCGTAGTGGTTTGCGTTTGTTGTCCAAGAAGAGGAATAGTTACCTGTGCCGTAACTGTGACATCCAGCGGATATTGCCCGGCAGGATCGTTGGTGATGCCTGAAAAATTAATGCATCCTGCCTGTCCTCCATTAAAGGTGCAGTTCGAGGGTGTGCAGGTATATGTAATACCAGTAGGTGTGCCGGTGAGGTTGTCAATTTGCACAGTGTTGATGGTTACCGTCAGCGTGTTTCCAAAAACTACAGTATCAAAACTTGCAGGAATGTTGATCTGCACATCTTCGCTATAAGCTACTCCACGCTCAATAGGTGTAAGCTGGTCAGCCGGGGGATGAAATCCCACTGCGGTAATATTCGGATTAGGACATTGTGCAAATGCAAAAAATTGCAATGCGCAGGTTGCAACGATGAATGAAAAAATGCGTTTCATGCTGATTTGGTTTTGGGTTTTAAAATAATAGGGATGCTAAAATATAAAACTGAACTGGAAGCTTGGTTTAATACTTCCGTGTTTATTTCTTAGAGCAGGGATTTTTGATTCTAGTTGCACCTGCTAAATAGAGAAGGCATCCTTCGGCAAAGCGCAGAGTTCATCTAAAGGGTTAAAAAATCAGCCGGAACAGGCAGAAAACCACGAAATTTCTTTATCTTTGCCCACTCTTTTTTGAAAAAGCACGGTTCTTTGGATATTCTAAAGCAATATCGCATCCCTTTTACTGGGTTGAAACTTGGGCTTCATAACTTCCGGTTTGAGGCTGGCGAAGAGTTTTTTAAGAGCTTCGAAGGTGCGGAGATTGGCAAAAGTGATGTGCATGTGGACGTGCTTTTTGATAAGAAAGAGAGTTTTTTCGTTCTTGATTTTTCGATTGGCGGCACAGTGCAGGTTGAATGCGACCGTTGCGCGGAGAAATTTGATCAGGAGATTATAGATGAGCACCGCGTGTATGTGAAGTTTGATGACGAGGCAAAGAAGCGGCAGGAGGAAGATGAAGACATCATCTACATCTCGCACAACGACATTTTTGTGGATGTCAGCCAGTTGATTTATGAGTTGGTGAACCTGAGCCTCCCGTTACAGAAGATTTGTCCGCCAAAGGCTGACGGTTCTCCGGGATGCAACGAAAAAGTGTTAAAGATTTTAGAAGGCAAAACAGAAAAAAAGAATAAAGAACCCGACCCGCGCTGGGCGGCATTATTAAAACTGAAAGTAAAAAAGTAACGTCATGCCAAATCCTAAACAACGCCATTCGAAGCAAAGAACCCGCACCAGAAGGGCAAACTACAAATCTGCTATTCCAACCGTTGATATCTGCTCCGTAACAGGCGCTCCTCACATGAGGCACAGGGCTTATTATGTTGATGGCAACATGTACTACAACGGCAAGCTGGTAGTAGAAGCGAAAGTCGCTTCTTAATCCTTTCATTATTTTCAAAAGCGCATGAGCCAGATTCACGCTGCCATCTCCGCAGTGCATGGCTACGTACCCGATGAGGTGCTTTCCAATCATGATTTGGAAAAACTTGTTGATACAAATGACGAGTGGATTACTACGCGCACAGGTATCAAAGAGCGGCATATTTTAAAGGGAAAAGGACTCGGCACTTCATTTCTGGCGGAACAAGCCGTGAAAGGTTTATTAGAAAACAGCGGCACATCACCCGATGAAATTGACCTGCTCATCTGCGCCACCGTAACTCCCGACTTCCCGTTTCCGTCCACAGCAAACTTAGTGTGTGATAAGGTGGGAATTAAAAATGCATTCAGCTACGACATCAATGCTGCTTGTTCTGGATTTCTCTATGCACTGGCAACAGGCGCGCAGTTTATCAAAACAGGAGTTTATAAAAAAGTGATTGTGGTGGGCGCGGATAAAATGTCGTCCATCGTAAATTACGAAGACCGCGAAACGTGCGTAATTTTTGGCGATGGGGCAGGAGCCGTTTTGCTTGAGCCTTCGCCTAAATATGGAATCGTGGATTTTGAATTGCGCTCCGATGGTTCCGGATGTAAGCATCTGCATATCAAAGCGGGTGGCTCTGTGAAACCTGCCTCACATGAAACGGTTGATGCAAAAGAGCATTTCGTTTATCAGGAAGGACAAAGCGTATTCAAATTTGCCGTGGTGAATATGGCTGCCATCTCCGAAAAACTGATGAAGCGAAACAACCTGAAGCCAGAGGATATTACATGGCTCGTTCCGCATCAGGCAAATAAAAGAATTATTGAGGCAACAAGAGAACGACTCGACATTCCGGCTGAAAAGGTGATGATGAATATTCACAAATATGGCAACACCACCGCAGCAACATTACCTTTGTGCCTGTGGGATTATGAGAGCCAATTGAAAAAGGGTGACAACCTTTTGCTGGCGGCTGTAGGAGGAGGATTCACTTGGGGCGCGATGTATTTAACGTGGGCATACTGACCAATTACGAATTACAAATTTGGAATTACGAATTAATTCAGAACTTGCAGAAAACCTCTTCAAATTATCGAATTATCAAATCATCGAATTAACATGATAACAACCGCAGAATTTAAAACAGGAATGTGCATCATGCACAACAACGACATCTGGCAGATTATAGACTTCCAGCACGTGAAGATGCAGCAGAGGCGTCCGATTGTGCGAACACGTTTAAAAAACCTTTCTACCGGCAAGGTGCTCGAAGTAACTTTTAGCGCAGGCGACAAAGTGGAAGATGTGCGTGTAGAAAGAAGGCTGTTTCAGTTTCTTTACAAAGATGATTCCGGCTACACGTTTATGGACCAAACTACGTTCGACCAGATAACCGTGAATGCAAACATGGTTACCAGTCCGGCATTGCTGAAGGAGGGACAAGAAGCGGATATCTTATTCGATGCAGAAGCCGACAGACCTATTTTAGTTGAATTACCTTCATTCATTATTTTAGAAGTAACTTACACCGAGCCGGGCGTGCGAGGCGACACCGCCAATAACGTAACGAAGGTGGCAAAAGTAGAAACAGGCGCAGATGTGTTTGTTCCGCTTTTCGTAAACATCGGGGAGAAAATAAAAATTGATACCCGCTCCGGTAGCTACGTGGAGCGTGTAAAGTGATTTGTGAGCGGGTCATCCTGAGCGTAGTCGAAGGATGGCGCATGACAAACCAAAACTGTAAACTCAAAACTGTAAACTGTCAAACATGGATTTCAAGCAAATTCAGGAACTCATCAAGATAGTAGGCAAGTCAGAATTGTCTGAGCTTTCTATCGAGCAGGATAAATTTAAAATCACGCTCAAGAAAGCTGTGAACCCGGTGGTGGTGCAGCAACCATTGCGTTCCGCTGCGGCTGCGTATGCTCAGGCTCAAACTGCTGTTGCCGAGAATGGTGGCTCTGCTGAATTTTTAGATTTACCCGCTCCTGCCAAAAAAGAAAAAACAATAGATAACGGGAAGTATATCACGATTAAGTCCCCAATGGTAGGAACATTTTACCGCTCGCCCTCTCCTGATAAGGAACCGTTTGTAAAAGTGGGCGACATCATTCGCAAAGGCGACCACATCTGCGTCATTGAAGCCATGAAACTCTTCAACGAAATTGAATCGGAGTTTGATGGAAAAGTGGTGAAAGTCGTGGCAGAAGATGCATCTCCTGTAGAATACGAGCAACCATTATTCCTCATTGAACCGGCATAAATAGTTTACAGTTTTCTGTTTACCGTTTAAGTTGCTCAACTGAAAACGGAAGACAGTAAACTGCAAACAGTAAGAGATAAAAAAGAATGTTTAAGAAAATTCTCATAGCCAACCGTGGTGAAATTGCCCTTCGCGTCATTCGCACCTGCAAGGAAATGGGCATCAAAACGGTTGCCGTCTATTCCACTGCTGATAAGGAAAGCCTGCACGTGCGCTTTGCAGATGAAGCCGTTTGCATTGGTGCGCCAAAAAGCGTGGATTCTTATTTGAAGATTCCCACAATCATGGCGGTGGCGGAAATCACGAATGCCGATGCCATTCATCCAGGCTACGGCTTTCATGCAGAAAGCCCTGCCTTTGCTGAAATCTGTGAAGAGTATGGAATAAAATTTATTGGTCCCAACTCTACGATGATTCGGAAGATGGGCGATAAAATCACCGCGAAGCAAACGATGAAAGATGCCGGGGTGCCTGTCATCCCCGGCTCTGAAGGACTAATTACAAATATTGCCAACGCAAAAAAAGCCGCGAAGAAAATCGGGTATCCTGTGCTTATCAAGGCAACTGCAGGCGGTGGCGGCAAAGGAATCCGCCTCGTGCGCGATGAAAAAGATTTTGAGAAAGCATTCGAGATGGCGCAGGCGGAAGCAAAGGCTGCCTTTGCCAACGCAGGCGTTTACATGGAAAAATTTTTAGAAGAGCCTCGCCATATTGAATTCCAGATTGCAGGCGACCAATACGGCAATGTCATTCACATGTCCGAGCGCGATTGCTCCATCCAGCGCAGAATGCAGAAGCTCGTAGAGGAATGTCCTTCGCCTTTCATGGATGAAAAGCTTCGCAAAAAAATGGGTGATGCCGCCATCGCTGCGGGCAAGGCAATCAATTATGAAAGCCTCGGCACTATCGAGTTTCTTGTAGATAAGTACAAGAATTTCTACTTCATGGAGATGAATACGCGCATCCAGGTGGAGCATCCCGTTACCGAAGAAGTGATTGACCATGACCTCGTCAAAGAGCAAATCAAAATTGCAGCAGGCGTAAAAATTATCGGCAAATCGTATTTCCCGATGATTCACGCGATGGAATGCCGCATCAATGCCGAAGACCCTTACAATAATTTTTCTCCCTGCCCCGGCAAAATCACTTCCTTCCACACGCCAAAGGGACATGGCGTGCGCGTGGACACCCACGTATATGCCGGCTACACCGTTTCGCCCTATTATGACTCGCTGCTTGCAAAAGTCATCTGCCGCGCCAAAACACGCGATGCCGTTATCGCAAAAATGGACAGAGCGCTAAACGAATTCATTGTCGAAGGCATAAAAACAACCATTCCTTTTCAAATCGCTCTCATGCGCAATGAAGATTTCAAAGCGGGCAACTTCAATACTTCCTTCGTAGAAAATTTCCAGTTTAAGGAGAAGCCTTAAGTCATAAGTTTTAAGTCGAATGTAAAACGGCTGTTCACTTAAAACTTAAAGCTTAGAACTTACAGCTTGTATTTGGCGCGTACGCACCTCGTTTCTGCATCGGTATCTTTAGTAGCGCTTGACTTAGTTTGGTTATTAATTATCTATTGGACGACCAAAATCAAAAGGACGAACCTTTGAAAAAAATAATTTCATCCATTCGTCTAATTTATTCTGAAGTTTTTCTCCATCTATTTGGGGCTTCACACTAATTGTGAATCTAAGCAGAACCCAATTTACCTCTGGATTAATTTCTATAGATTCCACTTCAAAATCTAACTTCGGTGATCTGGTTTTTAATCTGTTTACTACCTGATCAGCAGCAATATCTGCTGTATCAGTATCGGCTATTCTTATATCCGATTCGCGTTCTAATTCACTAAGAAATACTTTCCTATCCTTGAAAATTCTTTGAGTAAAAAGTAGTGTTGGCATTATACTAATGGTTTAGTTAATAAATTCAATATATAATGTAGGCCCTATTCCCTATGAGAACGAATAATGTTGTTAACATTCAACGCTGATAGAAAAAAGTCCCGTAGGGACAACAATTTGGTAGAAAAACCTAAACCCTCTCATCGTACTAATCCCCCGCTCAAAAATTCCCGACACCGCTCAGATGCGCTGGCTCGCCCGAAAGCGCGGAGTGGTTCTTTCGGGCTTGATTTTCTTTGGTTCTTTCTTGCATCAAGGCAAGAAAGAACAACCACAAACCTTAGAATAAAAAAAATGCACAAAATTTCTTCCCTAAATCCACCCAGCCACGCAGGGCTAAATCCGCCAGAGAGACTGTGTGTGGTTCACATTTATCCCCACCATAAATGGCGGGGCAATTGTATGCCATGCTTCAGGCAACTCCAACCTGAACCTTTCTAAAAAAGCTGAGAGAAACAGTAAACTCTAAAACTATTCAATCAATATAAAGGACTCGAAGAAGAAATAGTTTTTTGCAACAACAGTTGGCGGTGAAATAGAAGATTAGCCAATTTCACTTTTCATTTTATAAGGTGGATAGAAATTGTATCTCCCGTTCCGTAAATGCCCTAAAAACAAAATTCCAATTGTGGGATAATTTGTCCCACAATTGGAATTATTTACAGAACTACAATTGGACCTAATTGAAAAATACCAACCCTACGCCTTAGAAGCCGCATCTGATTTTTCTTCAGTCTTCTTCCCCGACTTCAGCGAGATTTTCAGTTTGGATTCCTTCTTGTCATAATCCACATGATACACATCGCCTTCTTTTGGTTTTGTGTTCAGGATTTCTTCGGCAAGCGGGTCTTCCACATATTTTTGGATTGCTCTGTGTAAAGGACGCGCTCCATAATTCGGGTCGTATCCTTTATCTACCAAGAAATCCTTTGCAGCTTTTGTCAGGTTCACCTTGTAACCCAAGGCTTCAAGACGAGCATACACATTCTTCAGCACGATGTCAATAATCTTGTGGATGTCATCTTTCTTCAAGGAATTGAAGAGCATCACATCGTCAATTCTGTTCAGGAATTCAGGAGAGAAAGTTCTCTTGAGCGCCTTTTCAATCACAGACTTTTCATACTGGTCATCGTTTTCTTTAGCTGCGGTTGCAAAGCCGATTCCTTTACCAAACTCAGCCAACTGGCGCGAGCCGATGTTGGATGTCATGATAATCATCGTGTTCTTGAAATCCACTTTTCTACCCAAACCATCTGTCAAGATGCCATCGTCCAACACCTGTAATAAGATATTGTAAACATCAGGATGCGCTTTTTCAATTTCATCAAGCAGCACCACTGAATACGGTTTTCTGCGCACCTTTTCGGTAAGCTGTCCGCCTTCTTCATAACCAACGTATCCGGGAGGCGCGCCCACCAACCTGCTCACGGAAAATTTCTCCATGTATTCACTCATGTCAATGCGGATGAGCGCATCTTCCGTGTCGAACAGGTAGCGGGCTAATGCTCTTGCCAATTCCGTTTTACCAACGCCCGTAGGACCGAGGAAAATAAATGTGCCGATTGGTTTCTTCGGGTCTTTCAATCCAACTCTATTCCGCTGAATCGCTTTCGTGATTTTTTCAATTGCATCATCCTGACCAACAACTGCTTTAATCAAATCCTGCTTCATGTTGAGCAGTTTGTTGCTTTCGCTTTGCCCAACGCGTTTCACAGGAATGCCGGTCATCATCGCTACTACTTCTGCAATATCATCAGAATTAACAGGATAGCGCTTGTTCTTTGATTCCTCTTCCCAATCATTCTTTGCCTTTTCCAATTGCTCAAGCAATTTTTTCTCGGAATCTCTCAGACGCGCAGCTTCTTCATATTTCTGGCTTTTCACAACCTGATTCTTCTCCACTTTCACATCTTCTATTTTCTTTTCCAATTCGATGATGTCTTGCGGAACGTGAATGTTTTTCAGGTGAACACGCGCTCCTACCTCGTCCATCACATCAATCGCTTTATCGGGCAAAAAGCGGTCAGTGATGTAGCGTGTGCTTAATTTCACGCAGTCGCTGATTGCTTCCGTTGTATATTCTACATTATGAAACTCTTCGTATTTCTGCTTGATTCGTCCCAAAATCGTAATCGTTTCTTCCGGTGATGGCGGGTCAACCAATACTTTTTGGAATCTCCTGTCGAGCGCTCCATCTTTTTCAATGTATTGACGATATTCATCTAAAGTAGATGCGCCAATGCATTGCAACTCGCCACGCGCAAGCGCGGGTTTAAAAATGTTTGAGGCATCCAGCGAGCCTGTTGCTCCGCCTGCTCCCACTATCGTATGAATTTCATCAATGAAAAGAATCACATCACGGTTCTTCTCCAATTCATTCATGATTGCTTTCATGCGCTCTTCAAACTGACCGCGATATTTTGTTCCGGCAACCAACGCTGCCAAATCAAGCATCACGATTCTTTTATCGAAAAGCACACGGCTCACATGCCTTTTTACAATGCGCAATGCAAGACCTTCCACGATGGCAGTTTTACCAACGCCCGGTTCACCAATGAGAATCGGGTTGTTCTTTTTTCTGCGGCTGAGGATTTGCGACACGCGCTCAATTTCATTTTCACGACCTACAATCGGATCTAAGTTGCCTTCTTCGGCAAGTTTGGTGATGTCGCGACCGAAGTTGTCGAGCACCGGAGTCTTTGACTTTGTCGCTCCTTGTTTTTTGGCTGCGCTAAAGGAGCCTCGTCCTCTTTCTTCTTCTTCAAAAGGCTCGTCTTCGCCAGGCTCGTTGGGGAGTTCGTTTGTAATGTTATGTTTCACGTAGTCTAATTCTGCTTTAAAAATATCGTAATCAATATCAAACTGTTTCAACAGTTGCGTTGCAACATTCGTTTTGTTTTTCAAAATGGACAGCATGAGATGCTCCGTGCCAATCACTTCGCTTTTCAGCACTTTCGCTTCGAGTACTGTTATCTTCAGCACTTTTTCCGCTTGCTTCGTAAGCGGCAGGCTGCCGATGTTGTAAGTATTCTTCGTGACTTTGTCTCGAATGGCGTCTTCCACGGTTTTGCGCAGCATCACCACATCCACCTCCAGTGATTTCATCACTTTCAGCGCAAGCCCTTCGCCCTCGCGAATCAAGCCCAATAACAGATGTTCAATGCCAATAAAATCATGACCTAACCGGAGCGCCTCTTCCCTGCTATAGGAGATGACTTCCTTTACTCGGGGGGAAAATTTTGATTCCATATTGTGTTGCAGATAAAATATCAAGTTCAGTGACGTTAGCAATTTAGGAAAACTTCAAACAAAACAAAAAGTTCTACCTCCGCGAAACCTTGACCACACAATCCGTATAACAACACTGTACGCAGAAATAATTCAAAAGATGCTGTTGTGGATAAGAAATGTGACAGCCCTTTTACAATCGCCATCAATTTGTATTAGTTTTAACGCAATAAACAGAAATCACTTTCACTATGAAATTCTCAGTAGATAAAAAGGACAAATACACGGTCTTCAAATTAGAAGACGAAAAATTGAATACGCTTAATGCGCCCAAGCTGAAATCAGAATTGGTGATTCTGAATGCAGGCGGAGCCAAAAACGTCATTCTTGATTTGGCGGATGTCACGTTCATTGACTCTTCAGGCTTGAGCGCGATTCTCATTGGCAACCGTCTCTGCAAGAACGCGGAAGGTACTTTCGCTATTGTCAATCTGAATGACTACGTGTCCAAGCTCATCAAGATTTCGCAGTTGGATACCATCCTCAATATTTTTCCAAGTGTTGCGGAAGGCGCTGATTTTATCTCCACGGAAGCGCAGGGCGCGTAAGGGGCAATGTGTGGTGAATGGCATTTGAGGTAACAATTCTTGGAAGCAACTCTGCGCTCCCCGCTCACGGACGACATCCTACTTCACAGGTTCTGCATGTTCACGACCATCTTTTTCTGATTGATTGCGGAGAAGGCGCACAAATCAGGCTGGAGAAATACAAAATCAAGCACGGAAAAATTGACGATATTTTCATCAGTCACCTGCATGGCGACCATTTTTTCGGATTAATCGGACTCATCACATCGTATCATCTCAATCATCGCGAAAAGCCGCTCACGATTTTTTGTCCGAAAGGCTTGGATGAAATCATCAACGTGCAATTGAAATATTCCGACACGCATTTGCGGTATCCGCTGCGGTTTGAATTTTTCAATCCCAAAAATGGTGCGTTGCTCTATGAAAATGATTTCATGCAGGTGGAGACACTTCAGTTAATGCACCGCATTCCGTGCGCAGGATTTGTGTTTCGCGAAAAACCTTCCACACAAAAGAATATCAAGGCAGAAGCAATTGCGCAATACAATCTCTCCATTCCGCAAATCCAGCAAATCAAGAAAGGACAAGACCTTGTGCTGGCAGATGGCAGCGTAATAAAAAATGCTGACCTGACGCAAAAAGCGCATCATCCGCGTTCGTATGCCTATTGCACGGATACGCTCTATCAGGAATCCATTATTCCGTATATCGCAGGCGTGGATTTGCTCTATCATGAAGCCACGTTTGACCAATCGCACGAGGCGCGCGCGCAGGAAACGTTTCATTGCACTACAAAGCAGGCGGCATTGATTGCGCAAAAAGCAAACGTGCAAAAACTGCTCATTGGGCACTTCTCAGCACGTTACAAAACCCTGGATGAATTGCTGAGTGAAACCAAAGCGTTTTTTCCGAATACGGAGTTGGCGATAGAAGGGAAGAAGTTTGAGATACAGAGAGAGCACCGCGATTAAGCCTACCTCAGTCTGTCCATTGATTTAATTAAGGCTTCATCTTTTTTCACTGCGCGGATGGCAAGGATTTGAAAAATCAATGATAGAGAGAAGAAGGAAATCCAAAGAAATGTCCAAGGCAACAACTTTAAAGTCGTATTCTCTTCGTTACCTTCGAATGCCAAAAATATCATCAAGAGTACAATAGGATAAAGTGGAAGGATTTGCCAGTAAGCAATTGTAAGTTGTAGGTTTCGTCTTTTGAATAGAAAAATATTTACAATACTCCAAAAAATAATTAGGTAAAGAGCTACTCTTAAAGGGTTGAAGCCAGAGGCATAAAAAGATGTAACATTTTCAGCATTCTGGTATCCAAAAACGGGAATCAAAATCAAAATGCCTATAAGAATAGCCGCTGTTAACCACCACACCGTCTGAATTCTCTGAATCATTCCATTTACTTTTGTGAGCGCCAAAATTAAATAAATCGCTATGACCAATGCTTACGTAATTGATGCAGTACGAACGCCCATCGGAAAATACGGAGGCGCGTTGAGCGGTGTGCGCCCGGATGACCTTGCTGCGATTGTAATCAAAGGATTAGTTGAGCGAAATAAATGGCTTGACACGAAAGAAATTGAAGATGTGCTGTTTGGCGCAGCGAATCAATCGGGCGAAGACAACCGTAATGTGGCGCGTATGGCGTTGCTCCTTGCAGGCTTGCCGATTGAAACAGGCGGAGTTACCGTAAATCGCTTGTGCGCTTCCGGCTTGCAGGCGGTGATGGATGCAAGCCGTGCAATCATGCTTGGTGAAGGAAACGCTTACATCGCAGGCGGAGTGGAAAGCATGAGCCGCGCGCCTTTTGTGATGGCAAAGGCGAGTGAGGCGTTCGGCAGAACTGCTGAAGTCTATGACACCACGATGGGCTGGCGTTTCGTGAATAAAAAATTAGCGGAGTTGTATCATCCCTTTTCGATGGGTGAAACGGCTGAGAATGTTGCCGAACAATGGAAAATCTCAAGAGCAGAGCAAGACGAATTCGCACATAATTCTCAAATGAAATATCAGAAAGCATTTGAGGCAGGAAAATTTCAGGATGAAATTGTTCCGGTGGTGATTCAGCAAAAAAAAGGTGAAGCGATTGTAGTTACAAAAGACGAGCATCCGCGCTTGTCCTCAGTTGAAAAACTCGGACAACTGCCATCTGCATTTAAAAAAGAAGGAAGCGTGACTGCGGGAAATTCGTCCGGCATCAATGATGGCGCATCCGCATTATTGGTTGTCTCGGAAAATTTTGTGAAAAAGCATGGACTGAAACCGCTTGCGAAAATAAAATCCATGGCGGTAGCTGGGGTGCATCCTTCCAAAATGGGAATCGGTCCCGTGCCTGCAACTCAAAAAGCATTGCAACGTGCAGGGTTGAAAATTCAAAACATCGGCTTGGTGGAATTGAACGAAGCCTTCGCCTCACAATCCATCGCCTGCATCCGTGATTTAGGATTGAATCCCGAAATCGTGAATGTGAATGGCGGAGCAATCGCGCTTGGGCATCCGCTTGGTTCTTCTGGCGCAAGAATTTCCGCAACACTCCTCCATGAAATGAAACACAGACCGGAAGTGAAATACGGACTCGCCACCATGTGCATTGGCGTTGGGCAAGGGGCTGCGGTGATTTATGAGCGAGTTGAGGGTTGAGTGTTGCGTGTCGAGAAATGCAAATCATCTATTAAACATCACCCAACACCTGCAATGCGCTACTTCCTCGAAATATCCTACGTTGGCACACGCTACAAAGGCTGGCAGTTGCAACCGCGCACAAAAACCATTCAGGCAGAAATTAATACTGTGCTGGCGCAGCTTTTTTCACAGGAAATAAAATCAACCGGATGCGGAAGAACGGATGCTGGTGTTCACGCAAAGCAATTTTTCCTGCATTTCGATTCGGATAATCAGGCTCATAAAGAATTTCTCTACAAAGCAAATCGTCTGCTGCCCGATGATATTGTAGTGAAAAGAATTATTCCCGTTGCAGATGATGCGCGCAGCAGGCAAGATGCGACTTCACGCACGTATGAATATCTTCTGCATCTGAAAAAAGACCCGTTTCTGCATGATTCCAGTTTTTATTTCCCTTATGGGAAACCCGTTTTGCATAAAATGGAGGAAGCTGCTGCTCTGCTAAAAACATTCAAAGACTTCAAGCCGCTGAGCAAAACCGACACGCATGAAAAAACTTCGCTCTGCAATATCTATTTCTCCGAATGGGAAAAACTGCATGACAATCAATATCGCTACACCATCATAGCCGACCATTTTCTGCGCGGCATGGTGCGCCTTACCGTAGGCGCAATGCTGATGATTGGCACGGATAAAATGACGCTCGCTGAATTTCAAACGGTGATGAAGCGGAAAGAAAAATTTATCTATCTACTTGCTGTGCCGGGCTGCGGGCTGAGTTTGACGGAGGTGAAGTATCCGTATCTCTGATTTAGCTGTCATGCCGTACTTCTTCCGGCATCCCCAATAAAATATAGCAACTCTTGCAGGAGATCGCGGAACGAGCCCGCGATGACAAAAACTACCTACTTGTTTGGTGCTATTTTTGAACACTCATGGACGGCTTCGCGATTCCTAATTCTGATATCAAAGGCAATTTTTTCGACTGGGCGTTGCTGAAAAAAATTCTGCGGCTGGCTGCGCCTTTCAAAAAACAATTTTATATCGCCACCGCGTTTGCGCTGTTCCTTGCCGTGCTTGCACCCGTGCGTCCCTGGCTCATTCAACTCACAGTGGATGATTATATTCTGAATTACAATTACAGTGGTCTGCTGTGGATGAGCATCTTTTTGGTCGCACAGCTTTTCGTTGAAAGCATCGCGCGTTATTATTTCAGCTACCTCACAAGCTGGCTCGGACAATCGGTAATCAAAAATTTGCGGGTGCGCGTGTTCAGTCATATTATCAGTTTCAAGTTGCAATTCTTTGACAAAACACCCATCGGCACAGTAACGACACGCACCATCAATGATGTTGAAACCATCAACGATATTTTTTCCGAAGGCATCATCACTATCATCGCTGATTTGCTCACCATCCTCACCATCATGGGCGTGATGTTTTATGTGGACTGGCGGCTCACGCTCGTGAGCCTTTCTACGTTTCCAATTCTATTGTATGCTACTTATGTTTTCAAAGAAAAAATAAAATCTTCTTTTCAGGATGTGCGCAATCAGGTGGCGCGCATGAATGCGTTTTTGCAAGAGCATATCACCGGGATGCGCGTGATTCAGATTTTCACTGCCGAAGAAAAGGAGATGGAAAAATTCAGGCACATCAACGAGGAACACAAACGCGCAAACATTGACTCGATTTGGTATTTCTCGATTTTCTTTCCGCTTGTGGAAGTAGTGCTGGCAAGCGCATTAGGCTTGCTCGTATGGTATGGAGCAATTCGCGTGGTGCAGTATGAAACGACCATCGGCACGCTCATCTCTTTTATTCTTTTGTTGAACATGCTCTTTCGTCCGCTGCGCATGTTGGCGGATAAATTCAACACGTTGCAAATGGGCATCGTTGCTTCAGAACGTGTTTTTAAATTATTGGAACGGCAAGACCACATTGAAAACAATGGAACGCTTCAAGCGGAAAACATCAAAGGAGAAATTGAATTTAAAAACGTGTGGTTTGCGTATGTGGATGATACGTTCGTGCTGAAAGATGTGAGTTTCAAGGTGGCGCAGGGAAAAACACTTGCCATCGTAGGCGCGACAGGCTCCGGCAAGACTTCCATCATCAACACACTCAACCGTTTCTACGAAATCAATAAAGGGAAAATCGCAGTGGACGGCATTAATGCGAAAGCGTATGATGTTTTTTCGCTGCGCTCGAAAATAGGGATGGTGCTGCAGGATGTGTTTTTATTTTCCGGCTCCATTATGGACAACATTACGTTGCGCAACGACCACATCAGCCGTGAAAAGGCAATAGCCGCAGCAAAGTTGGTTGGTGCACACGACTTCATCATGCGCCTGCCAGGAAAATATGATTATAATGTGATGGAACGTGGCGCAACGCTTTCGATGGGGCAACGACAACTCATCTCTTTCATTCGTGCTTTGGTGTTTGACCCTAAGATTTTGATTCTTGATGAAGCCACTTCATCCATTGATACCGAAAGTGAGCAATTAATACAAGATGCCATTGAAAAATTAGTGAGCGGCAGAACTTCCATCATCATCGCTCACCGGCTTTCCACCATTCAGAAAGCCGATGCCATCATGGTGCTTGACCATGGCGAAATCAAAGAAATCGGCACGCATGACGAACTACTCGCGCACGATGGTTACTACAAGAAACTGTATGATATGCAGTTTAAGAAAGCTGTGGCTGTGTGATTACTTCGCAGCCTTAAACCTTCTGCTCACTTCTTCCCAATCAATCACGTTCCAGAAAGCAGCGATGTAATCGGGGCGTCTGTTCTGATAATTCAGGTAGTAAGCATGTTCCCACACATCAAGACCGAGGATAGGTGTGTACTTCGTTGTAGCAATATCCATTAACCCGTTATCCTGATTCGGTGAAGCGGTAATTAGCAGTTCTCCATTACTTACTCCAAGCCAAGCCCAGCCTGAACCAAATTGTGTTTTTGCAGCCGTAGAAAATTCACCTTTGAACGCATCAAACGCGCCAAACTTTTTGTTGATGGCATCAGCGAGTTCTCCAGTCGGTGCGCCACCCCCGTCCTGCGGGGACATCACTTCCCAAAACAGGCAGTGGTTGAAATAACCGCCTCCGTTGTTGCGCACAGCGGGTTTATTAATCTTGCCGATGTTGGCAAGCACTTCTTCAATCGTTTTTCCTTCAAAGCCCGTCCCTTCCAACGCGGCATTCAGGTTATCAGTATAGGCCTGATGGTGCTTAGTAAGATGAATCTCCATTGTTTTCGCATCAATGTGCGGTTGAAGCGCATCGTAAGCGTATTTGAGTTTTGGAAGTGTGAAAGCCATGATTGAAATTTTTTAGTTTGTTAGAGAATCGGAAGGCTAATTTAAGAAGTTTACAGTTTACAGTTTGTAGTTTACTGTTTATCGTTATTGAGAAACCGTAAACAGCAAACTGAACACGGAAAACTGTTCACATCAAATCATCCAGTTCCCGTTTTTTTTTGAAAAAATCCAAAACGAGTTGCGCACATTCCTCTTTCAGGATGCCGTGATGCACATGGACATTTTTGTTAAACAGATTTTTATCAAGCCGCGTGTAGCCGAAGCGATTGTCGGATGCGCCATAATAAATGTTTGGAATGCGGCTCCAATACAACGCACTGGCACACATCATGCACGGCTCCACCGTGACATACATCGCACATTCCTCCAAATATTTACTGCCTAAATGATTTGCTGCCGAAGTGATGGCAATCATCTCCGCATGTGCAGTAACATCGTGTAATTTCTCTACTTGATTATGTGCGCGGGCGATGATGTTGTCTTTTAAAACAACTACAGCGCCAATGGGAACTTCATCTTCCGCATTGGCGCGTTGCGCTTCCTTGAAGGCTTCCTGCATGAAGTGAGCATGGCGGTCTTGCATGAGTTTGTATTATTCAATTCATTAAAAGTTATTCCTGAAAATACACTCTTTTTACCCTGCCTGAAATCCCAGTAAGAATTTCATAAGGAATTGTGTCGGATTGTTTTGCCACTTCCTGAATTGGCAGATCCTTGCCGAAAATGATTACTTCATCGCCTTCTTCCACTCCGGGAATGTTTGTCACATCAATCATGCACAAGTCCATGCAAATATTTCCAACAGTGGACACAAGTTGTCCGCGCACAAGCATTTTACCATTGCCATTGCCAAGCCTGCGGTCAATGCCGTCAGCATAGCCAATACCAATAGTGGCAATACGCATGTCCTGTTTCGCAACAAACCTGCGACTGTATCCAACAGACTCGCCCGCTTTTACTTTTTTCACTTGCGACACGGATGACTTCAGCGTGCTCACCTGATGTAACTGTTCGCTTATATTTTGGACAGTATCCACACCGTACATGCCAATGCCCAAACGAACCATTTCAAAGTGTGCATCGGGAAAACGGGAGATGCCTCCAGAATTGAGAATGTGCCGCATGAAGGAGTAGCCTAATCCGGTTGTTAAGACTTCACAGGCATTTTTGAACCGTTGAATTTGCAGCTTCGTGAACTCAAGATGCTCCAACTCGTCACTCGCGACAAGATGCGAGAATGCAGATTGCACTTTTACGAACGGCATTTTTTTCAGCATCTCCACAAGTGCAGGAATTTCTTCCGGCTCAAATCCAAGCCTGCGCATACCCGTGTCAATCTTGATATGAATAGGATAAGCCTGTTTTCCTGTCAATTCAACGGTTTTATAAAATTTTCCAAACACTGAAAAACTAAAAATTTCAGGCTCAAGATTATAGCGCAGCATGGTATCAAAACTGCGCGCCTCCGGATTCATCACCATAATAGGCAGCAGGATTCCTGCCTTGCGCAGTTCAACGCCTTCGTCAGCATACGCCACCGTGAGATAATCCACGCGGTGATATTGCAGCACGTTGGCGATTTCAAACGTGCCGCTTCCATACGAAAATGCTTTCACCATTGCCATTACTTTCGTTCCCGGTTTCAAAAGGCTTTGAAACACTTGCAGGTTATGTACTAATGCGTTGAGGTCAATTTCGAGCACTGTCTTGTGAACCTTCTGCTCTAATTGTTTACTTATTTTCTCAAACTCGAATTTGCGCGCGCCTTTCAGCAGAATGGTTTCGCCTGAAAAATTTTGCGGAGAAAAGGTTTTCAAAAACTCCTCTGTGTTTTCGTAGAATGTGCTTTCAAAACCATTTGCTGACGGGAATAATTTCTTCTGTTCTGAAATTGATTTGCCGATTCCAATCAGCTTATTGATTTCGCGCTCGGCAAGCATGTTGCGCACTTCCGTATAAAGCTCAATGTCATTGCGACCGCTTTGCAAAATGTCAGATAGAATCAGCGTTTTCTTTTGGTGCTGATGTTGCTGGTCAAGAAAATCAAGCGCAATGCCTAATGAGCGAATGTCGCTGTTGTAGCTGTCGTTAATTACTGAACAATTATTGATGCCGTCCTTAAGTTCAAGCCGCATTGAGATACTGCCGAGTTGCTGCATCTTCTCTCTGATGCGAGTCGGGGAAATCCTCAAATACAGCATGGTTGCCCAGCAGTGAATCGCATTCTCTATCGAGGCTTCATCTGTAAACGGAATCGTGATGCTTAGTGGCTTGCCTTTCAGAACGCCTTCAATCGTTGTTTCTACTTCGCTCTTTTCAACTTTCACGATTTTCAAATCGGCATCGCTGCGCCTCGCCCAAGTGAACAGCCTGAATTTTTCATCCTGCTCCTTGTCCGGCAACCGGTGTTTGAATTCTGTGATACACTGCGTGATTTCAGGATAATCGAGGCTGTAAATCAAAATCTTGCTATTCACGAAGAGCTTCAGCTTTTCATTGATTTTTTGGCGCACATTTAAAAATCCCTCCGCATGCGCTTCACCGATGTTGGTGAAAATGCCGATGTCGGGCTTTATCACATTTTCCAGTCCATCCATCTCATCCGGCACGGAAATACCCGCTTCAAAAATTCCAAGCGTGTGATTTTCATCCATCTGCCACACGGAAAGCGGCACGCCAATTTGCGAGTTGTAGCTTTTGGGGCTGCGCACAATATTGTAATCATCATTCAGCAACTGAAAGAGCCATTCTTTTACTATCGTTTTGCCGTTACTGCCCGTGATGCCGAGAACGGGATACTTAAATTTTTTCCGGTGAAACGCTGCAAGTTGCTGTAATGCGTCAATTGCATTATCCACTTTGATGACATTTGCATCCGGCAGTTCTTCTTTGATTGCATCAACATTGGTAACGATGAAGTTCCGGATACCTTTTTGATAAAGCTCTTTCAGAAAAAGATGCGCATCATGCCGCTTGCCACGAATGGCGAAAAAGAGCGAGTTGGAAGGCTCGATGATTTTACGGCTATCATAAGCAAAACGGGTAATAATAGAGTCAGAAGATGATTGGGCGATAGCGCCTTTAACAATCTTTGCTATTTGGTTAAATGTGTACATGCGCGCACCCGTTTCCTAATAAAGAGATTTTTATTTGCCGGATAAAGTTGGGAGATTTTAACCTCATCTTGTTTAATATTATAGCACTACGAGCGACACGCCTGATGAAATTCTAAGTACGCAAATCAAATTATCCAGTCAAAGCGGGATGGAGAGTTGCTTGCTATGCAACTTGAAATGATGGAATATGCAATGAAGAATACTAAGAGACTCCTACGCAAGAAGCATCCACATCTTTCAAAACGCGAGATTACCATTGAGTTTATAAAAACTTATTACAAACATAATTTTTCGGAGGAAGATATGGAAAGCATTGTAGAGTGGATGAAGATGCAAAAGTTGTAACCCGCCCCCTCTTCCCGATAACATAGATTTCTTCAACAATCATACAAAGGAGTAACCGCAAAATTGGGTACATTTAAATACTAAATAGGTTCTTACATGATTTACAAAATCTTCCCTTTTCGATTAGAGACATTTTATACCAATTTTGATGGCATGGCTTTGGAGTTTTGATTCGCATACTCATTATTGAATAGGGCTAAAACAAGGGGAAATCAGCAGGATAAATGCCTTTTTCTTCGTAACTTCATGTTCCTAAAATTTTAACGATGGAAACCACCATTCAAGCAAATCCCGCAGCAAAGTTGCAACTCAGCGCAAACACGCCTTCCAGCGAAATCATGCGCATTTACAATTTGCAACAACAGAATAAGCAGAATGTGAAAAACACGACTGCTAAAGAGCGCAGAGCAAAGTTGAAAGCATTAAAAAATGTGGTGCTGGAAAAGCGCGAAGCAATTCAACAGGCTTTGTATAATGATTTCAGAAAAGCTCCGGCTGAAACGGAACTGACGGAAATCGCCACCATCGTTGTTGAGTTGAAGCATACGCTCGCCAACTTTGAAGAATGGATGCAGCCGCTGGAAGTGGAAACTCCGCTTTCATTTTTTGGAACAAGTTCCAAACTGATTTATGAGCCGAAGGGCTGCACACTCATCATCGCTCCCTGGAATTATCCTTTTCAACTGGCGCTTATACCATTAGTGTCTGCGGTAGCAGCAGGCAATACCGCGCTCATCAAACCTTCAGAATATACTCCGCATACGGCAGCAATAATTAAAGAGGTAGTAAAGTCTGTGTTTAATGAAAATGAAGTTGCCGTGGTGGAAGGCGATTACACCGTTTCGCAGGAATTGCTGCGCTTGAAATTTGACCACATCTTTTTCACAGGCAGTCCTTCAGTTGGAAAAATCGTGATGAAAGCTGCTGCGGAACATCTCGCTTCGGTCACGCTGGAGTTGGGAGGAAAATCTCCTGTAATTGTGGATGAAACAGCGAATGTGAAGCGCAGCGCAAGACGTATTGTGTGGGGCAAGTTCATCAACAACGGACAAACGTGCATTGCGCCTGATTATCTGCTCGTGCATGAATCGAAATACAATGAATTGATTGAAGAGTTGAAAAAGAACATCAGCAAATTTTATGGCGATTCGGATGAAGCCATTAAGAAAAGTCCGGATTATTGCCGTATCGTGAACAGCCGTCATCATGCGCGTATCAAAAAATTAGTGGAAAATGCAATTGAAAAAGGCGCGAATGTGGCGACAGGCTGCAAGATTGACGACTCTGAAAATTATATTTCGCCCACGCTGCTCACCGATGTTTCACTTGAATCCGATATTATGCAAGAAGAAATTTTCGGACCGGTGTTGCCTATCCTCAAGTTCCGTGATTTGAAGGAAGCATTGGCGCTTGTGAATTCAAAAGAGAAGCCGCTTGCACTCTATATTTTTAGTAGTAAGCAAAAGAATATTGACGCGGTTCTGCAAAATACTTCGGCAGGTGGTACCAGCATCAATGAAACGATGTTGCACAATAGCCAGCCCAACGTGCCTTTTGGCGGAGTCAATAACAGCGGTATCGGCAGCGCACATGGCATTTTTGGATTTAAAGCTTTCTCACACGAACGCGCGGTATTGCGCCAGCACATGGCGAAAGGTGGAATTGAAAATATGTACCCGCCCTACAAAGGCTTTGTGCCAAAGTTCATCAAGTTTGCTGCGAAGTATTTCTGAGTGAGTGTTGGGGTATTATGAATATTACCCAACTGCTTACCCCAAAAAATACTTGCCACCCCTACCGAGTTTTGTGAAGCTACCCTACAACCTCTTTTTATTAGTACGTGTATTAATTCTATTTTTGGTTTCATTCAAAATCTATCATCGTGCGAATATTAATTGAAGAACAGCTTGAAAAACATCCTGCCGACCAGTTTGATAAATGGTTTCATGAAATGCTGAAAGCGGATTTCAAAGAGCCTACTGCTGTTGCGCTCGCCACAAGTACAAAGAGTGGCAAGCCATCTGTGCGCATGGTACTGATGAAGGAATACAGCAAAGAGGGTTTTGTGTTTTACACTAACTACCAAGGCAGAAAGGGAAAAGAATTGTTGGAGAACCCGAATGCAGCGCTGCTTTTTTTCTGGGACAGGCTCGAACGGCAAGTGCGTATTGAAGGCAAAGTGAAAAAAGTAAGCGCGAAAGAATCAGACGATTACTTCAACATTCGCCCGCGCGAAAGCCGCATTGGGGCGATTGCTTCTACACAAAGCAGCGTTTTGAAAAACAGGGAAACGCTTGAAAAGAAAATAACTGAGTTGACAAAGAAGTATGAAGCGCATGAAATCATTCCGCGTCCTGCACATTGGGGAGGCTTCTTATTAAAGCCGCACTATTTTGAATTTTGGCAAGGTCGCCCCAGTCGCCTTCACGACCGCATTGCGTATAAGCTATCAGGCAAAATGTGGAAGACATACAGGATGTTTCCTTAAGAAATCTTCATTGCCTGAGTTTCGTTGCATGAAACAAAACGCGAGGCGCTATTCTTCCTCTTTCTTCTTCTTTTTTACAGGAGCCTTTTTCTTTGGCGCTTCTGTAGATGTAGCAGCAGCGCTTTTGGCTGTTACTGTCTTTTTTGCTGCTTTATGCGGTCTTGATTTACCAAACGAACCGCGGAATATTTTTCCTTTTTTTGATCTTTTATCACCTCTTCCCATGATAGAATTTGTTTTTTATAATTGAACTGCTAAGATAGAAAAACTTGGCTCAATTAATATTTATGTTACACTGTCTGGCATAGCCTGTTCCGAAACCCTCAAACAAAAAAAGCAAGGAGTTGAACCTTGCTTTTTTGTTTTGTCGAAAACAGCGTTGATTAAACGGTCTTCGCAAAATCTTTTCCTGCTTTGAACTTTACAACTTTCTTTGCAGGAATCTTGATGGCTGCTCCGGTTTGCGGATTTCTGCCAACTCTTGCAGAACGCTTCGCAACCGACCAAGTGCCGAAGCCAACGAGCGTTACTTTGTCGCCTTTCTTGAGGCTCTTCTGTACAGTATTGATTACAGAATCAAGCGCCTTGCCTGCCTGAGCTTTGCTCAAACCTGCTTCAGTGGCAACTTTGTTAATCAAATCTCCTTTGTTCATGGTAAAAGATTTTTTTGGTTAAGAAATTAATGAACGAGAACAAATATATCGGGCAACTGTGATTTCCCAAATGGAGATTATGCTGAAAGTGTTGATAACTGTGGGTTTCCGAAAAATTGATAATTATTATTAACGTGTTTTTGATTGCAATGCAAAAATTTAACTCCTTGCTTTGAAAGTATTCACTTTTTGAAAGTTGTGCATATTTTGCAAGAATACTGCATGAATGCAGATGCAGTGAAACTCTTTGGTGGCTGCATTTTCATCAAATTGCCGCAGGCGTAATGTTGTTTGGTAATAAAATTCTTCAAAGAACTTCTATCTTTATGTTTCGTTAACGTCTCATGTCAAAGCAAATCAGAAAAATACAAGTAGCTGTTGCGATGCTTTTTATCGCCTGCTTTTTTTCTGCATTCACGCTTAAAACATTTCACCATCTCGAAGAACACGCTGAAGCATTTACTTGCGAACAGCATGACGGCATCCATTTTCATTCCGAGAGTGAAAGCGAATGTTGCCCTGTTTGCGATTTTTTCTTTTCTGCTTTTCATAATTTCATTCAGCAGTATGAAGTTGTTTCGCTGAATTTCTTTAACGCTGTTTATTCAATTGCTTACGGCAATATTCAGGCGCAATTCATCGCTTTTCTCTATTCACTGCGGGCGCCCCCGTTTTGATTCCTTCTTTCCCGATCCTGCAATTTTCATTTTTTTAATTAGCGCATACCTGCGCTGTCTGTTTTTAAAAGCTGTATTCTCTTTTGTTAAAGAATATTTTCTTTATCCTGTTGCTTTTTCCTGCTGCGCTCTGTGCGCAACAGGCAGAGTGTATTTACACGTTATCCGGTCAGGTGATTGACGACCATGACCGTTCACCGCTTTCATTTGCAACCATCACGGTTAAAGAGGCAAATAAATCAGCCATTGGCGACAGTCTTGGATTTTACATAATTAAAGGATTGTGCAAAGGCGAATATTCTGTTGTATGCAATCACATCGGCTGCGACCCGATGGAAATGAAAGTCAAAATCAAAGACAATACGATTCAGAATTTTTATCCCGAACATCATGAAGAAGAGTTGCAGAATGTTGAGGTAAAATCTTTCCGAGAGGAAAAAACGACTGCCGGCTCTGATAAAATGAATGCAAAAGCGCTTGAAGAAAATGCAGGCAATTCTTTCAGCGAATCAGTGGCGACTATCACCGGAGTAAACTTGCTGCAAACGGGACCAACGATTGCAAAGCCCGTCATTCACGGGTTGCACAGCAATCGCATTCTGATTATACAAAACGGCATTCGGCAGGAAGACCAGCAATGGGGCGCTGAACACGCGCCTGAGTTAGACCCGTTTGCCGCATCAAAAATCACTGTGATAAAAGGCGCAGGTGTTGTACGATATGGTTCCGATGCGATTGGAGGAATCATTCTTTCTGAACCTTCACCGTTGCCGCATGAAGCAGGAATAGCTGGCTCGCTTTCTTCCGTGGGTATGACAAATGGACTGGGAGGAACGCTTTCCAGTCAGTTGCAGGGAGGCATGAAAAAATGGAAAGGCTTTGGCTGGCGTGCGCAGGGAACGATGAAACGTGCGGGTGATGCTCATGCGCCCGATTACCATCTTTCCAATACAGGCATGCGTGAATTCGGAACGACAGCTTCGCTCGGATTGAAACGAAAAAAAACGGATTTAGAACTCTACTATAGTTTTTTCTACAACGAGCTTGCTATTCTCCGCGCCTCGCACACCGGCAATCTCACTGATTTGGAAAATGCCATCAACAGCGCAGAGCCGTGGTACATAGAGGATTTTACATTTGAAATTCAAAATCCACGACAAGTTGCCGCGCATCATTTAGTGAAAGCGAAAACTGTTTTTCATTTAAAAAATGCGTGGAAATTTGAAACGCAATATGGTTTTCAGTTCAATAGTCGTCAGGAATTTGATATCAGGCGCGGAGGACGTTCTTCCATTCCTGCGATTGATTTACAACTGCAAACACACACGCTGGATGTTGTTGCAGAAAAAACGGGCAGCAAAAATTTTCACACAATTTTCGGAGCAGCCGGATTTTTTCAGGATAACTACAATGTGCCAGGCACAGGTATCCGCCCTTTGATTCCCGATTACAAAACAGGAAGCGCGGGGATATTTTTTATTGAAAGGTATGTTCGCGCAAAATGGGAAGCGGAACTTGGCGCGCGCTATGATTTCCGTTTATTGAATACGCAAAAAATCGCCAGCGATAATTCGCTGTATGAAAAGCAACTCGCCTATCATAACTTCTCCGGCACGGCAGGAGCGGTAGCGCGGTTTCTGGAATATTTTTCATTGCGCACAAATGCGGGAGTTTCATTTCGTCCGCCAAGCGTGAATGAATTATTCAGCGAAGGATTACATCACGGAGCGGCAGCGATTGAAGAAGGAGATGAAAATCTTATTACTGAAAAAGGAATCAAGTTAGTGACGAGCATTGAATATACGCGCAGCGCAGTTGCGGAATTCAAGCTGCTCGGATATTACAATCAAATTTTCAATTACATCTATTTGCAGCCGCAGGATGAGTTGCGGCTCACGATTCGCGGAGCGTTTCCGGTGTTTAACTATGTGCAAACGGATGCTCGATTAACAGGGTTTGATTTTTCGGCAAAAATGAAAACGGTTTCTAACTTGTTTTTACAATCGAAAATTTCTTTCATCAGCGCCTATGATGTCGCGCAGGATGATTACCTGTTCGGCATTCCATCCAATCGTTTTGAAAACAATATTTCTTATGAGCGTGAGCGGTGGGGAAAGCTGGCGGATGTGGACTTTTCGTTTGGCGTGTTAAATGTGCTGGAACAAAAGCGCGTGCCAGCCGGAGATTTTGCACCGCCTCCATCTGCTTATTTTTTGTTGCAGGTTGCTGCCGGATTTAAAATTCCGATGGCAAAAAATCACAAGCTCGGATTGCAGGTTGCAGTGGAAAACCTTTTAGACAAATCTTACCGCGATTACATGAACCGTTTCCGGTATTACGCAGATGATGCCGGACGAAATTTTATTCTGCGCTTGCATTATTCATTTTAATCCCAAAATTTATAAAACATGACAGTAACAAAGTAAATACACGAATAAGTCCGGTATTACGCAGATGATGCCGGACGAAATTTTATTCTGCGTGTTCATTATTCATTTTAAAAACAAATAACCAAAATCATTTTTTAACCATTAAAATCAATAACTATGAAAACCAAAAAATGGCTCCTCGTTTTAACAACGCTTTCTTTTTCAGTATTTCTCAACGGCTGCAAGGACGATTCTCCCGACCCCGTGAATGAAGAAGAGTTAATCACCACGTTGCGACTCACTTTTACGCCCACCGCAGGCTCGCCTGTTGTGCTGCAATATCAGGATTTGGATGGCGATGCTGGCGGAAATCCTCCGGTACTTACAGGAGACACGCTGAATGCGAATACCGCTTATGCAGTTGTTGTTGAAGTCCTTAATGAATCGGTTGACCCGGCTGATAACATCACGGAAGAAGTTGAAGAAGAAGGCGAAGAACACCAGTTTTTCTTTCAATTTTCTTCTGCGCTGAATCTCAGTTTCACTTACAGTGATTTAGATGCAGGCGGATATCCTATTGGTTTGGCTTCATCTGCACAGGCAGGCGCTGCAAGCATGGGTACGCTCACCGTTACCCTGCGTCATGAGCCAAACAAACATGCTACAGGCGTGGAAGATGGCGACATGACCAATGCCGGTGGCGAAACGGATATTGAGGTGACATTTGATGTGGTGATTCAATAAACGTGAAAAGCGATTCCATCTGCCTGTGGCGGATGGAATCGCTTTTTTACGCAGTGCTTCGCACGGAATTCTTGTGATTGGCTTATCTTTCCGACAAATTGAAAATCATTCATGGATGACAAGGTAGCGTTGAAAGCGTTTTTCAATCAGATGGTTTCTTTCCCCGAAAAGGATTTAGAGGATATCGCTAAGAATTTTAAAGCAGTTACGCTGAAGGAAGGAAATTTTTTAGTGGTAGAAGGCGAGGTATGCAAGCGCATTGCGTTTATCCGCAAAGGATTTATGCGCGCGTTTTATGAAATCAATGACGAGATGGAGGTCACGAAATATATTCAGCCTAAGCACACACTCGTCACCGCCTTTGCCAGCTTCAACTCCAAAGAACCTTCAAAAGAATATATTCAGGCGCTCACCGATTGCGAACTGTGGGTGATTGAATATGATAGTATGCAGCGGCTCTATGCAAAATATCCAAAATGGCAGGAACTGGGCAGGCTCGTGATGGAGCACATTTACCAGCATTTGGAAAAACGCATCCTCTCGTTCCTCACGCAAAATGCTGAAGAGCGCTATCGCACCCTCGTGCAGGAAAACCCAAGATTGATTCAGGATGTGCCCCTGCGCTACATCGCTTCCATGCTCGGTATCACGCCCGAAACACTTTCACGCATCAGGCAAAAGGTGAACCTGCCGGTGTAATTCATTCAGAATTTTAAAACTCCACTACTACACCCACCGATGGAATCAACTGCCCATTCGGACTTTCAATGAATTTGGTTTTGTACCGTTGCTGCTCTGCGGGGTCTAAGGGATTTTCAATTTGCGCGTTACCATTTGTATCCCTGTCGAGAATAAGGGTGGGCGCACCTTCCTGCTTAGAGTTGTAGAGGTTTTGAATATCAAGGTAGAGGTCAAGATTCCATTTCTTGAAGAAATATTTTTTATCCACCCTTAGGTCTAATTGATGCGCTAATTGCGTTCTCTCCGTATTCAGCAAATCATAGTCAGGCACTCCTTGGTTGTTTATATCCCAAACGGAAACAAGCGATGAATAGTCAACATCGGTTGGCGTGTAAGGCGTGCCGCCCAAAAATCTCCACCTCCAGCCTATCTCCCAGTTGCGCTTGAATTTCTTCCCAAATGTGAGGCTCACCAAATATTTATTATCCCAGGAGGAAGGAATGTATGCATTGTTTTTGTCTTTGAATTCGCTGCGCACAAACGTAACCGCCACGATGCCGAAAAATCCCTTGTAGAGTTTTTGCTGGAAATAAAGCTCTAAGCCATACGACTTGCCTTCCGAAGTTGATACGGCAGGCTCATCGCCAATCACCCCGAAGTCACCACCGAGGTTGGCAAGCGAGATGCTATCGCGCAGCAGAAACGGATAGTCGTTATAGATTTTGTAAAAACCCTCTACTGAAATCTGCGAATTGGTTTTCGTGTCAAACTGAAGCCCGGTGACAAAGTGTGTGCTCGAAATATATTTCAGCCCGTTGGTTCTGTTCACAAACTGACCATTGTTGTCCTTATAGCCGAGCGCAGTGTAAGGGGGCAACTGGTAATACAAACCTGTGTTGAAATTCCACCGGAGGAATGAATTGATGGCGACAGAAGAAGAGAAGCGCGGGGAGAGTTGCTTAAACGGATTCTTCGTTTCCTGCGAATAATCCATCCCGTCAGCGCGCATCCCGAGCGAAAGCGTCCACCGCTCTTTGAACAGCGCGCGGCTTGCCTGCGCAAAGAATCCGTATTTATTAAAGTTGATTTTCGCATCGTAGTTCACTTCTTCGATGCCGGCTGCCGTAGAGATTTTATTGTACGTGGTGTTTTTATACGTTGCAAATTCATAGTTCACCCCGTAGTTGATTTTAAAATTCTTTTTCCGCAGTGTGTGTTCAAAGCGAAATTTATTTTCAATCTCCTGCGAGTTGTAATCGAGCAACAGGTTGTCGGGATTGCTCTCATCATTGTTTTGATATTTGTCCGCGCTGTTAAAAAGTTGGTTGCGGCTTCCCACCCAAATCAATGTTCCGTTTTTTGTAAAATAGCGGTAGCGCGCGCCCACCGTATAGTTCCGCTGCTGGTTTTCCGGTATTGTTTCAAGAAGATATTTCTGCTCATCAGTTTCATTTGTTTTATTTTCTTCCAAATTCAAAACAAAATCATCAATCGCCCCAACCCCCATCACCGTGAGGTCGCTTCCGTTTTTGAATTTCGTAAAATGCTTCAGCGTGAAATCATTGTAGGTTGGCAAAAACGGCAGCCCCAGCAGCTTAAAAAGAAATTGCAGATAGCTTCTGCGTGCCGAAAGAATGATGCTTGAATTTTTGAACGTAGGTCCCTCGCCCGACAATGCCACTTCGCTCGCGCCAATTGTGAACCGCCCCGCCCAGCGGTCGGTGCGCCCCTCGATAAAATCAAACGCGAGCAGCGAACTCAGCATGTTGCCGCGGTTCGATGGAAACGCGCCCGAATAAAAATCAACCCCTTTTATCAAATCCACATTAAACACGCCCACCGGTCCGCCCGATGCGCCCTGCGTAGAGAAGTGATTAATCACCGGCACTTCAATGTCATCCACATAAAAACGGTTTTCATTGGGCGCACCCCCGCGAATAATGATGTCGTTGCGAAACGACACCGTTGAAGACACCCCCGGCAGCGATTGCAGCACTTTTGAGATGTCGCGGTTGCCTCCCGGGTAGCGCTGAATCTCGTTCGTGCCGATGGTCTTCACCGAAATCGGGCTTTCGTCCGTGCGCTCAAACGGGTTGGCGCGCACCTCCACCTCTGTGATTTTCTGTGCCGATTCTTTCAGCGGAATATCCACCGTTGCCGCGCGCGCGTTTGAGACCTCCACCTCCGTGACAATCTTTGTTTCAAATCCGAGATACGTCACCAAGACGTTGTAAAGCCCCGACTGCAGCCTGGCAATCTCATAGTTTCCCTCCAGGTCGGTGCTTGCGCCCGTGGTCGTGCCCTGGATAAGCACATTCGCAAAGGGCACCGGCTCATTATTCAGCTCATTGAACACCTTACCGCGGATAATGCCATTTTGCGCCAGCGCAACCTGCACTCCAAACACCCCTAAAATAAAAATGAGAGTGCTTGTTTTCATGCGGATGCAAAGTAACAATGCTTTGAAGGAAAAGTTTCTGACCAAAAATGGGAGGGTGTGGTTTACCCTACAAAGCCTTTTTATCCAACGAAGCTTTAGCGTAGTTGGAGGCGTAGTAGGGCGCGTACTGATTTCATTTCTTTATCGTGTCGCATTGGTAGCGGAGCTCGTCAGGAGGGTAACAGTATTTTTATGCAAAAACAAAAAGTGCCCTCAAAAAACCGAAATGCACTTTTTCTGCCGCAAGAATGGAGGCGTAGAATTGTGTGTTTGCCTTCTTGCGGTTTGCAGCCTGCGCTGGAATCCCGTATGTACGGGATTGCCTCCTTCTTTTTCCCACAAGATGCAATCTTGCGGGCAATTTAGTAGCCCCGCCTTTTAAGGCGGGGTATTGAGAAAAGGCGTATCACATAAAAAGGGCTTCAGCCCTTTAATTTCTTAACACGAACTCAGTTTAACTGAATGACATTGATCTTGCGGGAGATGGGGAATGCCGGAATTAATCACAACTTCTGTTGCAGCTTCCACTCTTTATATTTCTTCAAATCTTTTTCCACCAATTTGAACGCAACGGAAAAAGCAAGGGCATCATCTATAAAGCCCACAATAGGCAAGATATCGGGAATCAGGTCTAATGGATTCAGCACATACAGAAGTGCGAACACAATGGCGGCAATGGTAAACCATAATATTTTCCGGTAATCGCCACGCCAGTAATCTTTGATAAGGGAAAGCATCAGCCGCGCATCTTCGATGTACCTTCCCAGCCGCCCGCTTGATTTGAACTTGTCTTCAATTTCCTCTGCGTTTGCAGCTACCTGCTCCACTTCCTTCTCGCTCACTTTTTTAGCGCCTTCACGCACGAACTGCTCGTCAATGTTCTCTTTTCCGGAAGAATGATTTTTTGATTTAGCCATCTTGTTTCACAATGATAAAAAATTAAATCACACTTTAAATTTGCTCTTTTTCAGAGGATGTGCAACTGATAAAAATCATACTTCCTGAATGTACGATACTTTATTTCTTTGTCATTCAGGCTTTATGCAGGAATCCCCTCCGAAATTTAGAATTCGGGGATGTAAGAATATATCCGCCACGATAAAAGTAATAGAGCTTTGCTTCAGAATGACGCATTGATAGAGGGATTGCTTCGCTCGTAAAGCATCTTACAAAGAATGCAAAAGTTAAAACAAGAACGAAATCCCATTATCTTTTTTTTGAAACTTACCGATTTCCTGCCGCAGATATTTGATGTGCTGCCCGCACAGGAAGTTGCGAAAAATATCCAAATCATCAACAGCGCGGGTATCGTTGAGAGATTTGATGTAGGCAGCTTTATCTTCAATGAATACCATAGACAAAGGCTTGCCGTGATATGCCTGGATGAAATTCATCAGCAGGCGCGAAGCGCGTCCAATGCCATCAAACCACGGGAGGATGCTCACTAAATAATAATGCGCATCAAACGACAACTGATAAATTTCGCGATTGGTTGTTGCTGTATAAATTTTAGCTTGCAGCTTTTCACATAACTCCTCTGCCATTGAAACAACCTTGTTGAAATTTACAAAATAGGTTGCGCCAGCCGACACATTGCCCGGCCGAAAATCGCCTTTCGTGTCATCGCAAACGCCAAGTGCGGTGTTGCGCACCTGCTCGGTGTTTTTATTTACCAGCGCATTGAGTTGTTTCAAAAAAACGGGAGTGAGGACAACTTTCGCTGCGGCATTCTCTAAGCAAAATGCAAGCGCTTCATAATGGTCTTTCACCATGTTGTGCTCGGAGAGCGGCTTGCCCCTTGAAGTGATGCCTTGGGTGAGCAGCAGCGTTGTTTCTTCGAGTGTAAGCGTATTGCCTTCGATAGAAGTGGAATGATGGGTGATGGCAATGCGGCTGAACGCCTCAAAGTCAATTACTTTTTGAAGTTCGAGTTTTTCAAATTCGTTGAGCGCTGATTCGAGTTCCTGCCACATGGTGATTGCAAAGGTAATTTTCGTATGTTCTTGCGAAACTTCGCGTTGCGGATTGCTTCACGCGCAAAGCCTCGTTCGTAATAACGTCATAAAAAGAGCAAAAAAAAATCCCTCTCCGCATTTAGCGCGAAGAGGGATTTTTTAAAACCCGGAGGGAAGAGTTCGTTTAGGGAACGATGCAGGTGGCAACGTCAGACGGAGCAGAGCTTCCACTTGAGCCTAAAGCCCTGCATCTGAATGAATAATATTTTGCAGAAGTCAAACCTTGCGTAATTGTCACTTTGCGCTTGCTGCAAGTAACCAGCGGCTGCCAGTTTGCAGAGGGACCAACATTGGTGCCTTCTACAAATTCAATTTGATACATGTGGCTGCCGGAAACGGTATTCCATTCCAAAATTGCTGAAGCAGCCTCAGGACCCGGCTGTGCAGTCATGCCTTGCGGTGCAGTTAACACAACGGGAGTGCGGCTTTTCCAAACTTCAAAGCCAACAATCTCAATCATTTCAACAGCATTTACCTTTGGCTGACACAGCAGCTCAACGTAATTCGAGAGTTCCATCATGCTCGAAAGAAGCGCCTCACGAGCTGTATTCCTTTCGCGGATAGACTCTCTGTCGCGCGACTCGGAAGCCACGCATAAACCGGCTAAATCATTAATTAAAGTTGTGATGGCACTCAACACCGGAACGGGCGTGGGAAACCAATCAACGTGCGCGCCAACATTTGCAACGATGTCGCGGCACTTGGTCACGAGGTCGTTGTTTTTTAATGAATTAATTGCTGAAATTTTAATTCTAACCATGACAATTTTGTTTTAAGGGTTATGAAAGATTTCCTTCTTGTACGGATGTTTTAAAAGAAGGTTTCAGCGTGGTTTCACTCAGCCTGCTTGCGCATGTAATCAGGCTGAATGACAACACAACCCGACTGCTTGCATTAGCAAGCAAGCCGGATACATAGCCCCTCAGCCTGAACAGCAATGCAAACAAGCTGCTTGCATCGCGCCTCAGCCTGAGTAGCAGAGCAAGCAAACTGCTTGCATCAGCAAGCAGGCTGACTGCATCGCCAATCAGCGTGACGCGAGAGGCAAGCAAGCTGAGTGGATGGATAAGGAGGCTGGGTGGGAGGTATGTAAACTTTGTTTGCGGACAAACAGAGTTTACAGGAGGGTAGGTAAAGTTTACAGGCGGGGGTGGGGGAAAGATATATTCTGGATAAAAGATTCAAAAATGTTTTCCTTGCTGAAAAGGAAGTTGGAGAAGAAAAGGGTTGCTCGAAAGCATCATTAATAATCAAGAAAAAGAACCTTTGAAGGTTTCCAATCCACGGCTATTTTATCAGCCATTTCAAGCCAGCGCTTTATCCTTTTCTCAGGGGCAACTGATTCTTTCCAATACTCCACGAACAAGGCATCTTCCATTGTTAATGCTGCTGAAATCATTTCTTTCTGAATATCTTCCAATGCGCACTGTAGATATAATCCTCCACGCGTGCTGTCAGAAGCCATCGCAACGCTTCCTGCTGAAAACAAATCTCTCGCCTGCGAAGCCAATACGCCATGATAGGTCAGCAAATACATTGCAACATCATTATACTTATTTTTTACTCTTGAGCCTGCAACTATTCCGGGGCAAAGCAGAGAAGCCTCTGCGCGTAGCTTTCTTTTTTCTGTTTGTGGCAAGTCCATGTACAATCGAACCTGAATAGGCAGGGTGTGTTCTTGTTCCGGCTTTTCTTCAAGCCACCATAACCTTTCGCCCGCTTTCAATCTTGATTTTGCGTATTGCCTGATGTAGCGCATTTTTTTCTCTACAGGCAACGCGCTGAACTTTTCATAGGATACGTCCATCAGCTTAAACAGTGAGGATTTTGCATCTATCTCCAATTCAAATCTTGGCACATGCGAAGTGCGCACGTGAATTACGCAGTCTTGATACGCTTGCCATTTCACCTGCGGCTCGCCCCCCATTTTTCCAAACACTACATAAATATGTTGAACTTCTTTTTTCTTGAATGTCTCAAACACGCTGTTCGCCACGCTTCGCCAGGTGTCTTTTTCGGTAAACTTTACCTCTATCCCAAATTCCCCGACAGCTATATCAGGAAACGCATAAGGATGCGGCTCATAATCAACGACTATTTTATGCTTCTTTACGAATGTCTGTAAAACATCTCTGACTCTATTCTCAAATGCCTTTGACGAAGGAAAAACCGAAACCTTTGCCTCTTTGGTAAGCTGATGCGTTAACTTATCAAGAATCTCCTCAAAATCTTTAGTGGTCATTGATTACTCAGATGAGGCAATCTTTCACTGCTTGCGCAATGTGCCATGCTAACACAGGAGGAACGGCATTGCCAATTTGACGCTCTGTTTCGCGCAGTTTAGAGTCGAAAATAAATTCATCAGGAAATGATTGAATTCTTGCGGCTTCGCGCATGGATATTCTTCTGTTCAGCGCGTAATGAAATTGGATGTTTCCATGGCATTCTGCTCTTATCGTAAAGGCTGGTCTGCTTGCATCAAGTTTTCGGTTTCCCTGGTCGTGACTTTTTTTAGCAAAACTCCAAACATGATTGAAGTTTTCATTTACTTCCACATTTTCCAAATCACAAATAGCTTCATGGCTTGTCATCCAGTTCTCTTTTTTTCTAACCGGCTCAGGATGAGAGAATTCTTTTACCCCTTTGGCTGTTCCCACGATAAGCACTCTTTCACGGCTTTGGGGCACTCCATAGTCGGCAGCGTGATAGAGATGATAGGTAACATTGTAGCCCAAGTCATTGAAATCCCGCATGATTTTATCAAAGGAATCTTTTCGGGTTTTAAGCAATAATCCTTTTACATTCTCTGCAACAAAAACTTTTGGACGGCTTCTTTTTATCGCCTCAACCATATAGGTGTACAGACTGCTGCGTTTGCCGTTAATTCCCAACCCCTTGCCGTTTATGGAAATATCTTGACAAGGAAAGCCCCCGATTAACACATCCGCTCTTTTGGGCAAAGTGTCAATGTAATTTCTGATGTCTCCGCAGTGAATCTCCTTATGAATATTTTTTACATAACTCTTGCAGGCATAAGGATTCAGTTCATTAGCCCATTGAATTCTGAACGGATTTTTAGGATACTCTTTTCCAAATACTGTAAATCCCCCGATAAAGCCCAAATCCATTCCTCCGCAACCGGAGAATAAAGACACGACAGAAAAATCACGTACTTTCTTTTCAGCAGGAATCGCGCTTTTCCTGACAAAGACGCGTTTTTCAGATATTACTTCGCTCAAAAACATACGCGATATTAAGAGAATCTAAGTTAAAGTTATACACAGAACAAGTCCTCTCCATCTCAAAATTTTCTCCATCTTTCTCCCTCAATAAAATCTTATGCTATGGCTGCAACGAATTGGGCAGAGGCTATCCAGCCGCTTTTAAAAAAACAGAAAGGCAAGCGCCATCCGCTTGATTAAAGCCCGCTGGCTTTGTTGTTTCCTTTCCGCCAGGTTTTCCTGACGAGTTGCGCTGCCTGATTCTGATGTATTAAATTTGAAAAAAACCGTTGTTCCACCTATGGATAAGAAAACGCTAAAACTCAACCTGGTGCAACGCTTATTGCTCACCGAAAATGATGCGGTATTAGATAAGGTGAAAAATCTATTAGAGAGCGAAGACGGTTTTCCAAACAATGCGCTCAAAAAAGAACTGGATGCGAGAAAGGAAAAACACCTTAATGGTAAGTCGCGCTCCTATTCGTGGGATGAAGTAAAGACGCTGGCACGTGAGGCGTTGCGCAAATGAAACTTATCATTAAAGAGGAAGCCGCGCGGGAAACGATAGAAGCGTTCCTGTGGTATGAAACAACAAATAAAGGATTAGGAGAATCCTTTCTTGGCGAGTTGGAGGAATGTTATCACAAGATAATGCGCAATCCCGAAGCATTTCAAAAACAGTATAAAGACTTTCGGCACACACAGTTGAAGCGGTTTCCTTTCATCATCATTTTTGAAATAGAAAAGGAAAGCGCGCTTATTTACAAGGTGTTTCACACAAGCCGCAACCCGCGATTAAGATACAGGAAAAAAAGAAAGTGATGAAGGCGGGCAGATACCGCTCCCCTCCTTTCTTTCTGCGCTTCTAAACAGAGCCACAAAAGGAACGAGATAAGTACGCGCCACCTCATAATTCTTCTCTTCTTTGCGTTGACCTAAAGGAATTTTCTCCATCTTTATCTCTCAATAAAATCTTATGCTATGGCTGCAACCAAGTGGGCAGAGGCTATGCAGCCGCTTTTAAAAAAATACAAAGGCAAG
>JAWXCB010000093.1:0-10305 GCA_034440455.1 Chitinophagales bacterium
CGGAGGCGGTGGTGGCGGAGGCTACGAGCGTGGCAACCGCAGGTCGGATTATTAATATCCGGTTTCGCCTTTAGCCAGACGTTCGAGTGTTGAGATTTTTTAATTAACTGATTAAAAGACAAAAAGTATGAACAGGGGAAGACCAAAAACAAAGGTAAATACGCAACAAAAGAAGCTTGACCCTAAATTTAAAGTGAAGCTTGACGAAAGAACAATTGTTTACGTCAGAAGCAAAGCGATAATGGAAGAGGTTTGGCGTCCGTTGTATCCTAACTTGGAAATCATTTCCTGATTCTTCTGCTTCTTGTCTGCGTGAGAAGTTCTCGCTTATAGAATCACACTTATACACACCAGTTGAATTTTCCCGAAACGGAAAGTTTAACTGGTGTTTGTTTTTAACGTCATGCCGGACTTGTTCCGACATCTCACGCGAATGGAAATGCTATAAGGACGATGCACGATTATAGCATAAATAGATAATGAAAATGAGGTGAATTCTTCTTCATTATTCTGCTTTGTAGTAATCCTGCGACAATCTTTCGCGGGTGTTGGCATTTTATTAGGATAAAGCCAATTCTTCTTCTATTTTTGCCCCGCTAAAAATCACACTTAACAAACTATTTAAACCCTATGCTTAAACGAATTTTCCTCGCCCTTTTTTCTTCAGCGCTGCTGATGCCGCTTTCCGTTTTGGCAAGCGAAGCAAACCTGAAGCTTCCTGATTTAAATGACCCCGCCCTTGCCACTTTCCTGGGAGGCTTGACGGGACACGACCTTCTGATGGGAGGTATTGTTGTTTGTATTCTCGGTTTGTTGTTTGGATTGGTGATTTACAGCCAGTTGAAAAACATGCCGGTGCATAAATCAATGCTCGAAATTTCCGAGTTGATTTATGAAACCTGCAAAACCTATCTCATAACGCAGGGAAAATTCCTCCTTATCCTCGAATTGTTCATCGGTTCAATCATGATTTTCTACTTTGGATTCATTGAGAATTTTGATGCATTCAGGGTGGCTGTCATCCTGTTGTTCAGCTTGATTGGTATAGCGGGCAGTTTTGGTGTGGCATGGTTTGGTATCCGTGTGAACACGTTTGCCAATAGCCGCACAGCTTTCGCCAGTTTAAAAGGAAAAGGTTATTGGTGTTATGCAATTCCGCTGAAAGCGGGGATGTCCATCGGCACGCTGCTTATCAGCATTGAGTTGCTTATCATGCTTATCATCTTATTGTTCCTGCCTTCAGACCTCGCTGGTCCCTGTTTCATCGGTTTTGCTATCGGTGAATCATTGGGCGCTTCTGCACTGCGTATCGCTGGTGGTATCTTCACAAAGATTGCCGACATCGGTTCTGACTTGATGAAGATTGTGTTTAAGATTAAAGAAGATGATGCGCGTAACCCCGGTGTTATCGCTGACTGCACGGGTGACAATGCCGGTGACTCTGTTGGTCCTACTGCTGATGGTTTTGAAACCTATGGTGTAACAGGCGTTGCGCTGATTACCTTCATCATGCTTGCGATTACTGACCAATCTCTACAAGTGCAATTGCTCGTTTGGATTTTCGCAATGCGCATCATCATGATTTTAACTTCCATCGGCAGCTACTGGTTGAATGAATATTTGTTCGCAAAACCAAAATTCGGAAACTTGGTGAAGTTCAACTTTGAAATTCCGCTCACCTCGCTTGTTATCGTAACTTCTATTGTTTCCATCATTCTCACTTTCTTCATCTCTTACTTGTTGA
Organism: Chitinophagales bacterium; assembly: GCA_034440455.1. Classification (GTDB taxonomy): domain Bacteria; phylum Bacteroidota; class Bacteroidia; order Chitinophagales; family CAIOSU01; genus JAWXCB01. The sequence continues at coordinate 1,745 of JAWXCB010000093.1, forward strand.
TTCCAACATTAGGTAATGATGCATCTTTGTGGTGGAAACTTTCAGTAATCATCTCGTGCGGAACTGCTGCGGGTGCGATTATCCCTGAATTGGTAAAAGTGTTTACTTCTGTTCACTCACGCCATGTGCAGGAAGTTGTGAATTCCTCGAAAGAAGGAGGCGCGTCCTTAAACATCCTTTCTGGTTTAGTTGCAGGTAATTTCAGCGGCTACTGGATCGGATTAACGATTGTTGTGCTGATGGCAATTGGCTACTGGGTTAGTACTTTGGGCGTGGGCGCAGTGATACACCCCGGCATGGAACTGGCTGACCTCAGCATTGCCGACACGATGGGTGCTGTATTCGCATTCGGTTTGATTGCCTTCGGATTTTTGGGGATGGGTCCTGTAACGATTGCTGTTGACAGTTACGGTCCCGTAACCGACAACGCGCAGTCAGTTTATGAACTCTCGCAAATTGAAACACTTCCCGGGATTAAGGAAGAAATCAAAAAGGAATATGGCTTTGACACCAACTTTGAAATTGCAAAGGAACTGCTCGAAGAAAACGATGGCGCAGGAAATACCTTCAAGGCAACAGCAAAGCCGGTGCTTATCGGAACTGCAGTAGTAGGAGCAACCACGATGATTTTCTCTATTATTATAGAATTAACTACAGGACCCAACGGAGGACTCACGGAGAATGTAGAAAAACTTTCATTGACGCACGCCCCTTTCCTGCTTGGCTTGGTTTCCGGTGGAGCCATCATCTACTGGTTCACCGGGGCTTCCATCCAGGCGGTGGTAGCAGGCGCTTACAAAGCCGTTGAATTCATCAAACAGAACATCAAATTGGATGGAGCAACAAAAGCATCCGTTGCAGATAGTAAGAAGGTAGTGCAGATTTGCACTGAATATGCTCAGAAGGGAATGTGGAATATCTTCCTTGCTGTATTCTTCGGAACGCTCGGTTTTGCTTGCATTGACCCTTACTTCTTCATTGGTTATTTGATTTCCATTGCGCTCTTCGGCTTGTATCAGGCTGTGTTCATGGCGAATGCGGGTGGCGCATGGGATAATGCAAAGAAGATTGTTGAAACCGAACTGAGAATGAAGAACACTCCGCTGCACGAAGCAACGGTGGTGGGCGACACAGTGGGCGACCCGTTCAAAGACACTTCATCCGTTGCGATGAACCCGATTATCAAATTCACCACGCTGTTTGGCTTGCTCGCAGTGAGCATGGCGGTGGGAATGCGCGAAGACGGTCAGGGAACTCTGGCAACGATATTGGCAGTAATCTTTGTCGCTATCTCAATGGTATTCGTTTACCGCTCTTTCTACAACATGCGCATTTCGAGCTAAACTCATGCGCATTTTTAAATAAAGAAACCCGCTGGAGCATCTTCAGCGGGTTTCTTCTTTTTGGGGATTGATAGGTATAACTGAGCAAGAATAAAAGAGAAAGGTTGTGTAACCCCAATATGCTCACCTCGATACCTCCTGCATTGACAGGGAAATCTGCGAAAGCAGCGGGAATCTTATGAATGAGTCCACACGTTTAACACTTACAAAAAGTTTTCTTTCATTCCCATCCTGACTTCCCCGCGACTGCTTACTCAGCGAACAAAGAAATAAACCAGTTCACCTTTTTGCGAATCGGTAAACTGATGCGAATGGCGCAGATGGAAATAGACACGGAAGTTTGGAAGATGAATAATGCCTGCGCATCACATTACTATCAGCTTTCCGGTAGCAACTAATTGTGAATCGCAGGTTATCCGGTAATAATAGATTCCGTTCATCCTGCTATCGCAGAGATTAAATGCGCCACTTGATGTTTTTTCAATTTCAAATAGCTGTTTGCCCTGCAAATCAAACAAAACAAAAGACAGTTTTTTCCGGGGTAAAGGAGTGATTACAATGTTGGTGCAATCGCTGAATGGGTGGGGAAAGAGTTTTATTTCTAACCGATTTTCATCAAACAAAACGAACGATGTGGAGCAATTATTAAAATTACTATCAGTAGTGAGCAAACACTGTCGGCAAGTGTCCCATTCAAAAGCGGAGTTCAACACTCCATCACAGCCCCGGCAGCTTTGATTGAAAATTGAATCCGAGGCTTCAAGGCATAAGCCGCTTGAGTCAAGGGCAGAAGCTCCTCCGCAAATTCCATTACAATCTACCACGATGTTTCCAAAGCACGTGCCGTTGCAATCTTTGTCACTATCAGCGATATGACTGGAGTTTTCCTCGCTGCAAACTCCGCAACTGTCAATGAATGCGGAACCAAAACAATCACCGTGGTAGTCTTTATCTGAATTCGCATGATGCCCTGTATTTCCTTCGCTGCAAATTCCGCACTCATCAAAAAAGGAGGTTCCGCCCGCGTCTCCATTGCAATCATTTGAACATGCGGAAAGTCCTGTATTTCCATCCACGCAGATTGCACAATTATTTATGAAAGCTGTTCCTCCGCAATCATTGTTACAATCAAAAACGGCAGTGCCTCCGCAAACTCCGTTACAGTCAGGATTGCCAAGTTCGGTTACCGCAGTTACAATAGAGTTGTTCGATGCGCATGCACCGATAAACTTTACGCGGTAGTTGCCTTGCTATGCTGTCGTGTAATCTCTTGATGTGGCTCCGGCTATTTCCACGCTGTTTCTTATCCACTGATAGCCGAAACCACCCGGAGCCGCACTGGACCGAAGTGTAAGAGAGCTGCCCGTGCAAGTACTTTTATTTCCCAACGCAGTGATTGTTGGTGCGGATGGTTGACCGGTTGAATAAAAATAAGTTAACTCTTTGTAGCACCCGTTGTCGTCATAGATGCGCACGTAATAATCTCCGCAAGAGGGCGTAGAATAGGCATTGTTTGTCGCTCCGTTAATGGAGCTGCCGTTATGATACCATTGGTAACTGCGCGCGAAGGAGGCAGTCAATATGCTTCCGCTTGCTGAGATGGCAAGTGAAGCAGTTGTGTTGTACCTGGTGTATTGCTGAAGCATGTCACGCACAGGGTATTGGCAACATCAGCAGAATAAGTATATTGAGATGAAGGTGTGAATACGCCACCTGTTGTTGGAATAGAACCGCTGTTAACCATTTGGTTGCCTGTTGCTGAAATGAACCCTACGTAGTTGCTTGTAGCGGATAGCTGCGCAGGTGTTGAAACATTCTCAAAACGACATTTCTCAATGTAGGTTTGGGTATCTGCCGCAGAAACGATACCATAGCTTCCAAGGTTTTTGAACCAATTATTATAGACATGTACTTTGCCGAATCGTGAGCGGGGGTGACGCTGGTTGGTGCCGTCAAAGTAATTGTGATGTAGCGTGACGCGCAATTTTCCTGCATCAGAAGTATGACTGTCGCTGGCGCCAATCAGAATCGTTTTGCCATGCGAACGAAAGTAACACCACGAAATAGTTACATAATCTGATTGCACTGTAACATCTATGGTTCCATCATACCAATCTTCAAACGAACAATGGTCAACCCAAATGTTTGTTGAACCATTAATGATGTTGATTGCATCACCGCTGCCTCCGTGGTCAAAATGGTCGCTATCGAAATGGAGGTTGCGGATGATAATATTGCTTTGATTATCTATTCTGAATCCGAATGGTCTTATCCTGATATAAGAGCCGTTTCCATCAACTGTTTTGTTTGATCTAATAGAAATGTCGGAAGTCATGGAGATGGTTCCTGAAAATGCAAAAGTGATGTTCAGCGGTGATGTGCTTTCCAAGCCTGCCGGCAAACTTCCGGTGCCGGAGTATTCAGGTTGGTTACAATATAGTTGTTTCCTCCAGCGCCCCCGGTTGCATTTTTGCCAAATCCGATAGGAGTTTCGTAGAATTGGGCTTGCAGATTAATATGAACGAAGATCAAAAGAATCGCCAGCCGGAATGGTTTCATAAAGTAAAATGCTACTCTTGCTCTAAGATAATAGAAAAGGAAGAGGATGTGCAAATAGCTGACATGCTCATTGGCTGCGCGAAGCCGGTAATGTGCTACAAGCTAATGCTTCTATTTTTTATTTGGTAAACGCGACACAAATCGGCTGAACCTTTCAAATTGTTTTTTCGGTGAAGATTCATCGCAATGGTTGGAATAGATTCCTTTGGGATTTAGCTGAATTATCTTTTCAATGCTTGATGGAAAATTTTCAGGACAGGAATTTAAAAAGAAAGGAGCTACTCCGTCACGAAGTGGGGAGCATTGAAAAAAATCACCGGAGAAAAGAATTCCGGTTGGTTCATGATAATATCCACAATGACCAGTGGTGTGTCTGGGCAAATGAATCACGCGCATGCCTCCGGCAATCTCTAATCTCTTGTTGTCGCACACTTCCAAATCCAGCGCAAAGGGTTTGTAGTTGATTAGAGTTCTTCCGATAGCTTCCAATGCTCCGCAAACTCTTGCACTACCTGTGTAGGGGTAATTCCCAGCGATATGTGCTTTATCTTTCGGGTGTCCCACAACAGGTGCGTCTGATAATTCTTTTATGCGTGTGATGTTCGCGGTGTGGTCAAGGTGTCCGTGTGTGAGCAGAATGTGATTGATGTCTGTGAAAGTTTTATTTATGGATTTCAGTTGCTGCTTTAGCTTGTATATTCCGGCTATAAATCCTCCGTCAATTAATACCAAATCATTATCCCATTCAATGAGATAAAAATTGACGAATGCATTTCTTAACTGGTAGATGTTGCGGGGCATCTATGCGAAGTTCTGACTTAAATTATGAGGAGAGCGAGAACTCTGCCCTTCAAGCTCACCCCGCTCTACAGATGGATAGGCAGGTTTACGCAGGATTATAGAAAATACATGCGCGCACCCAAAATCCGCTATAGTTTGAATTATGAGATAGGTCTAAAGCATTTTTTGTGAAACAGATGGAGCCGCATATTTTCAATCATCATCTTCCAAACACAAACAACCCCTGCAAATTTTCACTTGCAGGGGTTGTTTGTGTAAATCCTTGAATGAAATTTTTATTCCTTCACGATCACCGCTTTGTCGTAGTAAACTCCGCTTTCGGTTTGCAGGCGATAGAAAATCATTCCACTTGCATTGCTGCCAGCGTTGAATTCCATTTTGTATGTCTTTTCGCCTTCTGCAACGCCATTGAACAGTTCGGCAATTCTGTTGCCTGCAATGTCAACGATGTCAAGCGTTACTCTGCCCTGTTGGGGCAGGCTGAATTCGATGTTCAACTTGTCGGAGAACAAGTTGGGGTATCCTTTCAGCATCACGCTCTTTTCAATCATGTCTTCATTCATTGTTTGTTGATTCGGATTGCTCAAGCGCGGTGATGAACAAACAATCGTAACTGTTACTGAATGATCAATGCCTGCTGCTCCTGTTCCGTTGTTTCCTGCGAAAGGAATTGCGCGGATGGTGTAAACGCCCGGAGCGATATTCCAAGGCAGGTAGTTGCCGTTGTTATCGCCTGCAATCGTATAGAACGGAAGATTTTCCATGCGATAGTTATTGCCGTTGAGCAGGAAGCGAACGCTCTCAATGTTTGCTTCATCGCACACATTTGCGCGAATGTTCATCGGAGTTTGGCAGATGTCAATGATGTCGCCATCGTTGATTGTACCCATATCCTGGTCGGTGTTTGCATTCACTAATGTGAGGGAAACAACACGCCTGTCGTTACCCTGACACTGCGCAGGTTGCTGATTATTGCAAGCTGCATCGCAAGCCGGGTTTTGATACCAGTTGGTGTTGCTGCCTGCTTGCAGGATATTCACCATGAACAATCCTGTCAGTTCATTTGGATCATTTCCCGAAGCGGCCAGCACGGTCATCTTTCCGCCAGTCATGTAAATGTCGCCAATCAGCGAAGTGCCGCTTGAAATAGTAACATCCTGAACAACGTAAGCAATAACATCAGATGAATCGAGGTTGAATGAGTTGTTTGAACCCAACTGCAACTTCTTGCAGATGCGCAATTTCACGCAATCAGAAGTGAACTTAATAGTGACATTACTTTTCGTGAAAATATTTTCAAGATTGATGTCAGCAGCAGTAAACGTCACTATGCTGTTATTGCCAACGGTGATTCCGTTGTAAAGCGAACCATTGAGCGTAATGTTTGAATTAGGCGGGATATTTAAATCCTGACCAAGTGCGCAGAACGGATTCGTTTCAAACGTAGGCAGCGTAAGGCTGGCTTCAGTAGTAATGGGCGTAGTAACAGCGCTGCCGCCACTCACAGCGATATTATCCGCTTTCACGAATGTTCCCGCAGCAGTGATTACTGAGTTATTCCTCACTTTCACCTTGCCATTGCTTCTTGTAACACCTACGCCACCGCTGTGTACGGTATTCACGCTCAAGTCAACTTCTTTTTGCGCAACAATTACATAAGAAGAAAGCAACGCGGTTGCATCAAATGTAACTGTGTAAGAAGCAACAGCGGGACAACCACCGGCATTTGTTGCAGTTACAGTATAAGTGCCCGGAGCAACGACCTGAATTGATTCGGTTGTTTCACCGGTTGACCATTCGTAGCCTGTAGCTGATGCAGAAGCTGCTTTCAATATTACACCGGAACCCTGACAGAACGAGGGCAACAGATGCTCTGTGATGGTAACGTCAGTGTTAGTGCTGTTGTTGACGCACTGATTATTATCGCAAAGGTCTTCCGTGCAAGCATCCGCATCATCGCATTGCGTTGAATCAATACAGCAGTTAGCAATTGCATCGTGGAAGCAAGTGCCGTTGATGCAGTAGTCGTCTGTGCAGATGTCAAAATCATCACAGTCGTTTTGTGTGAACACACAAGTGCCAAGTACGCATTTGTCAACGGTGCAGAGGTTACCATCATCACACAATACAGGGATGAATATGCAGATGCCTTGCACACAACTATCGTTTGTGCAGAGGTCAGCATCATCGCAGAGAACAGGTAAGTTTTGGCAAGTTCCTGTTAAATCGCAGAAATCAGTAGTACAGGGGTCGCCATCATCGCAATTCTGCGGAGTGTGGATGCAGTTGCCGTTTACGCAGGCATCGGTTGTACATGCATCGCTGTCATCGCAGTTGATGGGTGTGAAGGTGCAAACGCCATTGTCGCATCCGTTTGTTGTGCAGGCATCGCCATCATCACAATAGAGTGCGATGAACTGGCAGGAGCCGTCAATTGGGTCGCATACATCAATTGTGCAGAGGTCGTTGTCATCGCAGCAGGTAGAGATATGCAGACAGATGCCACCGTTGCACACATCTTCGGTACATTCATTCGTATCATCGCAATCCGCAACGCTTTGGCAGCAATTCGGAATTGTAGTATTCTGGCAAGTTCCTGTTCCATCGCAGAAATCGGTAGTGCAGGGATTGCCGTCATCGCAGTCAATCGGCTGGTTAAAGCAACTGCCATTGATACACAAATCATCGGTGCAGGCATCGCCATCGCTGCAATCAACAGGAATGTTTGAGCATTGTCCGCTTTGGCAAATGTCGTTTGTGCAGGGGTCGCCATCCGTGCAATCAACCGGAATATTCAGGCATTGACCGCTTTGGCAAAGGTCAACTGTGCAGGAATCATTATCATCGCAATTCACAGGTGTGAATTCACAGATGCCATTGATACAAGCGTCAATCGTGCATGAATCATTATCCGTGCAAAGAACAGGTGTGAATTCGCATAAACCACTCACGCAAGAATCAGTAGTGCAAGCGTCAAAATCATCACATACAACAGGCGTGTATTCGCACTGACCATTTACACAAGCATCGCTGGTGCAACCGTCACCGTCATCGCAAACTACCGGAGTAAACACGCATTGAGCATTCACGCAGGTGTCGTTTGTGCAAGCGTCATTATCAGTGCAGGGAACCGGAGTGTATTCGCACTGTCCATTCAGGCAAGCGTCAGTCGTGCAGCCATCGCCATCATCACACACAAGCGTATCACAGGGGTTGCCGCTGCCGCATCCGGGAATCGGAGTATAAAAGCATTGACCTAAATCACAAAGGTCAGTAGTGCAGGAATCACCATCATCGCAAACAACGATTTCGATACTTGCTACCAACGTATCGGAGCAACCATCAGGATTCACAACATAAACAGTGAAATCAATATCGCCTTCTAATGGAATAAGAAGCAATGAATCCGGGGGCAGGTTAGCTGCAAGAATGGATAAGTCAATGCTGCCATCACTATAGAGGTCAAGGCTATAAGTTCCGGCAGGATCAACATTCGTTGATTGGTTTACAACAGATGTCGGTTCACCTGAACAAGTATTCTGGTAATCAAAAGCCAACTGTGGTTTTGCCAAAACAGTAACTGAAGAAACTAACGTATCAGAGCAACCCGTAGAATTCACCACATAAATTGTAAATCCTGTTGTTCCCGCAGGAACCGGCAACACGAGCGAAGAATCCGTGGGCAAACTTGCAGCAGGTAAAACGAGATTAATCGTTCCGTTGCTGTTTACATCCAAGTAATAAGTTGCACCTGCATCCACACCCGAAGAGAGATTTGTTACAGTAACAAATTCACCTTCGCAGGGAGAAGAAGAGAAAGAAAGTGCGAGTTCAGGCTTTTCGAGAATCGTGATGTCA
>JAWXCB010000094.1:0-36783 GCA_034440455.1 Chitinophagales bacterium
AAGGACTGAACATTAAGTTGGGAGAAATTCGATAAGGAGCGTTCGGGAAACCGGAGTAGCCTTATCTTAAAGTACTTCAAAGCCATGAGCGATGAAAAAAGAAAGCGGTCATGGTATGCTTAGTGAACCGCTGTATGCGTGACCCACATGTACAGTGGTGTGAGCGCCTCTCCCCGTCACCGACAGGTGACGGGACGGACTACCCGATTGTGCGTTCGTTGTTCTTTTTCAGTCGTTTTCGTCTGTCCATAGAGGTCTGTCGTTGTGCGTAGGCTTGGTAGCTCTTTTGAATTTTTTAGTGTTGATTTGTGTGTCGGCAAAAAATACAAATGTGCTACCAAATGCGTTGGCTGTTTGTTTTTGTATCTTTGGATTGATGAAAGTTTATACAGATACATCGGTTATTGGCGGTTGCTTTGACGAAGAGTTTAAAGAGTAGAGCAATGCTCTGTTTCAGGAATTCATTGCCGGAACAAAGCAAATTATGCTCGCTGACCTGACATTACAGGAACTTGAACTTGCAAGGGAAGAAGTCAGAGAGAAGGTAAAAGAAGTCCCTGAAAAAACAGAGTAGGCATTGGTATTACTGACGAGGCGATACAACTTGCGGAAACGTATATCTCCGAAGGTGCGCTGACAAACAAAAGTTACAACGATGCCCTCCCCATTGCTCTTGCGACTCTGAACTATTCAGACGTAGTTGCAAGTTGGAACTTTAAGCATATTGTAAACCTTGACCGAATCCGGCTTTGCAACTCAATCAACCTGCGTCCTGGCTACAGGCCGATTGAAATTAGAACGCCAGGAGAAATTTTAAACCTAAACGACAATGAATAAGAATAAGAAACCCGTTGAAAACGGGAAGCGTTTTGATGCTGTTCAAATGATGCGGGACATTCGGGAAAAGCTGAGTGAAAAGTATTGGAAGCATCCGGAAATCCTGAAAAGGGAAATGGATGCTATACGTCAAAAGTATAATCTCAAAATTTCAGAAGCTAAAACCAATTGAGTTTTCAACTACATGCATCCGCCAAGTATTGAAAGAATGTTCCTTTTAGCTCTTTCAAATTCTTGCCTTGCCATATATCCTTCCTCAACCATTTTATTGAAACGCTCTAATCTCTCTCATTATCTTTCGGAAGGTGAAACAACCGGTCGGCTAAAATGGTTTAATCAATTCAAAAGGAAGTTTCATTCATAACCACAACAAGATGCGCATCACGATAGAAACACAGGTAAAGGGGCATTACAAAGATATAATGCAGCGGTTTGACAGAAAGCTCTTTGAAGCGCTGAAGCCAAAAAACGCTGATATGGAAATCATTGAATTCACCGGCTCTAAAAAAGGCGACAGGGTGAAATTGAGATTTAACAAACCGATAAAAGCTGATTGGATAAGCAGGATAACGGAACATGGTGAAAACGACCGTGAAGCTTGGTTTACAGATGAAGGAGCGAAGCTGCCTTTTCCGCTTTCGTACTGGAGGCATAAGCACGTTGTCAGAAAAATAACTGACGACTCATCCCTGATTATTGACGATATTACTTACAAAGCTCATAATTTTCTGCTCACTGCTTTGCTTCGTCCGGCAATCTATTTTGGGTTTGCTCCGAGAAGGAAAATTTACCGGGAATATTTTGGTGAGTGTGAAGTTTACCAATAAAACATTCACTTTGGAATCATTGCGTCCTACTTTTCCACAGGAAAAACAAAATCAGATATACCGACAAATAGAAGCGGTAGAAATTTCTCAATCTCAAATATTCCGGTACGCCCGGATAGAGGTTGCCGAATAGCCCTCTTAACTCTTTCGTGAAGACCGGCTTAATGTTAATTGCCCAATGCCCGGTTTGGTAAATCATTTTCCTGAATCTGCCACGATAATAGGTAAGCGGCAGACCCCATGCGAGGAATAGAATGAGCCAGATATTCCAATTCATGAACCTTTAACAGCGGAGGGAACACAAAGTTTCACTCTGATGAGTCTGTACTTGCAGATGCATTTATTTTTAATTGACCACTAATCGCATCTGCCCTGTATCGTAGCGTGTCCCGGCAAAAAGACCTTCCGGGAAAGCCTCATTTAATTGATGCAACTCAGATTGGGATAATTTGATTTCAAGTGCTTTAAGATTCTCTTGCAGCCTCGAAATGCTGGTCGTTCCAATCAGAGAAATAATGTCGTCACCCTGATGCAGCGCCCAAGCTATTGCGAGTTGTGAAGGCGTGCAATTTTTTTCGTCTGCAAATTTTTTAAGCGTTGCGAGATGATTTTGATTCTTGCTGAAGTTTTCCCCTTTGAATCTTGGCGCATGAGCGCGAAAATCAGTTGGCGCAAATTCACCTTTCAATGTTCCTGTAAGCAACCCCCGAGATAATACTCCATAAGCAACGATACTTACACCGAGTTCTCTCCCTGTTTTCAACAAATCATTTTCAATCACTCGGGTGGCAAGTGAATATTCCACTTCCACTGCGGTGACCGGATGCACGGCATGCGCCCTGCGCAAAATTTCAGAATTCGCTTCTGACAATCCAAGATAACGTACCTTACCGGCTTTAATTAAATCCGCAATCGCCCCAACTGTATCTTCTACCGGAACAGCAGGATCTATGCGTGCGGTTTGATAGAGGTCAATCACATCCATACCAAGACGTGTCAGTGAATAGTGGACTGCGTTTTTTATGGCTTTCGGACTACCGTCAACCCCACCGTATCCACCCATCGTATTTTTTAAAATGCCGGTTTTCACACTGATAAAAGGCTTTTCAGGTCGTTGTTTCAAGGCTTGTGCAATAAGTAATTCATTCTGTCCCTTTCCATAAAAATCACCCGTGTTCAGAAAGTCAATACCCGCGTCCAATGCTGCGTGAATTGTTTTTATACTTTCCACTTCATTGCGTGTAGCTTTTGTGCCGTAATAATCACTCATCCCCATGCAGCCGAGTCCAATGGCGGAAACATGGGGTCCATTGCTGCCGAGTTGTCTGGTTTTCATAAGGTTTATTTCCCTGATTTTAAAATCAACCGGCTACTATTTTTCTTGCCATACCCTCAAAAATAAGATTGTGCAGCGGCAACAATCCATACCAGTAAGCTCTGCCAGCCAAACCACGCGGTCGGAAGGTCGCTGTCTGCACGAGTTGATTTTGACCGTTCAAATTGATGATGCTGAACTCCAGCCATGCCTCTCCGGGCAATTTCATTTCCGCATAGAGCAACAACCGTTTTGATTCTTTGTCAGCAAGCAACACTCGCCAGAAATCAAGCGCATCGCCCACATTAAGTTCGGTCGCGCTTCTTCTGCCACGCCTCAATCCAACACCTCCAGCCAGTTTATCAATGAAACCCCTGATGCGCCAAAGAAAGTTGGCATAATACCAGCCATTCGCTCCACCGATTGTCCAGACCTTATCAAGCACTTTTTCCTCGCTTGTGGTAAATGGGGTAATACGTTGGTCTTTTATACAACCATACACAGGTACTTGAATGAATTCGCTCAATTGTGAACTCATTTTTTCTGATATCACCGCGTCTTTCCAACTGGACACGACAGCATTTTGCTCCACCCTTCTGAATGCCCGCTGAACTGATTCGCGATAGGTGAGAAGCGGAACGTCAATAATTTTCTTGATGCTATCATCCCTGCAGATGGCTTCCGTTTTGAGGCTCTCCACTAAGTTTTTTGCCAGTTGAAAAGAAGTTGAAGTCACAAAGTAGAGCCAGTAAGATGACAGCCTGGGCGAAAGCAACGGAAGCGTGATAATATATCTTTTTATACCCCTGATTTTTGCAAACTCCAGCAACATCTGCCGGTAAGTGAGCGGTTCCGGTCCTCCGATGTCGAAGGTCCTGCCCAGCGCAGCTTCATTGCCTAAAACGCCCGCCAGATAATCCAGCACGTTGGCAATGGCGATAGGCTGATTTTTTGTGTTAAGCCAGCGGGGAGTAATCATCACCGGAAGTTTCTCCACCAAATCCCTGATAATTTCAAACGATGCGCTACCCGATCCGATAATGATACCTGCCCTGAGCACAGTAACGGAAACTCCGCTTTCTTTCAGCACGCTCTCTACATTTTTTCTTGAACGCAGATGTTTGGAAAGATGCTCTGCATTTACCAACCCACCAAGGTAAATGATTTGTTTAGCGGTTGTTGTCCGGATGTAGTTTGAAAAATTATGCGCGGCATCCTCCTCCAGCCTGTCAAAATTCTTATCACCGGACGTCATTGAGTGAACAAGATAGTAGGCTGCATCAATGTCTTTTGGCAACGAGACTAATGAATCAGGTTTTAATAAATCACCTGAGATTACTTCAATGTTATCAGATGCTGTTGCTGTGTTAAACCTTCGCTTATCACGCACGAGACAATAAACTTTGTGCTTATTTCTAACAAGGACAGGCAGCAATAATTTTCCGATATAGCCATTAGCGCCTGTCAATAAAATTTTCATTCAGTATTGATTAATTCAGATTCAGTAAATGAAGGTACAATCATTTGTGTTGAAAATTATTTCCGAGATTTTTTATCTATCTCAGAAATGGATCTTTTGAATTCCAGAATGGTGCCGATGATAAATATTCCATAGAGCACACCGCCCAGAATGAAAATGCCGGTATCAGGTATTGTAATCATGTTGATTATTTTTTTAAGCGTTCGTTATTAATTAACTTGATGAGGATGGCTGCACTTAGGATGGAGGGCACCCAAATACCTACAAACAGCCCTGCATCTTTCTGTCCCGAAAACCACAGGTAAACGGAAAGCAAAAAGGAAGCAAAAGCAGAGAAGAAATACAGGTAATCAGAAGTTTTCATGATAATTTGTTTTCCTGTTAAACATCTTGACACGAATTAAGTTTTAGAAAAGGCTCCGCATCATCGTGACTAAACGCTATCGGTATTTGTGAAGTTATGAAAGAACAATCCCCACCGTTTATTGTTACCTTAGTTCTCGTTAACCATGAAAAAGAAAGCGCTCATCATCGGTTCAGGTTTAGGCGGATTAGCCACTGCATTACGATTAAGCTCAAAAGGATTTGATGTTGAAATCGTTGAAAAATATCATCAGCCCGGAGGCAGGCTGAATCTGCTGGAAAAAGACGGATTTAGCTTCGATACCGGTCCCTCGTTTTTTAGCATGAGCTATGAGTTTGATGAATTGTTCCGCTCGTGCGGCATCCCGAATCCGCTGCAATTTGAAGAGCTTGACCCGATCTATCGCGTTTATTTCAAAGGAGGCAAAAAACACTTTGATATTCATAAAAACCTTGACCGTCTTACGCAAGAGTTTGAAGCAATTGAGCCGGAGTTCAGAAAAAAGATTGAACGCTACTTAAACAAAGCCGGAGAAATTTTTCACGACACGGAAAATACAATTGTAAAACACAACTACAACGGTAAACTCGACTATTTACGACAGCTCACAAAAGTTCCTCTCAAACATCTTCCCTACTTGCTTGATAGCATGTGGGGCAATTTGGAAAAACATTTTAAGTCAGAAGAAGCAAAAGTGATTTTTTCATTAGTTGCTTTCTTTCTTGGCTCCACTCCCTTTCAAACCCCTGCGGTGTACAGTCTTTTAAATTATACCGAACTGAAGCATGACGGCTATTGGAATGTGAAAGGAGGCATGTATGAAATTGTGCGCCAGTTGAAACGCATTCTGGAAGAGCGTGGCGTAAAATTTCATTATGATGCTGAAATCGTTGGTTACGAAAATCAAAACGGCACGATTGATTCGTTCAGGGATAAGCATGGCAGAAAATGGGGTGCTGATGTATTTGTCGCAAATGCTGATGCAGCTTCTTTCAGAGGTTTAGTATTGAATCGCAGCAACTACAAGCCCGAGCGTTTGGATAAAATGGAATGGACGCTCGCGCCATTCACAATTTATCTCGGCTTGAACACGAAGCTGAAAAACTTGGTGCATCACAATTATTTTCTTGGCGATAATTTCCGCGATTATTCAAACAAGATTTTCAAATCAACTGTCAGTCCTGAAAAGCCTTATTACTATGTGAACGTAAGTTCTTATTCCAATCCTGATTGCGCTCCTGCGGGATGCGAAAATGTTTTTATTCTTTGCCCTGTTCCCGACATGCGCTTCAAATCAGATTGGAGCGACCGTGAACAACTTGCAGAGAACATTGTTACTGATTTATCGGAACGAATCGGAACCGATATTAAAAAACACACCATCGTGAAAGAAGTATGGACACCGGTTGAGTGGGAACAGAAATTCAATCTCTATCGCGGTAGCGGACTGGGGCTTGCACATGGATTGAATCAAGTGGGCGGCTTACGTCCATCGAACCGCGATGAGCATTTTAAAAACCTGTTTTACGTAGGCGCATCAACCACACCCGGCACCGGATTGCCGATTGTAGTTATCAGTTCAAGATTAGTTACTGACAGAATCCTGCAAAATGGATAAGCTTTATAACAACCTTTCATTCAATATCAGCAAACTTATCACAAAGAGCTACAGCACATCTTTTTCAATGAGCATATTGTTGCTGGGGAAAAAACTGCGCAACCCGATTTATGGCGTATATGGTTTTGTGCGGCTGGCAGATGAAATCGTTGACACTTATTCAGGCGATGACAAAAAAGAGTTACTCGAAAATTTCAAACAGGATACACTTAAAGCGATTGAAAAAAGAGTAAGCCTGAATCCCGTGCTGCATGCATTTCAAAAAGTAGTTCACGAATACAACATAGAATTGCAGTTGATTCTCGACTTCATCCGCAGCATGGAAATGGATTTAGAGATGACAGCGCATGACAACGAGAGTTATGAAAATTATATCTACGGCTCTGCCGAAGTGGTAGGCTTGATGTGTTTGAAAATCTTTGTTGATGGCGATGCTCAACAGTACGCACAACTGAAAGCGTCAGCCCGCAGCCTTGGTGCTGCATTTCAAAAAGTAAATTTTCTGCGCGACTTGAAAGATGATTATGGCACACGGGGGAGAACTTATTTCCCCGGGGTTGATTTCACGCAATTCGATGAAACTGCGCTTGAAAAAATCTGCGCTGACATTGAGCAGGATTTTGATGATGCTTACACAGGAATTATTACGTTGCCAAAAGATGCGCGACTCGGAGTTTACACAGCATATACTTACTACCGCAGGTTGTTCGGCAAAATCAAAAAGCTAAGTGCGGAAGAAATTCTCCTATCGCGCGTTCGGATGCCGAATTACAGCAAGGTGACGATGATTGCCGGAAATATTTTCAGGCTTCGTTTTGCTTCGTGACGCTCAGTTATCACTCTGAACGTCTGTCCACTCGTTGAACAATTCGTCAAGATAGACATTCTCGTTGTGCGTGATTTTTTTATCCGCCTTCACTAAGTTCATCGCAAATTGGATTAACTCATTTCTTTCAGCCTGCGTGGAGTCCATATAGAAATCAGCCATGCACTTTTTGAAGTGATTCATATAATCCTCCTGGGGCAACGTGCTGATTACCTCCAACTCCGAATCGAGGTCAACGAAGAAAGGAAATTTTTCTTCCATCCAGTCTTTTATCACCATGTCTTCGCGCGCGTTGAAGTTGTTGTCAACAGCAGAGAGCAGCATCAGCAAATGATACCCTGAAACCGCCTTATTCTTTTTTACAGTTTTCATCACAATACTTTTTTGGAAAGATAATCATTCAGTGTTTTTATTTACAAAAAGCATTCGTTAAAAAAAGTGAAGCGTTTAGAAAGAAGGGCAGTTCTAAAAACTCTACCAACGATACCCTCTCCTTCTGGAGAGGGATAGGGTGAGGCGATAAAAAGGCAATTTTTAGAACTGCCCATAAAGAATCTTGTTTCTTTTCCTTTTCAAAGAAAGTGGTTTTCCATCATCAACAAAAACGATATTCTCTACTATTGCACAGGCAATATCTATCAGCATGAACTTACAGCAATTAGAATACATCATTGCGGTGGACACGCACCGGCACTTTGCAAGGGCTGCGGAAAAAAGTTTTATCACACAGCCCGCCCTCAGCATGATGATACATAAACTCGAAGAGGAGTTGGGGATGAAAAATTTTTGACCGCAGCAAACAGCCCGTCACTCCAACAAAGGAAGGCGAAGAAATTATTCAGCGCGCGTCAAATTCTGGCGGAAGCGACACAACTCCTGCAGTTTGCTAAAGAACTGAAAGATGAAATCACGGGCGTTTTGCATCTCGGCATCATTCCTACGCTTGCCCCTTATCTTTTGCCATTGTTTCTGAAATCATTTTCCGAGAAGCATCCGCGCCTGAAGCTGTTTGTGCGTGAAATGACCACTGAAGAAATTATTGTAACAGTAAGAAAAGGCAAGATAGATATTGCGCTTGCCGCCACTCCGTTGCATCAGGATTTGCTTGCAGAACATCCGTTGTTTTATGAAGAGTTTTATGTGTATGCGACAAGCAAGGAGAAGCTGCCCAAGAAAAAATATTTACTGCCTAAAGACATTAACCTGCATCACTTGTGGTTGTTGGAACAAGGGCATTGCATGAGAAACTAGGTGGTGAATTTTTGCGAGTTGAAAAAACTGCAAGGCGCTGGAGAAAATCTGCACTATGAAGCAGGAAGCATTGAAACGCTTATCAACCTTGTGGATATGCAGCAGGGCATCACCATTGTTCCGCACGTAGCTACTTTGAAGATGCCTGCCAAACAAAAGCAAAACGTGCATGAGTTTTCCAAACCGAAACCGATGCGCGAAGTAAGTTTGATTACGCTGTAATCTTTCCCAAGAAAAAATTATTGGAACGGCTGAAAGAAGAAATCATTCCGAAAATTCCGGCAGAAATGCAGTTGAAAGAAAAGAGGATAATTGAGATTTAATCGGGAATCAATTCAAACCGAATTAAAGTTTCTGCTCTATTTTTTTCATGTCCGCTGTGCGATTCAAATTGCCGTATAGCTGAATCAGAATTTCAATTATCTCTTTATCATCCGGATTCAGCGCATGGACGCTCTCAAAATAACCAGCGCTTTTGTTTGTGTAGTCAAGCACCTTGCCTGCATCGCCATTCGCTTTGTAAATTCTGCTCGCCTCGTTAGTGTAATATGCGCCCAGCGCGAATAACGCATCAATATTATCAGAGTTGATTAAAACAACTTTTTCATAAAGTTCCATAGACTTCTTGATGTCTTTCCGCTCTAAAAACTTTGCATAGTACACTGCAATTTTTTCATCGTTCGGATATTTTGCAAGCAACAATTCAAATTTTTTCTCCGCCTCGGCTTCTTTTTCCGGGTAGCTGCCCAAGATGCCCGTTTGCAATACCTCAAATCGTTTGTCACCGGGAGTGATGGCTAATCCTTTATCAAGAAAGTGTTGCGCGTTTACACGGTCGGCATTTCTGAAAAAATAATCATCAGCAAGAAAGTAACAGGCGTCAGTCGTCACTTTCGCATATTTCTTTGGGTTGGCAGGATAAAGCTCAACTACCTTTTTGAAATCACTTCTTGCGGACGAGAAAGCGCAAAGAATCTGATAAAAATTCGCCCGTGCAAAATAGTTGGCGATGTCTCCGGGATTCTGCGCGATTTTTTGCGTGTAAACTTTTACTTCGTTGGCGTAATGTTCCCTGCTCTTGGCTGATTGTGCGCCTGCTTTTAAAAAGCATAGAGCAATTACAAGAAATAGTCCCGTTCTCCTCATGGTCATTCAGATTATAGTGCGGTGAGATACGGATTGCGGGGGAAAATGTTCCGTTTAGCATGGTCCCCCTGAGTTTATCGAAGGGTGGCGATTGACTACACCATGCTTTGATAGACACAGCATGACGGCTGCCGCTCAAATTGAGGAACCTGTTGTTCGCAAATTCCAGACTGGATTGGAGGCACAGGATTACCCGGATGGTAGGTGTCACGCGCACAATCACTAAAACCATCTACGGTGCATACTGTTGAGACTTTTAGTCGGTAAAGCTGTGTGCCGGGGGTTGCGGAGGAATGAAGGTTAACGATGTTGCACCCGGAACATCAATCCACGTTCCGGGAGAACTGCATGAGGTGTTTGATGAAACCTGCCATTGAAAAGACACTCCTGAACCGGTAGCGCTTGTGGCGGACGTATGCGAAGTTGAAACACCTGCGCATAAAACCTGATTGGGAGTAGGCTGAACTGTGATAGCGGGCGGGACAAGCAATGTCAATTCAATATTTACTTTATATTTAAAATCGCCAGACCAGTCCGTTTCGTATTCATTCCGCTGGCAGGGAGGTTCATTCCGGAAATTGATGATTCTTATGTTTGCGCAATTTGCATGGCGGTCGTCTGAACAATCTTTAAATGGATTTTCGCAACGACAAACCAAGTTGTCCTCATATACCGTAGGCTGTCCATAAGGGCAATTATCTTCCCATCCCTCTAAGGACAATTGCACTTGTATAGCATCCGTATTGGTATGCTGAATCATTTGGTTACTGCTGCTGAATGACCAGAAAGTGGTCGCAATGTTTGGCGGAGCGTGCAATAACGTGCTAACAATTGGAAGTGAACCAGTTCCATTCGTAGCGCCTTTCATTCTCCAAACTGCTTCCGGATTGCCGTTGCAACCCGTGCAATTAGAGTAGGGTTGTCGCGTTGCCAGAATAACTTCTACCCGCACATTCACAAGTTGCGCCTGTGCTGCAAAGGAGATTGATAAAAAATCGCAAAGAAAAAGGATGGATGAATGAAAAAAACAATTTGGGTTTTCAACAGATTTTCCGCAGAAAACTACTCCATTCATTTTTTTGTGAACCTGAACTTTGGAAGTGAGAACTTTTGCATAGGTAGTTAAATTAGTGTCTGATAAATTATAGGTGCACCATAACCCTTGCCCCCTTCAAAATATTAAATCCAATGAATTCTTATTGACACCTGACGATATAAAGACAATCTTACTGGAAGGGTATAAAAATAAATTCAAAACAAATATCAATTAATAAGCTGCAAAACTTTAAGGAAACCGAAATTTTCTCAAAAGTGGTCTTGAAGAAATAAGCCACGCAACAAGGAAAGGAAACTTTGAGGAAATTGAAATGTAGTCCCGCTCAGAATCGAACTGAGATGTCAAGCTTCGGAGGCCTGCGTACTATCCATTGTACTACGGGACCAATGATTTCAAAAATTCTTTTCCCACAACTGATTTCAGATAAACTTCTCTTTTTCTTGCCTCCGCATATTCAGGGTATATTCTTTATAGTATAGCTTTAACGATCGTAATCCTTTCGTATATCTGTTCTTTCTTGCCTCGTGTTCCTTCATTCTCCGTTCCAGATTATCAGTAATTCCAACGTAAAGATTTCCATGAACATCACTCTTTAAAACATAAACCATTCTTTTTTTTCATCTTTCTTCCCGCTCAGAATCCCTGCCTGTCTGCCTTCTTTAGATAATCCGGCAGTCAGGAAACTGAGAGGTCAAGCTTCGGAAGCCTGCGTACTATTCCTGCCTACCGGCAGGCAGGCATTGTACTACGGGACCAGTTGGTCAGAGAGTGCGTACTTAAAAAGTTGTAAAGTTAATAAAACCCGAAACGGAAGTTTTACAGGCTTGTGTAATTTTGGCGCTACACAACAATTCACCTATGAAAAAACTCATGTTGGCGCTCTTCTCTTTGTTCTTTTTTGTGTGCTGTAATAATCAATCCTCCAATGGGGAAGTGTCGGAAACGACAACAGCCATCAAGCAGCCACTCGACATGAAGCTGAAAGTAAGCGGCTTTGCAAACAGTTGGGTGAAACTCATCGGTTTTTATGGCGATCAAAATTGGGTACTCGATTCGGTGATGGCGGATGCACAGGGTAATGTTCAATTCAGGAAAGACACCCCCATTTTAGAGGGCATGTATTTCATCGCCTTTCCCGACCAGAAGTTTGCGCAGATATTAATTGACAAGCAGCAGCAGTTCTCGCTTGAGTTCAGCAAAGATGACGCGGTGAATACGATGAAGGTGAAAGGCTGTCCTGATACGGAGTTGCTCTATCAAAACCTGAAGTTTGAGGCGGATATACAAAAGAAGTTTGACGCGGTCAAACAGCGCATGGATGCAGGCACCAAGGGCAGCATGGAATATGCCGCAGCAGAACAGGAACAAAACAACTTGCTGAACGAGCGAAAGGCGCATGTAAATTTATTTAAAGAAAAACATCCCGATGTGTTTTTCACCAAGTTTAAAATCGCGGGACAGAATCCTGAGTTGAAAAAGCCGCTACGCCCCGATGGTTCGGTGGATGAAGATTTGCAAGTATATTACTACCGCAATGAATTTTGGAATGGAGTTGACTTTAGTGATGTACGCCTGCTGCGCACACCCGTGTATTTCAACAAGCTGAAAAAATACATGAAGGAACTGACTCCGCAACTCACCGATTCACTCACCAAATATGCCGACATCGTTATGCTAAAATCAAAAGCGAATAAGGAGATGTTCAAGTTTACCGCCAACTGGATTGCGCTCAATTACAAGAACACAAAAGTGATGGGCTTGGAAGCGGTGTACGTTCACATGGTTGACACATACTGGACGCGCGAGCAGGCGTGGTGGTCAGACTCAACGGAAATCACCGGGTTGCGCGGTGAGGTGGCTTTGATGCAGCCGAGCCTGATTGGAAAAACTGGGCAGGATATTCGCGCGAAAAATGAACGCGGTGAATACATTTCTCTGTATGATATAAAAACTCCTTTTATCGTACTTTATATGTATTCCTATGAATGTGATAACTGCCAGAAAGAATCACCCAAGCTTGCGCAGGTGATGACCGAATGGAAAAAGAAAGGTCTTGCCGACTTGTTTGCGCTGTGTCTTGATGCTAAGGAAGAAGAATGGAAAAAATACCTGCAAAAGAGTGGACTAAGCGCCTTTCACAACGTATTTGACTTTCAGCGCGAAAGCAAATACCACCGCAAATATCATGTGGACGTAACTCCCGAAATGTATGTGCTCAACAAAGAGCGCAAAATCATTGCCAGCAATATTGACAGCGAGCAGTTGCCGAAAATCTTTGAACGCGAAATGGCGAAGTGAGGAAGTTAACAAGAGAGGGTCGGGCAACTGTTAACATGTCTAAACCCTTAATTTCTGAGCAAAACCCCTCCGTCCACAATTATATTCTTTCTCCCTAAAGTCTTCCCTGTCAAGTTATTTGTCGTGTCACAAAATGTGGTGGTCTTGCTCCTCAACCTCTATAGAAATCACCGGGGATATAGCGAAAAATGCGACTGACCAGAAGTAACGTATGTATCTGTTTGTGCATATTATTTTGCTTCCTGCATTTTTTTAATTGCAACGGATGATAACTTTACTGCGTCCTACTCATTATGAAACACAGAATTATCGCCACTTGTTTTATGTTTTTCCTTTCAGCACATCCTGAAGCAGGGTGGGTCTATGCCGGCAATGACCTTACGGGTCCTACTATTAAAATCTTATCGTGGAACATCCAGATGCTTCCAATGACGCTGAAGAAAATCGGGCAGTTTGAAAGAGCCGTCCACATTGCAGAGCAGTTGAATGTGTCTGATTATGATGTGATTGTTTTTCAGGAAGCGTTCGATGATAAAGTGCGGAAAAAACTTTCTGAGTATTTGCAACTCTGTTTTCCCTACCAGTCAGGACCTGCCAACGAGAAAGGATTTTTTATGCGGATGAACAGCGGGGTGTGGATTGTGAGCAAATATCCGATGAGGCAGGTGGGCGAAGTGCAATATAAAAATTGCAGCGGGCTGGATTGCTTTAGCAGAAAGGGAGCGCTGATGGTGGAGGTTGAAAAAGAAGGGAAGCCGATTCAATTAGTTGGCACGCATCTGCAATCGGGTGATGGGAAGAAGAACGCAAAAGTGCGGGTGAAACAATATCACCAGTTGCGGGATGAGTTGCTCGCGCAGTATAACCGGGAAGGTGTGCCGCAGGTGATTTGCGGTGATTTCAACACAAAGAAAAATGAGGAAGGCTACTACGAAACGATGGTGAATACGTTCATGGCAGATGATGGCGCACTGGAAGGAGCGCAGCAATTCACGTATGACGGAAACCTGAACGACATGGTGATTGAAAAGACAGAGCCATGCCTGCTTGATTACATTTTTTTAAAAAGCAACAAAGTAAACTATCAATCGGTTGTGAGGACTATAAAATCATTTACAGCCAAATGGCATGAAACAAAGCGCAACCTTTCAGACCATTTTGCACTGGAGATTATAATAAACTGACGCTTTGGCTCTACATATGATGAGGGTAGGGGCAGCCAAAACACGCTCAAGCCATTCCTTTTCTGTTTTAATACTGCTTGCAATTTTTTTAACCAGCAGCGTGAGGATGATTTCAATTTAGAACTGCCCTTAATTAAATATCACTTCCCGCGCCCCTGCATAATCACCAGCACCGTGTAAATCATGATTTTAAAATCAAGGGTAAGCGACATATTTTCGATGTAGAGCAAATCCCATTTCATGCGCTGTATCATCTGCTCGATATTTTCGGCATAGCCGAACTTCACCATGCCCCATGAGGTGAGTCCCGGTTGCACTTTTTGCAAATGCTTATAGGCGGGCGCGCGTTGAATCAATTGCTCAATGAAATATCTGCGCTCAGGTCGCGGACCCACAAGCGACATGTCGCCTTTCAGGATATTGTAAAACTGCGGCAACTCATCAATGCGCCACTTGCGCAAGGCGCGTCCAAAAGGCGTGATGCGCGGGTCGCCCTTGGAAGAAAGTTTTGGTCCGCTCATTTCCGCATTCGTGTACATGGAACGGAATTTATACATCGTAAAAGGTTTGCCGTGCTGTCCGATGCGCTCCTGCATAAAGAAAATTCCACCTGTGGATGATAGCTTTACTCGAAGCATTGCATAAAACATCAAAGGAGAAAGCACGAACAACGCTGTTGAAGCAGCTAACACATCCAGCCCGCGCTTAATCAGCTTTTGCCAGAAGGGCATCATGTCGGGGTAAATCTCAATGAGGGGAGCGCCCACCACGTTGTTCATCTTCACCGAGCCGCTGAGGATGTCATACATGTCGGGAATGATTTTGATGACGACCTCTTTATCCGCAAGCGTGTTGATGATTTCATTCAGTTGGTGATGCTCCGATGATTCAATTGCAATAATCACTTCTTCGATGTTTTCACCGCTTGCTACCTTTTCAAGTTCCGCGAGATTGCCGAGTTTGGGCAGATGCGCAGCCAAGCCGTTTGTGTCTGAGCCATTCGTATCAATAAAACCCGTGAGCAGGTAGCCGTGCGCTTTCTTCGGGTCGTGAATTTCATTAAAGAGTTGCACTGCATTTTCATTGCCCCCAACGATGATGGTGTTGTAGCCAATCAGCCCTTTGCGCACTTGCCGTTTCATACGATTGAGCAATAGCGATCTTCCGACAACGGTGAAAGTAAAATGCAGCAAGAACAACACTGCAATTGTGCGATAGTAGTTATTGATGTCATCATCAATCTGGTCATCAAGAATGAGCGCGAAGAATAAGATGGTTACTCCGGCAAGTGTAGTGAGAAAAGTTTTAAAAACTTCATTCAGCCGCGACTTTCTGAAATACGCGCGATAGGTGCCGGTGATGAAATAAATGAGCAGCCAGAAAACAGGTATCAGGAAAATACCGAAATAAAATTTGTGGTCGAAGATGTACGCATCATCGGCAAAGAGGCGATAGCCGCCAATGTATGTTTTGCGGAAAATGAACAGCAAGCCCCATGCAACCATTGCAGCGATGTAATCATTGAGCAAGTAAAAAAGCGCGATGGTTTTTCTGTTGAAGCACATGTTCAGACTTTCGCGTGGATGAGCTTTACGTTGTCAAAGAATAGATGAATGTCATTGGCATCCATAGTCGGCACCATGCGGAAATAGATTTGATAGCTATCCGCCTGAATGCTGTTTACTTCAGGTGTGAAGTTGATGTAGAGTTTGTTCCACTCCTCTTTGGGAGGAATAGTGAGCTTGTAAAACGAATACGTTTCTGTACCCACGCTCGCGAGGATGCCTACTTCGAACAAATGATTGTTTTTGTAATCCATTTCAAGAAACACTGCCGTGCTATTAAACGGAATATCGTAAGTGGAATTGGTGGATGCAATTACCTCAACCGAATCGGCTATCAGCTTGCCGGAAAAATTTCCTTCAAATACATCGCCACCGGAAATGCGCTGCAAATTGGAGAAGTTGTTGGCGTTTTCAAAACCTTCAATGAAATCAAACTCTGCATTGTTGGAATAGCTGACAGACGGATAAAATGTGGCCACCGTTGCGGGAATGAAATTGACATCAAGAGTGTCCGCATCATAAAACGGGTAAATCGCACGCGTGGTGGAAATGCCGTTCAGCTTGATTCCCGCATAAACCAACAGCCGCGTGTTTCCTTCCGCGAGAATCGGGAACTCAACTGGAAGTTCATACGCCCCCTGTAAATTAAAATCCTGGTAAACCCACACATCAGAAATGTTGGACGAAGAAGAGCCTTCGTTCGTTCTGGAGTTTACAGAAATGGAAGGCACATTCAGATAAGCAGGAATGGGTTCATCTTCACAGGAAGAAAAGAGAATACAGAGTAAGAAAAAAGAGGGGCAAAAATGTTTCACACTTGATACTATCAATCGGTTAAAAAGAATTCTTGAAAGAAATATTGTTTATCCAACCTTGTTTTTTTCTATCGTCTCCAGCACTTGATAAGCAACCTTCATCGCATTGTATCCATCCGTGAGCGTCACCTTTGGCTCCGTGCCTTCGAGAATACTTTTTGCAAACAACTCCAACTCCATCTTGATGGAATTGATTTTCGCATCGCCCAGCTTTTCATAGCTGATTGCTTTCTTCTCTCCGTTCATACCTGTATCAATCGTCAGCACATTCGGCTGGTCATCGCCCGTTGACTCGGCCATGCGAAAAATTTCAGTTGACTTCTCCAACAAGTCAATGCTGATGTAAGCATCCTTTTGAAAGAAACGAATCTTGCGCATTTGCTTCATGGAGATGCGGCTGCATGTGATATTCGCGACACAACCATTTTCAAACTCAATTCTCGCATTCGCAATATCAGGTGTTTTGCTAATCACCGCTACGCCACTTGCGCTCACGCGCGCTACATTTGATTTTACTACGCTCAGGATAATATCAATATCATGAATCATTAAATCCAGCACCACAGAAACATCGGTTCCTCTCGGATTGAATTGTGCAAGGCGGTGCGTTTCAATGAACAACGGGTGCAACTCCAGATTTTGAATCGCCAGAAAAGCAGGATTGAACCGTTCTACATGCCCAACCATCGCTTTCACGTTTGCTTTATCTGCAAGGTGAACCAATTGCTGCGCTTCCTCTAATGTACTTGCGAGCGGTTTTTCAATAAAGACATGTTTTGCTCTTTTGATGGCGTTTGCTGCGCAATCAAAATGCGAAAGGGTAGGGGTGACAATATCTATAACATCCGCCTGCTCAATCAACGCATCCATATCAGCAAAGCGTTTCACAGAATATTCCTTTTCGGCAACGACAGATTTCTCATCATCAGGGTCATAAAACCCGATGAGTTCATAATCACTGATTTGCTGAATCAGCTTTAAGTGAATTTTCCCCAGATGTCCCGCGCCCAATACGCCAATCTTCAGCACGTTAAAATTTTGGGGGCAAATTTAGAGAATTTGAAGGGAGGGGAGATTAATGAGCCTTCGTGATTTTTTTCAATGCGGCTGCATCGAGAATATCCTGTGGACGTGCTACGGCTTTTTTAGCTTCTATCAATTGATTGATGTGAAAAAATCGCACCGGCACGCCATGCACATCCGCTACTGTCGCATGGTCGTAGCTATCATCAAAGCGCTCCTGTGGAAAGCCTTTCATAAAAGTCATAATATCGAGTTCAAAGCCGGAAGGTAAGTTGAGTGATGTCCAGTCGGGTATAAACTGGGTTGTTTCAATTGCTTCAATGTCGCCCATATTTGCCTGGAAAAGTGAATTGCGAAGATGTTTGCGATTTTCGGGCGTGTCCTTTATCCAAAGGTCAAGGTCGGCAGTAAAGCGGCTGATGCCGTGCATGTTTACAGCAAATCCTCCCACGACAATAAACTTCACTTCATTTTGAATCAGCAATTTCCAGAGATTGAGAATCTCTTCATCATAGCTATCCATGCTCAATCTTTAGTTTTAGGGGATTGGATTTTCGCATCCTTCAACATGCGATTAATCCGAATCAACTTCATCAACATATCAAAGCGTTCGCTGTACGTGCGGTTCAGGCGCAACTGCATTTTCTGTTCCTCGTTTAGAAACGGGGAAGATGGTTTATCACTGCCGGATTCCATCCATCGAAGTTACACAATCGCAAAAAGCTGAGTATGAAATTTGTCATACCGACCGATTTCTTTACCTGCCTGAAACCTCTAACTTTGCCGCGTGCAAAAAACGGTTGCCTTCCACACGCTCGGTTGCAAGCTTAATTTTTCAGAAACGTCTTCTATCTCAAGGATGTTTTCTGCGAGCGGATATGACAAAGTTGAGTTCGACCAGCCTGCCGATGTGTATGTCATTAACACCTGCTCAGTCACCGAGAATGCAGACAAAGAATGCAGGCAAATCATCAGAAAACTGAAAAGACAATCACCTGATTCAAAGGTGGCAGTGGTGGGATGTTACGCGCAACTACAGCCTAACCAAATTGCTTCCATTCCGGGGGTGAGCCTTGTATTGGGAGCGGCTGAGAAATTCAACATTGTTGAGCATTTAGAAAATATTTCCGAATCAACGGAAGCAGAGATTCATGCTACGGCAATTGATGAAGTTGATTTTTATGTTGATGCACATTCGTTTGGTGACAGGACACGCACATTCCTCAAAGTGCAGGATGGCTGTGATTATGGTTGCTCCTTCTGCACCATTCCGCTGGCAAGAGGAAAAAGCAGAAGCGCTGAAATACATGCTATTGTTGCGCAGGCACAGCAGATTGCCGAATCAGGTGTGAAGGAGATTGTACTCACAGGCGTGAACATCGGTGATTTTGGGAAAGGTGAATCGGGTGGAAAAAGCAGGAATGAAAACTTCCTCGACCTCATTAAAGCATTGGATGAAGTGGAAGGCATCGAGCGGTTTAGGATTTCATCCATTGAGCCGAATTTGCTGAATGAAGAAATCATTCAGTTTGTTGCAAGTTCAAAAAGATTCGCACCGCATTTTCATATCCCGCTGCAATCGGGTTCAGACAAAGTGCTGAAGCTGATGCGCAGAAGATATTTGCGCGAGCTTTATACCGAGCGCGTAGAATTGATTAAGCAAGCAATGCCGCACTGCTGCATTGGGGTGGATGTGATTGTCGGTTTTCCGGGAGAGACGCACGATGATTTTCTGGAGACTTATAAGTTCCTGAATGAGTTGGATATTTCCTATCTCCACGTGTTCACTTATTCCGAAAGACCAAACACGCTTGCAATTGAAATGGGCGAATCCGTGCCGATGGAAGAGAGAAAGCGCAGAAGCAAAATGCTGCGCAGTCTTTCTGTGAAGAAAAGAAGATTCTTCTACGAGCAACATCTCGGTGAAACACGCCCCGTGCTTTTTGAATCAGAAAACAACAAGGGATTCATTCAAGGCTTCACAGATAATTATATCAAAGTGAAAACTCCTTTCAACAACGATCTCGTGCATGAAGTAGTTGATGTTGTGTTGAGTGAAGTTGATGCCGATGGCGATATGATTGGAAGATGTTTACAGTTTCCTGTTTTCAATTTACAGTCTAACGAACAGGAATCATTTGTTCCATTGAAAACTGTAAACCGAAAACTATAAACCGAAAACATGTTTCCCCGCTGCTATCCCACCATCTCCGATTTGCTTTATGATTTCACCGGCATAGATATTCCGCTGCCGATATTCAGCTATGGCTTTTGTCTTGCGCTGGGATTTCTTTTTGCAGCATGGACGCTCTCCATCGAATTGAAGCGCAAAGAGAAACACGGTATATTAAAACCATTTAAGCAAACAATTGAGAAAGGCGAAAAAGCAACTCCGCTTGATTTAATCATCAGCGCGCTTATTGGCGCGTTGGTTGGATATAAATTAGTTTATGTGCTTTTCAATTGGAGCGCGTTTGCAGATAATCCGCAGGAGAAATTATTTTCAGCCGAAGGCAGCATCCTTGGGGCGATTGTTGTTGCGGGAATCTTTGTCTATTTAAAATATCGCAACAAGGCAAAGGAAGTAGTTGACCATCCGCAAAGCGAATTGGTGGAAGTGCATCCGTATCAGGCAGTGGGCGATCTCACGATTGTGGCGGCAATCACGGGCATCATTGGCGCGAAGCTGTTTTATTTCTTTGAAAGCCCGGGCAACTTCGAAGAGTTTCTCAATGACCCCTTTGGTTCTTTCTTTGGCGGACTTACCGTTTATGGAGGTTTGATTCTGGGCAGCATCAGCGTGATGTGGTTTGCGAAAAAGCGCGGCATGAATCCCGTGCATATTGCAGATGCCGCCTCGCCCGGTCTTTTCCTCGCATATGTTTTCGGAAGGCAGGGCTGTCAGGTTTCGGGCGATGGCGACTGGGGCATCGTGAACACGCTCACAAAACCCGACTGGCTCGGTTGGCTTCCCGACAGGCTGTGGGCGTTCAACTATCCGCACAACATTATTAATGAAGGCGTAAGAATTCCCGACTGCATGGAAGCGCATTGTTATGTATTGCCCGAAGCCGTGTTTCCCACACCGATGTATGAATCCTTCATGGCGCTTGCTTTGTTTGCTCTGCTGTGGTCGCTGCGGAAACATATCACAATTCCCGGGTTGATGTTCTCTTTCTATTTTATTTTAAACGGAATCGAACGCTATTTAATCGAGCAGGTGCGCGTGAACACCAAGCTCGATATGGGAGGCACGATGCTGACACAGGCGGAAGTCATCGCGATACTCTTCTCGCTGTTTGGCATTGGCTCCGCGATTTATTTTTACAGGAAAAATAAAGCCTCCTCTTAAAAGAGTTTATTCTCCTGCCCAGCTCATAAAGATATTTACTCTTCTGCTGTGTGCGCTACAAGACAATGCGCTAATGAAATGAGGTAAGTACGCGCCAAAAAACAGCTATGAGCGATTAGCTATTAGCTATTAGCTGCGAGCCGAAATAGAAATGTGTGTTCCCTTCGGCTAATCGCTAACAGCTAAAAGCGAACGGCTTCTTCTGCGTTTCGCCAAAAGAAATAGCCCTTCTTATATTTACACCACCATGCCCACCGCTACTGCCACCAAACACCTCCCGCCCTCTCCCAAAGAACACTGGCTGCTGGGCAGCGCGTTTTATTTTGTGAAAGACTCCATCGGCTTTTTAATGGAAAACTGTCCTAAGTATGACGGCATTTTCCGCGTGTCTTCTCCCTTTGAAAAGATCGTTATCGTTTATCATCCTGAATACATCAAATATGTTTTACAA
This sequence comes from Chitinophagales bacterium, assembly GCA_034440455.1. Classification (GTDB taxonomy): domain Bacteria; phylum Bacteroidota; class Bacteroidia; order Chitinophagales; family CAIOSU01; genus JAWXCB01. Next base: position 21,410 of record JAWXCB010000094.1, read on the forward strand.
GATAATAACCGCAACTATGTGAAGAGTTTCGGCTATGAAGTGCTCAAGATGTTGCTCGGCAACGGCTTGCTTACCAGCGAAGGCGATTTCTGGATGCAGCAGCGCAGGCTCATTCAGCCCGCATTCCACAGGGAAAAATTGATGTCGCTTACGAAGCGCATGACAGATTGCGTTGACGACCTCATTGCGGAGCTTGATAAAAAAAGCGGCAAAGGTCCCGTGAACATGCAAAAGGAGATGATGGCATTCGCGCTTGATATTGTTGCGCGCTCGCTGTTCAGCTCCGATGTCAAGTCGTTTATTGATGAGGTGGGCGAGAACATGGACATCGCCAACGAATCAGCCATTGACCGCATCCGCAACCCCTTTCGCCCACCGCAGTGGATGCCCGTGCCCTCCAACATCCGCGAGAAACGCGCCATCGCCAAGCTCGATGCCATCGTGCTGCGCATCATCGAGCAGCGCAGGCAATCAACTGAAAGCCATGCTGATTTGCTCGGCATGATGATGGCTGCGCAAGACGAGCAAACGGGCGAACGCATGAGCGACCGCCAACTGCGCGATGAAGTGATGACGCTTTTCCTTGCGGGGCACGAAACCACCGCCCTCGCCCTCACGTGGCTCTGCTATTGCCTGTACAACAATCCAGCGGTGGAAGAAAAACTACTGAGCGAAGCCACGCAAATCTTAAATGGCAGAACGCCCGAATTTTCCGACATGCCCCGCCTCGACTACACGCGGCAGGTCATTGAAGAAACGATGCGCCTCTACCCGCCCGCGTGGATGGTGGGGCGCAAAGCGCTCGCTGACGATTCCATTGGCGGATTTCTCATTCCCAAAGGGTACAGCATTTTAATGCCCGCCTTCTATGTGCATCGCGACCCGCAGTTGTGGAATGCCCCCGAACAATTCCTTCCCGAGCGCTTCGAAAAAGAGCAAGTCAAAAAGCGCGACCGCTTCGCCTACTTCCCCTTCGGTGGTGGGCAGCGCCTGTGCGTGGGCAATAGTTTCGCCATGCTCGAGATGCAGCTTGCCGTGTCCATGCTCATCCAAAAATTTCACTTCCGCCTCGTTGATGGCTTCACGCCCGCCTTAGACCCGCTCATCACCCTGCGCCCCAAAGGCGGCATGATGATGCAAGTGGAGAGGCGAGGGTAAGTTGTAAGTCATAAGTTTTAAGTTAAATGCAAATCGGCTGTTCACTTAAAACTTAGAACTTATGACTTACAACTGTTCTGTGGCGCGTACTTATCTCATTTGTTTAGTGTGTCACACTGGTAGCGGAACTCGTCAGGAGGGTAACAGTATCTGCGAAGAAGGCCTCAATTGCCGTTGGCTTCAGCCAACGGAATAAGATACTCGAGAATAAAGAGGCTTTAGCCTCACCTCCATTTTGGCTAAAGCCAATTGACAGTTTCGCTTTGCATCCGTCAGCTAAAACTGACGGTAATTAAGCATGTACTGCATTTGTTAAAATAGTAATACAAAGAAATGAAAGAACGAGTCAAGATTCTTCAATTGTAATTATGAAAAATATGTATCTTTTGGAAAGACTTTTAAAAGATGCCCCATTCTAATTCAACAATAAATCATTCTATAATCTTCTTTGTTTGCCTTCTCTTTTTCTTCGTTTCGTGCGATAAAGAAGATGTAAATTTCCCCGAGCGGGAACCCATTGACCTTATTATTGGTGATTATTTCGGAATGAGGAATGATACTTCGACAGAAGAAGTTAATTGTAGCAAGAGTAGTGGTTTTTCAAGCTGGGATTCAATGACTACTAACAATAGAAATGATTCAATTAATATTCTTAAACTCTCTGATGACTCAATCAGTATTGACGGATACTCCTTTAGGTTTGATTCAACGAATTACTATCAAAAACTATTAGGTGGCGCAAACCCTTTCCAACAAATAACATTTGAAATCTCTGAAGACACTATAAGAAGTTATTATTTCAGTGGATATTCCCTGCAAATAGTTGATGGTGATTGTAATCACGTTTGGATAACATCTTCAAGATTTTCAGGAATTAAGAATTAAACTCCCACACTCCTCCTTCCTTCTGCGCCACCAAACAAAGCGCTAAAGCAACGAAGTAAGTACGCGCAAAATCAATTAGGAATTGAAAGCATTTCCTAATTATTAATTCACCTTCTACTGCTGACTACTGACTGCCACTACTTTACGAAGGCTTATTTTTGCACGATTTTTTTAATGAACGCAATGACGCTTGAAGATTTAGACAAGGAAGAAAAAAAAGAAGGGAAGAAGCTTTACGATTTCCAGAGCGCGGCAATTGAACAGATTTTTGAGCGGCTGGATAAATTTCCGCAGCGCTACAGCCTGCTCTACCAACTGCCTACGGGAGGCGGCAAAACTGTCATCTTCTCGAAAATAGCCAAGCGCTATATCAAAGAAACGGGAAAGAAAGTGCTCATCCTCACGCACCGCATTGAGTTGTGTGCGCAAACATCAAACATGCTTTCGGAGTTTGACGTGCCGAATAAAATCATCAACAGCAAGATAAAGGAACTGGGTGAGCAGGAGAACTTCAGTTGTTTCGTGGCGATGGTGGAAACGCTGAACAACCGGCTAAACGATGAGATGATAACGATTGAAAACCTGGGCTTGGTGATTGTAGATGAGGCGCACTATAACTCGTTCAGGAAGCTGTTCCGCTTTTTTGAAAATGTTATCCTGCTTGGCGTAACGGCAACGCCTTTAAGCTCGAACATCAACCTGCCAATGAAGGATAACTACAACGAGTTGATTGTGGGCAATTCGATTGCCGAGCTGATTGATAAAGGCTTCCTTGCCAAGGCAACGACTTACAGCTATGATGTAATTCTCAGCTCGCTCAAGGTAGGCATCAACGGGGATTACACGGTCAGTTCTTCGGAGTTGCTCTACAACAATTTCACGATGCAGGAGAAATTGCTGCACGCTTATGAATTGCAATCGAAAGGGAAAAAGACGCTCATCTTCAATAACGGCATCAACACTTCAAAGCATGTGCAGCGGCTGTTTGTAGAGGCGGGGCATGAAATCATGCACCTCGACAATACGAACAGCGAAGAGGAGCGCAGGGAAATTTTACGCTGGCTGAAGGAGAAGCCCGATGCGATTGTGACTTCGGTGGGCATCCTCACCACTGGCTTTGATGAGCCAACGGTGGAGACGATTATCCTGAATCGCGCAACACGCTCGCTCACCCTTTATCACCAGATGATTGGAAGAGGCTCGCGCATTTTGCCAAACAAATCTGCTTTCACGATGATTGATTTGGGCAACAATGCGTTGCGCTTCGGGCTGTGGGATGCGCCTGTTGACTGGCAGGAAATCTTTAAAGATCCTGACCGCTACTACGAGCAGTTGCTGAGTGATGATATTATCGAAAAGCGCTTCCGCTATGTGATGCCCCCGGAGGTGCGGGAAAAATTTAGCAAGTCGAAAAACATTGAGTTTGATGTGAAGGTGGAATATGAAAAGGTGAAGCGGGAGTGGCTGCGACCAGGCGTGACGATAGACCGTTCCATTGAGCAACATGCGCAGATGTGCGTTGAAAATAGTGAAACCCTTCAGGAAGCACGACAACTTGCCAAGTTGCTGGATGACGACATTCAATTCAGAATAAAAGATTACTCCTATTGCATTGCGAAGAGCACACCCAGTTACCTTAGTTGGTTGCATGAGGAATACAAGCGGAAACTGAATTCGGTGTTGGGGAAAAAGTTTTAAGGATTCTGTCTTGTCCTGAAATAGGTTGACCGAATTGGGTGTTGAAAAGTCAACCAAAAACAGGACATGACAGTTGTCCCTTCCGGAAAAGTTATTCGCCTTTCCGAATTACTTTTTCGGAGCTTCGAAAGAGTTATTCCCCCTTCCGGAAAACTTTTCAGAAGAGCGAAAAGGTTTCCCGCCTTTCAGGAAATGGCACTTGGAAAGGATTTTTTTATCAACTAATCACTACCAACTAACTACTTTAATACAACTCCGGAAAGTTCTTCGGGTCGTAGTCGTTCATCATAGCGTACACTGCATCTACCACATCATCGGAGCTTGGCTTGCAGAAGTAATCGCCATCACTGCCAAAGGCAGCGCGGTTGGGCGCAGCAGTAATCGTGCGCGGCTCACTGTCGAGCCAGCGAAAGGCTTTTTGTTCTTCCATCACCTGTTGCATCATGTAGGATGTTGCGCCACCGGGCACATCTTCATCAAGGAACACAACTTTGTTTGTCTTCTTGATAGATTCAACGATGCTGTGGTGAATGTCAAACGGCAAGAGTGTTTGCACATCAATCAATTCGCAGGAAATACCCACTTCTTCGAGCATCGGCAGCGCTTTCTCCGCCACGCGCACACAGGAACCATACGTGACAATGGTAACATCTTCACCTTCCTGCAACACTTCAGGCACGCCAAGCGGAATGGTGAAGTCGGCAATATTATTCGGCAGCGGCTCTTTGAGGCGATAACCGTTGAGGCATTCAATAATCAGAGCGGGGTCATCGCTTTTCAGCATGGTGTTGTAAAAACCCGCAGCGCGTGTCATGTCGCGCGGCACAAGGATATACATTCCGCGCAGCGCATGAATCAACATGCCCATAGGCGAGCCGCTATGCCAGATGCCTTCGAGCCTATGACCTCGCGTACGCACAATCACCGGGCACACTTGATTGCCCCGCGAGCGGTAATGAACAGTAGAAGCATCATCCACAAGCGGCTGCAAGCCGAAGATGAGATAATCAAGATATTGCACTTCGGCAATCGGGCGAAAGCCCCGCAACGCCAGCCCGATGCCCTGCCCGACAATCGTTGCTTCACGGATGCCCGCGTCAAACACGCGCGACTCTCCATACTTTTTCTGCATTCCCGCAAATGCTTGATTCACATCACCGATTTTCCCGACATCTTCGCCAAACGCGCAAAGCAAGGGATAGCGGTTCAAGTTTTCATCAAAGCATTTATTCAGGATTTCATAACCGGTAATCAAAGGGGCGTTCTCTGTATATTCAATCTTCACCTCCTGCACTTTCATCGCGCTATACTTAGAAGCGCTATACAAATAGGAGCGATAGTTGTCGTTGCCTTCTTCTTCCAATTGCTTCTTTAAGTCAAGCATCTTGCTTCGTGCAGGCGTGATTTGGTGGCGTGTTTGGCGCAACGCCTTTTTCACCGTGCGCATCACATCCCTGCGCAGCGGTTCTTTCAAATGCTGCAACTCGTTTTTCGTTCCACCCAGTTCATCCACCATATCTGACTCAGATAAAATCTCGTCAATGATATTTCCTACTTCATTGATTTGCTCGCGGATGGGCGATAGAAACGTACTCCACGCGGTGGTCTTCCCATCAGCAACACGCTGCTTCGTCTCGCGCTCGATTTTATCCATCTCCACATCGGCAGCAATCGCGTTCTGAATCACCCATTCGCGCATCTTGCTGATGCAATCGTATTCGCGCTCCCACTCCAATCGCTCTTTTGGTTTGTAGCGCTCATGCGAGCCGGAGGTGGAATGTCCCAGGGGCTGCGTAAGTTCTTTCACATGAAACAACGCGGGGATGTGCGTTTCCCGAATCTTGCTGATGCCTTTTTCATACGTTTCGCACAAAGCGGGATAATCCCAGCCATTCACTTCATAAATATCATAACCCTCACCTTTTTCATTCACACGAAAGCCTTCGATGATTTCTGAAATGCTGCCTTTGGTTGTCTGCAATTTCTTTGGAACGGAAATGCCATAGCCATCATCCCACACGGAAATCGCAAGCGGCACACGCATCACGCCTGCCGCGTTCAGCGTCTCCCAAAAGATTCCTTCCGAAGTGCTGGCATCGCCAATCGTGCAGAAGACCACCTCATTTCCATTCACAGAAAAGCGGTCGTCCTTCAGCGATTTATTTTGCCGGAATAATTTAGAGCCTAAGGCAAGTCCCAAAGCGCGCGGCATCTGGTGACCGGTTGAAGAACCATCGGCAGAGATATTATAGAGTTCCGTGAGTTTGCGCCAATCTCCGCTGGCATCAATAAAAGGCGTGGAGAAATGCGCATTCATCTGTCTGCCTGCTGAATGAGGGTCGTGTTTGGGGTCGGGATTTGCGTAGAGTTGCGCGAAGTATTGCTCAACAGTTACTTCGCCCAGCGCGAAAATGAAGGTTTGGTCGCGGTAGTAGCCCGCGCGGAAGTCGCCCTTTTGAAAGGTTTTCGCCATCGCGATTTGCGGCAGTTCCTTTCCGTCACCGAAGATGCCAAACTTGGCTTTCCCTGTCAGCACCTCCTTCCTCCCAAGTACGCTCACTTCCCGACTTTCACAGGCAAGACGGTAATCTGCAAGCACCATCTCGCGAAAGTCGCGGTAACTCAGTTTCTCTCCTGTTGCTTTACTTTTTAGCATGAGTCGGAATGTTACAAATATATGGATTTCGGTTTCCCGATACCCTTTCCCAACGGCAGTTCGTAGAAAAATTGTGGCACTATCTTTGAAAAGTAGGTTAACGAAATTTAACAGGCTGAAATAGCTTGCTACAAATAGTTTCATTAAATTTGTTAACTCATAAAACAGGAATCATGAAAAATTTATTACTCATAGCCGCTACGTTCTTCTGTAGTTACATCGTGTCTGCGCAGGAAACACCTGCCAATCCGAATGCGCCAACAATGGCATTTGAATTCGAGACATACGATTTCGGGGATATTAATGAAGGCGATGATGCCTCCGTTGACTTTGTATTCACAAACTCAGGAGCGGAGAAACTCATTATCACTGATGTGAAAGCTTCCTGCGGTTGCACCACCCCCTCTTGGTCAAAAGAGCCGGTGATGCCCGGTGAGAAAGGACAAATCACCGCCAAGTATAACACACAAGGCAGACCGGGAACATTCAACAAAGCCATCACCATCACTTCAAATGCGAATGAAGAAACCAAAAGAATCTTCATCAAAGGAAATGTGATTGGCTCATCTGCTCCTGCGGAAGAAATTTCAAAAAACGGAGTGCCTGAAAGAGTGCCTTCCATCGTAAATGATGTGAACGACCCTTATTGATTCATTCCCGCTTTAATTCTTAAAGAAACTCTGTGGTAACTTTACCACAGAGTTTTTTTTATGCCTAATATCTCCAACAAAGGAAAACGAATGCCGGCTTCCCCCATCAGGAAGCTGGTTCCATTTGCAGAAAAAGCAAAGCAAGCAGGAAGAATAATTTATCATCTGAACATCGGTCAGCCCGACATTGAAACACCGCAAGAGATGCTGGAAGCAATTCACCGCTTCGACCAAAAGGTGCTTGAATATTCTCACTCCGCAGGCACAGAATCTTACCGGAAAAAACTCGCACAGTATTATCAATCAAATGGTATTCAGATTGATTCTACAAACCTGATTGTAACAACAGGTGGTTCTGAAGCAATTCTGTTTGGATTGCTTTCTTGCTTAGATGCCGGAGATGAAGTGATAATTCCAGAGCCATTTTACGCGAATTATAATGGCTTTGCAATTGCAGGAGATATTGTAATTAAACCAATCACTTCGCACATTGAAAACAATTTTGCGTTGCCTCCCATTAGCGAGTTTGAAAAACTGATTTCTGCGAAAACAAAAGCTATTCTCATTTGCAACCCGAATAATCCTACAGGCTATTTGTATTCAAAAGAGGAGTTACTTCAGTTGCGCGACTTGGTAAAGATGCACGACCTCTTTTTGTTTGCTGATGAAGTGTATCGTGAATTCTGTTATGATGGCAAACAGCATTTTTCTATTTTAAATCTCGAAGGCATTGATGAACATGCGATTGTCGTTGATTCAATTTCGAAAAGATATAGTGCATGTGGCGCAAGAATCGGAGCATTGGTTACGCGCAATAAACAAGTGCTGGATGCCGCTTTGAAATTTGCGCAAGCGCGATTAAGCCCGCCAACGATTGAACAAGTTGCAGCCGAAGCAGCCGTGCAAGTCGGGAAAGAGTATTTTGAAAAGGTAAACAAAGAATATACTGCACGAAGAAATATTGTAGAGCAGAAACTGAAAGCAATGGAAGGTGTTGTTTGCCCGCATCCGGGCGGAGCATTTTATATGCAAGTACGTTTACCGATTGACGACAGCGACAAATTTTGTCAATGGCTTTTAGAAGATTTTGCGTTTGATAATCATACGGTGATGCTTGCGCCCGGCACCGGCTTTTATGCAACACCCGGACTGGGAAAAGACGAAGTGCGCATTGCCTACGTGCTTAAAAAAGAGGATTTGGAAAAAGCAATGGACTGCCTTGAAGCAGCACTGAAAGTTTATTCTGGAAACACCATCAAAAAGAAATCGCTTACTACTACTCGGTAATTTTTTTCCATCTTTAGTAATTGTTCCCGCTTCATTCTTTCGATATTTAATTTTAAGTCAAGAGGAAATATGCGGAAGACTCAGCACATGCCAGTTTCAAAAGCCGTAACTTTGATTGAGAATTTTTAGAATTACAACACGAATAAAAAAAACTATGTCAAAAACAAGAGAGACCTGGAACAAAAAAGAGAACGAAAAGAAAAAACAAAAGAAAAGGGAAGATAAAGCACACAGAACAGAAGAAAGAAAAGCAAATGCAAAGGGAGGTGGATTGGATAACATGATCGCTTATGTGGATGAGTTTGGAAATCTTTCCTCCACTCCTCCCGACCCCGCAACTAAATCAAAAATCAAAGCCGAGAATATTGTTATCGGTGTTCCAAAACGCGAAGAAGGTCCAGCTGTAGATGTGATTAGAACAGGCACAGTGACGATGTTTAGCGAATCAAAAGGATATGGATTTATCAAAGACGTAGAAACCCAAGAGAGCATTTTCACACATGTGAATGAACACGTTGAGCCAATCCGTGAAAATGACCGCGTCAACTTCCGGATTGAATACAGCCATAAAGGACCCAATGCCGTTGAAGTTAAATTAGTGGTGAAATAATTTATTCCTTTCTGAGTCTAAAATATTTTAATCAAAGTTGACAGCGCACTTTTAATAAGATATTTCTGAGTTTCATTCACTCCTTGTCAGTAACTTTCATTTCCCTTTTTTGAAAATGTTTTCATCTTAGTGGGCTAATTTTCATTTTAATTCTTGTAACTAACTAAGTCATGCCAAAAATTTTAATTATTGATGATGAGAAAGCCATCCGTAAAACCATGCGCGAAATCCTCGAGTATGAAAGTTATCAGGTTGATGAAGCAGAAAACGGGATAGATGGATTGAATAAACTGCGCGATGAGAACTACGACATTGTTCTGTTGGACATCAAGATGCCGAAGATGGATGGAATGGAAGTGCTTGATGAGGCGCAAAAAATAAGTCCTGACTTGCCGGTTATCATGATTTCGGGACACGGCACGGTAGAAAGTGCAGTGGAAGCAGTGAAAAAAGGGGCGTTTGACTTCATCTCCAAACCACCTGACCTCAACCGTTTGCTTATCACCATCCGCAACGCGATGGACAAGTCGAGCCTCGTTACAGAAACGAAAGTACTGAAGCGCAAGGTCACTAAAACACGCGAAATCATTGGTGATTCACCCAGCGTGAAAAAAATCAAAGAAACGATTGAGCGCGTAGCGCCCACTGAAGCGCGCGTGCTCATCACCGGTGAGAACGGCACAGGAAAAGAATTGGTAGCTCGTTGGATTCATGAAAGAAGCCAGCGCGCAAGAGGTCCCTTAGTGGAAGTAAATTGTGCTGCAATTCCTTCGGAGTTGATTGAAAGCGAACTGTTCGGACATGAAAAAGGCGCGTTTACTTCAGCAATGAGGCAGCGCATCGGCAAATTTGAATCCGCCAATGGCGGCACACTGTTTCTTGATGAAATAGGCGACATGAGTCTTTCTGCCCAGGCGAAAGTGTTGCGCGCATTGCAGGAAAATAAAATCACCCGCGTGGGAGGTGAAAAAGAAATTCCGGTGGATGTGCGCGTAATTGCCGCAACAAACAAAGACATCATCAAGGAAATTGACAAAGGAGATTTCCGCATGGACTTATATCACCGCCTCGGGGTGATCCTGATTCACGTTCCAACGCTTAATGAACGCGCAGATGATATTCCTCTGCTTGCTGAAAAGTTTGTGAAAGAAATTTGCGAAGATGCAGGAACGCCCAAGAAAACCATCACGCCAAAAGCATTGCAGGCGCTTCAGCAAATCAAGTGGACGGGCAATATCCGCGAACTGCACAACATCATGGAGCGGCTGGTGATTCTCAGTGAAAATAAAATCACGGAAGAGGAAGTGAAAAACTTTGTGCCTTCTACGCAATCGCGGATGGACCCAACCGATCTCTTCGAGCAGTTCAACAAATTCCAGAATTTCAAAGATTACATTGAGAAATTGTTCATTGAGCATAAGCTTCGCAAGAACAATTGGAACGTGTCAAAAACCGCAGAAGAGATTGACATCCAGCGCAGCCATCTCTATAATAAGATAGAGAAATATGAGTTGCAGAGGAATTAATTCTCTGCTTTAGTTTTCAGCCTTCTTTGATTTCTTCTTTGCCATCCGCATGGAGGGCAAACCTGCCTCTTTCTTTTGGATGAACCTGGTCGGGGCGCGTCCAGGGCCAGCCGCCAAAGCGGGTGCGCTGATAGTCGCTAAATGCTTGCTGAATTTCTTCGCGCGTATTCATCACAAAAGGTCCGTGTTGCACCACCGGGTCGCCAATCGGCTTACCTTGTAATATAAGCACACGCGCTTCATCATTGCCGTTTTGCAGCGGCAAGAATACATCAGGCTGCACTTCTGCGGCATGATAAGAAGCAATCGTTTGCCCTGCAATATTCAGCGTGTTGCCTCTATAGTAATAGAGCGTTCGGTTAATGCCACGTGATGCTTTGGGCAGCGTGAATGCTGCGCCAGGTTCCATGTGAATATTCCACACCGCCACTTCGTTTTCAGCAGGCATCGCCCATGAGTCGGGCGGAGGTGAAGGCGGAGGTTTGTCGCCAAACTTGCCTGCAATAATTTCTACTTCGGTGAGTTTTCCGCTGGCATCTCGATGCTCATGATGCGGAATGTTTTCGCGCCACAACATCTTAAAGTGCGCATCAACCATTTTGTTTTTGCGCGGCAGGTTCAGCCAGATTTGAAAAAGCTCCATCGGATTTTCCTTGTCTTTGCGCAGCAATGGAAACATTTCAGAATGCTGCACACCTTTGCCCGCAGTCATCCACTGCACATCGCCATCGCCATAGCGTCCGGCAGCGCCCAACGAATCGGCATGGTCAACAAAGCCTTCGCGCACCACAGTGATGGTTTCAAACCCGCGATGCGGATGCCCCGGAAATCCGGGTACGTTAGTGCCGTGATACATCCGCCATCCGTCTTTAATCATAAAATCTTCCCCGATGTTCCTGCCTGCAAGCGAGGCTGCGGGTTCCATCTTGTCGTTGCCTTTTGGAAATTTATCTTCGTGATGCACGCAGAAAAGAAACGGGTCAGCCGTTTCCCACTGAAAGCCGAGCGGTTTAATTCTGAGTACAGCATTCTCGGTTGATTCTTTTTCCATGTTGTTGTTTTTATTTCCTTTCGCCCATGCAGGCAGCGCAAAAATGGAAGAGATGCCCAGCATAAACTTGCCGAGAAAATCTCTTCTTGGTTGGGGTGCATTCATCGCGGAATTTTTATTGAATGAAAATTAAGCCAAAGAAACAATTCAGGAACCTGCTGGTTAAGAGTTGATGCTGCCTTTTTCAGAGAAAAAAATTTATGCGCCACACGCGATTACCTGACAGGCAACGTCCTTTGTTTTTTGCGGCATCTTTCTATCTTTACACTCCTTTTATCTAAAACAGAAACTCAAAAATCATGAGAAAGTTTTTAGCCATCTCTTTTTGCTCTGCTTTGCTCCTTTGTTCGCTCGCAGCCATCGCTCAAACATACAATGACGGTCCGATGGAATTGCAAATCAGAGTTACCGAAGTGCGGGTTGATTATCATCCCGACCTTACCACTTCTGATGACTTCAACCTGAGCGGAAGCATCGGTGGCGTTATCAATGGTTTGTTTCCGCTTCCAAATCTTGCAACAGATGAAATATCTTGCAAAGTGTGGGCGCGCGCAAGCCAGGATGTTACGGCTTTGGGCTGGCAAGGCGGCACAACTTACACTGCTGATTTGCCAATGGCTATAGGTGGTCCTGAGTCGTTTGTAATTTCTAATCCGGTTCCTATTTTCTCTACCGTCTATAACGCTGCCACCGTTCCTCAATTTTTTGACCTGAAAGTGCAAGCATGGGAAGATGACAAAGCGGGTGATTTTGACCAGTTGCCCGCAAGCGTTGCCGGTATTTTAACCAACGACTGTCAGACTGCTGATGGTTTTCTCAGAGATGTTTATGAGGGTACCAATTCCTGCTGCATTAAAATATTTGGGGCTTGTGTGTATAGCGAGAAGGATGACCTTGAATGTAATGCAGATCCGTTTCAGGTAAACCTCGACTACCGCCTCGGACCTCCGTGCCAGTGGTATAGTCACGGTTTTGTTGCAGGCAATTGTCCTCAGAATAATTATTACCAAATTAAAGTTGAGTCCTATTACAGATTTACAATTGGGTTGAATTGCGCCAGCCCGATTGACCTCGGCACACTTGCGGTAGGTTCGGGAAATGTGCTTTCACATTTTAACAGCAACGAATGTTACAGCAATACCTTAGTAGGCAGCCAGCCGGGGAATGATGTGTATTATAAGTTCACGGTGAATAATCCAATCGGCATTGACATTAACCTGTGTAACAGCAGCACACTCTTTGACACGTATGTTTACCTGCTTGACGGAAACTGTCAAATCATTGATGAAAATGACAACGGAAACGGACCCGGTTGCGGCAACCGTTCTTTAATTTCAAAATCACTCTGCGCACCCGGTGATTATTATGTTGTGGTGGATGCAAAGACTGCGCTTTCTCTCGGCACGTTCAGATTGTTCATTGCTGAAAATACCAGTTTCACATTTGCCGCTACAATTGCAAAGACCAATCCGAAATGCAATGGCTCAAGCGATGGCGAAGCCGAAGTGAATGTTACCGGAGGCGAGGTGCCGCTCACTTACTTGTGGAGCAATGGCGATACAGATACCCTCGCAACAGGATTAGCCGCAAACACCTATACCGTAACTGTTACAGATAATGGCGGATGCGGGCTTACAGCCACTACTACTTTAATCAATCCGGCAGCAATGACCGTGACTACTTCATCCACTGACCTCACTTGCAGCGGTGCAAATGACGGAACAGTAACTGCCAACGTAACCGGTGGAACAGGTCCTTTCTTTTATGCATGGAATTCATCACCGGCACAAAACGCGCAAACAGCAGTGAACTTACCTGCGGGCAGCTACAATGTAATCGTTACAGACATCAATGGATGTATCAACGGAATCGCGCCTGCTGCCGTTGTGACCGCAAACAATCCAATCGTTGTTGCAGAAACGATTACGCACATCTCCTGCTTTGGCGTTGATGATGGTTCTGTGGCATTGAATGTAAGCGGTGGAATTCCTCCTTACACATATTCATGGTCAACCGGAGCAACTACGCCAACAGTAACGGCTTTGTCTCCCGGCTCCGTTACAGTAACTGTGTTTGATAATACAAATGGCGGTGGACAATGCTTTGAAATTGAAACATACCTAATCAACGAACCTACGCTGTTGGTTTCAGCAGTAAATGAAACAAGAGATGTAAGCTGCAATGGCGGCAGCGATGGCGCGGTTAATCTTGGTGTGTCAGGCGGAACACTGCCTTACACTTACTCATGGTCAGGTGGCGCTATTTCTGAAGATTTATTGAATGCAAGCGGTGGCGCATTCAGCGTAACGGTGATTGACGGCAACGGCTGCCAAACGGTAACAGCAGGAACATTGAACGAACCCTCACCTGTCACATCTTCTATTGCTCCTACTGATGCAGGCTGCGATGGCACAGATTCAGGCGCGGCTGACCTCACCGTTTCAGGCGGTGCGGGCGGATACACTTTCTTTTGGTCAAACTTCAGCACAGGCGAAGATGTGAGTAATCTTCCTGCCGGAAAATATATTGTGTTCATCACAGATGCCAACGGTTGCCCGCATGTTGACAGCCTTACCATCAGCGGCTTTGGCGAGTTGAGAATTCAATCAACCACAAGCAGCCCTTGTGCTGATAAGAACGATGGAAAAGTTATGGTGAATGTGCTTGAAGGCGCTGCTCCATTTACCTATGTATGGTCTGACGCTTCTACGGATGCTGAGTTGGCAAATGTGGGCGAAGGCAGCTACAGCGTGACCGTGACCGATGCAAACGGATGCACCGAATCTGTAACTTTTGATTTGGAACCCAAGCTGAATTGCAGCGGTGGCATTCTTGATGTTGCAATTCCAAACATCTTCTCACCCAATGGAGATGGCAACAATGACAATTTTGATGTTTGGGCTGCGGAAGATGTTTCAAAGATTGAAGTGAAAATCTATGATAGATGGGGCGCGAAGATTTATGAGAACTCAAACCAAACGCCAAACATTCAAGGACAGGGCTGGAATGGCAAAAACCGCGGTGAAGATGCGCAGTTAGGCTCTTATGTTTATGTGATGGAGATTGAATATTCCACACCAACAACTACGGACAGACCTACACAGAAAACCGGAACGGTGACGGTGGTGCGGTAAACAGATCTCATTCAAAAAAAGAAACAGCCGCGTTAACGAAGTTGACGCGGCTGTTTCTTTTTCGCCACAGACGCGGCTATTCAAATACTCCATATCGCGTCATTCTGAGAGAGGCTTTGCGACCGAAGAATCTCCTCTCTTAAAATTTAGTGATAACACTTTTGAAGTGCTGGATGCTTCGCAGAGTTTATACTGAGCGGAGTCGAAGTACTCAGCATGACGCAAAACACAAAAGCCCCCTTGCGGAGGCTTTCGTATATGAACAGGGAATCAGGGTTCTTATCCAATCATGAATGACACGGGCAGGCTTGGTTCAGCATGTCCCGCAGCATCTACGCCCACTACGCGAATCGCCCATTGTCCGGGAGTGGTTAATGTTAGTTCGCAGCTTGCCTTCGCGCATACGGTTAAAATCTGCCACGCGCTGTTGGGCGCGATAGGTCCACTGGCGGCTTCCACCACAAAGGAATCGCACTTGCCTCTTTTCCAGCGCGCCTTAATAGTTCTCATGCCGGGTGTCATGGGCACATCCAGCCTCACATCAGTAACCTGCACAGGCGCAATAGGGTCATTGCTCTCATTGGCAACGGGGGGCTTTGGCTACAGACTATGGATAGTTGGGGGGCATCTTGCCTATTTGAAATTAAAAAACAGAGGATGCCGGAGGCAGAGGAAACCTTCACTCGCGGGACGCGAGCGAAGGCGGTGATGAGATACAC